>NZ_JALPQE010000004.1:0-380016 GCF_023195575.1 Aliiroseovarius sp. S2029
CAATTCGGTTTCCGCACCCCAGATAAACGCAGTTAATCTGGTCGAAAAATCACGATGTTTGCAGTTCAAGACGCGGATGATTGCGGTTCACTACACCTATGGCCATTCGTGGCCCCGTTGCTGAAGAAGTGTGGTCAGCCGAACAAAATCGGCGTCATTCTGCAGATCTAGGCGTTCCTCCCGAATTGCCAGCAGCAGCTTCTTCAAGTCTTCTGACAGCCACTGATCTTGCTCGTTCACAATAATCGATAGCAACGCGAGTGTTTCGGATGGAAAAACTCGTGCCGAGTCACTCTGTTCAAGCAGATGTACAACGAGATTGATGTCGTCAACTGGCTGCAGCCAATCACGAAGTAGCTCGAGAGCTGCAGGAAGTGCACTGCCCGATACCGAGCACAAAAGAGCAAAAGCCTTAGATACCTCTTGGGTTTTTGCGTTTGCATTCTTCGGCCAGAGTTTCACGAAGAACGGACAAATCCGGTTTTCGAAGTACTCTGTCTTGTTCTCTCCCGCCCCTTGCATTGCCCGAAAGAGCGTGTTTGCCACCTGCTCCAAATTCGCCATGGGCAGTGCATGAAGTACGGTCCTAAACTCGCCCTCGGTGAACCCCGCATCTGTATCGAGAGCACTGAATGTCAGCAGCGAAATATACTGCCGCCTGTACGTCTTACCGAGCTTCTCGAAGTGGTTAGGCACCTCAAAAAAATCGTTCTTTAGCGCATTTAACACCGGCCAATAGAGTCTGGGGGAATGCAAGAAACTCATCCACATTCCCGGCGCGCGTTCAGGGGAGCTTTGCCAAATGAAATCGGGCAATAGGTTCTTCTCAGTCCAATCTCGATCAACCCTGAAAATGGTTATGAGATGACCGGCTAGGATCACTCGGCAAAACCCAAGACCATGCGCCTCCGAATTAAACACTCTGTCGAACATCGGGCGAACTTTGGGATTGATCCTTTGGCCATCTTCAAGCCCACTTCTGAACCAGCAACTCAGCAATGCTTCAAACGCGAGTCCTGTAGGGTGATTGATAGCTCGGCTGATTACGTCCTCGCCTAGATCGATATCCTTCGTTTCGTGGTTTTCAAAGATCCGATTGATCAACACAAGGAAATGAGGATCTGCGAACGACACCCATTTCGATGCTGCCTTCAAAAACCAGGCGATCTGGTGAGAGAGTTCTTCAATCTCGTGTTGGCCGAAATCCATGAGCAACGGAGCGGTCGCCCTCCAAATATCCGTAATTTCCTCTTCCTTGTTCGACCATGTCTGGAGGGCTTGTCGCCAACGCCCGATGGGAAATGTACCCTCTTCCGCGAGTCCCTTGAGCGCGTCCAACGCTAGCATCTCGCGCTTCGTGCAAACGTCCGTCCAATCATCAGAATCTCTGAAATCATCCGGATCGGGCTTCTTTTTTAGCCATTGCTTGAGCTCTTCGAGATCGGTCGGGGCTTGATCATACGTTCGCAAATCTTCGCCATCGGATGTCCACATGGCAAACTCGTCGCGTTCATCTCCAGCGACCTGCCAGATTGGATACTCTGCCTCAATTTCCTCAACCTTCGACTGGGCATCTTCGAAAAGCGTACCACCGGACGCTCGAATCTTTGCCAAAAGCATCCAAGTCATTCGCTTTCGTATTCGCTCGAGGTCACTTTGCTCCAAGCCTTCGCGGAACATCGAGATGGGAGGTCCTTCAACGATCTTGGATTGAAGTCTTGCCTGTGTTTCGCGCGATGCATTGAGGGAGATCGAAACCACAAATCGAACGGTTTCACGACGAGTGTAAATTGTCCAAAGCCAATAGGATTGTTCATCTAGGAGCCATTCTAGGCCCTCAGCATCTTGTAGAAGGTCGGGCTTTTGCGTTGCTCCGAAAAATGCGAGCCGTTTGAAAATCGGAAACCCAATTCCCGCCCATTTGCGAAGCTCCGCCGCGGCTGCCTGCTCGTCGATTTCCAGTTTCGCGAGCCAGGCGTCGCGCACAAGATCGATCAATACAGTCCATTCGTTGAAATCCTTGTTCTGATCATGTGGCGAGATCGATGGTTGGTGTATGTGTGAGAGGTCTTCCTTCTCATTGGCTTGTTGCAGAACACTCATTAGTTCCATGGCATCCAGCAGCAGAGCAACAAGGTCTGGAAGGAGTCTTGCTGTAGCGCTTGACCAATCATCGTTCTGTCGAAGGTTTTCGATAGCGGAATGTGCGTAGTCAACATTCAGCACAACCTCAGCCTCGACTACGTCCCGAACGGCGGGTTCAGCTTTCTCCGCTGGATTAGCTTCTTGCTCCTTTTCAAAAGCATCGAATCTGTATGGTCGGCTTACCTTAACCAAGGGCTTTAATGCCGCTTGAAACTCAAAACGAAGGATCGAAGTGAGACCCGAAGATACAAATTTCTTCGCCCAAGAATATAGCTCAGCGTGGCTCGACGTATTCTTTATGCGACCGGCAAGCAGAAGGCCCCACAGACTTTGCAAGGCTTTAGAAGGAGGGTGGTCTTCCAGCTCCTTTTGGATATGCCATTTCAACCGTGGATGCAGGATGCCGCCTTGAGAAACCACCCACAGGAAGAGTTTTGGGTCGTGAATGTGCCGCGCGAGCCATCTCGCCATATGCATCATTATTTGGTCGAAATCGCCCATCGAAGCACTGGAATGGGTGACCGGCGACATGCCCGCAGAAAGCGTGTATGGCGATGGTCTTCGCAAGAGGCTGAACTTAAGGCTTTGATCCACTTCGGAGTTGGCCATCACGCCAAACCTCCTGAGATCATTGTGGCCCAAGGCTTGGTCTGTGAATGGTTCGAGCCAGTCAAGCGGCGGCGCAGGCGAAGCGTCAGCAAAATGTTTTGCTGGCAGCCCAGATTTGTCGCTCAGGGCCCAGTTTAGCCTACCAACGAAGTTGTCCTGACGCGTCGTGATTGCTGGAGTGAGGTGACAATAAGAGCTTACTATTGACTGCTTGGCCAATACACCGTCCCGGTAATTAGCAGCCCACGCGGCAAGAGTTTCGTGCAAATACTCGTGGCAACGTCGGCCCTTGTACAAGATGGGCTTTACGTTCTTGGCCACCCACTCCCGCTCAGCTTCATCGAATTTCGCCGCAGGATAGTAACTTCCAAATGCGTAGGCCTTGGGGTTGCTTTCGCCCATCAAGCTGTCGGCAGCCAGCGCGTCCATCATGTACCGGAGGATCGGATCGTTTATGCTATAGCCAACGAAACAGACGGTATAGCTTCGAAACAGCTCCGACACGAAACGTGCGGCCCATCGTTCATTTAGGTAGGCAAGTCCAAAGTCGCCGCTTGTTACGACCAACCGCTGCAGCATCTCGTCATTTTTGATCTCAGGAAGCAAGCCATGCAAGTAAACGAGGCCATCCCACCTATTCTTAGGCACCGGAAGAGTCGGAGCCGCAAACGTGGAAATCGATAGGCCGTCGTCGTAGATTACTTTTTCGAACAAGCGGTCGAAATTCGTGGTTACTAGCCGCAATCGACCAGCTCTACTTCTGCCTAATGTCAACAAAGACCTTTGAGTTCGAATTGCGTTTGGACTTGTAGAAGCAGGCACAAGGGCTTTCTCGAGTGCACGCCGCACAGCAAGCCGACCACCCGTGTGGTTTCGCTCCAGGAGTCCGAGAGCGGTATCAAACTCGTAATTTTCTAAAGCTTTTTGTTCGATCTGCGAGGGAGAAGTGGCTAGGTTCGCATAAATTCTTTCCACAAGGCCACCAAAACCCGGAAGACCAGCAGGGTAGGAAATGCCTGCCCCACAAAAGAAGACAACGCGACCTTCTTCGTGCTCTTCAAACAGTTCTTCTGGGACGTCTGGTCCATTCTTAATGAATTGCAAGTTTTTCTTCCGTTCGTTTCCGGTGCATCGATTGGCGCGTTCAATAATCCCACCTTACTAAATGTCTGCTTTGGGGGAAGTTGCTTGGGCGTCTCGCACTTGCAGCGAACTTCCGCTTCCCGCCCACTCTCGCCGAATGCCGGGTCCGAAATCGACAGTCGGCGTGGGCCGATGGGACAAATCTCGACTAGCCTTGTTTATTTTTGGCTTCCCACCAACTCGTCTTGCACCGTTGTACCGTCGCCCAGCTGAGTTTCATGGTCGTCGCGATCTTGTTTGTTGTCCATCCATCATCAAACAGCTCATACATGCGGGCGCGATCATATTTCTGGTTTGAATTTCGTAACTTGATTGTGCGTCCGGTCGACTTGATCCACTTGGATATCGTCTGTGGCGTCGGTCCGTGCTCTTTGCTCAGGACACGAAGAGATTCCCCGCCTTCCCATGCCTTCGCAATATTCTCTACAACGTCAAACCCAGCCGCTTTCAGAACGTGAATGGCATCGCGGCGTGTGATCGCTAACCTTTTGGCGAACTGATCAAGGGATCCGACTTCCTGAAACAGCGACACCAGCTCATCGGTCGGTCGCACAATGTTGACGTCGGCCCCTAAGCTGTAGACAAATGCACGCTTTTGAGCCTGCTCTTGAAGTTCGAGACGTCGCTTCGTGGCACTACGTTCGGCTTCTCGAAGACGTGCACGTTTTTCTTCGTCGGTCAGCGATCTGCGGATTTGAAGCTGTTTCTGCCTCCGGGCAGGGAGCCTAATAGGTCGTTGAGAAGCTAGCCTGTCGTAGGCTTCTTGGGCTAAGCAAAGAGCTTCTTTTGCTTGCCGCAAGTTTGCCTCGGCCTGACGAAACATTCGGCTTTCTTCGTCTAGCGGCCCGCCAGTATGACTAGGATTAGGCTGCGCATGAGTATCCGAGTCCATATCTGGTTCCTCGCGTGTGATTCCTTTTCGAGGAATGGTCTCAGTTTGCGATGCTTTGGCCAATACAAGTTCTCATTTTGATAGACGACCGACGGGGTAAAGAAGAGATTCAAAGCCCCACAAAGTGGAAATCCTTGACCTCGCAGCGAACGAGCGGAAGTTGGGCCAACAAGCAAAACAGTTTGATAGTTTGATGACCCTCAACCGCGATCGACATGAAGAGATAAAGTACCGCCTCAGGCAGCGAGGCGTATCCTTGGTTCAGATCGCGCGGAGTTTAGGGATTTCTGCTGGTAGCGTTACTGCCGTCAGCCAGGGACACAGGCGTTCGAGGCGTGTCGAACAAGCTCTTGCCAACGCGCTGGAGACGACGCCCGAAGAGCTATTCCCAGAACGCAGCATCGGGAGGAAAAAACAATGAGCCCATAAAAGCAAAGGCCTCGAAGGAAGCTAGCGACTTCCAACAAGGCCTGAGATGCAAAAGTTTGACCCCTTTGCACCTCCTTCATGACCCAAATTCCGAGACTCGTCAACCGCGCAGAGCGTTTCTGCGGGCGGGTCTCGTTTGTCTCAACATCAAGGAGTGTCATCGGCGCCGGGTTCCCTGGCGGCTGATGCAAACATCATGACCAACTACTTTGACGACGATTTCTATCGTCCGCCACAGCCGACCACGGCTGGGCTGATGTTCCCTGCGCGGTCCAAGTTGACCGTTCGTGGGTTCACCTTTGCCAAGCTGCCGGCAGAAGAGCATTGGCGGCAGATCATCAGTGCCAGTCAGGGCGAACGCGAAACCTGCCTGCTGTGCCTTGCAATGCCGGATATCTGGAACCTGCATGATCAGCCGGAAACGGTCTCTTATGTCGATCACGATGGAAAGCTGCGCTCCCATCGTTTCGACTATCTGGCGGAGTTCAGAAACGGCAGCCGGGTGGCCATCGCCGTGAAGCCGATGGAGCGCGCGGAGAAGCTCAATTTCCGGGCAACGCTTCGGGCAATCGAACGGGACTTGCCCCAGGGCTTTGCAGACAAGGTTGTTCTCGTCACAGAGCGACAACGCCACCGGGTCGAGGTCCAGAATGCCGAGCTTCTGAACTTCTTTCGCCGCTCGCCGGATGATGAGGCGGATCAGGTCGTTCTCGATCTGGGACGCAGGCTTGCCGGTGAAATGCCAATCCACCAGCTGATCGAGAAATCGGGCCTTGGCGCGCGCGCTTTCAGGGCGGTGTTCCGCGCGATCTATGCAGGCGTTTTCAACGCGGAAAAGCAGGAGCGGATCACACCAAACACAATCATTTCACCTCGAAAGGGAACCCCATGAACAAGATGAACATCCGGCTTGGTATCACGCCTTGCGATGCGGTGATCGCGGGTGGCGATATCCACACCATCGAAAAAGTGAATGACCTATGCGTACAGATCCGAGCGCTGCACGGTCATGCGGAACCGCTTTCGCTTACGCATCAGGAGTTGTCCGAGCTTGTCGCGGGGGGCGGCTATGCAATCGAATACGGTTACTTCGAAAGCCGTCAGGTGGCGCGGCGTGCGCGTGCCGGGCGATCGCTGCTGTCGCGGCTGTCGACCAAGTCGCAACTGGAAGCCTTTTGGAAAGAATGCTGGTGCGAAGCGATGCTTGAGGCGGAACAGGAAGGGAAGTTCAACCGCTCCGCCGAACGATGGCTGGCATTCCTACCCGAGCTGGAAGGACGGGTGACCGAAAAGCTCAAACTGGGCCTGAAGCAAGCCAATCCGGGAGCCCCGTTTGATAGCGTTTCCTTAAGGCGATCACCGTGCCGCACCTCGGCAATGGCGTGGTTGCGCGACTGGGAAGGCGTCAAGGATCCGATGGTCTTCGTCAAGAAATCGATCTTCAACGGGTCGAACGCAAAGCGCGTGAGTGCCGAGGTTGAAGCGATTATTCAGTGCCACCTTCAAGACTACCTGCACCCGAACCAAATTCTTCCCAGCCATGTTCTGGATGCCGTCAATGCGGAGGTCCGGGAGAAAAACCGGGTGCGTGCGCTGTCAGGCGATCCACCGCTTGCGGAGGTTTCGAAGAGCACGATCGAGCGCCGGATCAATGAGTTGGACAGATTTGAAGTTCTCGCCGCGCGCAAGGGCGTTGCCTTTGCGAAGAACAAGCTTGGCGCGCATGGAGGTGGCCTGAAGGTTGAGGCGCCGCTGCACCGAGTGGAAATGGATGAATGGGAGATCGACCTGATGGCGATCCTCAGGTCGGCCAACATCGACATCACGTCGGGCAGCCTTCGCGATATTGAGACGGGCCGGTATTGGGTCTGCGTGGCCTTCGATACCGCCAGTCGCAGTATCTTGGGGCTGAAACTGTCGCGCAAGCCATCGTCGGGTGAGGCCAAGGCCGTGCTGTGGATGGCGATGCGGGACAAGACTGAACTTGCCCGTCGGCTTGGGTGCAAGGCGGATTGGCGGCAACACGGCCATATCTATCATGTGACCGTCGATAATGGCCCGGCTTTTGTGAACGCTGAGTTCAAGGCAGCACTGTCGGATCTGGGTATTGACTACTCGGTTCTTCCAGCAGGTGTTCCAAAGCTGCGGGGGCGCGTTGAGCGGGTCTTCCGTTCGGTGGCAACACAGCTCATGCCTTTGCTGACAGGACGGACACATTCGAATCCTCAGGAGCGGGGCGACTATCCATCGCAGGACTATGCCGTTCACACGGCGGAAAGCATTGTTGAGCTTTTAATACGGTTTACCGTTGATCGGTATCACAACCGCAAACACCGAGCGCTTGATTGGGCGACACCAAACATTGTTTGGGAGCGCCTCAACGCGAAGTTCGGTTGGTCGCCCGCCCTCAGCAACCACAAGCTGCGCCATATCCTCGGCGTCGCGCTAAGCCGTGAAACAGGTCGGCACGGTGTTTTGGTGGGGGGCGTGAACTATCATTCGGAACGGCTTGCCAAACATTTCCTGAAGTTCGGGCCTCAAACGGTCGATGTGCGGATTGATCCGGAAGACATGGAGCACATCTCGGTCTGGTTCGACGGGGGTGAAGACGCGGGCTGGGCGAGTTTGAAAGCCCAAATTCCCAATCTGGAAGGCCTGTCCTTTGCCGCTTGGGAACGGGTGATCTTTGATCTGCGCCAGACCAACCGCAATGCTGCTGGCTTGACCCAAGGCGTTGTTGATCGCGCGATCAAACGCATCAAGGAGATCGACGCCGAGCAACGTGCCATGCGGCAACTGGGGCCTGTTGCCCTGACCACCGATCAAATCAAACGCGCCGAACGGGAAACCTTTTGGGGGCTGTCTTTGGGTCTCGATCCCGAACGCCAGGCGACGACAGAGGATGAGGGCGAAGGCACTTTGGGCGGCTTGCTTTCTGAGGAAATCAAACACGACCCGGCGTCCCAGCCAGAAGACCAGCCCCTTCAGCGCGACGAGGAGGAGCCCGAAGAATTCTGGAAATTCAGCGACGAGGAGGAGGAGGACGATGACGATGCGTGACCCCAGGATCCGGCAGATCATCCAGAATATCCGCGCCGCTTATGCGCCAACGCCGGCCTACAAAAAGCTCGAAGGGCATTTTCGGTTGCTGCTTGAACAGCGGCGCGCCGATATGGTGGATGGTGTCAAAAGCAATGTGCGCGGCATCGTATTGGTCGGGCAGTCTGGCAGCGGGAAAACCACGGCTATCCGTGAGTTGGTTCGGCAAAACGCCCATCTGCTCGCGACCGATGCGGACAAGGAACACTGCGAGTTCATAAGCTTGCAGGTGCCAAGCCCCGCGACGATGAAATTCGTGGGCTCAGCAACGCTGCGCGCGCTCGGTTACCCCTTGTCCGGCGACAAGCAGGGCTCGGTGATCTGGGACCAGGTGAAGGTTCAGCTCAAGCTGCGGCGTACGCTCTTCTTGCATCTCGATGAGGCGCAGGACCTTGCGCGCTATCAGACCGACAAGGAGCGACAATCCGTGGTCAACACGCTGAAATCCCTGATGGAGAACTCACATTGGCCGACCGGGGTGATCCTGACCGGGATGCCGGACCTGAAGCGGATCGTGAACCAGGACCCCCAGCTGGCGCGCAGGCTCTTCCCGGTCGAGATTGACCGTCTGCACGCCGTCAAACATGTCGCGCCGGTCCTCGATCTCATCAAGAACTATGCGCGACGGGGCCAAATCGAGGTCGCCGACGGTTTGCTGACCGAGCAATTCGCGCAGCGCCTGATGCATGCTGCGGATTACGAGTTCGGCCTGATGGTCGAGATCACTGTTCAGGCAGTGGCCAAGGCATTGCTGGAGGGCGGTGTGGGGGCAACGCTCGCGCACAGGTGTTTTGCCGATGTGTACCATGATCGAAGCGCTGCGGTGGATGCGTTGAACCCGTTCCTTGCGGAGGATTTCGTTCGGATCAATCCGCGAAGCATCTTTGATCGCCGCTATGATGACGAGGACCCGCAATGAACGCGCCCCTTGTCTTGGCGCTCCCCCTCATCGAGGGGGAGACGCCCTATGGCTATGTCAGCCGCAATGCGCAACGTCATCATACCACGCCCCGGGATTTCTGCACCGATATGGGTATGCGCTGGCCATTCTTATGCTCGGCGCATCCCGATCAACTCGACCGGCTGTCCTGGATCACGGGGGCGCCCCTGGAAACTCTGACCCGCTGGTCGGCCCCGAAATCCGACATTGGCCGCTACCGCGTGGGGCAGGCCTTCTCGACAACGGGTGCGTTTCGCCGGACCGCGACCCGCCTGTGCCCGCGCTGCGTCGTATCTGCGCTTGAGGCGCGCGGACCGGCGGGGGTGGTTCAGATGCTGGAATGGTCGGTGCTGGCGCTCTATCGCTGCCCCACGCATGGATGCGCGCTCATGACCTTGCCGCCGGCGAAAAACTCACATGCGACCTATGATTTCGCGGGGCAGGTGCTGCGGCACGCGGAACTGCTGCGCCGCGCGCGTTGCCGCGCGACGCCGATTGCCGGGACCCGCTATGAGGCCTATGTCAGGCGACGTATCTGGGAGGGGCCGCAAGACGATTGGCTTCGCACCTGGGATCTGACCCATATCCATCGCGCCAGTTTGACCCTGGGCGCAGGGCTCAACGCGGAAGTATCCGCCTCTTTGCAACACATGCCTGCAGCGGAGCAGACCGCTTTGTGCGATGCGGGGTTCGAGGCTCTTTCCGGGGGCCGCGATGCCTATCGCAACGCGTTGGAAAAGCTGCGCACACAGAGCCGGTCTGAACGGCCCTATTTCAGCGCGGATATGGGTCCCTTCTATCATTGGCTGCGGGAGGTCTATGCCGACGAGGCACTGCATCAGCTGACAGATGTCACGCGCCAACATGTCTTTGCGACCTATCCGACGCCGATGGACAAGGAGGTGTTCGGGAAGAAGCCGGACAAGGAGATCTGGCTCACGATGGAGGATGCGCGCAAACGCTCTGGCTTTGGCGCGGTGTTTCTCAAGCGCCTGCTTGGCCATATGCAAGGCGTGCCGGAAGGCGCGGCGCTCAAGCGGACGGACGTGCATCTGGACGAGGTTGCACAGGCCAGGGCCTATTGGAACTCGCTCATCAATCTCAAGGACGCGGCCGGGCTGTTGGGGATCCTTACCCAACAGGTCAAAGCCTTGCAGAACCGCGATGTGTTGTCGACGGTCAGGATCACGTCGTCCCTGCGCTACTTGCTGCGCGACGAGGTGAGGGCGCTGTTGGCCCAACTCGACGCCTTGCCGGAATGGCTGCCCGGAAAATCTGTGGTGCCACTCAAGGAGTTTTGCCGGGCCAAGGGGGTGCCTTTGGCGCAGGTGATTGATCTGTGGGCCCAAGGCGATCTGGACGGAAAACTGTGTCGCGGCGACGGGGCGGGGCTGCAAGCGATGGAGGTGGATTGGGACGCGCTATGCGGCAAAAGCCTTCTCCAACTCGACCGCGACCTGATGCTGCCGGAAACGGCCAGCTATCTCAAGATCGGCTTGGGATCGATCCGCCATCTGCGAGATCACGGGTACCTGTGCCAGGTCCAGCGGCGCAACCCCGACACCAATCACCGAAAGAACTACATCTCCCGGGCCAGCATCGCAGGGTTCGAGGCGACCTATGTCACCTTGGGCCAATTGGCGGCTCTCGGGAATATTGCCCCGATCCACCTGGCCCGCCGCTTGGACCGGGAGCTTGTCCGGCCGCTGTCTTGCGGCGGCAAGCTTGTGCGGGTGTATAAGCGCGGCGACGTCTTGCCCGGCGAACAGGGGCCGCAAATGCAACATCATCACAAGGAGCGAGAAGACGCATGAGACAGAAAATGAGGGATGATCACCTTGCCAGGGATATATCGGCGCAACTGAAACTGATCTCTGACGCCTATGCCGCGGGCGTTGCGTCCGAGATCGACCAGGCACTTGTCCGCGTGGTGGAGATCAGGCGGATGGAGAAGACCGGATTGCAGGATCTGCTGGATGAATGTTCGGCGCCGGATGATGCGGAGTGATGCAACCAGAGGTCGGTTCACATAACACCCCTTGGGCGGTGCTTATTTTTCGGCCGGAAATGAAATTGAAGCTGGGGGTTGAATGGTTCGCCGCGTGCCTCGGAGAGCGGCAATGTTTGGTAGTCGTTCTCTTGGCTGGTGCATATTCCATGATATGTGCACCATGATCGCAAAGCGCGCAAAACAAGGCTGTGCGCGTGGTGCATAAATCAGGTGCGAGTTTGGCTGCATTTTGGTACATAAAGCTATGCAGATCGGCTATGCCAGAGTATCGACGCAAGCTCAGAACCTCGACCGGCAGTTTGGGGCGCTGAATGGTGCCGGTGTCGAACGTATCTTTCGGGAAAAAGCCACAGCCAAGACGGTAAAGGGTCGTCCGCAGCTCGAGAAGGCTATTGACGCGCTTGGAACAGGCGATGTGTTAGTAATCGCCGAATGGGACCGAGCCACCCGCTCAATGGTAGACGGCATTAAGATCATTCAGCGTGTCGCAGATCGTGGGGCAAAGGTGAAGGTACTCGATAAGCCCTGGCTCGATCTGACGACGCCCATGGGCAAGGGCATCCTCGCATTTCTCTCGGCATTGGCAGAGGACGAACGTGAAAGGATTACGCGCCGCGCCAACGAAGGCAGATTAGCGGCAAAGGCTCGGGGAGTAAGATTTGGTGCGAAGCCAAAGCTGTCAGAGCACCAACGGCTTTTAGCGTTACGACGCCTTACAGATGGTGATAGTTGCCGTGCCATTGCGAGGGATATGGGTTTCGCGCATACGACAATCACCCGGCTTCGTTAATCAGCAGTGTGTTAGCGTGAGGACCAAGATGGAAAAGAAGCTTCTCATAACCGCGCCAGTTACAGACGGTGATTGGAGTTTTGGCTTCCGGGTTACGCACGAGCAGGCATTTGAAATCTTGAACGCCCGAGTGGGCGACAGGGTCATCCTGAATGAGGTTCGCGAACAAATACACGTACAAAACGCGCATACGCTGTATCACACGAAAGCGGCGAATTTCATGGGAATAAATGATGGTTCGACATCAGAAGGGCTGCGACGCGAGGCTGTTCTGTCCATCTTAGAACAATTGATCTCCGAGAATGCTTGGGCAGATGAAAGTTCATAGGTTCCAGGGGTTTCATGTAGAGACCCGTCCATGCAGCAACTGCCATCATCAAATGCACCAAAATCGTGCTACAGAAATAGAGAGTTTTGCAACACAATTTAGCATCGTCCAGATGGGGAACTGGTCGGCGTTGCGCAAATGACCGTTTGCACAGCAAACCTCAAAACCCGCCGTTCGCTGCACGACGTAGAAAGGGGTAAGACGCGGGACGAAGCGGACTAAGCACCTCTTTTAATAGTCGGCTGCTGACACCATAAAGCTGTCATTCGACGCAACGAGTTTTCTCTGTGCTTGGGCTCATCTTTGGAAGCATGAGCCGTCTAAACCTCGTTGGTCGGATTATCAAGAAAAGCACTTAGGTTCTTGAAAACTCAATCTTGCGTTCAACTTTTGCTTGCGTCAAAAGCTGTCCGAACAAAGAAAATGTACCTTCGGACAGAGAAAGGACATCTCTGATTTGTTTGAGCTGAATTATCGCCTTTGGGGCGCAATCTTCCTTGTTGCTTTCTTTCCGACACTCTATTCGACCGTCCGAATTTACTTCATCAACAGCATTCCGGATATTTGGAGTGTCAGTATCGCCGCTCAATCAATGTGGCTACACCTTTCATATGAAGTCATTCAAGAGGCGCTGCTTGCTCCTCTTTATTTCTTGTTTGGGCAAGTGATCCGCGATCTGCCGGCCCTCAGAGAAAGAGTGTCGCGCGCCTTTGTGGTGACTTTTATAGCCTATGCGCTTCTGACTGCCATCATATTGCTTGGCGCAGATCGGCTGACAGACCTGATGGCTCAGCAAGCTGAGCTTCAGACCCTCACTGCACGTTACATCCGTCTTGAGGCCATCGCGATCATGATCGGGATCTGCAACGATATTTGCACCGTGGTGCTGGTCGCGCTTGGGAGGTCTAGGCTTGTGCTATTCCTCGTGATGTTACGCGCCGCGTTCACGATCAGCTTTGATGCCTTCTTAGTAGGGCAGTATTCGTGGTCCCTCGATCTCGCGGTTACAGGTGTGGCTCTAACCAACATCGTTGTCGGTTTGATCATACTCGTTCCATCATTTGTTATTCTTCATCGACTTAATGTGATTGCCATGCCGCGTGGGACAGGTCGAGAGGGATGGATGTGGAACTGGTTTCGGGTCTCGGTGCGGTCAGGACTTGAGTCAGGCGTTAGAAACCTCGCCTTTTCGTTGATGATTTTGCGACTGATGAATGAGGTGCAGGAGGCCGGTCTATTCTGGGTGACCAACGGCTTTATCTGGGGATGGCTCCTGCTCCCGGTTCTAACGCTTGGGACGCTCTTACGCCAAGATGCAGGGAACAACGACGGGAAGCTCGGAAGCCGCTTCGTCGGGTATTTCATCGCAACCGGATTAATCATCCTTGTTTGGCTGCTCACGGTTCCGGGATGGGGCTGGTTCGTATCGACAGCCATGGGCTCGTCCGACGCCGGGCGCGTGGTCGATCTGGCCTTGCTGATGCTCTTCTTCTACGGGGTGTTTGCGTTCAACCATCTACTCGACAGCTATTTTTATGGGGTCGGTCGCACGGACTTGATGCTTTACCAGTCGCTATTTGTGAGCATCTGCTACTACGGCGTGGCGTTTCTGGCATATCAGGTTGGGTATTTCGTTCCTGATCTTCAGAGTATCGCCTTGTTGTTTGGCGGCGGAATCATGATCGACTCAGTCGTTACGTTTTGGCAATTCAGACGCCACTGCTATTTCCAACGTGCCGGCCAACGACTTGAACTTCAGGCCTCAGCGTCAAGCGAAGAAACGCCAATCTGAAAACAGTAGGATTATGAGGATTGATCAATGGATGTCGGCAATGGGATCACTAATCAAGACTTGCTATCGACCGCCAGAGCGCTGTTATTTCCTCGCTAAAATGCAATTTTCGACCATTTCAAGGGATTAGGAATAAGAATCTGATTACATCCGTTGGCTCTCCGCATTGTTGCAGCGGTTCTACAAAGCCCGCTTCAAGGCAAGTGCTGTCGTTCAGATTAGCCGCAGCATCAGTCATTCCGGGGCTCTTTCGACACCTTCGCCGCTGATTCAACGAATGGCGGCTCTGTGTGTTGGGTCAGAAATGCTTGACGTTTGGGCCAGAATTGAATGATGTGATTTTCTTGTTTCTTGAGGTTTTGGCTGCCAAAAGAGTCAAAGGTTCGTGACGTTCCACACCAATGTTGAATGTCATACGAACCTGACCCAAGTGTCATAACGTGACCCAATCCCTGTTTTTACCCATGTGGCCTGTTGCGTTGATCTGACTTCCCTATCTGGAAAATCAGGGCAGATTTGCAGATCAGACGGCGAAGCCGCCTGTTCCTGCTGATCTGCCACGTGGCGAACGTGGATGGGGGCGAGGCAACGCTATTCGACAGGGGCGGTGCAAGGAACTGAATACTCTTGAAAATGGGTCATGATACTCTCAGCGGGTTGCCGAGACGATTGTATCTGACCCCCCCTCTAGTCCGAGACGCGGGCGTGCGAAGCGATGATCTCAGCGATCTGCTCGCTGTATTTTGCCTCTGCCGGAAACCAATGCCCGCCATTTTGGAAAAGGTGGAAATCCGCAGAATAACGTTCGGCAATCGCGCGCGCGGCCTTCATAGGAACGATCCGATCCTGACCGCCAGCAATCACGGTGCAGCTACATTGCAGCGGAGGCGCGGGATCGAACTTGTTGCCCGGTGTCAAATCCATTGCCTCTGCAAGTACGCGGCCGCTGTCAGGCAGAAGCGATTGCCTGATTTCATCTGTCGGAGGATCAGGGTCCATGCGGTGAGGTTCATCAAACCGGACGATGCCTGTCCGCCAGTTGCGCCCCAGCGATAACCGGAAGAACAGCTTTTGCAGCCAGCGCGGCGTGCCCGAAGCAATTGATGGAGGCGGGGCCGGTGCCAGCAAAACCAGATGAGAAGCAAGTCCTTCACCTGCCAACGCCAGTCCCAGCAAAGCACCATTCGAATGGCCACAGATGATCGGTGGTTTGTCTTGGGCACATTCTGCGAGGTGCAGGGCTTTGGTTCTTGCTTCTGCCAAAAGGTCGTTCAGGCCAATATGGGACAATGCGCCCCCCGATTTCACGCGTGCCCTGTCGGCCTCGGCCAGCGTGACGGTATGAGCGGAAAACCCGTGGACATCCAGCGCATGGGCCAACGGGCGCATCGTTTCTGTGGTGCCGCCGAGACCATGTAAAATAAGGACATTCTGGTTGCTGCAGGTTACTGTCATCATCGCCATTCGTCAGGATTTTCTGCAAGGTTTGAAACGGCTGGTTCAAGCAACGACACGGTTCCAGCGTCGCAATTGAGTTCAGCATTGACGCCATATGGCAGGACGAACATGGGATCGGTGTGCCCGAAATCCAGGCGAGTAATCAGCGGAAGATGCGTTGCCCCGAACTCGGCCAGAACTTTCGCAATCGCAGCACCGTATTCGTCATGCCGTTGCGCAGGCACGCCACCGCCGGGACGCCCGACGATGAGGCCCCTTATGCGGTCCAAGATGCCCTGTGCGCCGAAGTTGCGCAGCCATCGGGCAACGGTTGAAGGTGTCGGGGCTTCCTCTGATGTTTCGTAAAAGAGGATGGCATCCTCCCAGTAGTCCAGAGGCGGCCAGAGATCGGTCCCTTTGAGCATTTCAAGAACCTCGGCGCAGCCGCCGATCAGCTGCCCACGCGCCTTGCCCGCACCTTGCCAGGTCCTAGACGCAACGGGTGGGTGCAGCCGGCGCTTGCGCGCCTGGTTTTCCGGCACCGACCAGTCAAGCCGCTCGTCCGTCCAGCCCTCGGTGTTCTCGGGAAGACGTCCGGGTGTTTCGACTGAAAACAGAACCCGCCGGATCGCTTCTTTCGACAGGGCGTGCATGCCGCCATTTTCGGCAAAACCGGCCATTACAGTCGGCCCGTAAAAGCTTGTCACGCCAGCTTTGAGGCAGGCAAAGTGAAGAACAGTCGCATCGGAATACCCAAGAAATACCTTTGGGTTTCGTGCAATGATGTCCAGATCGAGATGCGGCAGCAACCGGATGGAATCGTCGCCGCCGATGCTGGCGATCACGGCAGAAACTGAGGGGTCCGCGAAGGCTTGCATCACGTCCTCGGCACGTGCCTGCGGGTTTCGATCCAGCCAAGCGGCGGGCTTGCAGGCATGAGGCATCACGGTGACCTCCAGTTCAAATGCCTCCTCAAGATGTTTCCTGCCTGCTTCGAACCGTTTCGGAAAACATGCGGGACCGCCCCAGGATGGCGTTACAATGGCAACGCGGTCACCGCGTTTGAGCATCCGAGGTTTCTTCAATGTCCTGGGCCAATACTCCATCGCCATTACCTTCCGCAGATTCTGCAGTTCAGGTTTACCGCTCTTCCGTATCATGCACCCGCGATCCATTTGCTCGCAACAGGACGTACATGCCCGATCCAACGATCAGGGCGGTCCCGGCAAGATCAACAATGCCAATCGTCTCGCCGAACAACATGACACCAAATACCGCGCCGCATACCAGGCGGGTGTAGCGAAAGGGGGTGACAACCGATACGTCCCCGGTCCGCATGGCTTCGGTCAGGGCGATGTATCCAAGCGCCCCGGCCAGTGCGGCTCCGGCAAGAACCGGGAGGTCCAGGATATCGGGCATCCGATAGGGCACGCCTTCCCAAATCGCATAGAATACACCTGCAACCACAATCGACGCAAAACTGTAGAAACCCAGAACCGCATTCGGAATCGTTCGCGGCGCAGCCCGCGTGGCGAGATCACGCAACGCCAGACCCAGCATGCCCAGCACGGCGAGCAGGGACAGGACCGAGAAGTCGGAGGCTGCCGGGCGCAGGATCAGCAACACTCCCAACAAGCCGACAAAGATTGCCAACCAGCGCCGGACAGAAATGCGCTCGTGAAACACCAGTGCCGCGCCACCGACCACGACAAGCGGCGTTGCCTGAAGAATGGCCACCGTGGAACTGAGCGAGCACAGAACCAGCGACAGGGTGAAGAACAGACGGCCAAAGACCTCGAACCCGAACCGCAGCACCACACTGAAGTGTTTCAGATCTGAAGGAAACATCGACTGCCGTCTCGCCCGGCAGAGCAATGCAAAGACCAGCATGCCGAGCGATCCGAACGAGAGCATCACGTGCGAGACAGGCATGGCGGCACTCGCAAGTTTGAGGAACGCATCCTCGAACGAAAACGCGGCCATCGACGCAACCATCCAAAGACTGCCCGTCAGGTTCATTCGCGGTGTGGCGGCTGAAACGTTCGTCATGGAGAGTCGCCCTTTCTGCTGGCGTATCGGGTTATCAGACGGCCTGACCGTCCGCTTGTGCAAGAAATACATGCCAAAAACCCATTCAGGCCGAACAGAGCCGTTTGGCGAGCCCCTCGAACCCGGACCAGTCAGACAGAACCCCAAGCGCAAGTTTCTTGACCGATGCGAAATGGCGGTCGGGCCCGGCAAGATCGACATCCGCGATGGAAACGCTTGGAACGGGCCACGGTTGGGACCATTTGAAGTCTCGTTTGGACAAGGTTCGTCGCAGGGCAATCACGCGCGCTTCGGATTGGCCAAGTACAATCTGCGCATAAAGCGCAGCAAGATGCACATGCGCCGACCGGATCGCACGCGGGTCGCCGTTCCGGCTGTGTTGCAGCGCGTAGGCGTCGGTAAGAAGCTGATGCGCCCGCCAATACCGGTGGTCCGAGTATTGCAGAGCAAGTGCCTGACCAAAGCGTGCCCAGCACCCCGCCGAAACGGAAAGATAGTCATGCATGGGGCCATCGGTTTTGGCAAACCGCCCTTTGCACCCGGGACAGGTGGTCATCATGGCAGTCTTCTCCCTTTTTCTGCGATATCGGCAGCGTCCGCGAAGCGGTGGTGACGCTGGGGTTCTGGCGGGGTGCTTCGCCCAGGCACCGCAGACACTGCCGGACTCTCCTTCGTCCTGGTGCAGCATCAGATCGCCCGCGACATACGGAAACCGGGCACCATCGCTTGGCCATCCGCGCCAACCAGGACGCGCTCTTCTGTTCGCCATCCCGACGCCCGATAGAGCCGTTCACCTGCGATGGTCGCCAGAAGCTGCGCGCGCCGAAACCCGGCAAGACGCGCGGCGGCAAGCGCCGTTGACAACACCAGTGAACCAAGGCCCTTCCGGGCGAAATCCGGATGCGTGTACATGTGACGAACACCTGCCGCATCGCGTTCAGGATCAAGAAATGCAATTTCGGAACCCCGACGATCACCGCCGCCGTAAAGCGCCGCGCGCCGCGACCAGCCACCGCTTGCCGCGATCCGCCCGTTCACGGTTGCGACATAGTATGTGCTATCTTCGGTCAGTGTAGCGTCAAACGGGCTGATCTGCCTCATCACACGCCTTTGTTCGGGTGTCATGAGCGGGTCGAGAAGCGCCGTGATCGAGAGTTCCTTCATCTGTTCAAGCAGCTCGCGATCCGACATTGTGGCGTGACGCAGCTCTATCGTGGGCGTGTCGTGAATTGTGGCCTGATAAGTCACTGTTTCATCTCCGTTTTCCGCCCCGCCGGATGATCCGGCAGGGCGTCGAGGTTTGCGGCTACCAGACACGCTGGGTTTCAAAAGCCGCTCCCTTGATTTCAATTTCGCGATAGCTGCCCGAGGCGTTGCCGCCTTCATCCAACTCGACATTGGAGACGCCAACATAGTCGATATCGCCACCTTCCGAGAGTATCCTCAGACCCTTGGCCAGTTCACCGACACCAATGGGCGTCCCGGGCGCATTGGCCACCCGTGACACGTGGCCGGCAATGGCATCCCGTTCGGAACTGCCTGCCGACTGCATCGCCAACGCGATCAGCGCCGCCGCGTCATAGCTTTCGCCGCGAAATGGTCCGATGCCAGTGATCCCGGCTTCCGTCGCCAAAGCATCGAACGCTGCCGACGCATCGCCGTCGGACCCTGGAACCGACCCGAAAGATCCTTCAAGCTGGCTGCCAAGTGCCGCCAGCAACGCATCCCCGATCATCCCGTCAGGCAGGATGAACCGGTCGAATGCCCCAAGATCAAGCGCGGTCTGGATGATCTGGCGTCCGCCCTGATCCACGTATCCGATCACCAGCAAATCCGATGCGTCGGACGCGGAAAGGGTCGAAACCTCTGCCGTATAGTCGGCCTTGCCGTCTTCATGCGCGACAGAAACCGTCACGGTGCCACCAAGCGCCTTGAAGGCGCGCGTGAAAGAATCCACAAGACCCTGGCCATAGTCGTTGTTGGTATAGGTGACGGCGACCCGGTCAATTCCACGAGCCTTGGTAAGCTCGGCAAGAACCTCGCCCTGGCGCGCGTCAGACGGGGCCGTGCGGAAGAACAAGCCACGATCGTCGATATCGCTCAGACCGGGGCTGGTCGCCGAAGGCGACAGTGTCAATACGCCGTTCGGCACCGCGACATTGCTGACGATCGCACCGGTCGCACCGGAACAGGCTGCGCCGACAATGGCCGCGACCCCGTCCCCAACAAGACGTTCGGCGGCAGCCGTTGCGGCGGCAGCATCAGCGCAGGTGCTGTCACCGCGGATCGGCTCGATCCGGCGGTCGCCAAGGAACAGACCCGAAGCGTTGACTTCATCGAAAGCAAGTTCGGCAGATGCAGCCATATCAGGAGTGAGAGATTCCACCGGGCCGGTGAAGCCCATAAGTACGCCGATCTTGACGGTGTTGCCGTGCCCGTCAGCAAGCGCAATACCTGACAGCAGAGACAGAAAAGCTGTTGTCGATAGGATGTGTTTCAACGTTTGGTTCCTTTGTTTTGACAGATTGGCCGGAATGGCCGTTGACGAATTGCAGGCGCTCGGGCAGCCACGGGTCGCGGCTGCGTATTCTGTGCGCGTCGCAAGTAAGAATGATCGCCCGAGGATCATGAGGGGCTGCATTCCGAACCCCCTGCGTTAGTTCACGGCCATCCGGCCGCGCATCGACGGGTGGTAGTCGCAGAAATAGTCGATGCCCCCGGACCCGTTGATCGTGACGCGGACCGCTTCACCGGGCCGAATACGACCGGTATCGAAAGCGCCGCTGCTGGCGGTGGCTGTGTGTGGCGCCCGTCCGGCATTCACGAACACGATGGTATCGCCCGCGACAACGTCGAGGCTCTTCGGTTTGAAGGCCATATTTCGGATGGTCACGCGGTGTTCTTCCGCAAGGACCGGCGTCGCGATATTTGCCGCGAGCGCAAAGATGGCGATAATACGCTTCATAAAGTTTCTCCGTTCTGATCAATCTTGCGGCACGCCGCGAGATAGACCTAAATGGTCCTGTTCAGCGAAGCTTGACGAGGTTCTGAGGGTTTTCTGAGGAATCCCATCTGGTTTCTGGTATTTTCGGTATGGAACCCGTTTTTCGGTCTGCGCCCTTTCAATGATGAGCGATGATTTACGCATTCGAGAATTTCACCGTCGACACGGAACGGTTTCGGCTCGTCGGCCCCGAAGGGCCGATCGAGGCCGAGCCACAGGCGCTGGAATTTCTGATCCACATGATCCGGAATCGGGGACAACTGGTTTCGAAAGAAGCACTTCACCAGACCTTCTGGCCGGACCGGGTCGTCTCGGATGCCGCGCTGTCGACGCTGGTCCGCAGCGCACGGCGGCTTGTCGGCGACAGCGGTGAGGAACAACGTATCATTGCAACCCGGCACGGCCGGGGCTTCGTGTTCCGCGCCGATGTGCAGGAACTTGAAGGCCCCGAGGTTATTGGCGAGGCCATGCGCGACGCCTCTGGCAAGGCGAAGCCCCGTGTCAAGGGTGCGCCGGCAATCATGGTTCTTCCCTTCGAAATTGTCGGAGAGACGCCGGACGCAATCGGGTTAAGCGAAGGCGTGACGGAAGAGGTTATTGCAGCACTGGCGCGGTCGCGGTGGTTCCCGCTGATCGCCCGAAACCGTGTGCGCACCTACCTGGAATTGCCGGCCGAGGCCCGTCATCCTTTCAAGCTGCTGGGTGCCGGCTATGTCGTCGAAGGCGGTATTCTTCGCGATGGCGACGACATCCGTTTGCACATCCAGTTGACTGACGCGGAATCCGCGCTGCATATCCACGTGTCCCGTCATGATTTGAAATACACCGGGCTGTTTGATCTGCTGGACAAGATTTCGACCATCGTGACGGCAACGGTGCAGCCTGAATTGATCGAGGCCGAGCGCGTCAAGGCAGACGCTATTGATCCCGAAGTGCGATCTGCCTGGCAGGAATTCGTTCTGGGTCAGCACCTGATCGCGGCACCGCACAAGGCCGCGAACGCCGATGCCCGTGCCCATTTCGAACGCGCCTTGGCTCTTGAACCCGGGTCGGGGCGCATTCACGCTGGCCTCGCGATGACGCATCTTTGGGACTACAAATATGATTGGTCGGGCAATGACGAACTGTCCCTTGGGGCTGCGGCGCGCGACGCCGAGCGTGCGCTGAAACTGGCACCGGACGACAGTTGGGCGTGGTCCATTCTTGCCATCTGCAAGCTCACCTTGCGACGGTTTGATGCGGCGCTTGTAGATACCAACCGCGCGATCGAGGTCGACCCAGCCTCCGGCATGGCGCATGGCTGCCATTCCTGGATCCTCGCCTATTCCGGTCGATACGAAGAAGCCCTGGCGGCCTTTGATCGGGCCATGGAACTCAGCCCAAGCGATCGGCGCCGGGGGCTATGGCTTACCGGCCGCGGTGTCGCGCAATTCGGTCTTGGCGACTTTGCAGGAGCACTTGAATCCGCGCGGGAGTTGATCGCACTCAGCCCCAGGCATCCTTCGGGACACCGGATGAAATGCGCGTCGCTCGCCTGTCTCGGAAGGCTTGTCGAAGCGCGGCGCGCGTCGGAGCATCTGATGAAACTTCTGCCGCAGCATGACGTCGATGTGGCGATTGATCGCCAGCCCTTTCGCTCAGGTCTTGGCAAGGCGTATGCGAGTGCCTTGAAGCACGCGGGGTTGAAAGGAAGCGGATCTGCGGACCGGAACACAGTGCAGGCCGAACCGGGCGACGGCGGCCCCGCGCAATACCCGATTGAAACGACGACCACAAAGGATGGTGCGCGTATTGCCTGGTCACGTATCGGATCAGGCCCGCCCCTGGTCGCCGCGGTGCGCTGGCTTGGCAATCTGGGGCTTGATCACAAAAACCCGTTTTCGAATGAAATTGTCCGCGCACTTTCCGAACGTTTCACCCTGATCCAATTTGACCATCGTGGCATGGGGCAGTCGCAACGCGATATCGATCAGCTGACGCTGCAAGACCTTGCGTGCGATCTTGAAGCTGTCGTCAACGCCGCCGGACTGGACCGGTTCGCGATGTTCACGATGGCCCACGGCTGCCCGACCGCCCTTGAATACCTAGGAAGAAACCCCGGTCGAATTGAACGCCTGGCCCTTTATGGGGCGTCGGCGACCGGCTGGCGTGGTGCGGGCTGGGAAGATATGACTGACCGTACCGAGGCGATTATGGCGGTCGCCCGGCTTGGCTGGGACGCCGAGGAACCGACATTTCGCCGGCTGACCGTCAATGCCGTCCTGGCGAAGCCTTCGCCCGCAGATGCCCGTTGGTTGGATAGCTATCTCAGGCAAACGATTTCCGCCCGGATGTCGGTAAGGCTGATCGAGGCGATCTCTGATTATGATTTCCGAAATGACCTTCGCGCTCTGGACCTGCCGACGCTTGTGCTCCATGCATCCGGCGATACCGCGATCCCGATTTCGCACGGAAGGCGCGTGGCGCAGGCAATCCCGGGTGCCATCTTTCGCGAAATCGCCTCGGACAATCACATTTATTCTCAGACCGACGAACACTGGAACGAAACGCTCGACGTGGTGATGGATTTTCTGGACGGTCACTAGACGTGATGACCGCACCACCACTCTTTCGTGGCGGTGAGGGAACCTTTGGCAAATACAGCATCAAAGCACAGGGCCGCTTGGCGTGCGATTGCCCGCTCGAAGGCTTCGAAGGTGTTCCGACACGGCGCCGCTTCCTGAGTAAACCGGACAGGTTGGGGGCTTTCCGGCAAAGCGGGATTTAACGCTATTGTCGAGAAACCGGCTGGTTCCAAAAAAAGCGGCATCGCTCTTGCCTGGAACTGATCGTTCCCCACGCAGCACGATACGCCATGTCTGCTATGGGCTCTTTCGACACCCGCCCCAGCTTTGGCCCGCCCACATTGCCTGCTTATTTGCGAACGCAGCCTTGGTCGAATCCTCCATCGCAGAGGCGCTTCAAGCGAGCCGTGTCGTCATCTGTCCATTCCGCCGGATCTGTGACTGCGACCCATGGTCCGACATAGTCGGGTCCGTAATAGGCATGACCGTGCCCTTCAGGTGCTGTGTTTGCCAGGGCCATATCAACCGCCAACTGGAATTGCGTCACGAGGGGCATGAAGCGCATCTTCGGAGAGACGTCAGGCCCGGGCGGTTCGCGCATCCATTCCGGGGCGCGGAACAGTGAACTGGAGGTGAAGAAGACAATCGGATCGCTGGAATATTGCAGATAAACGATCCGCATGTCGCCCCAGCCCTCCGGGCCACCTGCATCAACCGTATGCGATGCAAACCGCACAAGCCGACCGTCGCCAAGGACAGGGGCAATCGCCGGACTGTCGATATCACGCGAGGCAACGATGCTTTGCCACTTTGCGGACGGAAAAGGCGGCCCGGCCCAAAGCGCGCCGTCAATCGGATCGTCGAGCAGCGCGAACAGATCGGTCCCGTGCATTGACGACCACGCCCCAAGGCTCAGACCATGAATATAGAGGCGAGGGCGAGCGTCCTTGGGCAGATCGCGCCAGTATTTGTGTATCGTGTCAATCAGCGCCTCGGCCTGATCAAGGCCCGAGCGGGTTTCCAGAATAAGGGCAAGCGGTGATTGCAGATAGGAATACTGCACCGTGACCGTCGCGATGTCGCCACCGTGCATGTATTCAACGGTATCAACCGCGCCGGGATCCATCCAACCCGTGCCGGTGGGCATGGCTACGATCAGGATTTCGCGGTCAAACCCGCCCTGTCGGATCAACTCTGCCAGCGCGATATCCGCGCGCTCTTGCGGATCGTCCGCCTGCGCACGACCCACATAAACGCGGATGGGCCGAAGTGCATCCCGCCCGGTGAAGGCCGCGATGTCGGCTGCATCCGGTCCCGTCAGCACATAGTCACGGCCCGGTTGCCCAAGGGCGCCCCAATCAACCAGGGATGCCGCACCACCGGTCAAGTTCTCGTCTGTTGGCGGGGGCGGCGCATCGGCAAAGAGCTTCTGGGCCAGCGTCACGGAATCGTCCAACCCTTCAATCACACGGTCCAATACACCATCGCGTGTCGCGATGAGCAGCAGCAGTGCTGTCAGCAGAAAGCCCGCCACGTTCGCGGTGCGCGGCGGCATGTATCGGTAGAGCCGAAACCGAACGCGATCGAAGATCCATTGAAGGGTATAGCCGACAAGCACCAGAGCTGCGAAGACAACAAGGGCAAGCGCCAGCATCTGAACCGTATGGGCTGTCTCGACCAGGTCCACGCCCATTCGTTCGCGGATGCCGTTTTGCCATCCGCGTGCCGAGATAAGGCACAGGCACAACACCATTCCTACCGGAACACCTACGATCAGCCTTGCGATGAGGGCTGTGCGCCCGCCAGGTTCAGGCAGTTCAAGCAATCGCCACAGTGACACGAAGGCGCGGCCGATCAGATACCCCAGAGCCATCACCAGCCCCCCCAACACACCCTGAACCAGCCAGTTGCGCGGGATCAGGGTCGGTGTCAGCGAAGCGGCAAGAAAGAGAAGCCCCAGGAAAAGGGGCAGCGTGTAGATACCGATGCGTGAAAGGTACGTCATCTGCGCGTTCTAGCTGGGTGCCGTTGTGACCAAGGGGTTGCCGCGCCATTTGGTCAGACTGTCAAGCATGGCAACGCAGAACGCCGCCGTGAACGCCCCGGCCATTGTCAGAACGATGCGCGTGAAACTGGCATAGGCCGGATCCTGCGTCGACAACGCGCCCGCGACCAACGCCAGCACGACCGAGAAGGCGTATTGATAGACCATGCTGGGGTGCGGCCCGCTCAGCATCTTGCTGCCCAGAAACAGCCCGGACAGAAAGATCAGGCCAAGGACAATGGGCAAGTGCTGCGAGAACGTGAACAGCCACAGCACGATCAGGGCAATCGCGGCACCGTAGAGAGTAGCACGAACCCGTTGGAACGCCTCGTCCCAGACGCGCCTGCCTGTTGGGAAAACCAGTACCATCGCCGCAACCATCGCCATCATCATGTCGGACGGCTGCATCACCGCATAAAGCCAGAAGCTGAGGCCCAGCAGAACGGTCGCGCGGATGGCTGCACCTGTCTCGATCCGGCCATCTGTGGGAATGGGTTCGTCAACGTGGCGCTCGCGCGTGCGCGCGGGCAGCAGAAGATAAACCAGAGGTCCGATCACGAAAGCGACGAGTGACGCCTGCGCAAAGCCGTCGCGCATGGTCTCAAGCGTTGCCGTGCCATGCATGCCCATGATAGACATCAGGAGAGCGACGATAATGATCAACATCCCCAAGGGCGCGCCGGTTTTCAGGATCATCCGAAAGGCAGCAAAGTAGATCAGCCACATCGACCCGACATACACCAGCGGCATCGGGCGCAACTGTTCCACGAACCATGTCATCGCATAGACCATCACGATCATTACGACAGGCGCAGCCAGCACCTTGCCCGGGTTGAACGCCTTGCGCTGTGCGGCGATCAGGCCAAGCGGAAGCGCGGCGATGATCGGCGGCAACGCAGGGTTGAGGATCGGGATGGCGGCAAAAGCCAGCATTCCGGTCAAACCAAGCCTGACCGCATAGAGCGGATCTTCCTGAACGTCCGGACGGGGCGTGACATACATGGCGCGCCCTCAGTGCAGATAGCTGGTGATCGACCGCACCCGTTGCAGCGCACCGGCGATCCAGGCTATCGGATTGCCGGTGCCAGACGCGTAAACAACCGCATGCACCTTGCCCCCGACCCGGACTTGCGCGGGCCAGCTGTCCAGCCCGCCCTGCAATTCGATCCGCACGGGGATGCGGCGGGCTGGCTCGAACCAGCGGTTGGACGGCTGGTTGACGACAAGCCCACCCTGCATATTGCGACCGGGGTTTATGCCCCAGGCGATGCTTTGCACGCGACCGTCGAAAATCTGCCCCGGCACGGCGTCAAACAGTAGGCCGACGGTATCGCCTGCCTCGATATTCTGAAGCTGGTTTTCGCGCAGATCGACGGTGATCCATGCCGCATCCGCATCAATGAAAGTCAGGGCCGGGTTGCCCGCCCCGACAAATTGGCCTTCTGACAGCAAGACGTTGGTGACGACCCCGAAATGCGGTGCGGTGACAGTGGATGAGGCCAGATCATACTGGGCGCGCTCCAATTGCGCCTCTGCGGCGGCAATTGCGGGATTGCCTTCGCCTTGCGGACCCAACTGGGTGCGTGCGCTTTCAAGATTTGCTTCCGCCGTCGCCAGGCGCGCCTCGGCATCTGAAACCTGGCCTCGGGCCGTGTCGCCCTGCGCATTTGACGCGATGCCACGCTCTTCCAGCCGGAAGGTGCGTTCAGCTTGCGCCTGCGTTGTCTCGAGTGCCGTGCGCGCCTGCGTGACCGCCGCCTGCGCTGCCAACAGGGACGCGCTGGAGGCGTCGATGTTCTGTATCGTGGATGTCAGGTTGGCCTCGGCCTGTTGCACGGCCAGTTCGAAGGGCCGTTTGTCCAGAGAAAACAGTGCATCGCCGGCTTGAACAACGGCGTCATCCTCAACATGCACCTGCGTGATTTCGCCCGACACACGCGGTGCAATCTGTACCACATGGGCAGAGACAATTCCGCGCGAGGATGACGGGGCCATCTTGTCGGACATCGCATAAATCGCCACCAAAACGACCAGAAGGACGACCACGATCGCCGCAATCTTGCCTGCCGGGTTTCTTGCCTCACTCATCTTGAAATCCTTTCATTCCATGGTCGCAAACAAAACACATGACCAGCACACCACCAATACCCCGCTCGCCAACAGCCCCCAAAGACCTGCCTGCAAGAAGAGAGGAGCCGCCTTCATCATGGAGCAATTTTCCGAAGTCTGAATCCTGACAGGACAAACAATGTCCCGACGACGATGGCCCAGAACCCGATGATCCAGGCGATCGAGACCAGGCCAGCATGCGGCAGGAACAGAATGGCGAGACCGAACAGGATCGACAGTACACCGCTCACGATCAGGACCCATTCGCCTTCGATGTGATTGCGCAGCTTGATCGCAGCGGCAATCCGCAAGCCGCCGCCAAGGATCGACCACGCTGCAACGAAGGCCAGCAAGACAACGGCCGTGACCCCGGGCATGAGAAGCGTCAACACACCGACGATGATGCCCAAAGCTGCCTCGAGGGCAAGGTATGCCCAGCGATCGCTGCCGCGTTGACCCAAGGCCTCGATCAGTCCGAACACCCCGTCAACCAGGATGAACGCGCCGAACATCAAAACCAGAACCGTAATGCTCAGCTCTGGCCAGAAAAAGGCGGCGAGACCGAACAATATCGCCGCCACACCCCGCAACAGAAACACCCACCAGTTGCGGGCAATCATTTCCAGCATTGTGTCCATGTCACGCATCCCTCTGTCAGCGCCGCCGCGCGGTGATGGTCGCGCCGTCGGCCGTCTTCAGGATCAGGGTGCCGGTGTCATCAATGCGATAGCCGGTCACGCCTTCAAGGATTGCCAGCAGCGTGCGCTCCTGTTCTTCCAGCGCAGAGGGACACGCCATCATCGTGGCTCCGGTCTGGCCAATCGACAAGGCGCCATCTGTCTCTTCATAACTGCCGACCAGCCGGTTGCAGGTCGCGTTTCCGGCAAGGGATCCGTCCGCCATGAACAGCAAGTGAGCATCGCTGTTGTCGATCACGCCCCCACCGTTGATGTCTTCGACATGCCAGGCCTGCCCCACCAGCGTGGGGTTCGCGGATTGTTGCATCAGATAATCCGCGACAGCCTGATAGGCTGGCAGGGAAGTCGGATCGTTGGCCGCGTTGCCCGCGACCGGATGCGAGGCAAAACGCGCGATCACCATATCAGCCGTCGGATCGACATAGATGGTCTGCCCGTGCACACCGCGCGCCGCGAAGGCGCCATTGTCATTGTGGCTGACCCACCACATGCCGCGATAGCTCCACCCCGGCAGCAGATCATAGCCCGCAGCGGCAAAGGCATCCTTGTTTCCACCCTGCCGGATGCGGTCAATCGCGGCAGAGGGAATGACCTGTTCGCCATTCCATTCACCGTTTTGCAAGACAAGCTGACCAAGACGCCCCATATCCCGCAAAACGGCATTGAAGCCGCCGCCAGCGAAGGGCGTGCCGATGCTGTCCACGGTATAGAACGCCTCGCGTTCCGTGCCGATGCGCGACCAGATACGGTTTGACAAATACTGCGCTGCCGACACGCCGGTTGTGCGTGCGATCAGCCACCCGGCCACGTCCGAGTTCACCGTCTTGTATCCAAAGACCTCGCCATGCGTCCCGTCCTGTTCGACGGTTTGCAGATACTCGAAATAGCTGCGCGGCCCGGTATAGCCCTCGGGTTTGGGCAGGGGGCTGCATAGGTCCAGACCTCGGCGTCGGGGTCGGCATAATCTTCCGAGTAATCCAGTGCGGTGGTCATTTCCAGAACCTGTTGCACGGTGGCACTGCCGAAGGCATTGCCGCCCAGTTCGGGGATCAGATCCGCCATTTGGGCTGTTTCGTCGACCTGACCTTCGGCCACCAGAACCTCGGCCATAAGCCCCGTCAGGCTTTTTGTGACCGACATCGCCCCGTGCAACGTATGCTCATCCAGACACCCGTCATAGCGTTCATAGACGATGCGCCCCTTGTGCAGCACCAGCAGCCCGTCGGTATAGTTGGCGTCAAAGGCGTCGTTCCACGTCATCTGACCTTCGCCACCCAGCGGGGTGAAGGTTACATTGTCGATGTTCGGGTCCAGGGCCGTTGGCAAAGCTGTCACATCACCCGGCGCGGTGGGCACCGCAACCGTTGGCATCAATTCGCGGAAATGGCAGACCGTCCAGCGCAGCTTGGGAAAGGCGAAGTAATCAGGGTCGGTGAACCGGATCGTCTTGTCGGCTGCGGGTGGGAACCCCTGCATCCAGCCCATCGTGACCGGGTTTGACTCCGTTGCGTTCAAAGCATCTTGCGCCATGGCCGGTCCTCCAAACGTAAGCGCGGCGGCGATGGCCGCAGGCAAAAACTTCTTTGTCATAACCAAATCTCCTAGTCTAATTCCTGAACGCCACCGCCCGAAACGGTTAAGATCTGACCGCTGATCCAGCTGGCCGCGGGCGAGCACAGAAATAGCGCGGCATTGGCCATATCCTGTGGTTCTCCCAACCGTTTGATAGGCGTATGGGCAAGCATTTTGCCCTCGATCTCGTCGTTCAGCACGCTTTCCAGCGCATCGGTGCGTGTCGCACCGGGGGCCACACCGTTCACGCGAATGCCTTTCGGCCCCAGATCGAAAGCAATGTTGCGGATCAAATGGTTTGTCGCCGCCTTGGACGAGCCGTAGGAGGCCATGCGCTGGTTCTTGTTCTCGCCAGCCATGGACGTGATGGCCAGCATCGCGCCGCCGCCGGCTTTCTCCATTTCCGGGGCCGCGAGCTGTGCAAGGCGGAACAGGGAAAAGACATTCAGATCATAAGCACGGCGAAAGTCGTCCATCGGCATGTCGAACGGCTTGGGGCCGCCCCCACCTGCGTTGCTGACCAGGATGGTGAGCTTGCCAAATGCCTCGACAGTTCGATCAACCGCGGCGGCCAGATCAGTTTCTTTTGTCACGTCGCACGTGATGGCACGCGCCTTGCCACCCTGCGCTTCGATCTCGGCGGCAACTTTTTCCGCCGCAGCTTCGTCCAGATCGCTGGCCATGACCGACGCACCCGCTTTGCCCAGTGTCAGGGCGATGGCTTTTCCGATACCCGCAGCCGCCCCCGTCACAAGCGCGACCTGCCCTGCCACTGTAAAGTCCGATGGTGCATACATTTCGAATCTCCTTACTGTGCGACTGGCCATCATTTGACAGCACACGATACTTCAGAGCCTGAATGAGGTTGGATGCACCGCCTTAGGTTTGCGGACAAGTCGGGCCAGGTCGCGATCGCTTCTACGTAAACTTGGCCCCTTTCAGGTGGATTTCAATCTAAGCCACTCAAATCGCTTGTTACAATTCATACATCACACCACAGCCGCCTTCCGCGCGGGGCGGCTTGCTGCCTGACTTACATGCCCGAAGACCTAGACGCTGATCCGAGTATGACGGTGATGCTGTGCAGTGTCAAAGCGTCAGACATGCCTGAAGACTGACGACGAAACAACTTGCGATTGCCGATCGCCAGGTTGCAAACGCGAAGGGGTTATGTAGATTTTCAGAGCCTCGAACTTTACCGCGCGATGCTGACATCGGTCACCATACCGGGCCCGGACCTTGTTAAATTTTCGGCAATGGGTTTGCGCGATGAGGTCGATGGTATTGTTTGTTCAGCCAAGGCAGGGTGCAAGAAACCAGGCTACCAGTTCTTTGCGATAGCGGCGCAGCCAGCGGGACAGGAAAGCGGCTATATTCTGACACAGACCCCACAGCGTGCCCTGCTTTTCAGGGGTCAGCGGGCTTGTCGGACAGCAATGCATCGGGGTCGATGCCACGTTTTTCGGCGCTGGAACGAACAGCCGCCCGCAATGACGCGCTGCGTTTCAGAAGCGAACGGAATCGTGCCTGATCCAGGACCAAAAGCGTCGTGGGTGCGATGGCACGGACCTCGGCGCGGCGGGCGTGTTTCATCAGGATGGCGATCTGACCGAACATTTCACCGCGGCCAAGACGCCAAGTCTGCCCGGCGCTTTCCAGTTCCACCGCGCCCGAGGCGATGAAGAACACGCCTTTCACCACCCCGTCCTTGCGCAAGACGATGTTGCCGGCATCCACATATTGGTGCTTCAACGCGCGACCAAGCCGCCGTGCGGTTTTGTCGTCCAGATCCGCGAACAAGGGAAACTGCCGAACCAGTTCGAACCGGCGCATGGCAAAGTCCAAGGGCGGCCGACCCTCGGCCAGCGCGCGGCGGGCTGAGAGATCTTGCATCAGGGTGGTGTAAACCTCGGCCCCGATCAGCCCGTCTTCGCGGATGGCTGTGTATTCTCGTTCCTCAAACCGAAGGGCGGTGCGCCGGATGAAACGGCGTTCCAGCTCTTCGGCATAGCCGGGATACTGAAGCCGCAGACCGTCAAGCGCGGTTTCGACCATCTCGATCCGCCGCCCCAGAAGCTCCAGCAGCAACTCGGCGACACGGCGGCCATGGATGCGGCGGATGCGGCCCTCGATGAAGGCGTCGAGGTCACGCAACGTCAGGCGCTGCGACAACAGACGTTCGAACCGGTCCGCGGTCAGACGCACCAACGGGCCGGACAGGCCCAACCGCCGGTGCAGCAGCCCCGCAACCCGAAAGCCGCGCCCATAGGCCACCGACCTGCGCGCCGCCCGTTGATAGCCACTGCGCCCACCCGTCCGCGCGCCTTCAATCAACCGGTCGGCATCCAAGAGCGTCTGCTCTGCCATCCGGGCCGAAATCGTACGCTCGCGCACCCGCGCCAGGATCATGTCACGTTCAAAACCTGCTAGCGCAATCAGACCCAGAGTGATCCGGTCGCGATCCAGAATGTCGTCCGCGGCTTCGGTATCCCTGACCGCTTTTTCCAGACGTTCGCCAAAGGCTTTCGCCTCTGATCGCACGACCTCATGGGTCAGGGCGTAATCTTCGGTGGTGCGCGCCACGTCTTCGCGGACGGTTTGCAGGGCGACGGCAACCACCTGCCGCGACATTGCCTCGTCAATCGGGGACAGGCGATCCAGCCCCAGCCTGCCAATGACGGACCGAAGTGTGGTGCCCTGCACCAGCAACGTGAACAAGGTGAACCCGGTGGCAAGTATGCCCACAAGGCGCTTGACCTCGACCGGTACGCGCAGGCTTTCGGTCACGGCAAGCGCCAGCGCCAGCGTGACCGCGCCACGCAACCCGCCCCACAGGATCGCGGTTCGGTAGGGGCGTTCGACGTGCGGTGACAGTCGCAACAGGGTCAGCAGAGGCAACAGGCCGAACAACACCACGGCACGGGCGGCCAGGGCCGCGATGACAATGACGCCGATCAGAATGAAATCGCTGAACCGGACCCCTTCCAGCAATCTGGGGATCAGCAGCGCAGCCAGGATGAAGATCAGCGCCCCGGCCCAGTGGGCCAGCAGGTTCCAGACCTCGCCCAGATAGTTCCACGCCTGCGGCGGTACACGACCCGGCCCGGCCAGGTTCAGGGTCAGTCCCGCTGCAACCACGGCGATGACGCCCGACGCCCCGATGATCTGTTCGGACCCGATATAGGCAAGATATGGCAGGGCGACCGAGACCGAGATGATCGCCAGTTCATGCGCGCTGAAAAGCGTCATCAGCCAGATCGCCCCGCGCGCTGCCAACCAACCGCTGATGGCCCCTCCGGCAATCAGCACCGGAAACTGACTGAGTGCCGCGCCCAACTCGGGGTCCGGCATGCCCAGCATGACGAACCCCATGAACAGACCGAACAGCGCAATGGCAGCGGCATCGTTCAAAAGGCTTTCGCCCTCGATGATACGGGACAGGCGACGGGGCGCCGAAATCGACCGAAAGATCGAAACGACCGCTGACGGATCGGTTGTCGACACGATGGCCCCGATCAACAGGCAGGCTGCCAGCGGCAAGGTGCTGACCCAGGACAGTGCATAACCCACGGAAAGCGTCGCCACGACCACTGCAACCACCGCCAGCACCATGATCGGCACCCAGTCATCCAGCATCCGGCGCAGATTCATGCCCAACGTCGCCTGAAACAGGAGCGTTGGCAGAAACACATACAGGAACACATTCGACCGGATGGGCAGGCCCAGGATCGCCTCGGCGACGGGATTCAGGGCATCCGTCAGGTCGGTCCGCAGAAAAAAGGTCGCGGCCAGCCCGATAAGAATGCCGAGTATGGCAAGGATGACGGTGAACGGCAGGCGAAGCCGTGACGCCAGCGGCTCGGCCGCACCAATAACCAGAAAAAGCGACGCGATGACCGCGCAAACGATTACGATATCCATGAAACAGCAGTATCGGATTCGGCGGAGGACAGGAACAGAAAGCGATGGCCTGACCACGCGCATTGGCCAGGAACCTGCCAAGCCCAGGCGGGCGGCATCATCCTTCGCGCAGAAGCAGCGACAACACGTCCGAACGGTGCACGATCCCCACCAGCGCCGCCCCGTCCACCACCGGGAAAACACGGTGCGGGTGGGACAGGAACATCTCGGCGACACGGATCACATCGTCGCTGGCCTGAACGCTGACGACATCGCGCGACATCTGGTCGGCCACCTGCCCGCTCCATTCCTGATGGTAACTGGCATGCAGGGCCGGGCGAAAACAGTCCTTCTGGGTCAGGATCCCGATCATCCGCCCATCGTCACCCAGCACCGGGGCGGCGGCGGCTTTGGCCTCCAGCAAAGTGGCAACCGCGCGCCTGATGGGCATGTCCGGTGTCAGGGTGGGACTGTCGCGGCGCATGATCGACGCGATGCGATGGGTGCTCATTGGTCGGCCCCGGCTGTGTCTGCGTGACGCAGCGGACAGTCTGCACAGCGCCCTTCACGCAAACCTGCCGCTGCGCCACAGCTCGTGCGCACCGGATCGCGCCCGAAGGTCAGGCCCAGCCCAAGCCCCACGGCGGCAAGACCGAAGATGGCGATCGCAAACAAGATTTCCATGTCCACCTATCCTTATCTGGCAGCACCCGCCTGCGGGTAGCCTGGTTGCGATGATAGGGCCAAGAAGCGTCGGTGCCAAATCATGCCCTATCCCCCGAAATCGTCAAAGAAGATTGACCCGGGCTCGACCCCCAGCCGTTCCAGCGTGCCCAACACGGCCGAGATCATGACGGGCGGGCCGCACAGATAGTATTCGCAATCCTCGGGGGCGGGATGGGCGCGCATCTCGGCGTTCAATGTTTCGTGGATGAAACCCGTCGCACCGGTCCAGCGATCACCCGGAGCCGGATCCGACAGGGCGGGGGTCCAGCTAAAATTGGCGTGGTCCGTGGCAAGGGCTTCAAACTCTTCGGTATAGAACAGATCAGCCGCCGTGCGCGCACCATAGAAGTAACGGATCCGCCGTGTCGTGCCGCGCCCCAGTTCCTGATGGATCATTGCGCGCAACGGGGCCATGCCGACGCCACCGCCGATAAAGACCATCTCGCGCGTGGTCGGCTGAACGTGAAACTCTCCGAATGGGCCGGACAGATTGACCGTGTCGTCAGGTTTCAGCGAAAACAGCCAGGACGAGACGATGCCGGGCGGCACGTCGTCCTCGCGCCCGGCAGGCGGCACGGCGAGCCGGATGTTGAAAACCGCGCGCCCCGCATCTTCGGGTCGGCTGGCCAGCGAATAGGCGCGCGTCACGTCGGTGTCCAACCCGCCCTTCAGCCCGCGCCAATTGTTGATCTGCCAGACCTCTTCGAACTGAGGGGCAAGCTCCAGCGTTGCAAAATCAAGCTGATAGGGTGGCGCGGTGATTTGCATGAAGTCACCCGCACGGAACGCAGTCGGGTGATCGTCTGGCAAGTCGACCACGATTTCACGGATCAGCGGGGCCAGCATCCGGGTCGAGGCAACCTTGCACGTCACGCCGCCCCCAGCGCTCAGGATGTCATCGGGCACATGCACCGCGCAATCGCCGCGCAATGTCGTCTGACAGGCCAGGCGCACATGCGCGCGCCGGTCCTTGGGTGACAGAACACCGCGTTCCGTCGATTGCGGCTCGCCCGCCCCGTCACCGGTCACCGTCACGCGACACAGCCCGCAGGTGCCGGACCCGCCGCAGGCCGCAGGAATGCGAATATCCGCATCATGCAGAACGCCCAGCAGCTTGGCCCCCCGCGGCGCGTTCAGGATCATGCCGTCATTCACTGTGACCTCGATCGTCCCTGTCGGAACCAACCGGCTGCGCGCCAACAGAAGCCCGATGGCCAGGCCGACCACAAGGGCCGCGATGATCAGGCTGCCAAGGACGATCTCGTTCATTGTGCGGCCGCCATTTGTGCAAAGGAAGCAAAGCCCAGCGACATCAGCCCCGTCAGGATGAACGCGATGCCAAGCCCCCGCAGGCCTGCGGGCAGGTCGGCATAGGCAAGGCGCGTGCGGATCGCGCTGAGCATCACCACGGCCACCGCAAACCCAACGCCACTGCCCAACCCGAAGATCGCGGACTGGCCCAGCGTATAATTCCGCTCGACCATGAACAGGCTTCCGGCAAGGATCGCACATTGCACGGTCAGCAGCGGCAGGAACACTCCGAACGCGGCGTGAATGGCGGGAAAGAACCGGTCCAGCAGCATTTCCAGAAGCTGCACGGTCGCCGCAATCACGCCGATAAAGGCAATCAGCGATAGATAAGACAGGTCAAGATCGGGTTGCCCAGCCCAGGCCCAGGCGCCAGGTGCAAGCAATCCCTGATAAATCAGATGGTTCAGGGGCACCGTCACCCCCAGCACCCCGGTCATCGCAATGCCCAGGCCGATGGCGCTTTCGGTGCGGCGCGACAGGGCAAGAAAGGTGCACAGGCCCAGAAACAGCGTCAGCGGCATGTTGTCGACGAAGGCCGCGAACAGGAAAAAGGACCAGGCGTCGGTCATTCTGCCGCCTCCGGTCGTGAGGGAGGCGCAAATTCGGGCGCTTCGGCCTGTTCAGGGCGCACCGACCTGACCGCCCAGACAAGACCGCCCAGCAGGAAGAAGGCGGATGGTGCCAGCAACATCAGGCTGAGCGGCGTGAACCAGCCGCCTGCATCGGCCAGCGGAAGCACTTGATGGCCGAACAACTGCCCGCGTCCGAACAACTCGCGGATCGCACCGATGATGATCAGCACCAACGAATAGCCAAGCCCATTGCCGAACGCATCGACCATGGATGGCAGCGGCGGGTGGTAGCGCGCATAGGCTTCGGTGCGGCCAAGAACCAGACAGTTCGTGGTGATCAGCCCGACATAGACGGACAGGGCGCGGCTGATCTGCGCGAAATAGGCTTGCAGGATCTGGTCGATGACAATCACCAGCGAAGCGACGATGACGATCTGCACGATCAGGCGGATCGTGTCAGGAATGTGCCGCCGGATCAGGCTGATCACGCCCGCCGCCAGGGTCAGCACCACGGTCAGCGACACCGACATGGTCAACGCCGTGGCCAGCGACGTCGTCACCGCCAGCGCCGAACAGATGCCCAGAATTTGCAGTGTCACCGGGTTTTGCCGGATCAGCGGTTCGGTCAGGGTGGTCCAGAAGGCGGTGCGCGCGGTCATGGCTCAGAACTCCCCGCGCGCGATGGCGTCCAGCAAGGGGCCATAGCCGTCCGGCCCCAGCCAGAATTGCATCATGCGCGTGAACCCGGTGCCGGTGCGCGTGGCGCCGGTGATGCCATCCACCTCATATTCGGTGGTGGCATCGCCACGGGCCACCTTGAACCGCACCTCGCCGCTGTCATCGCGGATCAGGGTGCCGGGGAAACTTTCCTGCCACGACGGGTCTTCGATCCGCCCCCCCAGGCCGGGGGTTTCGGCATGTTGAGTGATGGCGATTCCGGCAATCGTGTTCATGTCGCCATGCAGCGCCAGCATCGCGTCGAACCGACCGCCATAGCCCTGCCCCGTCACCGGCAGCAACACCAGCGAAATGTCGTCGCCTTCACGCAGCAGGAAGATCTGCGCATAGTTCGGTCGCTGGGCCAGACCGGCGATATCCTGCCCCGCGCTCAGCGGTGTCCAGTTGGCCTGATCGGCAAGGGCAGCCTGAAGCGTTTCAGCCGTCACGCCCGGCGCAGCACGGCCCGTGTCAAGATCGATCACCACCGTTGACAGCGTGCCGCCCGAGGCGTCCAGCAACCCGGACATACCCGGGATACCGCGCACAAGGTCGCTGATCCGGGCCTGCTCTTCGGCGGCACGGTTTGCGGTCTGGATCGGACGCAGGATCACGGTGGCGCCACTGACCATGACGGCACAGACCGCCGACACCAGAAAGGCCACGATGATGGTCTTGGCACGGCTTTCATTCGGCAACGCCAGCAGGCGGCGCCAGGGGTTCCAGTCAGTTTCGGCCATGCCGCCTCCTGCGTTTGGCGATCCACAAGGTGATCGCGATTTCATCCAAGAGCGGCGTTGCAAGCGAGGTCAACAGCGCCGCCGCGACGGCCATTTGAACCGGGGCTGCGCCGCTCCACCCTGTGGCAAAGATCACGACAAGGCCCGCATATACGCCGCCGTTCAACCAGCGGCCAAGGGATGTGCTTGCGCTTGTCACCGGATCGACGACCAGAAGCACCAGCACGATCCAAGCTGCCGGTGCGACCTCTGCGACCGGGGCACCCAGCGCCAGCGCCGCGCCCGCGATCAGCAGCGCACCACCCAACACGGCAGCGGGCATGATGCCGGTTGCCACCCCAATCAGAGCCGCAGGAAAAGCCGCCCAGACCACCGGATCATCGAAGCCCGGCCACCCGAAACCCGGAAAGCCGAACCCAAGGAAGGACAGCGTGACGGTCGCCGGGTTCACCACGTTACGCCCCCAGCCGCCAAAGACAAGCTCGCCCATCACGACGCCAAAGCTGATCCCAAGCACCAGTCGAAGCGCGCCAAGCCCTTCGGGGGCGAGCATGGCTATGGCCAGCGCCGTGACCACTGCGGCAACGGACGGGGGCTGGGCACGGGCAAGCAGGAATACGAAGTTCCAGAAGGCAAGACACAGCACTGCAATCCAGAGCGTGGCCAGCGCCGCACCCCCACCGAACCAGATCCAGAACAGCGCAAGCGGCATATAGGCCGCCAGAAGCATCAACGCGACGGTTTCGCGATCCCACAACCCTTTCATCATGGTGCAAATTCCGTTTGAACCCGATCCAGCATGCCGCGCAACAGCGTGGCCAGATGTGCCTCTCCGCCCAGCACGTAGTCGACCAGCGCGATGTCATCCTCAAGCAGGGACAGGGCGCCAAGTTTCATCGCCATCTCGTCATCCCCGGAACTGAGCGCGCGCACCAGAGCCACCGCAGGCAAAGCCGCGCCAAACGCCTGGGTCAAAGCCGCCGTGGGGATCACCGGTCGAGGCAGGCCCGAACGCGTCAGCGCCGAGACAAACCAATGCGGCGGCTTGCCCTTTGGTGGGCGCGGGAGGACCGTCACCTGCCGGTGACGGGGGCCAAGCCAATGCGCCTCATGGCCATCCAGAGGTGACCCCGAAATCAGGCGATGCGCGCCGGGATTGGCAATGCGCAATGTCAGTTCGCGCAGATCTGCACCCGGTTGGGTGCGGATCGACAGGCTTTCGCGCAACCCCTTGCCCGCAAGGCGCACAAGACGCGTCATCGGCACGATGCCGGTGTCCAGCAGCTCTCCCAAAGCGGCCACATCCTCGGCGTGGATGTCCCAGACCGGGGTTTCGATCGTGGCCGGGGCCAGCGCGTGCACTTGAAACCCGGCTGCCCCTTGCGGATGGCGGGAGGGCGCCTTGACAATGCGCAGCTTGTCACTGGCACGATCGGGGCCGATCAGGGGGGCACCATCGGTCTGGCACACGAAAACCGGCCCGTCGCTCAGGGTGGCAAGCGCCTGCAGACCGCGCAACAACGCCGTCTCGCGCCCGGCCAGCGCCTGGCGTGGATCGGGGGCAAAGGGGCGGGTGTCCATCGCCATCACGACGATGGCCGCTGGGTTTTCATCTGCCGGGGGCATTCCGCCAAAAGGTCGCCGTTGCAGCCAGGGCCAGACCCCAGCCGCCTGCACGAGTTTGCGAAGGCTTGCCCGCGTCGACGTATCGGCCACGTCATGCCGCATCACGTCCCCACCTTCTTCGCGAAACAGCACGATTTCCGACAGCTTGCGACCCGGTTGAAGCGATATCCGCGCAACACGTCCGGGCATCGGCGCGACCAGCTGGACTTGCGGAGCGTCACGCAAACAGGCCACCGGCGCACCCTGCGCAACCAGATCGCCTTCGCCCACCAACGGGGTGATGCGCAGCGATCGGCCCGCCGGTGTCCGTATCCCCGCCTCTTGCGTGATCACCTCGGACGGCTCCTGCGCGTTGACAGGCGGCGACGGAAACGCAGGTGTCAGGCCGGGACCGAACCCGAGAACAATCATGTCCTCTCTCCACTTCTTTCCTGTGTCAAACGCTCGATATCGAAAGACCGTGCCCGGGGGGCTGACATACATCAATGCGTTGATAACATACTTGTGATAGTTGAAAATAGGTTCACTTCGATTGCAGAGAGGAAACAGCCATGAAGTCCAAATCACCTGTCATTTTCAGCCTATCCGCCATTGTTGCGGTCCTCTCTCTTCTCGCAGGTGGTCAGGCCGTTCTGAGCCAGGACGCGGATGACGCGCCCAACGAAGACGCCGCCACGATCCCCTTTGCCCTGCCGAAATCGGGACCGTTTGATGCGGCGGATATCAAGATCGACAATAATGAAGCGATCGCCAACTGGTTCCGCTCGGCCCATGCCGATGCGGCGGCTGAGGCGTTTCGCCATTGGGACGAAGACGAGGAAATCAAACCCGCCTGCGCCGCCTGCCATTCGGGCGAAGGGTTCCGGGCATTCCACGGGCTTGATGGCAGTGAACCCGGCGTGATCGACGGCCCGATCAACACCGGCGGCGTGGTGGATTGTGGCACGTGCCACAACGCGGGGCTGGCTGAGGTGACCGAGGTGCAATTTCCAAGTGGCCTGATGCACCCGGTGCAAGGGGTCGAAGCATCCTGCATGACCTGCCATCAGGGCAGGACGGCCGGTGTTACGGTCAGCACTGCCATCACCGATATGGATCTGGACACGCCCAACCCCGAACTGCGTTTCATCAACCCGCACTATGCCACCGCGGCCGCAACATGGCTTGGGGGCTACGGGGCTGCGGGCTATCACTATGACGGACGCGCCTATTCGGGCCGGTTCTTCCATGCCCGCCCGGTGTCGACCTGCAATTCCTGCCACGAGCCGCATACTTTGGAAATCGACTTTGAACCCTGCCTGACCTGCCACCAGGCCGACAGCATGCAGGACATCCGCATTTCGCGGCAAAGCTATTCGGGCACCGGGGACACCTCGGTGGGCATTCGCGCTGACATTCAGGCCAACGCAGCCCTTCTGATGGATCAGGTCAATGCCTATGCCAAGGACGTGGCGGGCGTGCCGATGGTCTATGACGGGACGCGCTATCCCTATTTCTTCGCAGATGCCAATGGCGATGGCGTGATCGACGAAAGCGACGGCAAGGCGGTGGCATACAATGCCTGGACCCCGCGCAGCCTGCGCGCCGCCTATAACTGGAAGCTGGTCATATCCGATCCGGGCAACTATGCCCACAACCCGCCCTATATCCTTGAACTGCTTTATGATTCGATCGAGGATCTGAGCGGCCCGCTGGGTGTGGACATGCAAAGCCTCAACCTGTTGAGGTAACCGCCCAGGCAGCCCGGTTCGCCGGGCTGTCGGCACCCTTAGACCCGGGAACTGTCCGACATGGATCAGGCGCTACTCTTGATCACGCTTGGGGTGCTTTTTCTTGGCAGTCTGCTGGCGGATAAGATCGGCCACCTGACACGGTTGCCACGGGTCACCATGCTGTTGCTGCTGGGGCTTCTGGTCGGGCCTTCCTGTCTGGACCTACTGCCGGCATCGGTCACCGACCTGTTTGATCCGATCTCGGTCGTGGCCCTGACCATGGTCGCCTTCCTGCTGGGCGGAGAACTGACACGCGATAATCTGGCGCGCCATGGCCGGGCGATCTCGGCCATCTCGCTGAGCATCGTCCTTGGCACGACCGCGATCGTCTGGGGCGGCCTGACCCTTTTCGGGGTCAGCCCCGAACTTGCCCTGCTGCTTGGGGCGATTGCGACGGCGACCGACCCGGCTGCCATTTCGGACGTCATCCGCCAGTCGGGCCTGCGCAACGGGTTTACCGAAACCCTTGCCGGTATCGTGGCCATAGACGATGTGTGGGGGCTTCTGATGTTCAGTCTTTGCCTTGCCCTCGTCGATCAAACCGGCGGCTGGGCCGCGCCGCTTCTGGGTGCCGGGCGCGACATCGGGGGCGGCATCTTGCTCGGCCTGTGCATCGGTATCCCCGCCGCCCTTCTGACCGGGCGGCTGAAACAGGGCGAACCACTTCAGACCGAGGCCATCGGCGTCGTGCTGCTGACCGCCGGGCTTGCGATCTGGCTTGAGGTCTCGTTCCTGGTGGCCGGGATGGCCGCAGGTGCGATGATCGCAAATCTCGCGCGCCACCACGAACACGCCTTTCACGAGATCGAGTATATCGAATGGCCCTTCATGCTGCTGTTCTTCCTGCTTGCGGGCGCATCGCTTGAACTGGACGCCGTGTGGGCGCTTGGCTGGATCAGCCTGGCCTATGTCGGCCTGCGCGTCGCCGCCCGGCTTATCAGCGGGGCCGTCGGGGCGCGGATCGGCGGGGTGCCACGCGCGCAGATGCATGCCTATGGCCCTGCCCTTCTGCCGCAGGCGGGGGTGGCCGTCGGCATGGCGCTGGTGGCCGCCGAAACCTTCCCGGACTGGGCGGCGACCATCATGACGCTGACCATATCCGCCACGGTGTTTTTCGAAATCGCTGGCCCGCTGGCCACACTTGCAACCCTTCGCCGGGTTGATCGCACATGGCAGGGCGCACCCTGAACATTCGTTGAACACGGCCCTTGCGTCATCTTGCATCCGCCGCATAATCGGGACATTCAGATTGGCTGGCCCTGCCCCGTCGGGTCGGCCCTTGCCCCGTTCACAACCCTGCCCGCGGACACATGACGCATCAGACCGTTCCTTTCTTCCCGCCAAAGCCGTCCCGAACGCACGAAGTTTGCGGGGCCGGGGCGCTCGTGTTCGCGCTGGCGTTGGCCGCCCGCCTTGGTGGCCCCGTCCTGTGGGTGCGCGAAGGGTGGAAACCGGACCGGTTGCATCCCGTTGGGCTGCTGGATTTCATCGACCCCGCGGACCTTCTGGTCTGCAACACCAATGACCAGATCGACGTTCTGGCCACCGCAGAAGAGGCGCTGCGATCCGGCGCTGCCCCCCTTGTGGTGATGGAGATTGGCAAGCCCTACGGGCTGACCGAAGGACGGCGCCTGCAACTGGCTGCCAAGGAAGGAAAAGCCACCGGGCTGGCCGTCATCCCGGATGGCATGGGCAGCAACGCCGCCGAAACACGCTGGAAATGCACACCCGTTTTCGACCCGGAGGACTCGACTCTTCAACGTTGGGAACTTATTAAGAACAAATCAGGAACATTGGGAGTCTGGGATGTTCGATGGGATGCCGCGTCGCGTCGTGTCATTATGGTTCCCCCGGCTGGCAAGTGACCGGGCTCTCAGGCTGCGCCCGGTGGATGGCCCCTTTGCCCTGACCTTCAAACACAGCAACGCAAACCGGCTTTACTGCCTGAACCGCGACGCCGAGCAAAGCGGGCTGCATCGCGGCATGTCTTACGCGGATGCACGTGCGTTCTGCCCCGGGTTGCACAGCCGCCCTGCGACACCCGACGGCGATCGGCGGTTTCTGCACATCCTGCGCCGCTGGGCCACCCGTTACTGCCCCTGGGTCGGGCTGGAGGGATCGGACGGGCTGGTTCTGAACATCACCGGATCGGCGCATCTGCTGGGCGGCGAGGACGCCCTGCTGGCAGATCTGCGCGACCGGCTGACCCGGGCCGGATTCACGGTGCAGGCGGGGCTGGCCGACACGCGCGGGGCTGCCTGGGCACTGGCGCGACACGGCGAGGGCGTGGCCCCGACCGGCGAGGCACTGACGGCGCTGGCAAAGCTGCCGGTGGCCGCACTTCGACTTGACGATGACACCTCGGTCGCGCTGCAACGGCTGGGGATCCGCTCTATCGGTGATCTTGCTGCGGCCAGGCGGGCGCCGCTGGCCCGACGCTTCGGCCCCGGCCTGCTGATGCGGCTGGATCAGGCGCTGGGTGCCCAGCCCGAAGACATCTCGCCCCTGCCCGACCCGCCACATTACGGCGTGCGCATGACATTGCCCGAACCGATCGGCCTGCTGGCGGACGTGATGGCGGGCACCCGCCGCCTGCTGGACCAGCTTTGCGCCAAGATGAAAACGCACGAGGTCGGCGCGCGACAGCTTTGCGTGACCCTGCGCCGGCTGGATCAGGACCATCAGCAGGTCGAATTGCGGCTGGCCCGCCCCCTGCGCGACCCGCATCGCATCCTGCCGCTGTTCGAACGCGGTCTGGCCGAGGTCGAGGCAGGCTTCGGCATCGACCAGTTGCGGCTTGAAGCCACACAGGTCGACCCCCTGCCGGCGCAACAGATCAGCCATGTGGCCGACCGGGGAAAGGATCAGCTTGACGATCTGGTGTCCCGGCTTGGCACCCGGATCGGGCTTGACAACATCCACCGGTTCCTGCCCGCCGACAGCCATATTCCCGAACGCAGTTTCATCATCGCCCCCGCCGCCTATTCCGATCCCGAACGGGGGTGGAGCCGCCCGCGTCCACGCCCGCTCTGCCTGTTTCCGCCGGAACCGATTGCAGGAACGGGGCCGCAGCCGCCAGCCCGGTTCCGTTGGCGCCGCATGTCGCTGACCACAGGTCGCGTTACAGGGCCGGAACGCATCGCCCCCGAATGGTGGCTTGAGGATGACAACTGGCGGTCCGGCCTGCGCGATTACTGGCGGGTCGAGACCACGCAGGGGCGGCGTTTGTGGCTGTTCTTCACCCCGCAAAATCCGGGGTGGTTCGTGCAGGGGGAATTCGCATGACCGCCCCCCCGATCCCATATACCGACCGGCTGGGCTATGCCGAGCTGTGCGTCACCACGAATTTCACCTTCCTGACCGGAGCATCGCACCCGGAAGAACTGATCACGCGCGCCGCAGGGCTGGGGCTGGCCGCCATCGCGATCACCGACCGCAATTCGCTGGCGGGTGTGGTGCGGGCCTGGAGCGCCCTGAAACAGCTTCGGCGCGAAGCCGAACAAGCGGTCGACATTCGGTCGCAGCACCGGGTCGATTCGTGTTCGCGGCAGGAAATCGGCGATCCCCAACCCATCGTCAAACCCGACACGCCGCATTTGCCGAAACTGATCGTCGGGTGCCGTCTGGTCCTGCGCGACAGCACGACCCATTGGGTGGCACTGCCCCGTGACCGGGCCGCCTATGAACGGCTGACCCGATTGCTGACCCTGGGCAAGCGCCGCGCCGAAAAAGGCCAGTGCCATCTGGATTTGCAGGATATGCTGAACGGGTGCCGGGGCATGATCCTGATCGCCCTGCCACAGGCGGGGCTGAAGACCGCCGCGCGCGACATCCAAAGAATGCGGCGGCAGTTTCCCAACCATGTCTTTCTGGGCGCCGCCCCCCGCTATGACGGCAGCGATCAGGCCTATCTGGATGCCTGTGCGCGGCTGGCCCAGAAGACCTCGGCGCCGATGGTGGCGGTGGGCGATGTGCTGATGCATCAGGCCAGCCGCCGGCAACTGGCCGATGTGCTGACCTGCATGCGTGAACACATCACCATCGACAAGATCGGCACGCGGGCCCAGCCCAACGCCGAACGGCGGCTGAAAGGGCAGGCTGACATGGCGCGGCTTTTTCGCAACCATCCGGGCGCATTGCGCCGCACGCTGGAGATCGCCGACAGGTGCAGCTTCGACCTGGCCGAGCTGTCTTATGAATACCCGGACGAGATCGGCGGCACGGAAGCCCCGCAAGCCCGGCTGGAACGGCTGGCGCAAGACGGCTTGGCACGGCGCTATCCCGACGGCCCCCCGGACAAGGCCGTGCAGCTTATGCTCAAAGAGCTGGCCGTGGTCGACACCCTGGGATTTGCCGCCTATTTCCTGACCGTGCATGACATCGTGCGCTTTGCCCGGTCGCAGGGCATTCTGTGTCAGGGGCGCGGGTCTGCAGCCAATTCGGTCCTGTGCTATCTGCTGGGCATCACCGATGTCAGCCCCGACCAGATCGCCATGGTGTTCGAACGCTTCGTGTCGAAACATCGCGGCGAACCGCCGGATATCGACGTGGATTTCGAACATGAACGGCGCGAAGAGGTCATCCAGCACATCTATGAGAAGTACGGCCGCGAACGGGCCGGGCTGTGCGCCACGGTGATCCATTTCCGGTCCCGCGCCGCGATCCGCGAAGTCGGCAAGGTGATGGGGCTGAGCCAGGACGTGACCGCCAGCCTGTCGGGCCAGATCTGGGGGATGAGCAATGGCGGCGTCGATCTTGACCGCCTGCGCGAACTGGGTCTTGACCCCGAAGACCGCCGCCTGATGCAGACGATCCGCCTGATCGGCGAGGTCATCGGCTTTCCCCGGCACCTGAGCCAGCATGTGGGCGGGTTCGTCATCACCAAGGGTCGCCTTGACGCGCTGTGCCCGATTGAAAACGCGGCGATGGAAGACCGCACCATCATCGAATGGGACAAGGACGACATCGACGCGCTGGGGATCCTGAAGATCGACATCCTTGGGCTTGGGATGCTCAGCTGCATTCGCAAGGCGTTCGAGTTGCTGGAAAGACACGAACACAAGACGCTGACCATCGCAACCGTCCCGCAAGAGGACACGGCCACCTATGACATGCTGTGCGCGGCGGATGCGGTCGGCGTGTTTCAGGTGGAAAGCCGGGCGCAGATGAATTTCCTGCCCCGTATGAAACCCCGCACCTTCTATGACCTTGTGATCGAGGTCGCCATCGTGCGCCCCGGCCCGATCCAGGGCGGGATGGTGCAACCCTATATCCGGCGGCGGCAGGGGTTGGAAAAGCCCGAACCCTTCGGCCCCGAACTGGAAGAGGTCACGCGCCGCACCCTTGGCGTGCCGCTGTTTCAGGAACAGGCCTTGCAGATATCGGTGGTCGGGGCAGGCTATACGGCGGAAGAGGCCGACCAGCTTCGCCGCTCGCTGGCCTCGTTCCGGCGCATGGGCACGATCGGGGCGCATCGCGACAAGTTCATCGCGGGGATGCAGGCCAAGGGCTATTCGCTTGACGTGGCCGAACGCTGCTTTGCCCAGATCGAGGGCTTCGCCGATTACGGGTTCCCGGAAAGCCACGCGGCGGCCTTTGCCATGCTGGCCTATGTCTCGGCCTGGCTGAAATGTCACCACCCGGCGGTGTTTGCCTGCGCGCTGCTGAATTCGCAGCCGATGGGGTTCTATGCCCCGGCCCAGATCGTGCGCGACGCCCGGGAACACAAGGTCGAACTGCGCCCGATCTGCGTGAACAGCAGCCACTGGGACAACACGCTGGAACACCGCGCCGATGGCACGCTGGCGCTGCGCCTTGGGTTTCGCCAGATCAAAGGGTTCAAGGAAGAGGACGCAACCTGGATCACCGCCGCCCGTGGCAACGGCTATCGCGACCCGGAAAGCCTGTGGCTGCGGGCGGGGCTGCGCCCCTCGGTGCTGGAACGGCTGGCCGAGGCGGATGCCTTTGCCGATATGGGCCTGACCCGGCGCGAGGCGCTGTGGCAGGTCCGGGCAATCCGGGGGCAGACCCCTCTGCCTCTGTTCAACGACCCGATCGACGGCGAAGGCATCCGCGAACCCGACGTGACCTTACCCGTCATGCATCTGGGCGAAGAGGTCGTGGAAGACTATGTCTCCACCCGTCTGACCCTGCGCGCCCATCCAATGGAGCTTCTGCGCCCCGCGATGGCCGGCCTGACCCCCCACGCCGCGCTGCACAAGGTGCCACCTGGCCGCTATGCGGTCTGCGGGCTGGTGATCACCCGCCAGCGCCCCGGCACCGCATCAGGGGTGATCTTTCTGACGCTGGAAGATGAAACGGGGGTCAGCAATGTGGTGGTCTGGCCGAAGGTTTATGAGCAGTTCCGGCGCAGCGTGATGGGTGGGCGGCTGTTGCAGGTGGAAGGTTATCTGCAACGCGAAGGGATCGTGGTGCACCTGATTGCCCAGAAGATCACCGACCTGTCACACAAGCTGTCCGAACTGGGCCACCCGCTGGACGAGGCCATTGGCATCACCCAGCCCAACACCGATGACGCACCGCGCGCAAACCGCACCGCGCCCAGCGCCCGCCACCCACGCGAACAGGCAAAGCGCCTGTTTCCCAGCCGGGATTTTCACTGAACCGGGCGGCGGGTCTGCGGGGCTTCGATCAGCGCCAGTAACTGTTGGCCGCCGCGACGGTGGCGAAATGGGTGGCGACCACCTGGCTGACCGCGATCAGCGCGTCCGCGTCCTCGGCGTATTCTGGGCGCATCCGGCTGCGGGCATCATCATCGGGCTGGGTCATCTTGACCGCAACGCGCGACAGTTTCACGGCCAGTTCATAGCCTTGTTCCGGTGTTTCGGTGATCAACGAGGGAAGCCAGGATGACATGACGTTTTCCTTTCAGGGTTTGCGCGTTTCCTGCGCAGTGTGTGACCACCGCATAAAGGATGCAACACCCCTGCGCCCGGACAAAGCCAACACGATAACATTGGCATCCCACACGGATCGGACCTAGGTTTCGGCAAGGCTTGCAACACATCGGACACCCACAGATCGGACACACCATGAAAATCGTGCGCACGGACTGCGAACTTCGGACCCCGAAACTCGACGCCGCACTGGTGTCTGCCGGACACGATCTGGTGCTGCTGCCGGATGGGGTGAGCGAGGAGGATCTGCTTGACGCCACACACGATGCCGATCTGATCCTGATGTGTTATACCCCGATCACCCGGCGGGTGATCGAAAACGCGCCCCGACTGAAAGGCATCGTCAAATACGGTGTCGGGATTGACGCCATCGACATTCCCGCCGCCATTGACGCAGGCGTGGCTGTGGTCAACGTGCCGGAATATGCGGAAGAAACAGTGGCAGAAGGGGCGTTTGCCCTTTTGATCGCGCTGGCCAAGAAACTGACCGCGCTGAACACGCATATGACGGCTGAGGGTTGGGCCTGGCCTGAACCGACATGGATGGGATCAGACATTGCGGGCAAGACCGTGGGCATCATTGGGCTGGGCAAGATCGGGCGCAGCATGGCGCGGATGGCCGGGCTGGGGTTTCGCGCGAACGTCATCGCCTACAGCCCGCATACATCTGCAGAGGAAATGGCCGCTCTGGGCGTCACCAAGGTGGAACACCTGCACGACCTAATGGCGCAAAGCGATTTCGTCACCATCCACGCAGTCCTGAATAACGACACGCGCGGTATGATTGGCGAGGCGGAATTGCAGGCGATGAAGCCATCGGCCTTCCTGATCAATGTCTCGCGCGGAGCGATTGTGGACGAGGCGGCCCTTGTCCGCGCGATCTGTGAGGGCTGGATCGCAGGCGCCGGGCTGGACGTGTTCAGTCAGGAACCCCTGACCCGCACCGGCCACCGAATGAGCGCGCTTTATGACCACCCCAACGTCATCCTGTCACCGCATCTGACCTTCTATACCGAGGAGGCGATGCAGCGATTGGAAGATGAAGCTCTGGAACGGTGTTTCGAGGTGTTGGAGGGGCGCAATGTCTTGGTCAAATCCCACGACCCACGTTTGAGAGCTCAGGTCAAAGGTGTGGCATTCACCGTTTAGGGCGCAGATCAGCGGCCCAATCCGATGCAAATGATCCCGGCCCCGACGGCGACGGCCGACAAAAGCCGCCGTGCCCGCGGGCCTTCGCCAAACCAAATCACACCAATCAGGGCGGCGAAGATGACCGACGTTTCCCGCAACGCCGACACGATGCCCAACGGCGCGATGGTCTTGGCATAAAGGACCAGCGCATAGGCAGTGCCGGACACGACACCCCCCATGAACCCGATCAGAAGTGTTCGCGGCGATTGCGCACGCAGCCGGTCCATCCGGCCGGGAAACAGAAACAGCACGATCAGTATTTTCGACAGGAACAGCCAACCGATATAGCCCAGCGCGTGACCCGAGGCTCGCACGCCGAGCCCGTCGACCAGCGTATAGGCCACGACCGTGGCACCGATCGCCAAGGCGGCCAGCAGTGCGTTCCTGGACATGGTGGCTCCAAACGCGCCTTGGGCCAGAAACATGATCCCCGCCGAGACGCTGAAGATGCCAATCCATGCTTGAAGCGGAAGCGCTTCGCCCACCCAGAACTGCGCGCCCAAGGCGACAAGAACCGGGGCAAAGCCACGCGCCACGGGATAGATGAAGCTCAGATCGCCCAGACGATAGGCGACGTTCAGCAAGTAGAAATACAGCCAGTGGATCGCAATGGATGCGACCATGAAAGGCCATGCTGACGGGTCCGGGCTGGGCACGAAACCGATGAAGGTCAGGGCAAAAGCCACATGACCCAAGGCAATCATGCCCAGCATGATCACCCGATCCCCTGCCCCTTTCACCAACGCGTTCCACAACGCGTGCAGAAACGCCGCCGAGAGGACGATCAAGGCGACCTGTGCGGTCATACCGTGTCGTTGATGGCCGTCACCACGATGTCTAGCGCACGGTCCAAATCGTCACGCGCGATGGTCAGTGGTGGTGACAGGGTCAGCACGCAGCCCTGGCTGATCTTGAAGCTCAGACCGGCCTCGAGACAGGCGTAATAGATCCGCTCGGCCCGCGCGTTGCCGGGGGTTTTCAGGGCGCGGTCTTCGACGATCTCAACCCCGAACATCAGGCCGCGACCGCGAATGTCTCCGACGGTGGTGACATCTTGCAGTCGGTCCCCAAGCACCTGCATCGCGTGGGCGCCAAGCTCGGCGGAGCGTTCGACCAACCCCTCTTCTTCAATAATTTCAATGGTGGTCAGGGCGGCACGGGACGTGACCGGGTTTTTCTCATGCGTGTAATGCCCGATGGCGAAATCGCCGCAGACATCCAGCTCTCGCCGGGCCACGCAGGCTGCAATGGGAAGGATGCCCCCGCCCAGCGCTTTGCCCATCGTGACGATGTCAGGAATTATGTCGTCATGCTCGAACGCAAACATCTTGCCGGTCTTGCCCAGCCCGGTCGGGATCTCATCCATGATCAACAACGCGCCATGACGGTTGCAGGCCTCGCGCACGGATTTCCAGAAACCGGGGGGCGGAACATACGGAACCGCGCGCATAGGCTCGGCGATCACGGCGGCCACATCGCCTTCACGTTCCAGCACATATTCGACCATTTTGGCGCAGGCCAATCCACAAGTGTCCGGGCTTTCGTGGTTATAGGGACAGCGATAGCAAGCGAAGGGCGCGACATGCTCGGTGCCTGACAGCAGCGGTCCGGCAATGTGGCTGCGGAATGTCGCCTCGCCCCCCACGCTGGCAGCCCCCATGCCCGCCCCGTGAAACGCATCCCAGAACGAGATGGTCTTGAACCGACCCGTCGCCGCGCGGGCGATTTTCAACGCCACTTCGTTGGCGTCTGAGCCGCCCGTGGTGAACAGAACCTTGCCCAGATCGCCCGGCGCAATCGCGGCCAGCTTCTCGGCCAGCTCGACCGCAGGATCGTTGGTGAAACGACGCGGGGCGAAGGGCAGATCATCCAGTTGCGCCTTGATGGCGGCAATCAGTTTGGGATGACCATAACCGATGTGATGCACGGAATTACCATGAAAATCCATGAACTTGCGGCCATCTACATCTTCGATCCAGATGCCATCCGCCTTAGCGATTGTGCTGACACAGGGGCTGGACAGGCTTTGGTGCAAGAACGCGTCCGCATCGCGTTTCAGAAGCGGGGCAGAGTTCGAACCGATGGATTTCTTCAACCAAGACTGCCGGGCGTCCGACGTGTTGGATTCGCCTTCGGTGTGAACGATTTTCTTGGTCATGGTGCCTCAATTGAAAAAGGTGAGGCTCAGATATCTGAGCCTCACAGTCAGGGAGGAAATATGAGCCGTGGCCCTCTAGTTTGGCCAGGGCAGTGAATAGGTTTTCACGTTGGTAAAAAACTTCATCGCTTCGGTGACGCCTTCCTTCACGGCGTTGCCGCTGTCCTTGATGCCGCCGAAGGGGGATGTTTCGATCCGGTATCCGGGTTGTTCCCAGATGTTGCAGGTGCCCACATCCAGCCCGTTGATATAGGCAATCGCGCGGTTCAGATCGTTGGTGCAGACCCCCGAGGACAGCCCGAATTGGGTCGAGTTCGAGATCTGCATGACCTTTTCGTCATCATCCGGCACGCGCACGATCGGGATGATCGGGCCGAAAGTTTCCTCCATCACCAATTCGCTGTCATGGGGCACGTGGTCCACGACGATCGGTGGCAGAAGCGCGCCATCTCGTCCGGGGTGATACAGAATCTCTGCGCCGTCTTTCTCGGCCATGAGCACACGGTTTTCAAAAAGCTCGGCGGCCTGTGCGTGTATCACGCAACCCAGCTCGGTTTCCGGGTCCTGAGGATCACCAAACTTGATCTTCCTGGCCTTCTCAAGCACCAAGGACACGAACCTGTCCGCGACACTTTCCTGCACCAGAATACGCTTGATCGCGGTGCATCGCTGACCGGAGTTGCCGGTCGCGCCCGCCACCGCAATGGTCGCAGCCTTGTCCAGATCGGCGTCGTTCAGGTCGTTGCAGATGATCAGGGGATCGTTGCCGCCAAGCTCCAGCGCTTGTCGCTTATAGGCCGCTTTTTCAGCGATCATCTTGCCCACCGGCACGCCACCGGTGAAGGTGATGATGTCGATATTGTCATTGACGATCATCTCTTCCCCGATGTCCTGCGGCCAGCCTGTGACCACCTGAAACATCTCGGGCGGCAAGCCCGCTTCGTACAGGATATCCGCCAATGCGATTGCGGTCAGCGGCGTCAGTTCTGTCGGTTTGCACACCATGCAATTGTTGGTCGCAATAGACGGCGCAATCTTGTGGCTGACCATGTTCAGCGGATGGTTGAACGGTGTGATCGCGCTGATCGCCCGCACCGGTTCGCGCTTGGTAAAGATCTTGCGCTCTTTGCCGTTGTGGGTCAGGTCGCATGAGAAAATTTCGCCATCGTCATTCAATGCCTGCGCGGCGGCGAATTGGTACACGTCCTGCGCACGCTTGGTTTCGTAGATCGCGTGCTGGTGGCATATGCCAAGCTCCAACACCAGCCACTTGGCCAGAAACTCGCGGCGCTCGCCGATCAACTCTCCTGCGCGTTGCAGGATTTGTGACCGTTCATAGCGCGACAGCTTCGACTTATAGCTCGCGGCAATCTCAAACGCACGGCGCGCATGTTCGGCCTTGCCCGCAGGCACGGTGCCGATCACCTCGTCGGTATAGGGGTATTTCACCTCGACCACATCATCGGTGAACACGACCTCGCCGCCGATGCGCATCCCTTCGTGACGGATGTCGTCCTTGTTCATTACGGTATCCTTCATATCAAAGTGCCGCGGCCTGAGTGGCATAGAAGAACGCGTCGAAATTCCGCAGCACCGGGCGTTCCGGCAGGGGCAAAACACGGTTGCAGATGAACGGCACCTCTTGCTCGGTCAACCCACCGTGACTGCGCAGGGGTTCGTTCAGCGCGGCCAGATCGTGGCGGTGCTCGGACGTGCCAATGCAGATGTTTTCCCCCGACACCAACACGATGTCACCGATCCGGTCGGCGGGCAATTCAAAGCGGGCAACCGCTTCGGCGTTGGTCAGAACATCGGTGATCCCGTCAGTGGCGCGCAGCTTGGCGATGATGTCATCCTGATTGGCACCATCGGGCAGGTAAGCTGTCGCAAACGAGCCGAGCGCGCCATGGTGCACCACGTAAGGATCGGTGATCGGCAGGATCAGACGCGCGGCGGCTTCGCCTAACCAGTCATCCAGCAGATCCTGCACATAGACGACCGAGGGCGAGCCGTCGGCATGGTGCTTGGGCTTCATGCCATGATCTGCGGTCACGACAATCGCGGCCCCCATCGCGTCCAGCTCGGTCAGGTATTTGTCGAACATCTCGTAAAACGCTTTCGCCTCGGCCTGATCGGGGGCGTATTTATGCTGCACGTAATCCGTGGTGGTCAGATACATCACATCCGGTTTCCATTCCCGCAGAAGCTTGACGCCGGCGGCAAAGACGAATTCGGACAGTTCTGCCGAATAGACCTCGGGCTGCGCCATGCCCAGCCATTTGCTGGCGGCGTCCTGGCCATGTTCAGCTTGGTTCGAGGTGTCGGATTTCTCGGCCGAGAAGCACTTGGCGCGGTCGTCGTCAAACGTCAGACCTGCCCCCAGAAGCGCGCGCAGCTTGTCCTTTGCCGTGACAATCGCCACGCGGGCGCCCGCATCATGGAACGCCTTGAACACCGTCGGCGCGCGCAGGAAGCGCACGTCGTTCATCATCACCTCTTCCCCGGTTTCCGGCTCGTACAGATAGTTGCCGCAAATCCCGTGCACGACCGGCGGGCGCCCGGTGGCAATCGACAGGTTGTTGGGGTTGGTGAAGGACGGGATCACCGAATGCGCCAGCCGGTCCGTGCCTTCGGCCCGCATCCGTTTCAAGGTCGGCATCAACCCATCGGCAATGGCCTTGTCCAGGTAGTCCGGCTCGCACCCATCAAGGCAAATCGCAATCGCACAGGTTTTCGGAGCAGGATAGGCGCGCCCGTTCGCAACGACGGGGGATTGAATGGTCATTAGGTCTTTCCTTCGTATTCAGGCGGCCAGCTTGGCGCGTTCTTCAAGTGCGATGGCAGGGGGCGCCGCGTTCTGAACGCCCATCTCATCCAGTGTTTCTTTGGCGGCGGTCACGACCTGCCGCATGACGTGTTCGTCCATCTGACCGATGCAACCCACGCGGAAACTGTCCACAACGGTCAGTTTGCCGGGATAGATGATGAAACCTTTGTCTTTCATAAGCTCATAGAAGTGATCAAAGACGAAGTTTTCATCTGCCGGGCAGAAAAACGTGACGATGATCGGTGACAGCCAGCGATCTTTCAGCAGGGTTTCAAACCCAAGCTCTCGCATACCGTCGACCATGACATCACGGTTACGGGTGTAGCGTCCGCCGCGCCCGGCAACGCCGCCTTCGGCGTCGTGCCCGCGCAACGCCTCAAGAAAGGCCGCAACCACATGGGTGGGTGGAGTAAACCGCCATTGCCCGGTCTTGTTCATATGCGCCCATTGTGCATGGACATCCAGGCTCAGCGAGTGGCTGTTGCCTTTTGCGGCTTCAAGCTCGGACTTGCGCGCGATGATGAAACCAAAGCCCGGCACGCCTTCGATACATTTGTTGGCCGAGGATACCATCGCTTCATAGCGGATATCCGCGACCTTCAAATCAATCGCGCCAAAGGCAGACATCGAGTCGATCAGCAACTTGCGCCCGGCGGCATAAACAGCCTCGGAAATCTCCTCGACCGGGTTCAGGATGCCGGAACTGGTTTCGCAGTGGATTGCAACGACATGGGTGATCGCCGGATCGTCGGTCAGGATCTGCGCCACCTCGTCGCCACGCGGCGGCAGGTAATCACCCTTGTTCAGCACGACATGATCACGCCCAAGATACTCCAACGTCTGCGCCGATCGCATCCCATAGGCACCATTTGCCAGCACCAAGGCCTTGCCATCGCGTGGAATGAACGACGCCAGCATCGCCTCGACCGAGAACGTTCCGCTGCCCTGCATCGGTACGCAGTCGAAATCATCGGAGCCGTCACCCAACAGCGCCAGAAGGCGCTGGCGCATCTCGCGGGTCATGGCACGGAAGTCATCATCCCAGCTGCCCCAATCGCGCAGCATCGCCTCTTTCACGGCATAAGACGTGGTCAAGGGACCGGGGGTCAGCAGATACGGCTCGCCCAAACGCGGCGGTTCGATTTTGAGGTTTGCGGCGGTCATGTCTTGTCTCCGAAAAGGGGAACGCAAGAACAGCATTGCAGCAGTTTGACCTATATGTGAAATTGCAATTAACGATCAAAGCATAAGATCTGCTTATGCAAAGGACTGACCGGAAAACCCATGCGCCACAGCCAGTTAAAAGCCTTTCACCATGTCGCCCTTCTGGGTGGTTTTTCCCGTGCCGCCGAAGCGCTCTACCTGACCCAGCCTGCGATCTCGGAACAGGTGAAAAAGCTGGAGCAGGATCACGATACGCTTCTGTTTCACCGCGAACGCAAGCGGGTGCGGCTGACCGAGGAAGGCGCGCAGCTTTTCCTCTATACCAAGCAGTATTTCGAGATCGAGCAGCAGATCGAGGACTATATGTCCTCGACCAGTGCCGCGATTGATGGTGAGCTGCGCATCATCGCCGACAGTGCCCATCACATCACCCATTTTCTTGGCGATTTCCGCAAACGTTATCCCGATATCTCGGTCACATTGCGCACAGGCAACACAGAAGAAATCCTGGAAGACCTGCGCGCTTATAACGCCGAAATCGGCATCGTCGGCAGCCTGACGCCCGGGAACGACATGGATGCGCTGAACCTTGGCACCACCAAGATCACAGCCTTTGCCGCACGCGGATCATCGCTGGCCAAACGTCGGTCGCTCAGCCTGCAAGACCTGGCAGACCTGCCGCTGATCTTTCGCGAACAGGGTTCCAAAACCCGCCAGAAGCTGGAGGAGCGGGCAAAGAAAAAAGGGCTGACACTGACCCCCGCCATCGTGGCCGAAGGGCGCGAAGCGGTGCGCGAGGTCGTGGCCTCGGGCGCTGGCATCGGGTTCGTTTCACTGGCCGAATACGGGCATGACGACCGGCTGGTGCAGATCCAGCTTGTCGACGCGGATATCGAAATGAGCGAGACCTTGGTGCATCTGGCGCAACGGCGCGACGTCAAGGTGATCCGCGCGTTCATGGAGTTCGCGCGAAATGCCCAGCAAGAAAGAAGCGCCGGCGATCAGACCAGCGCCTCTTGATCTTCTCAGCGGGTGATCAGCGTGTCCGCCACGCCTGCGTGCGCGTCAAAACACCCTTGGATACAATCAGGTGAATGATCCGCGCCGCCGCGTTGGTGTAGAAGATCATCATTCCCATCGCTGCCGCTGGGGCAATATCCCCGGCGTCATCCATGTTCAGAACCGCAATCGACGCCAGCGATGTCTTGGGCGAATACAGGAACACCACCGCTGACACCGTCGTCATCGCGTTGACGAACAGATAGATCGAGATGTCCAGGATCGACGGCAGGCACACCGGCACGGTCACCCGGCTGAAGAGCTTCATCGTGGGCTGCTTCAGCGATGCCGACACCGATTCAAACTCGCGATCCATCTGTTTCAATGCCGTCACCGCGGTCAGGTGCGACACCGTATAGAAGTGTGTCACCGAACAGATGACCAAAATCGCCATGGTGCCATAGATCGCATTCAACGGGTTGGACGGGTTGTTGAAAAAGAAGATGTAGGCCAGACCCAGCACCATGCCCGGAATGGCCATGGGCAGCATCGCAAACATCTGAAACAACGCGCGGCCGGTTCTGAAACCCTTGGTCTTTTCGACCAGATAGGCGCCGAAGAACACGATGGCCGTGCCAAACACTGCCGTCAGCAAACCCAGCTTGATCGAGTTGTAGTAAGACCCCCAGCCGCCGCCATCCATCTTGTCGAACTGGTAGTTGTTCAGGCTCAGGCTCAGGTCATAGGGCCAGAACTTGATCAATGCCGCGAATTGGCAGACCGCCAGAATGCCAACAATAAACAGGCCCACCAATGTGCAATAGATGAACGACAATGTGTCAGTGCGCTTGTTGGGTTGGGGTTGATAAGGCACGGAGCGGGCGGAAAGAAGCGCCACCTGTTTCGACTGCACCAACCGGTCGATGGCAAAGGCGAAAATCGCGGGGATCACAAGCACCACGGACACCACCGCGCCCATTTCGAAATTCTGCTGGCCGATCACCTGTTTATAGATGTCCACGGCCAACACGTTGAACTGACCGCCAATGACTTTCGGCAGGCCGAAATCGGTGATGACAAGGTTGAACACCACAAACGCCGCCGAGATCAGGCCATAGCGCGCGCCGGGAATTGTGACGGTCCAGAAGGTGCGCCAGCGGGTGGCGCGCAGGCTTGCCGCCGCTTCGTAGAGCCGTGCATCCGAAATCGCCAGCGCGGTCGATATGATGATGAACGCATGCGGGAAGGTGAAAAAGATCGACCCGATGACGATCCCGATGGGACCATAGATGCTGGCCCCAAACAGAAGCTCTTTGATCATGCCCTGATTGCCGAACAGATAGACCAGCGCGATGCCGGGCAACAGCGACGGCACAAGGATGGGTGCCATCGCGATCAGTCGAAACACGCCCTTGAAACGCATGCAACTGCGGTTCAGCGCATAGGCGAACCAGAACGCCAGTGTCACGGTCACGATGGTGCTGACCACCGCGATCCAGAGCGAGTTCTTGATCGAGTTGAACAGCGCAGGCGTTGAGAAATAGTTGACGAAATTGTCGAACCCGGTCGATTTCACCGGCCGCAACTGCACCCGGCGGAAGGTGTTGCTGTCCAGCGTCACCCAATCGGTGCCGTCCTGCAGCGTGGAGCCGACCAGAAAGCGACCCTGATCGCTTGTGTTCCGGATCTGGTACATGACCGGACTACGGAAGCTGAAATCGGGAAAGAACCCTGTTACGCCGATGCGGCCATCCGATCCGGTGCTCAGTTCAGCCTCGTCAATCGCACCCGTTTGCGCGTTCAGCTCGGCGCCGTTCAACACCGTGCCGTCGAACACGCCGTTTTCGTCGCTGACCTGAAATTCATACTGCGACAGGTCGAAACGGTAGGTCGAAAAGGATTTCGACAGCATCGCATACAGCGGAAAAGCAAGGGTGACGACAAGGTAGAGGGCAATCACCAGCATCCCGCCGCGCATCATGATATCATCGCGGCTGAGCTTGCCTTTTACGACCGGGCCGTCCGGCAGGTTCGCATAATCGGTGACGTCGGCCATCAGCTTGCCTCCGGGCGGTCAAAGGCCATCAGGCGGTCGGTTGGCAGCTCGATAACCATCTTGCGGCCTTCCCCCAAACCCAACCGGCGGACCGCGTTGATCGAAAAGTCGGCAATCAATTCGGACTGGCCGAACCTTTCATTCTGCAAACGGCAACGCCAGAACGATCCCAGGAATTCCATCTCGTTCAGCAGAACGTCGATGCAGTTCCGGTTCGGATCCTCTGATGTATAGCCATCTTCGTGCGGGATGATGTCCTCGGGTCGGATGGCGGCGATGACGGCGGTGCCGTCAGTGAACGGGTGCGGATGGCAGGCGAAGGTTTTTTCCCCGACGCTGAGACGTCCGCCCTTGGTCACCATGGATTCAATCTGGTTCATCTCGCCGATGAAGTCGGCGACAAACAGGTTTGCCGGCTCGCGATAAACCTCGGTGGGTGAGCCGACCTGTTCGATCACGCCATGATTCATCACAACGATCCGGTCGGCCATCGCCAGGGCCTCTTCCTGATCATGCGTCACCATCACGGTGGTCACCCCCAGCTTGCGCTGAAGCTCCTTGATCTCGTGACGCAGATGTACGCGCACCTTGGCATCCAGCGCCGAAAGCGGCTCATCCAGAAGCAGCAGGCCGGGCTTGGTGGCAATCGCGCGGGCCAGCGCGATCCGCTGTTGTTGGCCGCCGGACAGTTGCGCGGGGTATTTCGATCCCTGATCCGGCAGCCCGACCAGATCCAGCAACTCGCTGACACGCACGGCGATTTCGGATTTGCTGCGGCCCGTGTTTTCAAGCCCAAAAGCAATGTTCCTCTCAATCGTCAGGTTGGGAAACAGCGCATAGGACTGAAACACGATGCCGAAATCCCGCTCGGACGGCGGCAGGTTCGACACATCCCGACCATCCTGCATCACCGTCCCCTTGGTTTGCAGATCAAGCCCCGCAATCGCTCTGAGCAAGGTGGTCTTGCCGCAGCCAGACGGGCCAAGGAAGCAGACGAACTCACCATCGTTGATGTCCAGCGAGATGTCTTTCAGCGCAAGAAAGCTGCCGAAGGCTTTCCACAGCTTGTCGATGCTAAGATAGGTTTTCTGACCGATAGCGGTGTCTTGAATCACGGGCTTTTCCTTACATGTTCCGTCGGCTCACGGCCTGTTCAAACCGGGCGCGGCCGGGAAAATCTCAGTTCCGGAAGGGGTGTGTGGGACAGCAGGGGGCGGGTTGCGCCCCCTGCTTGATTGGCTCAGGACTTGGGTTCGGACTTGCCGTCATAGCGGCTTTGCCATTCTTCCAGAATGGCCGCACGATTGTTCGCTGCAAACTCGAAGTCGTTTTCGATCATTGCATCCAGCAGCCCCTCGGGGAAATGCTCGACCGGCTTGGCGATGCCGGGATAGGCGACAACGGCATAGCCGGTGTTGTACATCTCGTTGGCTTCCTTGGTGACGGTGAAGTCAACCAGGGTCTGCGCGGCTTCAAGATTGGCCGTGCCCGCAACAATCGCCGTGGCTTCCATGTCCCAGCCGACCCCTTCGGATGGCACGATGATTTCCAGCGGCGCACCGTCGGCTTTCGACTTTGCACCCCGGAAGGCAAACGAAATGCCGATCGGAATTTCCCCCGACGCGGCCAGCTTGCACGGCTTCGACCCGGAATGGGTATAGCGCGCGATGTTTTCGTGCAGCGCGTCCATATACTCCCAGCCGCCTTCTTCACCAAACAGTTGCAGCCAGCTGGACACGTCAAGGAACCCGGTGCCGGAAGAATTGGGGTTCGGCATGATCACGTGACCGGCATACATCGGGTCAGTCAGGTCCTTCCACGACGTCGGCGGGGTCAGACCAAGTTTTTCAGCTTCGACCGTGTTGTAGCAAACTGCAGCCACCCAGGCATCCATACCGACCCATGCCGGCGGATTGTCACCATCCACGAATTTCGGGTCCAGGTTTTCGACCCCGGCGGGGGCATAGGGTTCAAGCATACCTTCTGATTTCAGCAGCAGAAGCGACGTGGCTGCCAGACCCCAGATCACGTCGGCCTGCGGGTTGTCACGTTCGGCCAGAAGTTTTGCCGTGATGATCCCGGTGGAATCGCGCACCCAGTTGATCTTGATGTCCGGATGGCTCTGGTTGAAGGTTTCCGCGTAGCGGGCCAGATCTTCGGCCTCGACGGCGGTATAGACTGTCAGTTCCGTTTCGGCGATGGCCGCCGTGGCGAAGGCAACGCCGGCCAGAAACGACGCAAGTCTTTTCGCTATGTGTTTCATTCTTTTCTCCTCTGTTGATCTTTTGTTGTCGTGACGCGGTCGATCAGCTTCCGCGCCATCCGTTTTCAAGCCAGTTTGGCAGGTTCTGACGACAAGAAAAATCGATTATACCTACCATATGATCGGCTTGGCCTATACCAAGCTCACTCGATGACACCCTGCACGCGACACGCGCTTTCCAAAGCTTCGTGATACACACACCTTGTGCGGCGCCTTGTGACACACGTTTATCATTGTTTTGTGACAAGGCGGCGGCTTACCGATGCGGCGTGTTTCGATCTTCATCTGCGCGCCCCTTTTCATGTTTCAGTCGCTGACTTCTTTCGCGTCCAGATCCTCGATCAGGCGCGTTTCAAGAAGCTGCCCGTTGCGATACAGGATCGGATAGGCAATCGCGGCAATGTGGTTGTTGATGTCTCGAAGCGCGCGCAGCGTTTCCAGGTGAATGTCGCTGGTTTCAAAGCTCTCCACACGCCCGTTCTGCAGTCGGGCAAGATGATACTTCCGGCTTTTGCGTTCTGCGCGTTTGAACTCGGCCTTCTCGAACACAAGCAGGCGCGCGCTTTCCAGATCGTCGGACACAAGAACATTGCTGGCCAGGTGGAAATTCGCACAAACCGCTTCATACATCCGAACCAGCTCGGCCCACCCCTCTTGCGAGAAGCTCAGGTGACCATCCAGCTTCTCTTTCGCCACCGATGTCAGTTTGCGTCCGATCACATCACCGGCCGCTTCCAGCCGGATGGCGTATTCCATCAAGCCGCGAATGGTTTTTGTTTCGTCCTTGGAACAGCTTTCCTGCGGCATGCTGGCAACATAGGTGCGGATGCCTGACAACATCTCGTTCACCTCGTCATCCAAGGCGCGCGTCGCCCGCAGAACTGAGCTATCCGTCGCGTTGTAAAGCTGGGGGACTGTGCGAAACATTCGTTCGACCTGCCCGATCATCCGCAGCAATTCGCGTTTCAGGCTGGCAATTGCCTGTTGCGGCGCATCAAGCGCGCCCGGGTCCAGGGCACTGGCAGGCTGTTCCGGCAGGGCCGATTGTCCTCTTTTGTATTTCGGCAGCAACTGAGTGATTGGGCCCTCGATCAACCCGCAGAAAGGCAGGGCCAGCAACAGAAGTGACAGGTTGAACCCGATATGGGCATAGATCAGCGACTGACCGGGGCTGACCAGAAGCAACAAGTCGGGATCAGCAAGAAGATTGATCACCAAAAGCACGATCAACGCCCAGCTTCCACGCAGAACAAGGTTCGCAAACGGGATGCGCCGTCCGGCATTCGGCATGCCACGGGTCAGCCAGATCGGAATGAACGCACTGCCAAGATTGGCACCCAGAAGCAGCGACAAGGCCGCAGCAAAGGGAATGGCGCCGATCTGGACAAGCGTCACGCACATCAGGATGGCGGCCACGCTGGAATGCATCACGAAGGCCAGGGCGGCGCCGACGATGAAGGCCGTCGGAAAGTCCCGCGCCAGATAGCCGGAAACGGCCGGAAGAAAGGCGCTGTCACGGATGGGCTCCACCGCTTCGCGCAGAAATTGCAACGAGATCAGGATGAACGCGACCCCCATCAGGATGCGGCCAAACTGCCGCCCCCTCTTGTTTTCGACCTTGACGAAAAGCCAACCGCCAACAGCAAGCAACAAGGGCACCAGCCAGTCCAGCTTGAACGACAGGATCTGGATGATCAGCGCCGATCCCAGATCGCCGCCCAATACAATTGCAAGACCGGTCGGAAAGGCAAGATATCCACTGGCCGCAAACCCTGTCGCCAGAAGCGCCACCGCCGCCGAGCTTTGCAACACGACAGCCAGGAATACACCAGTGAAGCTGGACCCGATCAGGCTGTGATTCTCGGTCAACATGCGTTGGAATGCGGCGCCAAAGCTGCGTTCGATCCCGGTGCGCACCATGCGCACGGCGAACAGCAGAAGCATGGTGGCCCCCGCAAGGCTGATGACAAAGGTCACGATTGCCATGTCAGACCCCCACCAGTTGAATCAGCTCAGAGTGAAGCGCATGGGTCGCCGCCGTGACAATGCCCGAGGTGCCCGATTCCATCGTCAGGGCATTGCCATTCCAGTCGGTGATAACACCTCCGGCAGCCTCGATCACCGGCACCAGGGGCAGGTAATCATAAGGTTGCAGATCCTCGTCCACCACCGCATCGGCATGTCCCATCGCAACCAGCGCATGGGGATAGCAGTCATACCCGAACCGTCGCGTCTGGCCCGCCGCGACAAGCTGGTCAAAAACCTGCGGGTGTCGGGCGTAAATCTTCTCTGCTTCGTTGATATACAGGATCGCCTGATCCAACACGGTTTGCAACGAGGCATGGATTCGGGTGCCATTCAGCGTCGTCTGACCACCCCGCACGCCGATTACCGTTTCGTTCAGCGCAGGCATCCCGATCAGCCCGATATCAGGGATACCCCTGCAAAGCCGCGCCAGAAGAAACCCGAACAGCGGATGGCCCGATAAAAAGGACCGCGTTCCATCAATCGGATCAATGCTCCAAACGTGGTCCACGGTCAGGTCGGTTGGGCCGAACTCTTCGCCCAGTATGCCATCGTCGGGAAAATGCGTTCTCAGATAGTCGCGCACACGCAGTTCAACCCCGCGATCGGCTTGGGTAACCGGGCTTTCATCCGCCTTCAGTTCAACGTCAAGCAGATTGCGAAAATAACCCATGGCCGCCTCGGCGGCGCGCGCGGCGATCTTGCTGGCATGGATAACCGTGGTGTCCACCCCTGTCAGCATTCCAAAACCTCATCGGAAATGTTGCGGACGGCAACACCCCAGCTCTCCAACTGCTGTGCCAGGCTGTTCTGCGGCGCACGGTCCACGATCAGACGGTCAATTCTGTGCGGCAGGAAGCCTTGATGCGGTGCTTTCGATCCGAACTTGTGATGGGTCATCGCAACAACCGAAGCATCCGTGTTTCCGATCACGACCGAGGCCAACTCTGCTTCGGCTCGGTTTAAATACAGAAACCCATGTTTGGGGTGCAGCGCATCGGCGCTGAGCACGGCAAGGTCAAAGCAGAACTGCCGCGCCTGCTGTTCCGCCACATGGCCGAATGCGCCCAGCTCGTCGGCATGCATCTCGCCCCCCAGAAGATAGACGCGGTTGTTGTTGTGACCCACCAGCGTTTGCGCCACCTGGACCGAGTTGGTGACAACGGAAAGCGCACCGCGCGCACGCAGCTCTTCGGCAACGAACGACGTTGTGCTGCCTACGTCCAGGAACAGTGTCATGCCATCCTGAACCTCGCGCAGAAGGGCCTTGGCGACGGCTCGTTTTTCCGTTGCGTGTTGTTCGATCCGCTTGAAGAAGCTGGGGTCGCTTTGTGTGCCGACAAGATAGGCGCCACCATGCACCCGCGCGACCGACCCGGCCTTCGACAATGCCTTGATGGTGCGGCGCACAGTTTCCTCGGATACGTTCAGGGTGCTGGCAAGGTCCGAGTTCTTGGCAAAGCCCCCGACCCTGCGAATGGCATCCAGCATTTCCAGCTCACGATAGGAATGTTTGGTCTCTCCCGCCACATCGGCCTCCGGATCGGTGGTCTGCTCAGGACTCTAAGAATTTCCACACTTTCTCACATATTTGTGGAGTTTTGCCCGTCTATGTGTGGATTTCAAGTAAAATTCAGGACACCTGTCCATAAAGCAGCCTGTTCAATGCCGGTTGATCAGCCGGCAGGCCAGATAATCGTGCCGTAAAAGTGACCGCAGTGAGCATGTGTTTTGCGAGGGCTGCGTGGACAGATCAAGAAGGCATGCCCGCATCGCTAGCAGAAACAGGCGATGAAAAAACGACAGCAGTTATTGTGAAAGGCGTCACCGCAATCGGATTTCAGCGCGGCCGGTTAATCATTGCACCTTGTCGGTTTCAGCGGACAACAAAATCCGCATGAAGTGCCCCAGCAGCCTTGATGCTTTTCAGTATGTCGATCAGGTCACGAGGCGCAACGCCCAGCGCATTCAGCCCCGCAATGACATCTGACAGGGACGCGCCGCCATCCACCTCCGCCAGCCCGATGCCCGGTTCTTCCTCGATCCCCGCTTGGGTGCGCGGCACCAGTATCGGCTCGCCATTCGAGAATGGATTGGGCTGCACAACAACCGGGGTTTCCTGTATGCGCAGGGTCAAGTTGCCCTGCGATACCGCAACGCGGCTGATCCGCACATCTGACCCCATGACAATGGTGCCAGACCGTTGATCCACGACAACCTTTGCTTTTCGTTCGGGTTCCACCCCCAGGTTTTCGATGGTCCCAATCGCATGGGCGGGCGATATGGCACGGGTTGCGCCGATATCGACAACGACTGTGCCGCTGTCCAGCATACGGGATACCACCCGGTCAAACCTGGCATTGATCGCGCGCTCGATCCGCTCGGCGGTGGTGAAATCGGGGGTGCGCAGCGCCAGCCGAATGGATTTCAGCTTGGTAAAGTCAAAGTCGATCTCTTGCTCGACCCGCGCGCCGTTGGGAATGACGCCACTTGTCGGTACACCTTGTGTTACCTTGCCGGCGTCTCCTTCCGCGACCGCCCCGCCTGCGATGACAGTGCCCTGTCCCACGGCATAGATTTCGCCATCTGCCGCGTTCAATGGTGTCATGATCAGGGTTCCGCCCAGCAGACTTTTTGCATCACCGATGGCCGAAACCGTCACATCAATACGCGATCCGGCGCGCGCAAATGGGGGCAGGGCGGCGGTCACGAAAACAGCAGCCACATTCTTTGGGCGGAACTGCTCACCCGTGATGTTGACGCCCAACCGCTCCAGGATGTTGGACATGATGTCTTCGGTAAATGGCGCGTTTCGGATTCCGTCACCGGTGCCATTCAGCCCGACCACCAGCCCATACCCCACCAGATCATTGCCCCGCACGCCATCGAATTCCACCAGGTCCTTGATGCGCACGGTATTGGCCTGCGCCGCCGTTATCGAAAAAACGAACCAGAGAGTGAGGATCAGGAACCGGGTCATCGCATGTAATCCGTAAAATTCAAGGAAGAAAGCCGGGCCGTCACGGTGTAAAGGCTTTCCATTTGGTCATACAGCGCCTGCAAAGCGGTCGCCGTTTCATAGGGGTCGGCGGCGGTCAGGCGATTATAGGACAGTTCCAGCGCGGCTTTCTCGGCGGCGTTGCTGGCCGCGGCCGCCTCGATCCGAGCCTCGATCCGGCCGATGTAAGCCCGCGCGCCGGTCAACCCGTCCATCGCATCCAGAAGATTGCCTGAGGATCGCTTTACAAGCGCCCGTTGCGCGTCGAAATCACCCGCCAGAGCCCCTTCGGCCAGCACTGCGGATTTGGCAAGCGCGGCCAGAAGATCGCGGATTTCAGTGCTGTCAGCGCGAAAGGGCTGCGATGCGATTTCTCCATCGCGCAGGCGAAATGGTCCCAGATCCTGATCAGCGCCCTGATAGGCCATGGTGTCAAACCCGTCACCGGGCGTGGTGAACCAGTCGTCGATCCGGTCTGATATGCCGGCTGCGGTGGTTTCCCCTGCGATCGCGATCATGACCTCTGACAAGATTGCGTCGGCCCCCGCCAGCGCAGGACCATCGCTTGCCGTCCCCGCAAACAGCGCCCGCCCACCGAGACTGGTGTTGAGGTTCGAGATCACTGATGCCATCCGTTCCCGTGCATCAACTGCGGTGGCGTGCAACAATCCGCCATTCCGCGAACTGACGGCCAGAATAAGATCGCCCGATACGGCCTCGGCTTGGTTCTGAACGGCACCCAGCACCGTTTGCGCGCCGGCAAGCACGGTCGTGGCCTCGGCTATGCTTTGGTCATAGGCCGATTGCAGCTTCAGACTGTGTTCGATACCGGCCACCGGGCCGAAATCGCCCGACACCTGGGTTGCCAGTCCTGCTTTGCGACCGGTTGACAGTTCAAGACCCAGACGCGCCATATCCTGCTTGATCTGTGCCGTCAGGTGGCGGGTCTGAAACGTGCTGGCAAGATCTCCGTAGCTTACGAATGACATGTTGCCCTCCTAGATGGCCAGTAGTGTCTGGATCATTTCATCGGCGGTCGACATTACACGCGCGTTTGCGGCATAGGCCTGTTCAATTTGCATTAGTTTTTGCAACTGGGCATCGGTATCGACCCCTTGCGCAAGCTCCATCTGGCGCAGGGTTTGCTGTTGGGACGAGGCAAATCCCAGCCGGGCTTCGGTCTGAAGCCGCTCTGAACTGGTGCTTGACAGAAGCTCGGACGCCAAGCCGGCTGCGGAATGCGCGGTGGAAGTAAACCCGCCTGACACCGGGGTTCGTATCGCACCAAGCCTGTCAATGAGGCCGTTCAGCAAACTGGCATCGCCAACATTGCCCTGCGCAGCCGCGCCCAGCCCGTCGCGCAATCGCCAAAGCGACCCGCCCTGGGCTGGGTCGACCGCGGCATTCAGCATCAGCCGCGACGACAGCGCCACTTCGTCAGCGGGTGCAAAGGCTGCACCGGCATCAGTAAACAGACCCGGATCGCCCGGTGCGCGCGTTGCATCAAGAGTGGGATCCTGAAACCGTTCGACAAGATCGCGGGCAAATCCGTCCAATCGTTCCTGCGCAACAACAGCGAGTTCATCGCGCACGGCAAACTGGCCCGACAGGGCGCCACCGGCCAGCGGGCTGCGATCCCCACCGGTTTCAAGTGGCTGCCCGTTCAGCGTCAGACCCGACAACGCACCACCGGCGCGTGTCATCTCGGGCACAATCATGTTGACGGTTGAAAAGCCAAGGGTGGCGGGTTTGCCATCCAGCAACATCGCCCCACCCGTGGTGACAAGGGCAACCGCGCCATTGTCGCGCGGCAGCTGTTTCAGCGGCACAATTGGCGACAGCGCGTCGATTTTCTGCTGTCGCAGGTCCATCAGGCCGGACGGGTCGGCACCGCGCGCCTGCGCGGCCTGGATCTTGACGTTCAACGCCCGCACATCCTCGAGCCCCGCATTCAGCGTTGCAACCATTCCCGCAATTGCCTGATCTGCATCCAACCGCGCGGATTGAATATGATCTGATGTGGCCTTCAAATGCGTGATCAGACCCTGGGCTGCGTTCAGGACGGCGGACTGGCGGGTCTGACTGTCGGGGCGCGCTGCCGCTTCGATCAGCGTTGCCTCGAACTGCGCCAGACGGCCGGACAGAGACGCGGGCTGATCGGGCGTACCGATCGCCTGCTCCACCCCCTGCAGAAACGTATTCTGCGCGCCGTGATACCCGGTTGCGGCATCGGCCAATCGCCGGTCCCCGATCAGAGCTTCGTCCACTTGCCGCAGCACGCCACCGATCCGCACTCCGCCGCTTCCGGGGGTTTGGGTTGACAGCGCCAAAGAGCGCGTGCCGTAGCCTTCCGTCATCGCATTCGCAACGTTGGACGAGACTAGCTCGGCCGCGCGCGATGTAGCGGTCAGCCCTGACAGGGCGTTCGAGAAGGCGCCGGAAATGCTCATCGGTCAGTCTCTGATCAAGCCTCTGTTATCAGCGTTTGATGTTGGTGGTTTCTTGCAGCATCTCATCCACCGTCTGGATGACCTTCGCGTTCGAGCTATAGGCCCGCTGCGTCTGAATCAGGCTGGTCAACTCGCCCGCCACATCCGTGGTCGAACCTTCGCGCGCAAAACCCACGACTTCGCCCGTCGGACCGTCACCGGCATCCCACATGAAGAACGATCCGCTTTCGGGTGACACCTGATAGGCCTGGTTTGAAATCGAGATCAGCCCGTTCGGATTGGGCACATCCACCAAAGGCACCTGATAGATCGTGCGGATGAACCCCGTGTCATAGGTGGCCTGTATATAGCCATGTTCGTCAATCTGAACGGCCGTCAGATTGCCCACAGGCGAGCCGTTCTTGGTGATCGCCACAGGGGCAAAGCTGTCCGACAACTGTGTCAGTCCGTTCGGGTCGCCAATCTTGCCGATGGTCAGTGACAACGGGCCACCTGCGACGGTCAAATCCAGCGTGCCATTCACCGGATCATAAGCGCCGCCGGAATCCACCGTGACCGAAGCAAGCGAACCGCCATCCGTGCGCGAATCGTCGAAGGTCAGAGTGTATTCCCCCACCGTGGCACCACCCGACGCGCTGTCGGTGATGACCATGGTCCACTGGTTCGACGATCCTGTCGCTGGCACAATCGGCGTGAACGAGAAATCCAGTGTCTCGGATGTACCGAGGTTGCCGAAATATTCCACCGACAGCGGGCGTGCGGTTCCCGCTGATCCCGCCTCGGTTTCGACCGCGGGCAGATTGACACCAAGTTTCATCGTGGTTGTCGGGTCGCCTGCGGTCTGGTTGGCGTTGATGACCACCGGTTCAAGCCCTACGCCCGTATCGCGCGGGAACGTCGCCACGTTTCCATCCGCATCGGCCGGCCAGCCCAGCAAAACCAGACCGGTTTCGGTTTTCAGCACACCTTCGGAGTCGGTGCGGAACGATCCGGTCGTGGTCATCATCATCGGGCGTTCGCCGGGATTTGCGTCGCGATACACCTCTTGCGTGACGGGCAACATGCCGCGCCCACCGATCGCGATGTCCATTGGGTTGGATGTGGAAATCAGCGGGCCGTGTTCGTCGATCAGGCGTTGCGTTGTCGTGCGCACGCCACCTGCGGAATAGGTACCCGCCCCGGCCAGCCCCCCGATCACAAGGTTCTGGAAATCCGCCGTGGCACGTTTGTAGCCAAACGTCGAAGAGTTTGCGATGTTGTCCGAGATCGTGGCCAGTTTGGTTGCATGAGCATTCAATCCGGCGACGCCGGCACTGAGTGAGGAGGAAATCGTCATGGTGCGCCTTTCTGCTGCATCTACCTCTATGTCGGCTTTCATCCTTACGGGCCCGACCTTAACAGGCGCCTAACGGTTAAAATTGCAGGCAAATCAGGCGTCGAACCAAGCCGTCAACGACCCGAGCGCAACAGAATCAGCTCGATCCGGTTGTTTCGGATCGCCATGGCATTGGCGACCACCGGCTCGCGGTCGGCATGGCCGGTCACGCGGGTGATGCGATCAGCCCCCAAGGGGCTTTCTTCAAACATCTTGCGCATCTGGGTCGCGCGACCGATCGACAAGGCCCAGGCGGTGTTTTCGATCACCACGACGGGTTGCGTGGCCACGTGACCTTCGATCGCCACCCCGTTTTCGACCAGGTCGAAGACGCGGGCGATCATTGCGACCAGATCAATCAGAACCGCCGTCGGCACCGTCGTGCCTGGTTCAAATAACGGCGCGCCATCAAGGTCGAACAGTTCGACCAACAGGCCTTCGTCAGTGACACGGGTCACGATGTGCCGGGCGATATCATCGCTGGCCATGCTTTCGCCGCCACGGGCGAACAGCATCTGCTCCAGCTCCTCCAGGCGCGCGTTTTCAGTGGCCGCGTCATCCGCCAAGCCACCCTGGTCCAGAGTTGGGTCACGCGGAATGCCGCCGTTCCCGGTTTGCGACAGGGTTTCCTCGACAAAAACGCTGTCACCGCCGAACGACCCATCCCCCCCGCCCGACACACGGGTCACCGGGATGGTCGGATTGAAGTAATCCGCGATCCCCTTGCGTTGCTTTTCCGTTGTTGCGTTCAACAGCCACATCAGAAGAAAGAAAGCCATCATGGCGGTCACGAAATCGGCATAGGCCACTTTCCATGCGCCGCCGTGGTGTCCACCACCGCTGACCTTCTTTACCCTTTTGATGATTACCGGCGCATTTGCGTTTGCGCGCATCTCACCACCTCATTCTTCACCCGGGATCAGTGATAGCGGGCCGAAGTTGACGTGGACTTAACCTTTCAAATTGTTGGCAAACTAATACTTCACCTGTGAATAGTCACTTTCCCTTGACTTCATTTCAATCGCAACGATACGATTGACGGGCAAACAGGATTAGCCCCGCAAGGGGTATTGAAACGAGGCTTCAGATGAACCAGCACAGCCCGTCGCGCGACATGACGCGCGCGGTGTCCGCCGTTGGCACCGACACCCATTACATGCCCGGATGGGCCAATGACTTCGAGACCGAGGCCCTTCCCGGTGCGCTGCCGCAAGGGATGAACAGCCCGCAGAAATGCGAATACGGTCTGTATGGCGAACAACTCTCCGGCACCGCCTTCACCGCCAACCCGCCCGAGCGGACTTGGACCTATCGCATTCGCCCGTCGGTGAAACATTCGGCGCGGTATACAAAGATCGACGTGCCGTATTGGAAATCGGCGCCCAATGTCGACCCGGATGTGGTCAGCCTGGGCCAGTACCGCTGGGATCCGGTGCCCGCGACCGAGGGTCTGAACTGGATCACCGGTATGCGCACCATGACCACGGCGGGCGATGTGAACACGCAGGTCGGTATGGCCAGCCACATCTATCTGGTCACCGAATCCATGGTGGACGACTATTTCTTCTCGGCCGACAGCGAGCTGCTGGTCGTGCCGCAGGAAGGCAAGCTGCGGTTCTATACCGAACTGGGCATCATCGACCTTCAGCCACAGGAAATCGGCATCATCCCGCGTGGTCTAGTTTACCGGGTCGAGCTGCTGGAGGGTCCGGCACGCGGATTCGTCTGTGAAAACTACGGCCAGAAATTTGAAATGCCCGGCCGTGGTCCGATTGGTGCCAACTGCATGGCCAACCCGCGTGACTTCAAGGCGCCTGTGGCTGCCTTTGAGGATCGCGAAGTGCCCTCGACCATCACCATCAAATGGTGCGGTCAGTTCCACAAAACGGAAATCGGTCAATCCCCACTGGACGTGGTGGCATGGCACGGCAACTACGCACCTTACAAATACGACCTGACCACCTATTGCCCGGTCGGCGCGATCCTGTTCGATCACCCGGATCCGTCGATTTTCACCGTGCTGACCGCGCCCTCGGGCCAGCAGGGCACAGCGAATATCGACTTTGTGCTGTTCCGCGAACGCTGGATGGTGGCTGAAAACACCTTCCGCCCGCCGTGGTATCACAAGAACATCATGTCCGAGCTGATGGGCAACATCTATGGTCAGTATGACGCCAAGCCGCAGGGCTTTGTTCCCGGCGGCGTGTCTCTGCACAATATGATGCTGCCGCACGGGCCGGATCGTGATGCATTTGAAGGTGCGTCGAACTCGAACCTCGGACCCGAGAAGCTGGAAAACACCATGTCCTTCATGTTCGAGACCCGGTTCCCGCAGCACCTGACCGCGTTTGCGGCCAATGAGGCGCCGTTGCAGGACGACTATATCGACTGCTGGGATAGTCTTGAGAAGAAATTCGACGGGACGCCCGGTAAGAAATGATGACGCTTTACGGATATTGGCGTTCGACGGCGGCCTATCGCGTGCGGATTGCATTGAACCTGAAGGGGATCAGCGTCACCCACGTGTCCGTGCATCTGGTGAAGGATGGCGGGCAACAACATACGCCCGCGTATGTTGCGAAGAATCCGACCCATCTTGTGCCCTCGCTGGGGCTGGAGGACGGCACTGTCCTGACCCAGTCGCTGGCGATCATTGATTATCTTGAGGCCGTTCAACCGGACCCGGCACTATTACCGTCGGACCCAGTCGCCCGCGCCAAGGTTCTGGCCGCCGCCCATGTCGTTGCGATGGATATTCACCCGGTGAACAACCTGCGCGTGGTGTCCCATCTGGCCGACACTTTCGGCGCGGATGCCGAGGCCAAGCGCCAATGGATGTGCCACTGGATGGACAAGGGCTTTGAGGCGCTGGAACAGATGGTGCGCAAGGATACGCGATTTTCCTTTGGTGACACACCGTCACTGGCGGATATCTGTCTTGTCGCGCAATATTACAACGCACGTCGCTGGGGGCTGGACCTGACCCCTTATCCGCGCCTGACCAAGATTGAAGAAACCTGTCTGGCTCTGCCTGCCTTCGCCGATGCGCGACCCGAGGCACAGCCGGACGCCGAGTGAGGATCACATGAGCACACTGAAAAAGTCATGGGTGGACAGCGCGAACTCTGCCGATACCCCCTTTCCCCTGAACAACCTGCCCTACGGCGTGTTCTCGACCGCAGTCCGCGAGCCCCGCTGTGGCGTCGCCATCGGGGACATGATCCTTGATGTGCAGGCTGCCGAAGAGGCCGGTTTGATCGAGATCGCGGACGATCCCGTTTTCGATGTGCCATTCTGGAACGAGTTGATGGAATTGGGGTCGGAGGCATGGGCCGCCCTGCGGTCGCGTCTGGAGCAGCTTTTGGCGGAAGGATCAACTGAACGCGACGCCGTTGAACCCCTGCTGGTCGCACAAGCCGACGCTGACCTGCACATGCCGTTCCTCGTTGCGGAATACACAGACTTCTACGCCGGCCGACAGCACGCCGCCAATATGGGCGCGATCCTGCGCGGCTCGCCTGATCTGCCGGCAAACTGGCTGCACATTCCGATCGGCTATAACGGCCGCGCGTCCTCGGTCGTTGTCTCGGGCACGCCGATCCACCGCCCGAACGGTCAGCGCAAAGCGCCGGACGCCGAGATGCCCAGCTTTGGCCCCTCGATGCGGCTGGATATCGAGCTTGAGATGGGGGCCATTGTTGGCAAAGCGTCGGAGTTCGGCCAACCGATCACCGTGGACGAGGCCGACGACATGATCTTCGGTTATGTGCTGCTGAATGACTGGTCCGCGCGTGACATACAGGGCTGGGAATACCAGCCGCTTGGCCCGTTCCAGGGCAAGGCGTTTGGCACCTCGATTTCCCCATGGATCGTGACCGCCGCCGCACTGGAAGAGTTCCGCGCGCCCACGCCCGAGCGTGAAAAGGAACTGCTGCCTTATCTGGATGGCACCAAGGACGGCCTTTATGACATCGACCTTCAGGTGCTGATGCAACCCGAAGGGGCCGACAAGGCCAGCGTCATCGGCGAAACCAACTACACCCGCATGTATTACTCGGCCGCTGAACAGCTTTGCCACCACGCGGTAGGCGGTTGTGGCATGAATGTGGGCGACCTGCTTGGCTCTGGCACCATTTCAGGCCCGACCAAGACCGAATATGGCTCGCTGATGGAGATGAGCTGGGCCGGCCGCGAGCCCTTCACGCTGGACACCGGCGAAACCCGCACCTTCATTGAAGATGGCGACACCCTGACCCTGCGCGGGGCGGCCAAGGGCGATGGCTTCCAGATCGGCTTTGGTGATTGCGTCGGAAAAATTCTGCCCGCCGTCAACTGGCCCCGTTAAACCGAATACAGATCAAGGACGAAACCCATGGCAAAAGCATTCGCGTCGCAAGGCGACATGACCGAAAAGAAGATCAGCTTTACCGAGGTGGGCGACGGGCTTTACGCATTCACCGCCGAAGGCGACCCGAACTCGGGCGTCATCATCGGCGATGACAGCGTGATGATCGTCGAAGCACAGGCGACCCCACGACTGGCAAAAAAGGTGATCGAATGCGTGCGTTCGGTGACTGACAAGCCGATCAGCCACGTGGTGCTGACCCATTACCACGCGGTGCGCGTGCTGGGGGCCTCGGCCTATGGCGCGGATCAGATCATCATGGGCGACACCGCGCGTGCGATGGTGGTCGAACGCGGGCAGGAGGACTGGGACAGTGAGTTTCAGCGGTTCCCGCGATTGTTTGAGGGGCATGAAAGCATCCCCGGGCTGACCTATCCGACCACCACTTTTTCCGATGACATGACCGTTTATCTGGGCAACCGGCGCATCGACCTGATGCATCTGGGCCGCGCCCACACGGCGGGTGACATCGTGATCCACGTGCCGGATCAGAACGTGATGTTCACCGGCGACATCGTCGAATACCACTCGGCCTGTTATTGTGGCGATGGGCATTTCAGCGACTGGGGGGATACGCTGGACAACATCGCCGCCTTTGATGTGGATGCGATTGCACCGGGGCGTGGTGACGCGCTTGTTGGTAAAGACATGGTGAACGCCGCCATTGAAAACACCCGCGATTTCGTGGAAAGCACCTATCGCCCAGTGGCCAAGGTCGCCGCCCGTGGCGGATCGCTCAAAGAAGCGTGGGTCGCCTGCCGCGCCGAATGCGACCCCAAATTCGCCGATTACGCGATCTATGAACACTGCCTGCCGTTCAACGTCGCCCGCGCCTATGACGAGGCCCGTGGCATCGACACGCCCCGCATCTGGACCGCCCAGCGCGATCTTGAGATGTGGGAGGCGTTGCAAGGCTGACAAACAACGGGATGCGGTGACGCATATCAGCGCATCCCCATCAGCTTCGTAGCTTTCGCAACGAATTTCGCTAGAATGCGTATCGGCGACCATCGCCAGCCGGAGGAGAACCGCATGAACAAGATTTTCGAAGTCCCGCTTTACCCCTATGAACGCAGCCCCGATCAGGATGCCGCTGCCCCGGTGCGCCACCCGGTCGTGATCATCGGTGCCGGTCCTATCGGGCTTGGCATGGGGATCGACCTGGCGCAGCAAGGTGTGAAGGTAGTGATCGTGGATGACAACGACAAGGTCAGCTTCGGTTCTCGTGCGATCTGTTTTGCCAAGCGCCCGCTGGAAATCCTCGACCGGCTGGGCTGTGGTCAGGCGATGGTTGATAAAGGTGTCGAATGGGATGTGGGCAAGGTCTTTTTCGATGATCGCGAGGTCTACAAATTCGAGCTTCTGCCCGAAAAGGGCCACCAACGCCCGGCCTTCATCAACCTGCAGCAATACTATTTCGAAGAATACCTTGTGAACCGCGTGCGCGAGTTGGAATCCGAAGGCGCACCGATCGAAATTCGCGGTGGCAACAAGGTCACGGCCATCGGCACCCACCCCGACCACGCGACGCTGGAAATCGACACGCCCGAGGGGTCTTACAACATCGAAGCGGACTGGCTGATCGCCTGTGACGGTGCCGGGTCGCCCACCCGTCAGATGCTGGGGCTGGATTTCGTCGGGCGTGTGTTTGAGGACAATTTCCTGATTGCCGACGTGATCATGGAGGCCGACTTCCCCTCGGAACGCTGGTTCTGGTTCGACCCGCCCTTCAACCGCGGCCAGTCGGCCCTGTTGCACAAGCAACCCGATGGCGTCTGGCGCATCGACCTGCAACTGGGCTGGGACATCGACAAGGAAGAGGAAAAGAAGCCTGAAAACGTGATACCGCGTCTGAAAGCCATGCTGGGCGACGATGTGGAGTTCGAGCTTGAATGGGTCTCGATCTACACCTTCCAATGCCGCCGGATGGAAAAATTCCGCCACGGCCGGATGCTGTTTGCCGGGGACGCCGCGCATCAGGTGTCGCCCTTCGGCGCGCGCGGCGCGAACTCGGGTCTGCAGGATACAGACAATCTGGGTTGGAAGCTGAAGCTGGTGATTGACGGCAAGGCTGATGAAACCCTGTTGGACAGCTATGATATTGAACGCATCCACGGGGCGGATGAAAACATCCTGAACTCGACCCGCTCGACGGATTTCATTACCCCGAAATCCGAGATGAGCCGCCTGCTGCGCGATGCGGTTCTTGATCTGGCCGAGCATTATGAATTCGCCCGCCCGCTGGTGAACTCGGGTCGTTTGTCGGTGCCCTGCACCTATGACGGTTCACCGCTCAATTCCGCCGACGCGCTGGATGGGCCGATCAAGACGCGCCCCGGATCGCCCTGCCCGGACGTGCCCTTGGGGGACGAATTCCTGCTGCCCAAACTGGGCAATAAGTTCATTCTGCTGACCATCGACGCCGATGCGCCCGATGTTGTCGAAGAGGACGGCATCAGGGTTGAGCGACTGGCACTGTCCGTAAAAGACGACAAGACCGGCGCGCTGAAAGAACGCTATTTGGGTCACGCGCCCAGCGCGGTCTATCTGATCCGGCCCGACCAGCACGTTGCGGCCCGTCGCCCCAGCTTTGATGAAAACCTGTTCCGCGCCGCAATCCGCCGTGCAACCGGCAAGGAGTGACCGACATGACTGATCTTATCCTGACGCCCAACATCAACCGTGCCGACGATTTCTATGCCGAGCTGCTGACCGCGCATGAAGGTCTGTCTAAGGATGACAGCGATGCCCTGAACGCACGGCTGATCCTGATCCTGGCCAACCATATCGGAGACCGCGAGGTGCTGAGTCAGGCGGTGAAAGCCGCGGGTCTGCCTGAGTAAGAGCCGATTTTGCAGAATGCATGAATCCCGGCTGTCTGGCCGGGTTTCTTGTTTATCCCATGGGCTTTTGTGTTGGTCGAATAAAGATACTGACCAGCACCATAATTGCGGATACCTGCCCCAGCAGAACGGCGGGCCAGATCAGCGGGAACTGCGTATCCAGATATTTCTGCGGACCGAAGGATAGCAGCGCGATCACGACTGCAAGCAGGGCAAACACCCGCCCCGCGCCTGACGTCACGGGGCCGAGAAGGATCGCCGCGGCGGCAACTGCGAAACTGGCACCAAGTATCGGCCCGATACCACCCAGCGGGATCTTTGTCGGCGGATGTGGCGCAACGCCCGCGAACAACGAGGCAAGCATAACGGCTTGCAGGATTATCAGCATCACCAGTCCGGCGACAGCGGTTTCAGTCGGTCGACCAAGCATCGGGAAGCTCCTTATCCGTAATTGTGTGTACGCTTGCATATATCCGTAATGATGTGTACGCTTTTGTCAATACAAAAAGGCGAGAGTCCATGAAAGACGACACGCGGGCCGAGCGGCAAAGACAGATCGAATTGGCGGCCTATCAGGTCCTGGAAAACAAGGGGTTTGCCGGGGCATCCATGCTGGCCATCGCCAAGCAGGCGAAAGCGTCGAACGAGACGCTATATCGTTGGTACGGCGACAAGACAGGGCTGTTCAGCGCCCTGGTTGCGCGCAACGCCGCTGATGTGAAAGCCATGATCGAAAGGCATCTGAGCGCCAAGACGAAGCCGGTCGAAATACTGGAGCGGCTGGCCCCTGCCTTGCTCGACGTGCTTTTGGGTAGCAAGGCCATCGCCCTGAACCGCGCTGCTGCGGCAGACAGTTCAGGTGTTCTTGGGCAGGCGATCTTGCAATCCGGGCGCGAATCCATCGCCCCGCTGATCGGAGCAACTCTTGAGCGGGCAAGAGCCGACGGCGTGTTGTCCTTTGACAGCACCGAAGAGGCCGTATCGCTGTTCGTTGACCTATTGGTGGGGGATATGCAGATCCGACGCGCCATTGGCTTGGTCAAGGCACCGTCGACAGCAGATATGGAAAATCGCGCGAAGGTGGCCCTCGCGCGATTTCAGGTTCTGTTGGCGCCTTAGCTCGGGTCTGCCGTGGTCCGCAGATAGGGCAGCTTGATGTCCACGTCACCAAACTTGGCCTTCGCCTCGTCGTCATTCAGCGTCAGCGCAACGATCACGTCCTGCCCTTTGACCCAGTTGGCAGGCGTGGCGATGGGGGTGTTGTAGGTGGCCTGCAAGCCGTCCAGCGCGCGCAGCACTTCGGCGAAGTTTCGACCAACCGACATTGGGTAGGTCATGATCAACTGCACTTTCTTGTCCGGCGAGATGATGAATACCGACCGGACCGATGCGGAATCTGCCGCCGTGCGCCCATCGGGCAAATAGGCATCGGCAGGCAGCATGTCGAACATCTTGGACACGGCCAGATCCTCGTCCGCGATGATCGGGAAATTGGGGGTCGCGCCGGAATAGCCCTCGATATCCTTTTTCCAGCTGACATGCTCGGCGGCGCTGTCCACAGACAGGCCAATCACCTTGGTGCCGCGCTTTTTCCATTCGTCGGCAAGCTGGGCGACAGCACCGAACTCGGTCGTGCAAACCGGGGTGTAGTCCTTCGGGTGCGAGAACAGGATCGCCCAATCATCCCCGATCCAGTCGTGGAAGGTGATTTCCCCCTGATCTGTTTCGGCAGTGAAATTCGGTACGGTGTCGTTAATGCGAAGTCCCATCTGGTCTCTCCTGTGATAAAGATCGGTTGACTAAGAGTTACGATCTGTTTGCCATTTTTAAAGACCCCGAGCGACCCCGAATGCAGCCAAATCGTCGCATCCGAAAAATTTGATCAAATTTTGTTTCGATGGGTTGCGTCGGCCAATTCCCGGTGCCAGAGTGCACGCAAATCCGACCAAGGAGACTGGAATGATCGAGAAACGCGATTTCTATATCAACGGGAAATGGGTGGCCCCTTCGACACCCAACGACCTGAATGTCATCGACCCTTCGACCGAAGAGGTCTGCGCGGTCATATCGCTTGGCGACCAGGCAGATACGGATGCCGCTGTCGCTGCGGCCAAGGCGGCGTTTGCGGACTGGGGTTTCTCAAAAAAGGAAGACCGGCTAGCGCTGATCGAAAAGCTGCTGCAGGTTTATCAGAAACGCTCGGGCGATCTGGCCGAGGCGATGAGTATGGAAATGGGTGCGCCGATTGACCTGGCGCGCACCGCACAGGTCGGATCCGGAACCTGGCACATCCAGAACTTCATCACCGCCTTCAAGGATTTCGAGTTCGACAAGATGCTGGGGGCGCACGCACCCAATGATCGTCTGCTTTATGAACCCATCGGTGTCTGCGCGTTGATCACGCCGTGGAACTGGCCGATGAACCAGGTGTCGCTGAAGGTCGTGGCCGCCATGGCCGCAGGCTGCACCATGGTGTTGAAACCGTCTGAAATCGCGCCACTTTCCTCGATTGTCTGGAGCGAAATCGTCGACGAAGTGGGCTTCCCCGACGGGGTCTATAACATGGTGAACGGCGACGGTATGGGCGTCGGCACGCAATTGTCCACCCACCCCGATGTCGATATGGTCAGCTTCACCGGATCGACCCGCGCAGGCATTGCCATTTCGAAGGCCGCTGCCGATACGCTCAAACGCGTGTCTCTGGAGCTGGGCGGCAAGGGCGCCAACATCATCTTTGACGACGCTGACGAGAAAGCCGTGAAGCGGGGCGTGATGCACATGATGCAAAACACCGGTCAAAGTTGCAACGCGCCGTCCCGGATGCTGGTGCAGCGCAGCGTCTATGACCAAGCCATCGAGACCGCGCGCGAGGCTGCCGAGAAAGTGCAGGTCGGCCCCGCAAATCAAGAGGGCCGTCACATCGGCCCGGTGGTCAGCGAAGCCCAATGGAACAAGATCCAGGACCTGATCCAGGTCGGTATTGACGAAGGCGCGCGCCTGATCGCCGGCGGCACCGGGCGACCCGAGGGCTTGAACAAGGGATACTTCGTCAAGCCGACAATCTTTGCCGATGTGTCCAACGACATGACCATCGCCCGCGAAGAAATCTTCGGCCCCGTGATGGCGATAATCCCCTTCGACACGGAAGAAGAGGCCGTCGAGATTGCCAACGACACCGTCTATGGCCTGACCAACTATGTCCAGACACAGGACGGCCAGCGCGCAAACCGCGTAGCACGCCACCTGCGGTCCGGCATGGTCGAAATGAACGGCACATCGCGCGCCGCGGGCTCGCCCTTCGGGGGCTATAAACAGTCCGGCAACGGCCGCGAAGGCGGCATCCTGGGGATCGAGGATTTCCTTGAGGTCAAAGCCGTGTCGGGCTGGTCGAACGATTGATTGCGACTACATAAAAGGTGAAAGGGCTCGCGACATGCGATCCCTTTTTTATGTGAGTGTGGTGGTTTGTGGTTCAGTGTCGTTAATACGGACGAATCTACCATAGTATCGTTGCCAGCTTCTGGGGCGGAGCCCCATCGCCACACCGGGATTATACAGGCTGCCGCCTGACTAAACATTAGAGAGCATGACCTGCCCCCCGAAACTTCCCTCTTTGCGATTTAGAGTTTGCTCAACCTTTCGAAGGAGCAAACGAATGCGAAATAGCCGTTTCACGGAAGCCCAGATCATCGGGATGATCAAAGAACAGGAAGCCGGAGTGCCGACAGCGGAGGTGTGCCGCAAGCACGGTCTCAGCCAGGGCAGGTTCTACAAGTACAAGTCGAGGTACGGCGGCATGGAAGTGTCGGACGTCGCGAAGCTGAAGGCGATGGAAGATGAAAATGCCAAGCTCAAACGTCTGCTGGCTGATACGATGCTGGAGCGCGGCCTTGAACTGGATGCGCTGGTCAGGCTCTATGGCAAACCGGCTAGCATTGTCTCTGACAACGGCACCGAGTTCACCAGCCGGGCGATCCTGAAATTGGAGAAGGAGAACGATGTCGATTGGCACTACCTCGACCCGGGCAAGCCGCAGCAGAACGCCTTCATCGAAAGCTTCAACGGTAGCCTGCGACGAGCTGCTGAACGAAGAGATGTTCGACAGTCTGGACGATGCCCGCCGGAAGCTGGCGCTCTGGCGATACGACTACAACAATGTAAGGCCACACTCGTCGCTCGGCAACAAAACACCCGCAGAAGCGCATCAAGCACTTGAGTAATTTGAGGGCTCCGCGCCCGACGCGCTTGCCCAAACCCAAACCAAGAAATATGAAGACCAGACCCGCAAGTTCTCGTTATGAATGAGGGAGCTTCGGGGGGCAGGTGAAACCCTCGCCTCCGCCGCGGCGGTCAGAACCTAATGTCGATTTCGGACGGGCAGGATTACGCCAAGCATTCTTGTTCCGGCAGGAAGCGGCCAGACATCCATAACGACTTTGCGCATGAGGTCGCGGAATGGATCATATCGCGGATCTCCGGCGGCGGTATGGGCCAGCCAGTTGTAAAGATGGCCAAACGCCTTTCGCAGTTCATCGTGGGCACCGGTTGCAAGATCCGACATGAGCTCGAGAGTTTCGGTAATGGCCTCAGGTCCGCGTCTTGCAACGTCGAAGCCAACAGCTCTTGCTTCGATGGAGGTTGCCCCACAACGTTCTGCCAAACCTCGACGGACAAGTTCCGAACCGAGCAAGGTACAGAACTGCGCGGCAACATCGATTGAATGCGCCGCCAGCCACGTCTTATCGATGCCGCTTTCCAACCGACTGTCTACCCATTTATCGTATGAGGTGATTGTGCCGTTCGGTGCATCCAGCTCACCGTTGAGAAGGCTGCCCCCAATCCTTCGAAGCTGCGCTGCGTAATCGTATCGTTCCGCAAGACGTTTTGCCGTCCAGAGCGGTACGAGGGGCGAAGCGTGCTGAATGCACATCGACACATGCCGGAATTGCCAATCCCCCCGCATCACCATGCCATCAGTTGTTTCGAACTGTGAACGAGATGCGTCCTCGCGAAGACACTTAGGGCATCCGCGCACAACCGGATTCATTACCGCCCGGGAAACGACCACCTCGCCCCGAAACTGCATGCGAACGCCCGCGAGCGGTTGAGGTGTCCATGACAGAATTTCTGCTCGGACCTTAGCGTTTAGAGCCAATGTCCCGAAAAAGCGGCCGACGCTTGCACTGTCACCCGCAATGAGTGACTTCTGCGGCATACCAGTTCGGATGTGAGCTCCCATGCCGAAAGCCTGCGCATCGCTGCGGTGCACGAAATCAAAGAGAACAATGTCTCTCGACGATGAGGTTCAGGCCGGATGGTGACGGTGCTGGACACATCGACAGTACTGTCTGCTGCTTTTAGACAGTAGCTATGCGCCACTGGAGAAAGAAGCAAAGTGTTCTTTTTTCCCGCGCTTCGAAAACGGCCCTTTGCGGTCACTGGGCCCAGGTCGCACATTCTGCAGCGCGGCAGACGAAGGGTGATTTTGCTGCAGCTGCGCAAATGACTGCTTAAGAAACCCGTCGATGTCAGGAACGATCGTTTTTGTTGCCTTAACGCGCCTTTGTTTCTTTGCCTTTCAATGCCGCTATGCGCATTTCCAGCGGCGGGTGGCTGGCAAAGAGCGCCTGCACCCGGCCCGCGCTGATGGCAAAGGCGCGCATTTCCTCTGGAAGCGGCGGCGCGTTCTGCGTCTGCCGTAGACGTTCGAGCGCCGCGATCATCTTGTGCCGCCCGGCCAGTGCCGCGCCCCCTGCATCGGCCCGGTATTCGCGCCAGCGCGAGAACCACATGACGATGGCCATGGCCAGCACGCCCAGGACCATCTCCATGATCAGCGACACGATCCAGAAGCCGGGGCCGTAGCCGCTCTCGATCCGAAGGATCAGCCGGTCGAAGAGCAGGCCCGCGATCCGCGACAAGAAGATGACAAAGGTGTTCACCACCCCCTGAATCAGCGCGAGCGTCACCATGTCACCATTGGCCGCATGACTGACCTCATGGGCCAGCACCGCCTCGACCTCGCTCCGGTCCATGTGGTGCAAGAGCCCGGTGCTGACCGCGATCAGCGCGTCGTCGCTGTTCCAGCCCGTGGCAAAGGCATTGGGCGAGGGATGATCGAAGATGCCGACTTCGGGCCGCCCGATCCCGGCGCGATCCGCCTGGGCATGGACAGTATCGAGCAGCCAGCGTTCTACCGCATTGCGTGGGGTCGTGATGACCTGCACGCGCATTGCGGCCTTGGCCATCGTCTTGGACAGGAAGAGCGAGATCAGCGATCCGGCAAAGCCCAGCACGCCGGCGAAGATCAACAGCGCCGTCAGGTTCAGATCGACGCCGTTTGCCTGCAACAGGCTGTCGATGCCAAGCAGGCGGAACGCCACCGACAGCACCGCGAGGATCGCGAGGTTCGCACCGAGATAGAGACCGAGCCGCAGCATCGCTTAGTCCTCTGCCGCCTTGACCGGGGCGGCGCTTACGGTGACGCGGGCGGGCCGGATCAGGCGCTGACCGATGGCAAAGCCGGGGCGATGCAGAACGAGAACCTGTCCGGGCTTGGCTTGATCGGTTTCCTCGGTCTGCATCGCTTCGTGCAGGGCCGGATCGAACGACGTGTGCTCGGGCGCGATTGTTCGGACCCCGAGAGCCTTCAGTCCGGTCGCGAAGGCCGTGCGGATGTTGCGCAGGCCTTCAAGATGCGAAATGATCCTTGGGTCTTCCGCATCCGGGCTCGTCCGTGCAGCCTCGATTCCGAGCGACAGGTCGTCCAGAGCAGGCGCGAGGGCTTCGACGGCCACAGCGATACCGTGCTCACGTCCTTCCGCGCGTGACATGTCAGCCCTCTTGCGGGTGTTCTCCGCATCGGCAAGCGCGCGCTTCCACTTGTCGGTCAGATGCGCGATTTCGGCCTCGGCGCTTTCTTCGTCTGCTTTCGGCATCACTCCGGAGTCAGTGGCGTCGCTGGCGACGCCATCGGTGACCGCTACGGCTTGAGTTTTCTTTTCAGTCTCGGACATGGAACCCTCCTCTCAGTTATCCACGAAGTCGCCATATCAACGCATGACCAGGAAAATGCGGGCCGGGCCACGCTGCACGGTCAGGGCAAGCGCCCCGTCGACTGCCGCCAGATGTTGGCGCAATTCTGCGACCGAAGCGACCGGCACGCGGTTGACGGCGAGGATGATATCACCCGCTTCCAATCCCGACCGTGCCGCCCGGCTGCCCGGATCGAGGCGCGCGATCACGACGCCGGACAGGTTGCCATAGAACGGGTCGCCCGGTTGCAGATCGCGCAGTTCCGCTCCCGCCAGCCGGTCGAACGCGCGTTCATTGGTGGTGGTGGCGACCAGCCCGCCTTCGCGGAGGGTTGCATTCAGCGTCAGTTCTTCGCCATCGCGAATGACCCGCAATTCGACATCGCTGTCGATCCGCTTCAATCCGATCTGACTGCGAAGATCGGCGGAGCCCGCCACGGGGCGGCCATCGACGGCGACAATCAGATCACCCGGCTGCAACCCGGCCTCTTCGGCGGCGCTGTCGGGCTCGACCTGCGTGACCACTGCGCCAACGCCAGCTTCAATGCCCAATGCGTCTGCAAGATCAGGTGTGAAATCCTGGATCATCACGCCAAGCTGCCCCCTGCGCACCTCACCATACTCGATCAACTGATCCATAACCGCATTGGCCATGTTGGCGGGCACGGCAAATCCGATCCCGACATTGCCGCCTGAGGGCGCAATGATTGCCGTGTTGATGCCGACCAACCGCCCGTCGAGCGTGATCAGGGCGCCGCCCGAGTTGCCGGGGTTGATCGACGCATCGGTCTGGATGAAATCCTCGTAGCCGTCGACATTGAGGCCGCTGCGGCCCAATGCGCTGACGATGCCGGAGGTCACCGTCTGTTCGAGACCGAAGGGATTGCCAATTGCCAGCACATAATCCCCGACCAGCAGGCTGTCGCTGTTCCCAAGCTCCAGCGCCGAGATATCCTCGGCTTCGATCTGTAACAGCGCGATATCGGTTCCGGGGTCACTGCCGATGAGTTCAGCATCAAATTGCCTCCGATCCTTGAGCGTGACCACGATCCGGTCGCCGTTTTCCACCACATGGTGGTTGGTCAGGACATATCCTTCGCCCGCATCGACGATCACACCTGACCCCGCGCTCATCTGCTGGCGCGGCATGGGTTGTTGCGGCATGGGTGGCATATCGAAGAACCGTCGGAAGAACGGGTCGTTGAACAGCGGGTTCATCTCGGCCGTCTGGCGGCTTTCAACGGAAATGTTGACGACAGCCGGTGTGACCTCGGCCAGAAGCGGCGCAAGTGTGGGCAGCCCTTCGGCATTCTGAAAAAGCGGGCGGTCGGCCGTCTGCGATGCGACCGGCGCCGCGAATGTCAGCGAAATGATGCAAAGAGCCACCAGAATGTGACCAAGGCGAGAAACAAGTGCGGGCATCTTCGATCTCCTTTGCAAGTTTGTGTTGTCCAGCCCCCGTTATCGTGTGGGTGTGCGGCGGGCCGGTTTCCGCACGACCGCGATGTCAGCGCCCCGCCAATGTCGTTCCCGTCCAGGTCGGGGGATCAGAGGCCGGGAAGGATTCCAGAGACGCCAAGTCAACAGGGTCGGACTCCTCGCTTTTCGCCGGGGTCATCCGCGTCTCGGTGTTGACGCGCGGCTGCGGGCCATCAAGCCGATCGAGGGGGCGGAATATGGGCTCTGGCGCGGTGCGCGACCTGCTCCGGCCGTCATCTCGGACGATGTAATCCCAGTCATTCCGCTCGGCATAGTCGATGGCGCTTTCGCGGTCGGGAAAGCTCAGCCGGATCGGGCGATAAGGATCGTCCGAGGCGGTCCAGCCCATGAGTGGTTCGACCTGCGGCGATGCGGCTGGTTCGAATTCCAATATCCAGTGGCGGGGTCGCGGTCCCGACTGCGTCGCGCTGCGTGACGGGCGATAGATGATCGCCATCGACACATCCGGCGAGGACAGGTTGGTGCCGGGGATGGTTGGCCGCGATATCGGCCGGTTATGTCCTCTCATGCTGAACATTGTGACCTCCTTTCCATAGGTTGCTTTTTGGTTTTTCAGGCCGTCTTTTCTGGCGTGGCATCATCCCGGCCGCCACCGGATTCTCGCAGCTTCAGGCCCAGCAGGATCATCGTCACGCCGAAGATCGCGGCATAGATTGCCAGCAGCCAGCCGAGAGCCAGCAAGGTTTCCTCAGGACTTGTCGTCAGGAACCAGACGATCAGGACACCCAGCAGGACCGACACGATGCCGCTCAGCCCGAGCCAGACCTCTCCCTCGATCTCCTTGCGCAGGCGGATCGCGGTGACGATCTCGAAGGCGCCCGAGAAAATCGACCAGACCGCGATGCTGACCCAGAGGAACACGGCCAGAACGAAGGTCGCCACGAAAGGCGTGATCAACACCACGAGGCCGGTCAGAATGCCCAAGATGCCGCTAAAGGCCAGCCAGCCCCAGCGTTCGCCCTCGCGCATCTGGCGCACGGCGGCGATCAGGCCGAAGACGCCATCGGCAAAGGCGAAAGCCCCGAAGACCAGCGTGAAAGCCAGCACCGCCTCAGCGGGCATGAACCAAGCCAGCACGGCAATGACAAGCGCCAGCACGCCGCGCAGAACAAAGGCCCACCAGTTTCGTGAAAGCGAGCAGAGGCCGGGAGTTGCATTGGTTGCGTTGTGCATTTTTCACATCCGTTCCTTACTTCGCTGGCGCGTCCTCGGACGCATCAGCTTCGCCTTTTGCGTCCTTCGTTTTCTTATGATCGGTGTCGGAATCGCCATCCCCTTCGTCTTTCGGCACGGCATCCTCCTCGTCCGCCTCCAGCTTTTCGAAGGTGATATTCTGTTCCTCCGCCGACCATCTGGCGCGGACCTTGTCGCCGTCCTCGACCGAGCCATCCAGCATCGCGCGGGCAAGCTCGGTTTCCAGTTCCGACCGGATCAGGCGGCGCAGCTCGCGCGCGCCGAATTCGGGCTGGAAGCCCACAGCGGCGAAGTGATCGGTTACACTCTCGTCGAACGCCATCTCGACGCCTTGGGTCAGCGCGGTGCGCGCCACGCGGTCCAGTTGCAACCCGACGATCTTCCGGATTTCCGACCGGTCGAGCGAATGGAAGACGATTATCTCGTCGATCCGGTTGATGAATTCAGGCCGGAAATGCTGGCGCAGAACCTCCATCAACTCGCCGCGCTGCTTGGCTTCGTCAAACTCCTTGGTGCCACGTTTCTTCAGGTTGCGCTGGATAATGTCGGAGCCGAGGTTCGAGGTGGCGATGATGATCGTGTGGGTGAAATCCACCACGCGCCCCTTGCCGTCGGTCAGGCGGCCATCATCGAAGACCTGCAACAGGATGTTGTAGACATCGCCATGCGCCTTCTCGATCTCGTCCAGCAGCACCACCGAATATGGCCGGCGTCGGACGCGTTCGGTCAACTGCCCGCCCTCGTCATAGCCCACGTAACCCGGCGGCGCGCCGACCAGCCGCGCGACGGTGTGGCGTTCGCCGTATTCCGACATGTCGATGCGGATCATCGCGTCCTCGTCGCCATAGACGGTCTCGGCCAGCGCTTTGGCAAGTTCCGTCTTGCCCACGCCAGTCGGCCCGAGGAAAAGGAACGTCGCGGTCGGTGCCGGACCTTCGCGCAGTCCGGCGCGGGCCAGCCGCACCGCATCCGCCACGGCGTCGATGGCCTCGTTCTGGCCGATGACACGTTCGTGCAGACGGTCTTCGAGCTTCAAGAGCTTCTCGCGCTCTTCGCTGGTCAGGTCGGTGACGGGGATGCCGGTCAGCTTCGACACGATCTGCGCGATATGATCGGTGCGCACTTCGGCGCTGGCCGAGGCGCGGTCGCGCTTCCAGGTCTCCAGCAGCGTATCCAGTTCGGCTTGCTTTTCCTCCAGCTCCTTCTTCAACTCGGCGGCGCGGTCGAACTGCTTGCGCGCGGCGGCATAGTCCTGTTCGCGCTTGATCTGCTGCACTTCGGCGTCCAGTTCCTGGACATCAACAGGCCGCGCCGTGGCGCTGATCTTGACCCGTGCCGCGGCCTGGTCAATCAGGTCGATAGCCTTGTCGGGCATGAACCGACCCGAGATATAGCGGTCGGAAAGTTCCGCGGCCGCGACCACGGCCTCGTCGGTGATCGTCACCTTGTGGTGTGACTCAAGCGTGTCGCGCAGGCCCCGCAGGATCATGATGGTCTGCGCCACGGATGGTTCGTCGACATAGACCGGCTGGAAGCGCCGTTCGAGCGCCGCGTCCTTCTCGATATGCTTTTGATATTCGTTGAGCGTGGTCGCGCCGATCAGGTTCAACTCGCCCCGTGCCAGCGCCGGCTTGAAGGTGTTGGCCACGTCGAGCCCACCTTCGCCGCCGCCCTGACCGGCACCGACGATGGTGTGAATCTCGTCGATGAATAGGACCATCTCGTCCTTCTGTTCGGTGATCTCCTTGAGGATCTTCTGCACGCGTTCCTCGAACTCGCCGCGATATTTCGATCCGGCGACCATCGAGTTGATGTTGAGCTCCACCAGCCGCTTGTCGCGCAGGGCCTCGGGCACCTCGCCCGCGACGATGCGCTGCGCCAGCCCCTCGATAATCGCGGTCTTGCCGACGCCCGGCTCGCCGATCAGCACCGGGTTGTTCTTCTTGCGCCGGGCCAGAACCTCGATGGTGGTCTCGATCTCTCGTGCACGCCCGACTACGGGGTCAAGCTTGCCCTCGCGGGCCAGCTTCGTGAGGTCACGCGAAAATTCATCGAGGTCGGGCGTGTTCGAAGGCGTATCGACCCGGCCTTCCTCGGTGCCGCGACCGACGACCTTGGTCACTTTCTGACGCAGGGCTTGCGGTGTCAGCCCGTATTTGCGCATCAGGTCAGCGGCCAACCCTTCGCCCTCTTCGGCCAAGCCGATCAGCAGATGTTCCGGGCCGACATAGGAATGGCCCAACTCGTTCGAGGCCACGAAGGCACGGTTGAGTGCGTCCTTCAGGCGCGGGGAAACGCCGATCTCGCCGCCTTCCGACGCCTCGCCACGCGGGGCCTCCTTGTCGATCTGGCGGCGCAGGTCATCCACGTCGATCTTGAATTGCTCCAGCAGTGTCTTGACCACATCGCTGTGGCTGAGTGCAAAGAGCAGATGTTCGGTATCGACCTCCAAGCGGCCGAACTCGCCCGCCTTCGTTGCTGCCTCCTGCAACAGCTTGTTGCCCTGTTCGCTGAGCCGGTCGGCAATGCTCGCACCGCCCTGGCCACGGCGGGAGCCACGGTTGACGGGAATGCGCTGCCCTTCGCCATCGTCGCCAATGCGGCGACCCATGCCGCCAAAGGGGGTGTCCCCGAAGAATTCGTCGAGGAGCGACCCACCCCCGAACAGCGATTCCAGCGGCGAAGACGACCGCCGCTGCTGGCGCGCGAGCTTGCGATAATCGTCGTCGCACAACTCCATTATCTGGCGTTCGCCATTAACCGAAACCTGCGCCCGGAACGAGGCCGGGCGGCGCTTGCAGATGTCACAGATTCCATTTGCCATTGTCGTTTCCTCCTTCGGGCTTCAAGAAATCAACTAATGAATGAGGGCGGGGGTTCCCGCCCTCGAGGGGCGCAGGCCGAAATTGGCCTGTGCAGGGTCAGCCGGACTTCACATCGATCCGCTTGACGCGGGCCTTGGCTTCTTCCGTCTTGGGCAGGGTCACGGTCAGCACACCGCGCTTGAACTCGGCCTCGGCCTTGTCCGCATCGACGCCCGGCGGCACCGGGATCATCCGGTGAAAGCTGCGCCGCGATTGCGAGGTGAAGCCGTCCCTCTCGGATTTCTGCTCGGTCTCACCACGGATCGTCAGCATGTCGTCGGTGACGTTCACCTCGATGTCCTTGTCATCGAGCCCCGGCAGATCGACCGAGACGAGCATCGCCTCGTCGGTCTCCGAGATGTCGGTGCGCGGCCCGCCTGCGGTCATGTTGCCGCCGAACGGGTTGTCGAACCGGCCCCAGAAATCCTCGAACACGCGGTTCAGGTCGCGCTGGAGCGACATCATGGGGTTGTCGTCCTGGTTTCGCTGGTCGGAGACATTGTTGCGGTCCCGACCCCAGGGGATGAGATCACTGAATGCCATTGCTCTTTCCTCCTTTGCTTGGGTCGGTCTTGGCCACTTAGGCGGCCTTGACCTTGATCTGTTTCGGTTTGGCGGCCTCGCTCTTCTTCAGGGTGAGCGTGAGGACGCCGTCGCGATGGGTGGCGTCGATCTTGCCCGCATCAATGGTCTCGGGCAGGCTGAAGGCCCGTTCAAACGTGCCGGGCGCGTATTCGGCATAGATGCGCCGGTAGCCTTCGGGCACGGGTGCATCAATCGTGCCGCGCACCGTGAGCGAGCGGTTCTCGACCGAGACATCGACGCTGTCGGGGGCGACCCCCGGCATGTCGATGGTCAGCGTCACCACATCGTCCTTCTCGAAAATATCCGTGGCGGGACGGAAAGTGGGGCCGATATCGCGGGTGTCTTCCGCCTCGGTCCGGGCCACGTCACCGCCTGTCTTCTTGACTTCGTTTGCCATGGTTGTTCCTCCTTTTCTTTCAGATGTCAGCTTGCCTTGACCTTGATTTTGCGTGGCCGTTCGGCGTCGGGGCGGCCCATCTCGATTTCCAGCACGCCGTTCTTCGCCCGCGCCTCGACCTTGTCGGGATCGACGCGCAACGGCAGGCGGATGGAGCGCGAGAATTCGCCCGCGGGGCGCTCGCGGCGATGCCACGCGGCGTCTTCATCATCGGTTGAAGGATTGCGTTTGCCGGCGATGATCAAGGTGTTCTCACGCACTGTCAGGTCGATGTCGTCCTGTGCGACACCGGGCATTTCGGCGGTGACGACCACGCTGTCGTCGCCCATCCACATGTTGACCGCTGGCCAGCCGCCATCGCTTACGCGCTGGCTACGCCCGTCGCCGTCGAACATGCGGTTCATCTGCGATTGAAGCTGGCGCAGTTCCGCGAAAGGATCCCACTGCGCGGGGGACAGTCCATAGTTCAGCATCGTATCCTCCTCTTCCTGGTCACAACTTCCGGGGGTCCGCAACGGGGCGGACCGCGTTTCACGTTGCGGGACTGTCGCGAAGGGAGGGGCTCGGTTGCGAGCCTGCACGAAGACGCATGGCGACCACGTGTTTCGATACGCAAGGCCAGCTTTCTGCACCTTACGGTCGATGACGGGATCGAAGCGTTGCATAAAGCACACGCCTCGCATCTCACCAACATCTTCGGGACCCTGATAGCGGCATCCCGCATCCAACTATCTGGGAATGGCCTGAAATCTTGTCAAGATGATGTGCCGGGAATTATGTTGGACGTTAGTGAAAAGGGAGAGTTGCCGTCGATGGACAGGAAAACACAAATCAACCTCTGGTATGTTTTATTGGCGATATTCGGCATCGTTCTGCTGCGTGATGTCTGGGTGCAGTCCCGGACCATTGCCGCAATCCCATATAGTCAATTCGAGGACTATCTCGACGAGGGGATCATCGAGGAGGTGGTAATCGGCAGTGACACCGTCCGCGGCTCATTCGTCGAGCCACAGGACGGCAAGACCGGCTTCGTCGCGACCACGGTGCCCGCCGATATGATCGAACGCCTCGAAGAGGCCGATGTCACCTATACCGGCGCGGTCGAGAATACGTGGTTCACTACGCTTCTTTCCTGGGTTCTGCCCGCTCTGGTCTTCGTCGGCATCTGGATTTTCTTCATCCGCAAGTTCGCGGAAAAGCAGGGCATGGGCGGGTTCATGTCCATCGGCAAGAGCAAGGCAAAGATCTATGTCGAGAGCGACACGAAGGTCAGCTTTGAAGATGTGGCGGGCGTGGACGAGGCCAAGCAGGAGCTGGAAGAGATCGTCGAGTTCCTTAAAGACCCCGAGGGCTATGGCGGGCTGGGTGCGCGGATGCCCAAGGGCGTGCTGCTGGTCGGCCCGCCCGGCACCGGCAAGACGCTTCTGGCCCGCGCCGTGGCAGGCGAGGCGGGGGTGCCCTTCTATTCCATTTCCGGGTCCGAGTTCGTGGAGATGTTCGTGGGCGTAGGTGCGGCCCGGGTGCGCGATCTGTTCGAACAGGCGCGCAAGGCCGCTCCTGCGATCATCTTTGTCGACGAGTTGGACGCGCTTGGCCGCTCGCGCAGTGCGGGCCAGCAGCCGGGCGGGCATGACGAGCGAGAGCAGACGCTGAACCAGCTTCTGACCGAGCTTGACGGGTTTGATCCTTCTGAAGGTGTGGTGCTGCTGGCGGCCACCAACCGGCCTGAAATCCTCGACCCCGCGCTTTTGCGCGCGGGGCGTTTCGACCGGCAGGTACTGGTGGACCGCCCCGACCGTGCGGGTCGCGTGCAAATCCTCAATGTCCACATGAAGAAGATCAAGGCGGCGGACAGCGTCGATCCCGACCAGATCGCCGCGCTGACCACGGGCTTTTCCGGCGCCGACCTCGCCAACCTCGTAAACGAGGCGGCGCTGATGGCGACACGCCGCGGTGCAGCACAGGTCGAGATGCAGGATTTCACGCAAGCCGTCGAGCGCATCGTGGCCGGGCTGGAGAAAAAGAACCGCCGCCTGAACCCGCGCGAACGCGAGATCGTGGCGCATCACGAGATGGGCCACGCCATCGTCGGCATGGCGCTTCCGGGCGTGGACGAGGTGCACAAGGTCTCGATCATCCCGCGCGGCATCGGCGCACTCGGCTACACGATCCAGCGCCCGACCGAGGACCGCTACCTGATGACCCACGAGGAGTTGGAAAACAAGATCGCCGTCCTGCTGGGCGGACGCGCAGCGGAAAAGATCATCTATGGTCACCTTTCCACAGGCGCATCCGACGATCTGGCCCGCGCGACCGATATCGCGCGGTCGATGGTGGCCCGCTACGGCATGGACGAAGACCTTGGCCATGTCGCCTATGACACCGAGCGGGGCAATTTCCTGGGGCAGACCGAACAGGGGTCATGGCTGAACCGCCGCTATTCCGACGCCACCGCCGAACGGATGGATCAGGCTGTGAAGGAGGTCATCAGCAGGATATTCGAGCGGACACTTGCGCTGCTGGAGGAGAACCGCACCTTGCTGGAAAGTTCCTCTGCCGAGTTGCTGGAACGCGAAACGCTGGAAGACGCCGACTTGAAGCGTATCGCCGCCGAGGTCGCGCGACCGGCCGACGCGGCGTGAACCTCCGCGCGTCACTGCGGGGCAGCTTCGCCTTCCGCCCGATCAGGTCCGTGTTCGTGCAACGGTAACACCGCGTAGCTGGTGCTGGGTGTGGCCACGTAGCTCTGCTTGTCGGCGATTGCGGTTTTTTCCCGCTGGCGGATACGCATGGCATCGAATGCCGAGAACACGGCCAGCGCGACAGCAATGAAAAGAAACATGCCGGTTGGCCCGGTCCGTCCCATGACCAGGCTGGCGGCGAACGGTCCGAAGGCCGAACCGACGCCATAGACCAGCACAAAACCGCTTGCTGCCGCGATCAACTCGCTCTCGTCAATCCGGTCATTCACGTCAGCCAGGCAGATGGAGTAAAGCGGCAGCAGCGCACCGCCGAGAACAAAGCACAGGGCGATAACGCCCGGTTCATTGCCATCCGCCAATGTCCAGACCAGCAGGCTTGACACCAGGACGCCGATCAGGCTGCTGCCCAGAATGGTCAAGCGCCGATCCATCCGGTCCGACAGCCAGCCAAGCGGCCACTGAAAGACCAGCGCCCCGATCAGGGCGGCAGAGAGGATTGCGCCGGTTTCAGCGTCGTTGAAACCTGATTGCTGACTGGCCACCGGCACCCATCCCGAAAAACGCCCCGACTACGCCACCCATGACAAATGCACCGGAAAGAGCTGTCGGCGAAATGGCCAGTAGCCGTCCGGGCCTCAGGCGCGTGGCAAGCACTACCCCCGGATTGCCTGCCCGGCTGAGCGTGATCGGAACCAGGGCGAACGACAGACAGATCGAAACAAGCGCGAAAAGCACGAACTCCGACGGCGCAGCCAGTGCCACCATCGGCTGACTGATCGCCCATGCCGCATACATGACAATGGAGTAGATCGCAGCGGAGACGAACCCGAAGAAATATCCGGACATCATCACGTCCACCTTTTCATCGGCATATCCCTCGATACCCGCGCGCAGACCGATCAATGTCTGCTGGAGGCCATTGCCGATGCCCAGAAGTGCGTCGCTGAGAAGAATTGAAGCGCATCAAAGCGGGATCTGTGCCATTATACGTATCTATGCCGTTGCGATGCTTGCCAGCGAAGAAACAAAAAACCCTATTCTCGTGTCAAATTCGGCGGTTTTGTCACGAGCAGCACATTCATCCAAATCGCTGACTAATCATGTGCCAGAACCGCTTGGCAAATCTGACACTAGTTTTGTCACGTTTTGGCCTACGCATATAGAACCGGACATTCGAACGTCGCGCAGCACCTGTTGCCGTGGGCTCAAAGCAGACCCCCCACTCACCCCCGCCGCACCACCACCGACCCAACTGAATACCCTGCGCCGAAGGAGCAGATCACCCCGGTATCCCCCGGCGCCAGATCGTCCGAGTACTTGGAAAACGCGATGATCGATCCGGCGGAGGAGGTGTTGGCATAGTCTTGCAGGATGTTGGGCTGTTCGCCCTCTTCCGGGGTGCGGCCCAGAACCTTCTTGCCGATGAAATCGTTCATCGTCTTGTTGGCCTGATGCAGCCACAGCCGTTTCAGGTCGTCGGGCTCCACACCGATATCCTCTATATGCCCTAGAATGTGCTTCGACACGATGGGCAGCACCTCTTTGAAAACTTTTCGGCCGTTCTGCATGAACTGCATATCGCGACGATCAGGCAAATCACTGCCGTCCTCGCGCGTGCGGCGCAGGAAGCCGTTGTTGTTGCGAATGTTGTTGGAAAACTGCGTCAGGCAGCGGGTGGACAGGATGTCGAAATGGTCGCCCTTCGCATCCTCTTTCCGTTCCAGCAGGGTCGCGGTGGCCACGTCGCCGAAGATGAAATGGCAATCCCGGTCACGCCATTCCAGATGGGCCGAGCAAATTTCCGGGTTCACCACCAGCGCGCGCTTGACCGAGCCCGAGCGGATCATGTCGGCCGCCGCCTGAATGCCAAACGTGGCCGAGGAACAGGCAACGTTCATGTCGAACGCAAACCCACCCGCGCCCAGCGCCTGCTGTATTTCAATCGCGATCGCCGGGTAGGCGCGTTCATGGTTTGACGCGGCACAGATGACCAGATCAACCTCGCTTGCCTCTCGTCCCGCCTGCACCAAGGCCTTCTTGCAGGCATCCACGCCCATCTCGGTCATGATCCCCGGTTCATCATCGCTGCGTTCACGCAAGGTTGGATGCATGATATCAGGATCTAACACACCTGATTTATCCATCACATACCGCTGATGGATGCCCGAGGCCGAAACGATGAACTCTTCACTGGAATGCCCGATCGGTTCCGCCTCGCCCGCAGCAATGGCGTCCGCATTTTTGGCGTTCTGCTTGTCGGCATAGGCGTTGAACGCTTCAACCAGTTCGGCATTGGTGATGGTCTGCGTGGGTGTAAACACCCCGGTGCCAGAGATAACAGGCTGGATCATGTGAGACTCCTCAAACGTTGGGTCAGTCAATCAGGAAGCACTCGGGGCGGCAAGGGGAACTGACCTTCCGTCATCCCATCAGAACGGGCATTTGGCCTTGAAGGTCAGCCCTTTTCCGCCATCCGGGTGACGCAGGCGCAGGCTTTCGGCGTGAAGCATCAGGCGCAGCGCATTGCGCGCCTCGCCCTCTGCATAGAAAGGATCCCCCAGAATGGGATGCCCGATTTCCTTCATATGCACCCGCAACTGGTGGCTGCGTCCGGTTTGCGGAAACAGGCGGACACGGGTGGCTTGTTCCTCGTATTTCAGGACTTTCCAGTCGGTGATCGCAGGCTTGCCATTCTCGAAACACACATGCTGCTTCGGCCGGTTCGGCCAATCGACGATCAACGGCAGATCGACTGTGCCTTCGCGGTCGGCCACGCGTCCCCAGACGCGGGCGACATAGGCCTTCTTGACCTGCCGTTTTTCAAACTGAAGCCCCAAATGGCGCTGCGCATGGGGGGTCATCGCAAACACCATGATGCCCGACGTGTCCCGATCCAGCCGGTGCACCAGAAGCGCGTCAGGAAAAACCGCCTGAATGCGAGACAAGAGGCAATCGGCCAGATGCGCGCCCTTGCCCGGCACTGACAAAAGGCCCGCCGGTTTGTCGACCAGCAACAATTCATGATCCTGATGGACGATCTTCAGCGGCTCATCCGGCGGGGTGTATTCATCTGACATGCGCGCCAGATAGCCTGTGTGGCGCAGCCGGGCAAGGCTCAGCGGCGGCGCATCCCGCGCAGCATCGAGGTGGTATAGATCACCAGCGCCAGCCAGATCAGCGGAAAGGCAATCAGCTTTGCACCCTCAAACGGTTCGTCAAACACGAACACGGCGACCAGAAAAATCATCGTCGGCGCGATATATTGCAGGATCGCGATGGTCGACAGCCGCAACAGTTTCGCGCCATTGGCATAAAGCATCAACGGCACCGCCGTCACCACGCCACATCCCAGAAGCAATGCCGTATCCATCCCTGTCAGCAGGAAATGGCTTTGCCCCTGTGCCGTCAGCCACGCCGCAAAACCCAAAGCGGGAAGCAGAAGGATCAGGACTTCCAGCATGAACCCCTGATTGGGGCCAATCGGCAGCGACTTCTTGCACAGCGCATAAAGCCCCCAGGTCAGTGTCAGCCCGACAGCAACGACGGGCAACCGGCCTGCGTCGACGGTCAGGATCACGACCGCAGCAAAGGCCAGCGCCACAGCCACCATCTGCGCCCGGGTCATTCGCTCACCCAAAAGGATGGTGCCCAGAAAGATCGAGAACAGCGGGTTGATGTAATAGCCCAGCGCGGCCTCCAACGCCTGTTCATGCGCAATGGCCCAGACATAGATGCCCCAGTTCACGGAAATCAGCGCAGCGGTCAGCACACCCAGAAGCAGGGTTCGCGGATTTGCAAGAGCCTCGCGCAGCGCGCCGGTGCGCCCGGATGCGATCAGGATGACGCCAGCCACCGGCACCGACCAGATGACGCGATGGGCGACCACCTCGGCGGCGGGCATGTGAGCCACGGCTTTCATATAGAGCGGCAGAAACCCCCACAAGAAATAGGCCGAAATAGCCAGCGCCAACCCTTGTGGCGTATCTTCGTTCTTTGGTTTGCTCATGTCCGTCATCGCGCGCTCCTTATCCCGCCTTTATGGCAGTTGGAGCGGGAAACGGTAGTCAGATTTCCGTGGGCGATCGCATCAAGAAAAGTGATGCTGTGCGCCGGTCACATTCGAACCCGCTCTGATTTCGGATCATACAGGGGCTTCAGTGACGCCTCGGCTTTCACCCGTGTGCCCGCCACGTCGATTTCATAGGTCGAGGCCAGAACCCCGGCCGCCGTCTCGCCCTTGCACGGCACATATCCCATACCGATGGCCGCCCCAACGTGATGCCCGTAGCCGCCGGAGCTCAGGTATCCGACGATCTCACCGTCGCGGATCAATGGCTCGTTGTGATAAAGCTGGGGCTCCGGATCAGTCAGCTTGAACTGCACAAGGCGCTGAGACAGGCCTTCGTCTTTCTTGGCAAGCACCGCATCACGCCCGATGAAATCCGGTTTGTCGGCTTTCACCGCAAAGCCCAACCCCGCTTCCAGCACGTGATCTTCACAGGTGATGTCATGTCCGAAATGGCGGAACGCCTTCTCGATCCGGCAACTGTCCATCATATGCATCCCGCAAAGGGTCAACCCCATGTCCTGCCCCGCTTCAAAGATCGTTTCGAACGCGTGGGCGGCCATGTCGGAGGAGATATAAATTTCCCACCCCAGCTCGCCCACGTATGACACGCGATGGGCGCGGGCCAGACCCATGCCCAGCTCGATCTCTTGCGCGGTTCCGAACGGGTTTGCGTCATTGCTGAAATCCGCCGGGCTGATGCGTTGCAGCAGCGCACGGGAATTTGGCCCCATCACGGCCAACACGCCCTCGCCCGCCGTGACATCGGTGATCACAACGCGGGCGTCACCCATATGGCGGCGCATCCAAGTCTCATCCGCCAGACGCGTGCCTGACGGCGTGACCACCAGATAGGCGGTTTCCGACAGGCGGGTGACGGTCACATCCGCCTCGATCCCTCCGCGGGGGTTCAGGAACTGGGTATAGACGATCTTGCCGACCGGCACCGACATGTCAGCCCCGCAGACCCGGTTCAAAAACGCCTCGGCATCCGGGCCTTCGACCCTAATCTTGCCGAAGGAGGACATATCATACATGCCGACATTTTCGCGCACTGCCTTGTGTTCGGCGGCGGCGTTGTCGAACCAGTTTGGGCGGCCCCATGTATATTCATATGCGCGCGCCTGCCCGTCGCGGGCAAACCAGTTTGCACGCTCCCACCCGGCGGTTTCCCCCATGACGGCACCACGGTCCAGCAGGAGTTGATGAAACGGCGTGCGCCGCACACCACGCGCCGTGGCTTTTTGGCGAAACGGGAAATGGTCGGCATAAAGCAAACCCAGCGTTTCCTTGGATCGTTCATAAAGATAGTGCTTGTTGCCCTGAAACGGCTGCATCCGACTGATGTCCACATCGCCCAGATCAAATGGTTTCTCGCCCTTATCCATCCATTCGGCCAGTGCCATCCCCGCGCCGCCTGCGGATTGGATACCGATCGAGTTGAACCCCGCCGCAACCCAGACATTGTCCATCTCAGGCGACAGGCCAAGGTGATAGGCGTCGTCCGGCGTGAAACTTTCCGGCCCGTTGAAGAAAGTGTGAATGCCCGCCTCGGCCAGCATCGGCATCCGGTTGCAGGCGGCTTCCAATATGGGTTCGAAATGATCGAAATCCTCGGGCAACTGGTCAAATTCAAAGCTGTCGGGAATGCCATCCATCGCCCAAGGCTTGGCATTGGGTTCAAACGCGCCCAACAGGATCTTTCCTGCGTCTTCCTTGTAATAGGCGCATTCATCCGGCACCCGCAGCACCGGCATCTGGGTCAGGCCCTCGATCCCTTCGGTCACGATATAGAAATGCTCGCAGGCATGCAGCGGCACGTTTACGCCCGCCATCTTGCCGACCTCGCGGCCCCACATACCCGCGCAATTTACGATCATGTCGCAGGTGATTGTGCCCTGATCCGATCCATCATCCGATGCCCAGTTGACACCTGTGACCCGGCGACCATCCCGGACTATACCCGTCACCTTGGTGCGCTCCTTGATCACGGCCCCCCGCTGCCGCGCGCCTTTCGCCAAAGCCAAGGCGATGTTGGCAGGATCGGCCTGCCCATCGGTGGGCAGCCAGATGCCCCCGGTGACGCCATCCAGGTTGATATGCTGATAACGCTCTTTCACCTCGGCAGGCGACAACTCTTCGCAGGGGACGCCAAAGGCGCGCGCCATGGCGGCGCTGCGATACAACTCCTCCCGCCGTTCATCCGTCAATGCGACCGAAACCGAACCGACCTGCCGCATCCCGGTCGCCACGCCGGTTTCCGCCTCGAGCCCAAGATACAAATCCGCCGAGTATTTGGCGAGCTTTGTCATGTTCGACGACGACCGCAATTGCCCGATCAGGCCAGCGGCATGCCACGTGGTGCCGGAGGTCAGCTGTTTGCGCTCCAGAAGCACCACATCCGACCAGCCCAGTTTGGTCAGGTGATAGGCGACAGAACATCCGATGACGCCGCCACCGATGATGACGACACGGGCATGATTGGGAAGGCTCATGATCTCTCACTCCATGTGGGTTTGATGTGACGGTGGCATGATCTTCGGGAGCGGAACCTTTCTGATCCGTCACATTTGTCGGAAATCTGTCATCCTGCGGGGGCTCGCGCGCGCCTGAGGGCGGTGGGCGTGACCCCGAAATGCCGCCCGAACAAGGTCGAGAACCCGTTCGAGAACCCGCAGGCCAACCCGACATCGCGCACGCTCATCGAGGTTTTCAACAGAAGCGTATTGGCTTGGTTGAGACGTAGCTCGCGATAGTAGGTGTTCGGCGAGGTGCCGAAGTGTTTGCGGAACTGACGTTCCAATGACCTTTCGGAAATATTAAGATACCCGGCAAGCTCTGAAATTCGCAAAGGTTCCTCCAGATTGGCCTGCATCAATTCGATACACTGATCGAGCGTACGATTGCCGCTGCGCGACAGCTCCTTTCCCCCGAACGGCTGCAGCGTCGACGAGGTGCGGATCGTTTCATGCAAGAAAATGTCGGTGACCGTCGCCACCGCCGCTGCGCTGATATGGTCGCCCAGGATTCCCAGAACCAGATCATAGGTCGCCCCCATGCCCGCGCTGGTGGTGATCTGCCCGTCATCAGCAGCAAGGGCATAAGACCCCATGCCGGGCGTGCCGCGTTCATTCAACAGCGCCCGGTTTTCCCAATGGGTGGTGTGGCTCATCAGTTGCTCGCCGGTTTCGGCGATATAGCGACTGGCGGCTTCCGACAGCAAAATCACGCGCGCACCGGCCCATTGATACGCCTTGATCGTCTTGCGCATCGACAGGTCCGGGGCATCGGGGTCTGAGTTGCCCAGCACAAAAACATACTGTGCCGTATGCTTTCTGTCGAAGGGGTGAGTGTCGATGGTGATCCCTGCACGGCAGCCCACCACGCCACCGTGCTTTGACAGCCAGCGCCATCGAAACGCCTGTTTCGCGGTCACGCGGTTGGCGGTGCGCAGAAGTTCGACGATGGCCGTGAACTCGGTCAGGACGAACCCGTCCGCCACCACGATATCCACAAGGATGGGGGATGGACTTGCGCAATCCGTCACGCGCGCAACCTTTCGTTTTTGGGATCCCATAGCGGCTGGTCAAGCTGCACGACGGCAGGGTACCGTTCGCCGTAAATCTCGACCTCAACCTTTGTGCCCGGCACGGCCAGGTCGGCCCGAACCATGCCCAAGGCGATCGAGGCATCGGCACGATAACCCCACCCGCCCGACGTGGTTTCGCCGACAATCTGGCCGTCATGCCAGATGCAGGACATATAGGGCGCATCTGCCTCACCAGCGTCGACCGTCAAGGTGACAAACCGCTTCTTTGGTCCTGCCTTCGCTTCTGCCTGCAGCGCCGCCTTGCCGGGAAAGTCTTGTGGTTTGTCCAGATGCAGGAAACGCTCAAGACCCAACTCCAACAACGTGTAATCCGTCGACAGATCGCCCTTCCACGCCTTGTATCCCTTCTCAATTCTCAGCGCGTCCAACGCATACATGCCGAATGGTTTGACGCCTTCGTCAACAAGCGCGTCCCAGATCGCGGGCATCGCTTGGGGGACAGCATGAATTTCCCATCCAAGTTCGCCGGCAAAGGACACCCGCAGCAATGCCGCCACTTGCCCCGCGACCTGACCATCGAAACTGGCCGACAACCACGGCAGGGTCAGGTCATGCCCCACGACCAGCTTGCCAAGAATTTCGCGGGATTTCGGGCCTGTCACCAACAGGCATTCCACGTCTTTCGAGTGATCCGTCACCGTGACCCCATCCGGCGCCTGCCGCGTGAATATCTCGGCATCATGCCATTGCGCGACAGAAGCAGTGATCAACCCGACCTCATCCGGGCCATGCACCATGACAGACATTTCTGTCAGGCACCGTCCACGCGCATCCGGGAAATAGGCCAAACTCACGCGACCTTCTTTTGGCAGGCGCGAGGCGGTCAGGCTGTCCACGAAATCGCGCGCGCCCGGCCCTTCAACCTTCAGCCGCGTGAAACCGGTGATCGGCAGCATCCCGCAATGGTCGCGCACGGCTTCGCATTCCTCGCGGATGCGCGCCTCCCACGGACCTGACCGGCCCCATGTATGGGTTGCCTCAAGCGACGTGTCATCCCCCGGCTTTGCGAACCAATTGGCGCGTTCCCACCCGTTATAGGCCCCGAATACGGCGCCAGCCTCTTTCAGGCGTGAATGCAAGGGCGACAGTTTCTTGTCGCGCCCCGCAGGCCATTCGTGGCGGGGAAAGTGCATGGCGTATTCGTTGCCATAAACCTCCATCCCCTTCTGCACGCAATAGTCGTGATCGGTGTAGTCGGTGTAGCGGCGCGGATCGCAGGCCCACATATCCCACTCGGTTTGCCCATCGACAATCCATTCCGCCAGCACCTTGCCCGCGCCACCACCTTGCGCGATGCCGAAGGTGAACACACATGCCTCGAACGCATTTTTTACGCCGGGCATGGGGCCGATCAAGGGCAACCCGTCGGGCGCATAGGGGATGGGGCCATTGATCACCCGACTGACGCCTGCCGTGCCCAGCGCGGGCACCCGTTCCATCGCGTCCGTGACAATATCCTCAATCCGGTCCAGATCGTCATTCCAAAGCTGGAAGCTGAAGTCGTCCGGCATCGGGTCATCGTCAGTTGCCCAATGCGCCTTGCAGTTCGGTTCATAGGGGCCAAGGTTGAACCCGTGCTTTTCCTGCCGCAGGTAATAGGACACATCCACATCGCGCAGCAGGGGCAGCTTCTTGCCCGTTTCCTTGGTGAAGGCTTCGATTTCGGGGATTTCTTCGGACAGCAAATATTGATGGCTCATCACCATCATCGGCACAGTGCGCCCGCCATAGGGCTTGAACCACTCACCCACCCGCTGCGCGTAATATCCAGCGGCATTGACGACGTAGTCGCAAGCGATGTCACCCTTGGGCGTATGGACGGTCCAGGTGCCGTCATCGTGTTGCGTGACCCCTTCGGCGGGACAGAAGCGCAGGACCTTCGCCCCCATGTCCCGCGCGCCCTTGGCCAGCGCCTGCGTCAACTGTGCAGGGTCAATGTCACCGTCATGCGGATCATAAAGCGAGCCAACAATGTCATGGGTTTCAAGAAATGGATAACGCGCCTTGGTTTCTTCGGGCGTGAGGATTTCAATATCCATCCCCTGATAGCGCCCCATGCTGGCGGCGCGCTGAAACTCCTGCATTCGTTCCTTGGAATGCGCCAGCCGGATCGACCCGGTGACGTGGTAGTTCATCGGATAATCCACCTCATCCCCCAACCGCGCATACAGCTCGGTCGAATAGCGCTGCATGTTCATCACCGCCCACGAGGTCGAGAAGGTCGGCACGTTCCCGGCAGCGTGCCAGGTTGACCCGGCGGTCAGCTCGTTCTTTTCCAGCAGAACACAGTCCGTCCAGCCCTTCTTGGCCAGATGATACAGGGACGAGGCGCCAACCACACCGCCGCCGATGATGACGACGCGGGCTTTGGTGGGGAAATCGGACATGGGGAACTCCAATTGTTCGGGTTACTGCGCGCTTTGCGGCAAGCCATCGGTGATGTCGTAATAGTCGCCCTTGTTGGCAACAAAGATGTGTTTCTCCAAAGTCAGACCCGTTGGCCCGTCAATGGCACCAAGGGCAAAACTGATCGTATCTTCGTCATGGGCTTTCCAGAACAGGAACGATCCGCAGGTCGGGCAGAAGCCGCGCTTGGCGGTATCGCTTGAGGCATACCAGTTCACCACACCCTCGATGTGAAGCTCACGCTCCGGCACATAGGCCGACGACCATACGCCGCCGGATTGTTTGCGGCACTGGCTGCAATGACACATCGACACGCCTTTTGGTGGGGCTGCGGTTTCAAATCTGATCGCGCCACACAGGCAGCTTCCTTGCAGCATCTCGGCCTCCTCAATACACCGGCGGCGCGATCACCCAGATCGCGACGGCGGGTTCATCATAGGGGTTCGCCCATTCGTGCAGCTCGCCCCGAATGCGAAAGCTGTCACCCTGTGCCACGGTGAACGGGCGGCCCCCGATGGTCAGGTCCAGCCTGCCGGACACCATGTACCCCACCTCCTGCGTGGGCCGGAGCGCCGGGGTCTGCATTTTCGAGCGGGGTTTGAAAGTGGAATGCACCACCTCAAAATCATCGGTCAGGTCAGGGGACAGGAGTTCCTCGATCAACCCTTCGTCACCAGATCCCATCGGACGGCGCGCGCCAGCCCGCACCACATACCCTTGTTCACCCGCCGGGGCCGAGGCATGGGCGAACAGCAGCGACATCGGCACCCCCAGCGCCTGCGCGACCGCACGCAAGTCAGAGATGGACGGATCGGACATATCCCGCTCGACCTGGCTGAGCCATCCGACCGACCGCCCCAATCCCGCGGCCAGCTCAGATAGCGTTAGCCCGCGCGACTTTCGCAGCGCACGAATGTCGGCACCCAGGCTGCGTGGTGAAACCGGATCGCTGTGCAACATACGAGGCATCCCCTGCGTGACATGAAACAGTGCGTGACATGAAACAGTGCGTGAAATTTTCACGTATAATTTCACGTTGGCGCAAGGATGTGATTCGACGCAAGCAGAAACGGGCGTGGTTGCTATCGTGCGAAGGTATCTTTCAGGATCGCCGCCAGTTGGTCTGCGTCCTCTTGAGTGAACCCGTCCGACTGATCGCTGTCGATGTCAAACACCCCGATCAATGCGCCTGTCCGGTTCCAGACCGGCAAGACAAGCTCGGACCGCGTCGAGGACGCACAGGCGATATGGCCGGGAAAGGCATCGACATCCGGCACAAGCTGCACCTGCCCTGTGCGTGCCGCCGCCCCGCACACCCCACGCGAAAACGGGATCTGCAAACATCCATGCCCGCCCTGATAGGGGCCGATCTTCAGAAGGTCAGGGGCAACAACGCGGTAAAACCCGGTCCAGTCGAAGCGATCATCGGCGTGATGCACCTCACAGGCGAGCGTGGCCATCAAGGCAACTTCGTCCTGTTCGCCTTCGGTCAGGGATGCGACCACCTGTGCAAGTTCGGCATAATTGACGCGCGCCATGGGGGCTCCGATAGGAAAAGGGCGCGGATGATCCGCGCCCCTCTGTCTATAATCTCTGGCTCAGACGCGTTCAATCGCGATGGCGGTGCCTTCGCCGCCGCCAATGCAGATCGCCGCCACACCGCGTGTCAGCCCGCGTTTTTCCAGCGCGTTCAGCAGGGTCACGATGATCCGCGCGCCCGATGCCCCAATCGGATGGCCCAGCGCGCAGGCCCCTCCGTTCACATTCACCTTGTCACGGGACAAGCCCAGTTCATGCATGAACGCCATGGGCACGACGGCGAATGCCTCGTTGACCTCCCACAGGTCCACGTCGTCCTTCGACCAGCCAAGACGCTCCAACAGCTTTTTCGCGGCAGGAACGGGGGCGGTCGGAAACAGATTGGGTTCCTGTGCATGGCTCGCATGGCCCAGAATGCGCGCCCGGATCTTCAGCCCATTGGCTTTGGCGGCCCCTTCCGACGCGACGACAAGCGCCGCCGCCCCGTCCGAGATGGACGAGCTGTTCGCGGGCGTTACCGTACCATCCTTGCGAAAGGCCGGTTTCAGGGTCGGGATTTTCTCGGGACGCGCATTGCCGGGCTGTTCATCCTCGGACACCACGACATCGCCCTTGCGGGTCTTGATCGTAACCGGCGTGATCTCGCCTTCGAATGCGCCGCTTTTCTGCGCCTCAAGCGCGTTTGACAGCGATTTCAACGCGTATTCGTCCTGCGCCTCGCGGGTGAACTGGAAGCTTTCGGCGCAATCTTCGGCAAAGGTGCCCATCAGGCGACCCTTGTCATAGGCATCCTCAAGCCCGTCCAGAAACATATGGTCGATGACGGCCCCATGGCCGATGCGGGCACCGCTGCGCATCTTCGGCAACAGGTAAGGCGCTTCGGTCATGCTTTCCATACCGCCCGCGACCATGATGTCCGTGCCGCCAAGGGCCACCTGATCAAAAGCGATCATCGTTGTTTTCATGCCCGATCCGCACATCTTGTTCAGCGTGGTCGCAGGCACTTCCTTGCCCAAACCGGCGGCAAACCCGGCCTGACGCGCCGGAGCCTGACCCTGACCTGCGGGCAGAACGCAGCCCATCAACAGCTCTTCGATCTGGGCAGGTGCCGCGCCCGCATCTTCCAGCGCGGCCTTGATCGCGGCCCCCCCAAGATCAGCGGCAGCTACACCCGAAAACGCCCCCTGAAACCCGGCCATCGGCGTGCGCGCCGCGCCTGCGATTACGACATTCTTCATCGTTCTCTCCATCCCTAAGCAATTTCCCGACCACGCTTACCGAATGGTAACGATCGCCGTCTAGACTGTAGTTCTACCAATCGCGGGAAGGAGAATACAGTTGGAACTTGCCCATTTCGACACCGCCGGGGCGCGTGTGATCACAGTGAATGAACACCGGATCGACGCAGCCATCGCAATCAGCTTCAAGGACCGAATGCGCGAACTGACTGACCAGGGGCCAGATCGCATCGTCGTCGACATGACACAGGTCGATTTCATCGATTCCAGCGGGCTGGGTGCCATCGTGGCGGCCATGAAACAGGTCGGCCCGTCAAAGTCCTTTGAACTGGCCGGGCTTTCCGGCACCGTGCAGAAGGTGTTCAAACTGACCCGCATGGATACCGTGTTCACGATCCACGCCACACTCGAAACCGCGCTGGGCGGCCCCATCGCCGATGCCGGCTGAGGCGTTTTGCTTCATGGGGCAAGCTCACCAGCGGCATATTTCTGCGCTTTCGCCAGAAACGGACGAGATGAGCCTGGTTTTCCCGGCCCGCCCGATGGCCGTGCGCCGGGCGTTGCGCGCGTCTATGACTGGTTTGTCTCGCCTGAACCTGACGTCGGACGAACGCGGCGTCATCGAAATTGTGTTGGCGGAGGTTCTGAACAATGTGGTGGAACATGCCTATGCCCACCACAAGGACGGCGTGGTTGAGCTGCGCGTAAAGCGGCGGAAAGACAGTCTGGAGTTCACCGTGCTTGACGATGGTGTGCCCCTGCCCAATGGCGCCCTGCCGAAAAGGTCAGAGCACTGCCTGAACGTCCCCCTCGAAGACCTGCCCGAAGGCGGTTTCGGCTGGTCGCTCATTCAGGAATTGACGCGGGATCTGCGCTATCACCGCAGCAATGTCCGCAACAGGTTGGAGTTTACCATCAAGCTGGCTGACACGCAGATCAGCTGACCTGTGTGGCGCTCATCACACCTTTGTTCCAGCCTGTCAGGGAACCTGCATGTTGGAAAAATCCGCGTCTGCCCGTAGGCTTCGCAAAACCCCGACCGAGAGGGACGATGCGAGAATTTCACCTGCCGGGACGCTCACCGGTTTATGCCACGAACGGGATCTGCGCCACATCTCACCCGCTGGCAGCGCAGGTCGCCGTCCAGATCCTGAACAGGGGTGGGAATGCCGTAGATGCGGCAATTGCCGCAGGCATCCTGCTTGGAGTATGCGAACCCCACATGACCGGAATCGGGGGCGATTGCTTTGTCTTGCTGGACGCCCCGAACCAGAAAGGCATCATCGCCCTGAACGGATCAGGCCGGGCACCTGCCGGGTTGTCCGCGGATACGCTGCGAAACGATGGCTTGACCCGAATACCGGAACGATCCGTCCACGCCGTGACAATTCCCGGTGCGGTCGATGCGTTCTGCATCTTGTCGGAAGATTGGGGTCAATTGTCTCTGGCCGAAACGCTTGCGCCGGCGATCCACTACGCAGAAACGGGCGTTCCTGCCGCCCCTCGCGTCGCGCTGGATTGGGCAAATGCTGCGCGTGAAGGCAACCTGTCCGGTGTCGCGCGTGATTTCTATCTTCACAACGGCGCCGCTCTGCAGGTCGGCGATATCTTCCGCGCACCAAAACAGGCCGAGATCTTGCGCATGATCGCGCAAAAGGGCCGCGCCGGGTTCTATGAAGGCACGGTGGCCGAGGATATGGTCACCAGCCTGAAAGCCTTGGGCGGCACCCATGAACGGGATGACTTCGCCCAGCCGCAGGCGTTCTATACAGACCCGATATATGGCACCTACAAGGGGATCGACCTGGTCGAGCATCCACCGAACGGGCAAGGCGCGACGGCCATTCTGATGGCAAAGATCCTGTCGCATTTCGACCTGACGGATCTGGACCCGGTGGGGGCTGATCGTGCCCATCTTGAAGCCGAAGCGGCCAAGCTGGCCTATGACGCGCGAAACCGGTACATCGCCGACCCCGATAACACCACGCGACTGTCCCATATGCTGTCGGATGACACTGCCGAGAAACTGGCCACCCTGATCGACCCGCGCCGCGCGAGGGACATACCCAACCGGATCAGCGATGCGGTGCACCGCGATACGGTCTATCTGACGGTGGTGGATCGTGACCGGATGGCGGTTTCACTGATCTATTCGATCTTTCATGCCTTCGGATCCGGATTGGCATCGGACAAGTTCGGCATCCTGTTTCAGAACCGGGGGGCCGGGTTCAACCTGACGCCGGGCCACCCGAACGAAGCGGGAGGCAACAAGCGCCCGATGCACACGATCATTCCCGGAATGCTGCGCGAAAACGGGCAGGTTACGATGCCGTTCGGGGTGATGGGCGGGGCATATCAACCCAACGGCCATGTGCGGTTTCTGAGCAATATGGTGGACTTCGGGATGGATGCGCAGACCGCGATCGACACGCCCCGTTGCTTTGCCGATCAGGGCGTGCTGCGACTGGAGCGCGGTTATCATCCCGAGGTGCAGGCGCAACTGGCCGGGATGGGACACAAGATCATTCTGACCGAGGCGCCGATTGGTGGCGGACAGGCGATCCGCATAGATCATCAGCGCGGTATCCTGATCGGGGCGTCGGACCCGCGCAAGGATGGCTGCGCCATCGGATACTGATGCGGAAGGGTCGGGGGTTTGTCAGTTCAGCTGAACATGCAGCGGATACTGGCCATCTTCCAAATCGCCGAAAAACTCCGGCAGGTCCGGGTGGCCCACAGGCTCACCGGAATAATCCGCAACCAGATTCTGCTCGGACACATAGGCCACATAGTAGCTTTGGTCGTTCTCAGCCAGCAAATGATAGAACGGCTGGTCCTTCTGAGGGCGACTGTCTTCGGGAATCGCGTCATACCATTCCTCGGTGTTCGAGAACATGGCATCCACATCAAACACCACGCCGCGGAAGGGATGCTTCCGGTGACGGACAATCTGCCCAAGTGCATATTTGGCGCGCGTCTTTAACATTTATTAAAGCTCCTAACCTTTTACCTAACGCCTCCCAAGGGTGTTTGTCCATGGAATCGGCCTTGTTTTCTACGAAACAAATTGTGTCGTCCGGGGTCGCGAGATCACCGCAAATGGGTGTGCGCGGGTCGCTGCTGGTCACGAAAAATCGCCAATCTTGGAATTCCCAGCCCCAACAGTTTCGGCTATAGTCACAAAAAAACATAAGATTGCGAGAGGCAGATGAGCAGACTTCTTCGCGCAGCAGTGATCCTTTTGTTCGTGGCGTCTTGTGGTGGTACCGACACCAAGGCACCACGGAACCTGGACAATGCGTGCAGCATTATCAAGCAGCGCCCGAATATACATAAGGCGATGAAACGAACCCAGCGCAAATGGGGCGTTCCGGTGCCCGTGCAAATGGCGATGATCTATCAGGAATCGAAATTTATCGGAAACGCGCGCACGCCGGTGAAATACGCATTGGGCGTGTTGCCCATGGGGCGCCAAAGCTCGGCCTATGGCTATGCACAAGTTCTGGATGCGACCTGGAAGGAATACCAGCGTGACGAGGGCGGCCGTGGTGCGCGGCGCACCGACATCAAGGACGCCACGGATTTCATGGGTTGGTACATGAATGAAACACGCGCCAAGACGGGGATCCCCCTGACCGACGCGCGCAATCAGTATCTGGCCTATCACGAGGGGCGTTCGGGGTATCTGCGCGGCAGCCACAACTCCAAGTCATGGCTGCTTCGCATCGCGTCCGAGGTGCAGGCCCGCGCCATTCTGTATCAGCACCAACTGGCAAGTTGCCGTCGGTGACCCGGCGTTAGCGCGACCGCTGATTGATCGCCGCCGTGATCGAGAACAGCGAGCTTTTCAGCGGCGCGCCTTTCGTCATCTCGCCCAGGATGACCGTGGTTTTCGACCCGGCATTGTCGGTGATGATCCACTGGCGTAGCTCGGTCGGGTTGGCGGTGAATTTCAGCTCGATCGTGCCAATTTCGGGGTTTTGGGGATCCTGGGCCAGCACCGTGGTTGCCGTGCCGTCATACCCATGCCCCTTGACCATCTGCGCCTGGTTCAGGTTGACATTGCGTTCAAGGATCAGGTTCAGCGGCGTGCGTTTCAGCGGGTATTGCTGCGGCCCGGCATTGGACTTTCCGTCAAAGATCGCCACTTGCGACCCGCCAGCCACGACCAGCGCATCGGTCGGCGGGTTGTATTCGAACCGCGCCCGGCCCGGTCGTTTCAGGTAGATCGTCCCGGTCGAGATCGTGCCGTCATCATTGATCTGCGTGAACGCAGCTTTGGCCGTATCAAGCCCATTCAGATACTTTGAGATCGCATTCAGCGACAGTTTTTCCGCCATCGCAGGTGCCGCGCTTGCAGCGATTGCCACGGCGGCAAGCGTCATTCGAAAAAGGGTCATTCATCCTACCTTTGCTGATCGGGCACAGTTTATCCCGTTACATATGGGAAGATTAAGCCCGATCAGAAGGTGATAGGCGATAACGTGCCGTTCAATTCAAGGTGTTATTCCGCGACAGCCGCGGTCACGATGATCTCGACCCTGTAATCCGGGGTTGCCAGATCGGCCGATCCGGTGGCGCGCGCCGGTGCGTGCCCCTTGGGCACCCAGGCATCCCACACCTCGTTCATCGCGGCGAAATCTTTCATGTCCGCCAACCAGATCACCGCCTGAAGCATGTGTTTCTTGGACGACCCGGCTTCGTTAAGCAGATTTTCAACGCGAACCAGACATTCGCGCGTCTGGTCTGCCACGCTGTCCCCGGCATTGCCCACTTGGCCCGCCAGATAGACAACCCCTTTATGGGTCACGCTTTGACTCATCCGGTCGGTTGTATGGCGTCGTTGGATCATCTTTTGCCTCAATTCTGTTGATGGTGAACCGCGCGACTTGCGCGTGCGGCGGTTCTTATTATTCGGGGATCAGGATCTCGCGCTTGCCAACATGGTTCGACGCGGACACGAGGCCCTCATCCTCCATTTGCTCGACCAGTCGCGCGGCCTTGTTATAGCCGATGCCCAGTTTGCGCTGGATGTAGGACGTCGAACACTTGCGATCCTTGATCACAATCGCCACGGCCTGATCGTATTGCGCATCTTCGCCGGTGGTGTTGCCGCCCGTATTCAGGCCCAGCACCGCGTCGATATTGTCCGCCTTGTCATCCGACGGTCCTTCGACCACACCGCCCACATATTCGGGTGCGCCGAACCCTTTCAGATAGGTGACGATCTCCTCGACCTCTTCATCTGAAACAAAGGGGCCGTGTACGCGCGTGATCTTCGATCCGCCCGCCATGTACAGCATGTCGCCCATGCCCAGAAGCTGTTCGGCCCCTTGTTCACCCAGAATGGTGCGGCTGTCGATTTTCGACGTGACCTGGAAGCTGATGCGGGTGGGGAAGTTCGCCTTGATCGTGCCGGTGATCACGTCCACCGACGGGCGCTGTGTGGCCATGATCAGGTGAATGCCCGACGCCCGCGCCATCTGCGCAAGCCGCTGAATACATGCCTCGATCTCTTTGCCGGCGACCATCATCAGGTCAGCCATCTCGTCCACGACCACCACGATATAGGGCAGTTTCTCGGGGGCAAATTCCTCGGTCTCGAAAATCGGCTCTCCGGTGTCATCGTCAAAGCCCGTCTGAACGGTGCGTTCAAACATCTCGCCTTTGGCCAGCGTGTCAGCGACGCGGCCGTTGTAACCTTCGATGTTCCGCACACCCATCTTGGACATCTTGCGATAGCGGTCCTCCATCTCGCCCACGACCCATTTCAGGGCGACGACCGCCTTTTTAGGGTCGGTCACAACGGGGGACAGCAGATGCGGGATGCCGTCATAGACGGAAAGCTCCAGCATTTTCGGGTCGATCATGATCATCCGGCAGTCTTCCGGCGTCAGACGATACAGAAGCGACAGGATCATCGTGTTGATCGCGACGGATTTACCAGACCCGGTGGTCCCTGCGATCAAAAGGTGAGGCATCTTCGCCAGGTTCGCGACAATCGGATCGCCGCCGATATCCTTGCCCAGCGCCAGCGGCAAGCCATTGCCGTCACCGAAATCGCGCGTGGACAGGATTTCGCGGAATGACACCATTTCGCGTTTTTCATTGGGCAGTTCAATGCCGATCACCGACCGGCCCGGCACGGTCGAGACCCGCGCCGACAGCGCCGACATGGACCGGGCAATGTCATCGGCCAGGCCAATCACGCGGCTGGCTTTCAGGCCCGGCGCCGGTTCCAGTTCGTACATTGTGACGACGGGGCCGGGGCGGACCGACACGATTTCGCCCTTCACGCCGTAATCATCCAGCACGGTTTCCAGCATCCGCGCATTTTCCTCCAACGCTTCGTCCGACAGATGATGGCGTTCGATCGTCACCGGATTTGCCAGCAGGTTCAAAGGCGGCAGTTCATAGCCGGGATGCGTGTCTTCGAAGCTCAGCGAAGGTTGCGCTTCCGCCTTTGCGCGGGTCGAGGGCGGCGTGGGTTTCGGCACGGGATGCTGCACGACCTTCTTGGCCGGCTGCGCCAACCCGGCATGCGCCGGAGTATAGACGCGCGGCTCGGCCGGTGGGGCGTCGGGTGCCATCAGGTCTTCGACCACCATGTCATCATCGTCCACCAACTCAGGCGCAGTCATCAACGGCGTTTCGGCATGTTCAACCGGCGGCGCCGCGTTCAGGATCATCGGATCAGGCCCGCGCCGGTGCCGGGCAACCGCGCGCGCCAGAGGGGGCTCGGCCCGCGTGGGGTCGGACAATGTCGGCTGATGCGCCCGGTTCTTCAGAGCCGATGCAATCTTGGCCCGGATACGGTCCTCACCGCCCAGACCTTCGGGAATCTCGCCATCGAAGGTGGGGGATTCAACCAGTTCGGGCTCGGGGTCCGTATTGCGACGGAACAGCGCATTCAACAGCCCCGGCTTTGACGGTGCGGGCGCTGGGTCTTCGATGATCACCTCGGGCGCGCTGCCGTGCAAGGGCGGCTCCGGTCGCATCACGCGGGCTGCGCGCAACGGGGGCGGGGCGGTGAACTCTTCGTCATAGACATCGTCGGCCTGGGTCTGCGCACGCCGTTCGTCGCGGCGTGCAGCCTGGCGGGCCTGCATCTGACGGGCCGTGGCAACCGCCCCATGGGCCGCCCCTTTCGCGCCTTTGCCCAACAGCGACACGACACCGGCATAGCTCATCACGATACCGACGATCAGGAAGTGGCCAAAGCGTTGCAGTTCGAACCGGTCCACACCGATCACGAACAGGACGGCCAGCAGGGCGGCAAACGCCGACAGCACCGACATGACCTTCAGCCCCAGACCGGCACCCACCGGCAAACCGGCCAGAAGCGCACCCAGAACAGTGTCACCGAACAGCCCGCCCAGCCCGAAAGAGTGGGTCCAGCCCGCCCCCGGAACCAGCGTTGATGCATAGATTGAACACAAGGCAACCGCGATCGGCGCAAAGATCATCCGACCCATCACGCGTTCCTCGCCGATGTGGAACGTCAGACGCAGCCCCCAGACAGCAAGGATCACGGAAAGCGACCAGGACCCCAGCCCGGAAATCACCGCCAGAGGCGAGGCAACAAAGGCACCAATCCGGCCCAAAGCGTTCTGCGCGGGCGTATCGGTCGCCGACATCCAGCCGGGATCTTCGGGCGAATAACTGCCAAGGATCAGCGCGACAATGACGCCAAGGGCGATCAGCCCAAGGCCCAGAAGCTCTTTTCCGCGTCGTTCCAGCACCGCCTGGGTGTTGCTGTCAAAGATGGGATCCCGTTGTTTCGCCTGATACGCCATACCACCACGTCCTCACTTAAAGAGACAGTCGCGGATTTTTTCCAACCCGCGCTGCATTTCTTGTTTTGGGGCCACCATGGCGACCCGGATATACCCCTTGCCGGGGTTTTCGTTGTTCACGTCCCGCGACAGATACGCGCCGGGCAAAACCCGCACGCCAGTCTTGGTCCACAGCTTCATCGCCGCCGCTTCGCCATCGTCGACGGGCAGCCACAGGAAGAACCCCGCCTCGGGCCCCTGATAGCCATCGACACCCGCGAACACGTCGTCCGCCAGCGCGTATTTATCCTGATAGAGCGCACGGTTCTCAGCCACATGCGTTTCGTCCGTCCAGGCCCGCTCGGCCACGCGCTGCAAGGGCAGCGGAAGGGGCGCACCCGCAAACGATCGCAACTGACGCACGCGACGCAGGCTTTCCGGCCCACCCGCGACAAAACCCGACCGCAACCCGGGCAGGTTTGACCGTTTGGACAGCGAATGAAACACCACCACACGTTCAGGGTCCGCCCCGCCTTCGCGGGCGACCTCAAGCGCGCCGGGGGGCGGCGTGTCGCGATAGATCTCGGAATAGCATTCGTCGGCGAAAATCCGGAAATCGTATTTCTCGGCCAAGGCGATCAAGTTCGCCCAGTAATCGCGATCAGCAACCGCCCCTTGCGGGTTCGTCGGAGAGCAGACATAGGCAACCTCGGTCCGGTTCAAAATATCCGGCGTCAGCGCCGAATAATCCGGCAGAAAACCAGTATCGGCCGTCGCAGGCAGGAACACCGGTTCAGCCCCGACCGTCATCGCGGCCACGGCATAGACCTGATAAAACGGGTTCGGGATCAGCACCACGGGTCGCTCGCCGTGTGCGGTGTGTTCCGGGCACAGGGCCAGCAACGTGTTGAACAGCCCTTCGCGGGTGCCGTTCAGCGCCATGATCTGGGTGGCAGGGTCCATCTGCACGCCATAGCGGCGCAACAGCCAGCCCACGATCGCATCCAACAGTTCGGGTGATCCGTCATTGGGCGGATATTGCCCAAATTCTTCCGAATGCTCGGCAATGACCTGCGGCACCCATTCGGGGAATGGATGCTTCGGCTCGCCAATGGTCATATGCATCACCTCGCCGCCCGGCGCATGGGCGTCAAGAAGGCTCCGCAGGCGCGGAAATGCATATTCGGGCAAGCTGGAATACCGCTCGGGAAACGTCATTGGAACGTCACTATACTGCCTCAGGTCTCGGGATCATGTCGCCCCGTTTGATCCAAGGATAGCTTGCAAACCGCGGCGGGTCCAGAAAAACGCCGCGATTTTCGATGGTTGATCGCGCAGGTTGTGGCTTTTAGGCCAACACGGCCTCGCAGGCTGCCCCAAGGCGCAGCAATCGCTCCTCGGCCATCGGGGCACCCAGAAGCATGATCCCGGTCGAGGGCAAGCCGGTCGGCAGGCTCAGCCCGCACGACCCCATCAGGTTGCCAATGCGTGTGTTGCGCAGTGCCCACAGGTTTTCTTCGACGTAATAGTCATGATCGTTCAACAGCCGTGAGACAATCGGCGGCATGATCGGCGATGTCGGCATCACCACGGCGTCATAGCCCGCAACGGCGCTATGATAAGCCTCGCGGATCTGGTCCAGCCGCTGCCACGCCCGAACATAGTCAACGCCTGAGAATTGCCCCCCGGCGCGGAAGCGTTCCAGGATTTCGGCAAACATCAGGTCTGGTTGTGCCTCGATCTCATTTTGCCAGGTGGCATAGGCTTCGGTGGTGAACAGCACGCCGGACATCGCCAACGCCTCGTCCACAATGGGGGAATGGACACGCCGGACAACCGCACCGTTATCCATCAGGCGTCCGATGGCGCTTTCAAACCCGGACAGAGGCTCGCCCCGCGCGCCTTCCAGACCGTTTTCCAGAACCAGCAACCGCATGCCCTTCAGGCTGGCGCCCCGCAGGTCCACTGCTGATCGGCCCTCCAGTACGGACAGCATCAGGGCGGCATCCTCAACCGTGCGACACAGCGGGCCGACCGTGTCAAAGCGTGCTGCCAGTGGCACGACGCCTTTGGACGACAAACGGCCCGAGGTCGTTTTCAACCCCACAAGATCGTTCCATGCGGCCGGGATGCGCACCGATCCGCCCGTATCCGACCCGACCGCCCCCGCCGCCAGATGAAACGCCACCGACGTGGCCGCGCCCGAGCTCGAGCCACCCGACACCGCATCATAATCGTTCACACAGGGGCTGGTGGCCGTCACCGGATTCAGGCCGAGACCCGAAAAGGCCAACTCGCTCATATGCGTTTTGCCCAGACAGACAAGCCCTTGCGCGGTGGCGTTGCGCAACACTTCGGCGTCGCGCTCGGGCACGCGGTCCTTCAACAGCGCGGACCCTGCTTCTGTCGCCACGCCGGCGGTATCGAACAGATCTTTCCAACTGATCGGCACCCCGTCGAGCAACCCCAGACGGTGCCCGGAAGCGGCGCGTCTGGACGCTGCGGCAGCCTCGGTCAATGCGCGGTCTTCCGTCAGGCGGGCATAGATCCGGTCCTGAAATTTATGGGCCTTGATCGCGTTCAGATAGGTTTCGGTCAGGGCAACCGGATCAATCCTGCCCGCGCCAATTCCCCGGCCCAGATCGCCCATGCTCATGGTCAGCCAATCGTTGCTCATCGGACCTCTCCTGTCAGGTGTCCCGGTGACGGTAGCGGCGCTTGCGCACATGGACAATCCCCGACAAGGGGTTCAAAAAGGCGATATGAAACTTGATGCCGATATTCTGATCGTAGGTGGCGGGTTGAACGGTCCGGCGCTGGCGCTTGCGCTGGGTGACACCGGGTTCGATGTGACCATCATTGACGCGTTGCCAAAAGACGCACGCGGAGGGGATGATTTCGACGGGCGCGGCTATGCCCTTGCGTTGGCGTCGCAGCGCCTGTTGTCGGCGCTTGGCGTCTGGCCGACGGTTTCCCCCAACGCCCAGCCCCTGCTGGATATCCGCATTTCGGACGGCCGACCCGGTGAAGGCCCCGGCCCCTTCGTGCTGGAGTTCGATCACGCAGAAATCGACGAAGGTCCGATGGGTTATATGGTCGAGGACCGGTTCCTGTCCCGCGCCCTGATCGACGCGGTCGAAGCCCATCCGAAGGTGACACTTCTGGATCAGGAAACCGTGGTCGAACAGACGGTCGATGCGGCCTTCGTCACGCTGGAGCTTGCCTCGGGCAAGCGTCTGACAGGTCGTGTCGTCGTGGGATGCGACGGGCGACGGTCGGGCACGGCAGAGCGGGCCGGGATCGGACGGTTCGGCCATGATTACGGCCAAACCTCGCTGGTATGCGCGATTGACCATGAGTTGCCGCATCACGGTGTGGCGCACCAGTTTTTCATGCCCGCTGGCCCCTTGGCGATCCTGCCGCTTCCGGGCAACCAAAGCTCGATCGTCTGGACCGAATCCCATGGCGAGGCTGCGCGCATTCACGCGCTGGACGACGCGGGGTATCTGGACGAGCTGCGCCCGCGCTTCGGATCCTTCCTGGGGCAGATCAGCCTAGCGGGCAAACGCTTCACCTATCCGCTGAACCTGACCGTCGCAAACGCTTTTTTCGCGGATCGTCTGGCGTTGGTCGGTGATGCGGCGCATGGGCTGCACCCGATAGCCGGGCAAGGTCTGAACGCCGGGCTAAAGGACGTGGCGGCTCTGGCCGAGGTGCTGACACTTGCCCGCCGTCGCGGGGAAGATATCGGGCGGCTGGACGTGCTGGAGCGTTACCAACAATGGCGCCGCTTTGATGTGGCCCAGATGGTCGCCGTGACGGAAGCCACCAACAGGTTGTTTTCCAACGACAACCCCATCCTGCGCACGGTGCGTGATCTGGGATTGGGCGCTGTGAATGCGATGCCGGGCCTGCGCCGAGGCTTCATCCGAGAAGCTGCCGGGCTGACCGGCGATCTGCCCCGGCTTCTGCAAGGGCGGCAAATCTAGCGCCTCAATCCTCGATCTTGCGCGCTTCGTCGACCAGCATCACCGGGATACCACCGCGGATCGGGAACGCCAGCCTCGCGGCTTTGGACACCAGTTCCTGTTTGTCGGCATCATAGCTCAGCACCGTCTGGGTGACGGGGCAGACCAGTGCCTCGATCATGCGACGGTCAAATTCCGGGGTGGACGCTTCGGTCATTGCACTTGCTCCTCGCCCACGCCTTTGCGCAGGGTAAATTCCATCAGCGTCACCAAGGTCTCGCGGCGGGTGCTCAGAGACGGTGCCTCAAGCAACGCCTGCTTGTCCTCGGGGTCGAACGGGCACAACATGGACAAGGCGTTGATCATCAATTCGTCTTCCGCCGTTTGCAAACTTTCCCAATCGGTTTGCAGCTCTTCCAGTTCAAAATATCGTTCAAGAAGTTTGAAGAAGGCTTCGCGATCCAGACCAGGATCATGCTCGGGCTGGCCCAGGTCACGGTCAAAACCGCGCCAATCGGCCTCGGTCCGCAGATAGGGCGTGAACCCTTCCTGCACCGCACCAAGACGAAAACGCGAAATCCCGGTCAGCGTGAGCATATACCGCCCATCCTCGGTTTCCGTGAACGAGGTGATGCGCCCGGCACATCCGATGGCATGCAGGCGGGTCGCGTCCTGATCGCTGTCACCCATCGGCTGAATCATTCCAATCAGCCGTTCGGGCGTTTTCAGCGCATCGTCGACCATCGCCAGATAGCGCGGTTCGAACACATGCAACGGCAACCGCCCGCGCGGCAGCAAAAGCGCACCCGGCAACGGGAACAACGGCAGAAAATCAGGCAGGTCGGCGGCGGACATCATATGACCACTGTAGCGCGGCTTGCCCGTTCACACAAAGATCATCGACGACAGCTTGCGCCGACCGGTCAATGCAATCGGGTCTTTCGCATCCAGCGCGTCGAAAATCGTGAACAGTTGTGCCTTGGCCGCCCCGTCGTTCCAGTCTCTATCCCTGCGGAACAGCTCCAACAACTCGTCCACGGCCGCTTGAGCGTCGCCTGACGCGTTCAAGGCAACGGCCAGGTCAAACCGGGCCTGATGGTCGTCTGGATTTGCATCCACAGCGGCGCGCAAATCGGCCACCGGTCCGGCGCTTTCGGCCTGTCGGGCCAGTTCGATCTTGGCACGCACGGCTTCGATTTCGGGCGCTTGCGAGATTTCGGCGGGCGCGCCGTTCAGCGTGGCTTCGGCATCATCGACCTTGCCCGCCGCCAGATGGCAGCGCGCCAGACCGGCGAACGCTGCGGCCGAGTTCGGGTCTTCCTCAAGGATGGCGGCAAAGGTCTGCGCGGCGTCGTCGATCGCGCCAGCCTCCAACATCTCGTCGGCGGCGGCGATGGCATCCGCCAGTCCGTTGTCTGCGTCACCCCCAAGGGCGGCAACACGCTTGACGAATTCTTTCACCTCGGACGCAGGCAGGGCGCCCTGAAACCCGTCCGCCGGCTGACCCTGCCAGAACGCGTAAACGGTCGGGATCGACTGCACGCGCAGCTGGCCCGCGATCATCTGGTTTTCATCCACATTGACTTTCACCATGCGCACCTTGCCACCCGCTTCGGTCACGGCGGCTTCCAGTGCCGGGCCAAGCTGCTTGCAAGGGCCGCACCAAGGCGCCCAGAAATCCACGATGATCGGCACCTGTTGCGAGGCTTCGACCACGTCCTGCATGAAGGTTGCCTCGCTTACATCCTTGATCAGATCAGCAGCGGCCGGTGCGCCACCCAGTTCGAGTTCCATTGCTCAAGCTCCTTCAAATGCGTTGAGGTTTATATGCCTCCTGCCCCGCCGGTTTTAAAGGTCGAAAGTCGCAAAGACCGGCGCGTGATCGGATGGCTTTTCCCATCCGCGTGCATCACGCAGGATGCGCGAGGCGTGACCGGCATTTGAAATATCGGGCGTGGCCCAGACGTGATCCAACCGCCGCCCCTTGTCGGCAGCATTCCAATCCTTCGCGCGATAGCTCCACCAGCTGTAAAGCTGCCCGTCGGGAATGTCCTGCCGCGTGATGTCGACCCAGTTGGCGGCGTCCTGCACCTGCGCCAGCGCCTCGACTTCAACCGGGGTGTGGCTGACCACTTTCAGAAGCTGTTTATGCGACCAGACGTCGTCTTCGCGCGGGGCGATGTTCAGATCGCCAACAAGGATCGACTTGCCGGGCTTCTCGGCAAAGAAGTGGTCGCGCATATCGGTGAGGTAATCGAGCTTCTGGCCAAACTTCTCGTTCACGTCGCGATCCGGCACATCACCCCCTGCGGGCACATAGAAATTGTGGATCGTGACGCCGTTTTCCAATTGCCCCGCGATATGGCGGGCATGATCCAGACCGGCGAATTCAAAGCTTGTCACCTCTTTCATCGGCAGGCGCGACAGGATTGCAACGCCGTTGTATCCCTTCTGCCCGCGCGCGACCATGTGGGTATAGCCAAGGGCGCGAAACCCATCTAGCGGGATCTTTTCCACCGGGCTTTTGCATTCCTGAAGGCACAGCACATCGGGCGCTTCTTCCGTCAGCAGCTTCTGCACGATCGGTTCGCGCAAACGGACCGAGTTGATGTTCCAGGTGGCAAGGGTGAAGCTCATGTTATCCTCCGATAAGCGCCGCGTGGCGCGACCATAGAGGATGGGGCAAAAAGTGAACAGGGGGCAAGTCGCCCCCCGTGGTCAGGCATAGGACACCACTTCCCACTCAACCCCGTCATGATCATCAAAATAAAAGCGCCGCCCCGGTTCATAATCCGCATGGTTATGAGGCTGAAACCCGGCAGCTTTCACCCGGCTTTCAGTCGCGTCAATGTCATCGACGACGACACCCACATGGTTCAACCCTGCGCGGGTGGTATAGGAATGCTGCGGGTCGTCCATCGGCCTTTTGGGCGTATACAGAGCCACATAGCTGTCTTCATCGCCCACATGGGCGGTATATCCGCCCGAGATCGCATCGCCCTCCCAGCGGGTCTTCCACCCAAACACGGCCCCCAGCCAGGCGGCTGTCGCTTTCGGGTCGCTGACCGTCACATTCACATGTTCCAGATGTGCCATTTTGGCCTCCTTGATCTTCGTTGCGAGTCGGGTTCTAATTCCTAAAGCTAACTTGAGATCAAGGTTTTTCTTTCGAGACTTCCATGGAACGCAGAAACGAGATTTCCATCGGCACATTGGCCAAACGCACTGGCTTGGCCGTGTCGGCAATCCGGTACTATGAAACCCAGGGGCTGGTTGCGCCAGAACGCAACGCGGGCGGGCAACGGCGGTTCCTGCGCTCGGACATACGACGCCTGAGTTTCGTGATGATCGCGCAGAAGTTCGGCTTCACGCTCGATCGCATCCGTGACCTTCTGGATCGCCTGCCCCAGAGCCGCACCCCAACCGCCAAAGACTGGGCTGAAATATCGCAAGACTTCCGTACGGAACTGGACGAACAGATTGCAGCCCTGACCCGGTTGCGCGACAAACTTGATGGCTGCATCGGTTGCGGTTGCCTGTCTCTGGACCGCTGCGCGCTGTATAACCCCGATGACATCGCCGCCGAAAAAGGGGCCGGGCCCCGATATCTGCTTGGGGACGAGGCTGTCAGACCAGAAGGATGAAACAGACCCTGACACACCTTGATCTGCCTTAAGGCAATCCGTTCATTCCCACGGCACACTGACCGGAACGGAGGTCAGCCATGTCCGATCACGGTCACAGCCCACAAGAAATCACCGCCCGTATTGGCGCGCCGCCGGGAAAAGGCGTGTTGCGCGATGCGGTCTATGGCGCCATCGACGGATCGGTCACAACCTTCGCCATTGTGGCCGGTGTGGCCGGGGCCGGGCTGTCACCATTCATCATTGTTGTTCTGGGGCTGGCCAATGTGCTGGCCGATGGATTCTCAATGGCCGCAGCCGCCTATTCCGGCACCAAGGCGGAACAGGACAATTATCGCCGCATTCGCAAGATCGAGGAGGAACATATCCGCGATCACCCGCATGGCGAATGGCTGGAAGTGCGCGAAATCCTTGCCCAGAAGGGACTAAGCGACCGCATCCTGGACGATGCCACCGACGCCGTGACCCAAAACAAGGACCGTTGGATCAACTTGATGATGGAAGGCGAATACGGGCTGGGCGGCATCGACCCGCACCCGATGCGCGCGGCGCTGACCACCTTTCTGTCCTTCCTCGTGGCGGGCATGATCCCGCTTCTGCCCTTCATCCTGAAACTCGACCAGGCCTTCACCGTTTCGGCCTGGATGACGATGGCGAGCTTCTTTTCCATCGGCGCGCTGAAAAGCCACTGGTCACTCAGCCCGTGGTGGCGCTCTGCGATCGAAACCCTGCTGATCGGCGGCGCAGCGGCGGGCTTGGCCTATGGGGTCGGAACGTTGTTTAATGTTTGACGGGCCGGGTTGCCAACGAATGCCGGGTGCGATCATGGCTGAAGGGGCTGCTCGTTTCGCACAACAACGTGCGTTCATAACGCGGATGAAGCCCAACTACCGACCGGCTGTTCGCCGGATTGCATTCTCGGACAAGGAGGAAAGCACATAATGGCAGACCTTTTGACACGCGAAGAACGTCAGGAACACCTCATCCCGTTGGGAGAAGTAGGATGGGGCGCGGTCCCTGACCGTGATGCAATCCGAAAGGTATATATCTTTCCCAATTTCGTAGAGGCATGGGGCTGGATGTCCCGCGTCGCGATCTGGTGTGAGAAGTGGAATCATCACCCGGAATGGCGCAACGTATATCGAACTGTCGACGTCACGTTGGCGACACACGACGCCGACGGCCTCACGAACCTGGATATCAAGCTGGCCAGGAAAATGGACGCACTCGCGAGCGCTTCGACCGATGCACGCTATCAATCAGATATTTCGGAGCCAATCGCCTGTTTGTGTGAACTGGACCCACGCAGGTAAGAGCAATGCGTTCCGGCACCGTTCGCACCAACCTGGATCGGGTTTGCAACAGATAGTCTGATTGGCAGCTCTGGTCGTTGCAAACCCATCCATCGTCAACGGGGTTTCAGGCGTTCAACCGATACCCGCCACTTTCCGTCACCAACAGCCGCGCGTTCGATGGATCAGGCTCGATCTTCTGGCGCAAACGGTAAATATGTGTCTCTAACGTGTGCGTTGTGACCCCGGCATTATAGCCCCAGACCTCGTGCAGCAGCACATCGCGCGCCACCACGCCATCGTTCGAACGATAGAGGAACTTCAGGATATTGGTCTCTTTCTCGGTCAGGCGAACCTTGCGGTCGTCCTCGGTGATCAGCATCTTCATTGACGGCTTGAACGTGTACGGCCCAAGCTGGAACACCGCGTCTTCGCTTTGTTCATGCTGGCGCAACTGGGCGCGAATACGGGCCAGAAGCACCGGAAATTTGAACGGCTTCGAGACATAGTCATTCGCGCCTGCATCAAGCCCCAGAATGGTGTCCGCGTCGGTATCATGACCCGTCAGCATCACGATCGGGCATTTCACACCCTGCTTGCGCATCACACGGCACAGCTCGCGCCCATCCGTGTCGGGTAGCCCCACATCCAGGATCACAAGGTCATAAATCGCCTCTTTCGACTTGGTCAGCGCCTCGGCCCCGTTGCCTGCTTCAAAAACGTCGAAATCCTCGGTCATCAGAAGCTGTTCGGCCAGCGCGTCGCGCAGATCCTCGTCATCGTCGACCAGCAGTATCTTTTTCAGCGTAGACATCTTGCCCTCCTCGGTGATGTTGTGAAACAGATGTTCGCCCCTCACAGGATTGACAAGATTTGCAACAGGCGGCTCACGGCCTCGTGTCCAGTTGCCGGTAAATGTTTCATATCGTGACAGATCGTCCTAATGATGGGGCGTGAAAGGATGCCGATGACACTCGCCCCCAACCAGACCGAGCTTTTGGCCCGCGCCCGCGTCGACCTGCGCATGGGGGTGCCGATTGTGCTGACCCATCACGGACGCACGGTGCTGGTCGCCGCGGCAGAGACCCTGTCATCCGGACGGCTGAATGACATGCGCGGCGTGGGTGACCCGGTTTTGGCCATCACCCCTCGGCGCGCCGACACACTGAAGGCGCGCGCCTATTCCGACCGCGTGGCCCGCATTGAACTGCCGCGCGATGCCGGAACCGAATGGATCGCGTCGGTCGCTGATCCTTCGGATGATCTGACGCGCCCGATGAAGGGCCCATTTCGCACGCGTCGTGGTGGTGACGACGGGCTTGAAGCGCAATCCATTGCCTTGTGCAAATCTGCGCGCCTTCTGCCCGCGACCGTGGTCGTTGATGTCTCTAACACAGCTGAAATCGCCGCTGACAAGAACCTGACCATCGTCTCGCTGGATCAGAAGATGATCGACACGCTGTCCTTGGCACCCGTCGCCCACGCCCGCCTGCCCCTTACCGTCAGCGAGGCCGGACGCCTGCATATCTTTCGTCCCGATGATGGCAGCGAAGAACATTACGCCGTGGAAATCGGCCGCCCGCCGCGTGACGAACCGGTGCTCGCACGCCTGCATTCAGCCTGTTTCACCGGCGATGTACTGGGCAGCCTGAAATGCGATTGCGGCCCACAACTGCACACTGCCCTGAACATCATCGGGCAGGAAGAGCATGGCGTGCTGCTCTATCTGAATCAGGAAGGCCGCGGCATCGGACTGGCCAACAAGATGCGCGCCTATTCGCTGCAAGATCAGGGGTTCGACACGGTCGAGGCCAACCACCGCCTGGGCTTTGAGGATGACGAGCGCGATTTCCGCATCGGTGCGATGATTTTGAAATCCCTGGGTTTTTCTGCGGTGCGCCTGATGACCAACAACCCGCGCAAGGTCAACAGGATGAACGAAACCGGAATCCACGTGACCGAACGTGTCTCGCTGCGGGTCGGCAAAGGTGCCCATAACCAAGCCTATCTCGCCACCAAGGCCCGCAAATCCGGTCATCTGCTGTGATCCCGCACCGCTGCGACATGGTCGTCACCCGCTGGGGCGCGCGATTCATGGGGCGCAGATTTCCCGTGTCCATCGGGCGCGGAGGAATGACCGACCACAAACGCGAAGGCGACGGTGCAACCCCGCGCGGCACATGGCGCATTGTCGGGGGGTATTATCGCCCGGACCGGACCATTCCCCCCAGGGCAATCACACTGGATCGAATCGGCCCGCGCGACATCTGGTCAGATGAACCGGACGATCCCGCATACAACCACCCGCTGCGCACCACGACCCATCCGTTCAGCCATGAACGCCTGCACATGACCGCCCGCCTTTACGACATCGTTCTGATCAGCGACTGGAACTATCCCAACCCCACGCCCGGCAAGGGATCGGCCATCTTCATCCACCATTGGCGCAAACCGCGCCACCCGACGGCCGGTTGCCTGGCCTTCGCGCCCAAAGACCTGCGCTGGATCCTCGATCGTTGGACCGAACACAGACGGATCATCGTCCGCTAGGTTTTTTCTTGTCTGAAATATCCTGGGGTGAGCGGCTACGCCGCGAGGGGCAAGGCCCCTAACCATAATCCCTCTCGCCAAAAATTGCCGACCCGATCCGCACATGGGTCGCGCCTTGCGCGATCGCGCGTTCGAAATCGCTGCTCATCCCCATCGACAATTGATCCAGCCCGTTGCGCGTGGCCATCTTGGCCAACAGGGCAAAATGCAAGGTGGGTTCTTCATCGACCGGAGGAATGCACATCAGGCCGACAATCGGCAGGCCCAGATCTCGGCATTCGGCAACGAATCCGTCCAGATCATCGGGCATGATCCCGGCTTTCTGGGGCTCTTCCCCCGTGTTGACCTGAATGAACAGGGTCGGGCAATGGCCTTCCTCTTTTGCGATGCGGGCGATGGCGCGGGCCAGTTTGGGACGGTCAACGGAGTGGAACACGTCAAACAGCCCCATCGCCTGCCGTGTCTTGTTGGATTGCAATGGGCCGATCAGGTGCAATTCGACATCTGAAAAACGCTTTTTCAGATCGGGCCACTTTCCCGCCGCCTCTTGCACCTTGTTTTCACCGAAAACACGGTGGCCTTCTTCCAGAACGGCCACAACGCGCTCCAATGGTTGAACCTTGGACACGGCGATCAATTTGGTTGAACCGGGGGCACGCCCTGCGCGCGCCTCTTCCTTGGCGATGCGGTCCTGAATGTCGGAAAGTGGCATGGGGCACCTGTTTGCTAGACTCTTCAATGACAGGTGTCCCAAAAGAAAAGAGCGGGCACAAGGCCCGCTCTTCCCTGAGTAAAAATCCGTTAGGATTAGAACAGCATGATGATGCCCAGGTCGGCTTTGGTCACGCCACCAACTTCGCCAACACCGGCGTTGAAGGTTGCGCCGCCACCCAGGTCGTATGCAACGCCCAGGCCGTATGCGTCAGCCGAAGCAGCACCGATTTCGGTTTCCGAGTAAGCAGCCGAGATGGTTGCTGCGCCCATGGTGTAGGCAGCGTGGATACCGTAGGAGGTGATGTCGTTGTCGTCGTTGCGCGAGTACAGGGCGTTGACCGAGAAGTCAGCGATGTCTGCGCCAGCTTTGACGTGAACGGTGCTGGAGGTGTCGATGTTGCCCCAGTCGTCGTAACCCAGACCAACGTTGAAGTCACCCATCGAGTAGGTGGCTGCAACCGAGGTGATCTCGGTGCCGTTGAAGTCGTGCGAGATTGCGATCCCGAAGTCACCGAAGGTGCCTTCGTACATCATGTTGCCCGAGTCAGCCAGGTCAACCAGGAACTCAGCTACGTTGTCGGTGCCGATGCCGCCATAACCGATGTCCGACAGACCCAGTTTTTCGTCAACTGCCGAACCAACGTCACCGACCGAGAACTTGCCGAAGCCGCCTTCGATGTATGCCGACGAACCGTCAACACCACCGCCAGCAGTGGTCGAGGTGATGTCGACTTCTGCGCCGAAGCCCAGGCCGCCATCGGTTTCACCGGTCATCGAGACCGACAGAGTCAGGTAGTGGTCCAGCGTCCATTCGTCAGCAGCGCCGTCCATATACTCGAAGCCTGCGCCAGCTTCACCCGAGAAGCTGATGTCAGCGGCGGCGAAGCCTGCCGAAGCAACCAACGCGGTCGAAGCGAAGAGAATCTTTTTCATTTCGTTTTCCCTCATGTGTTTCAATAGTGCACCTCAATTCAGGGAAATCCGAATTGAGTATGATGGTTCAATCCACCTTTCCGCCGGGGTTTGCAAGAAATGCGGAACGAGAAATCGGATTGTGGCCAGAATTGGTGCTTCTATGTCACAGTTTTCCGAACCGCGTGTTGCGGATGGTGATATCGCCGCCACACGGCCCTCGGTCTGGCCTGCAAATGCGGCTTTTGGGAAAACGCTTGCCCGCCTGAATGGCCTTATATACTAACAAGAGGAAATTGAGGAAACGGGGCTTTTTATGCGCATGTTCAGGTCTGTCGCATTCGGGATTTCAGTGATTGGTGTGCTGGGGCTTGCGGCCTGTGGCGGTGGACGCGGATCTTTGGGGATCAGCGGTGGTCAACAGCAGCAGCAACAAGAGAACACCGTCCGACATACGCCCCAGGCGGAAGAGCGGCGCGAAACCATCTGGGATCTGTTCACCAATGTGGATGATCCCAACACCACGGTCGAAGTGAACCGCTATATCTGGAATGCCTCGTTGGATGTGCTGAGCTTCATGCCGGTCAAGGCGGCTGACCCGTTCTCGGGCATCATCGTCTTTGACTATGGCCGCCCGCCGGGTGGCGGCACCGCTTACAAGGCCACCGTTTATGTCCGCGACCCCGCGCTGGACGCGCGGTCGTTGTCGGTTGCGCTCTATACGCGGGGCGGCCCGGCCAGCGCAGAAGCCGTACGCAAGGTCGAGGACGCGATCCTGACCCGCGCGCGTCAGCTACGTATTCGTGACGGCAAGCTCTAGACCCGGACCGACCAGAGGATTAATACAAGCGCCGGGCCACACGCCCGGCGTTTTCACATCAAGGACCAAGCCACATGTCGCGATACACAGCCGCCGATATCGAACCGAAATGGCAAGACGCCTGGGACAAGGCCGGGATTTTCACCGCCAAGCGCGATGAAACAAAGCCCAAATACTATGTGCTTGAGATGTTCCCCTATCCGTCGGGCCGTATCCATATGGGACACGTGCGCAACTACACCATGGGCGACGTGATCTCGCGTTACAAATCTTCCTGCGGTTTCAGTGTGTTACACCCGATGGGCTGGGACGCCTTCGGAATGCCCGCCGAAAACGCGGCCATGGCGCAGGGAGGTCACCCCGGCACCTGGACCTATGACAACATCAAAACGATGAAGGGGCAGATGAAGCCCTTGGGCCTGTCGATTGACTGGAGCCGTGAATTTGCCACCTGTGATCCGGAGTATTACGGCCAGCAGCAATCCATGTTCATCGATTTCATGGAGAAGGGGCTGGTTTACCGTAAGAACGCCACCGTAAACTGGGACCCTGTCGATATGACCGTTCTGGCCAATGAACAGGTGATCGACGGTTGCGGCTGGCGGTCGGGCGCGCCGGTTGAACGTCGCGACCTGACGCAATGGTTTTTCAAGATTTCGGACTATTCCGCCGAATTGCTGGAGGCGCTGGACGGGCTGGACAACTGGCCCGAGAAGGTGCGCACCATGCAGGCCAACTGGATTGGCCGCAGCCAGGGTCTGCAATTCAGCTTTGAGCGCACAGATGGCGGCGAGATCGAGGTCTATACGACCCGCCCCGACACGCTGATGGGTGCGTCCTTCATCGGTATCTCGCCTGACCACCCCATTTCCAAGACGCTTGAGGCCGAAAACCCCGAGATTGCCGCAAAACTCGCCGAAATGCGCAAGGGCGGCACGACGGAAGAGGCCATCGAAACTGCCGAGAAGCTGGGCTACGACACCGGCATCCGCGTGAAACATCCGCTGGACCCGAATTGGGAACTGCCGGTTTGGATCGCCAACTTCATCCTTATGGACTACGGCACCGGCGCGATCTTCGCCTGCCCGGCGCATGACCAGCGCGACCTTGATTTCTGCCGCAAGTATGATTTGCCGGTGATCGACACCTTCCTGTCGCTGGACGACCCCAATCCCGTCACAACCGAGGCTTTCGTGCCTCCGAAGACAGAAAAAGTGAAGTGGATCAATCACTTCGCCGGGTTGGACGAGGCCACGGGCGACGAAGCCATCGAAGCGACGATCGCGTTTGCCGAAAAGGAAGGTTGGGGCCAAGGGGTTACGAATTACCGCCTGCGCGACTGGGGGCTGAGCCGCCAGCGCTATTGGGGCTGCCCGATCCCTGTCGTTCATTGCCCCGATTGCGGCGTTGTCGCTGAAAAGAAAGAGAATTTGCCGATCAAACTGCCCGAGGACGTCACGTTTGACGTGCCGGGCAACCCGCTGGACCGCCACCCGACATGGCGCGACTGCGCCTGCCCATCCTGCGGAAAGCCCGCCCGGCGCGAAACCGACACGATGGACACATTTGTTGATTCGTCCTGGTATTACGCGCGTTTCACATCCCCGAACGCCGACACGCCGACGGACATGGACGACGCGAGCTATTGGATGAATGTCGACCAGTATATCGGCGGCATTGAGCACGCGATTCTGCACCTGCTCTATTCCCGGTTCTTTGCCCGCGCGATGAACATCTGCGGCCACCTGCCCGACAAGGCGATCGAGCCGTTCAACGCGCTGTTCACGCAAGGTATGGTGACACATGAAATCTATGTCACGCGGGATGAAAATGACCGGCCGGTGTATCACCTGCCCGAAGACATCGAGTGGACCGAAACCGGCGCGCGACTGGGTGCCTGTGGCACCGAGGTCGAGGTCATCCCCTCGGCCAAAATGTCGAAATCCAAGAAGAACGTGGTCGATCCGGCGCATATCATTTCGTCCTTCGGGGCCGACACCGCCCGCTGGTTCGTGCTGAGCGATTCGCCGCCCGAACGGGATGTGGAATGGACGGCCTCGGGTGCGGAAGCGGCGGCCAAACATTTGGCCCGCGTCCACGCGACCGCGGTGAAAATTGCCGCGATGGATGATGGGGAAGGCGACGACACCGACCTTCTGCGCGCCATGCACAAGGCCATTCACGACGTGACGATGGGGATTGAAAGTTTCGGCTTCAACGCCGCCATCGCCAAGCTGTATGCGTTTCAGAACACGATTTCGAAATCCAAGGCCGGGGGGAAAGCGCAGAAACTTGCGATGCGCACCTTGGTGCAACTCATGTCGCCGATGACCCCGCACCTGTCCGAAGAAATCTGGTCGATGCTGGGCGGTGACGGGCTGATCGCGCAAGCCCCATGGCCCAAAGCGGACGAGGCGATGCTGGTCGACGATACCGTGACCATGCCCATCCAGATCAACGGCAAACGACGCGCAGAAATCAGCGTGCCCAAAGATATGGACAAGGCCGAGGTTGAAAAACTGGCGCTGGCCGAGGATGCTGTCGTCAGGGCGCTGGATGGCAAGTCGCCCAAGAAAGTCATCGTGGTTCCGGGGCGCATTGTGAATGTGGTGGTCTGATCGCCGGTCATTGCTGTTGTCATTCGCTGCCGTGGCGGCGTTGTCGGCCTGCGGGTTTACCCCGGTCTATGCGCCGGGCGGCTCGGCCGAAGGGCTGCGTGGCGCCGTGACCGTGGCCGCGCCATCGGACGCCAACAGCTATGAGCTGGTAAAGCGACTGGAAGAACGCCTGGGCCGCAACCTGTCGGCTCCATATGAGCTGAGCTACAAAATCACCACCCGATCCGAAGATGTCGGTGTCACCCCAAGGCAGGAAATCACCCGCACGCAAATCCTTGGTGCAGTTGAGTTTACCGTGACATCCGTTGCAAGCGGGGACGTGGTGGAACGCGGCAGCCTGTCCAATTTCACCTCATATTCGACCGAAGGGTCCACGGTCTCGACCGCTTCGGTTGAACGGGATGCGAATCGGCGCCTGATGGTGATGCTGGCCGACATGATGGTGACGCGCTTCACCGCCACATTCTCAGGTTGGGGCGAATGAAGCTCGCGCCCCGCGATGCGGCCAGGTATTTTGCCAAGCCCGATCCGTCACGTGCGGGAGTTCTGATTTTTGGGCAAGACGCGATGCGGGTCGCCCTGAAACGGCAGGAGCTGATCGCCAACCTGATCGGCCCGGGCGGCGAAGAAGAAATGCGCCTGTCCCGTCTGCAGGCCGGGGATCTGCGCAAGGATCCGGCGATGCTGTCCGATGCGGTCAAATCACAAGGCTTCTTTCCCGGCCCCCGCGTGGCGTTTGTCGAAGACGCCACGGAAACCTCCGCCCCCGTAATCACCGCCGCCCTGTCGGATTGGCAGGAGGGTGACGCGCAAATCGTCGTCACGGCAGGAAACCTGAAACCCCGTGGCGCGCTGCGCAAGCTGTTCGAATCACATCCAAACGCCTTTGCTGTCGGCATCTATGACGATCCCCCCACCCGCGACGAGATCGAGGCTGACCTGAAACGCGCCGGGATCACTGATATTTCACCCGAAGCCATGACCGATCTGACCGGATTGTCGCGCGAGCTTGATCCGGGTGATTTTCGGCAAACCATGGAGAAGCTGGGCCTTTACAAATTGGGTGACCCGTCGCCTGTCATCCCCGATGACGTGCTGGCGGTGTCTCCCACCTCAACCGAGGCCGGGTTGGATGACCTGCTGCACGCCACCGCCGAGGGACGTTCAGGTGAAATAGGGCCTGTTTTGGCCCGACTTCAGGCGCAGGGTGCCGATCCCGTCGGCTTGTGCATCGCGGCCACCCGCCATTTCCGCGCGCTGCATGCGGCGTCGGCTGATCCGGGTGGACCAAGCCAGGGCATCAATCGCCTGCGCCCGCCCGTGCATTTCAAAAGCCGCGACCGCATGGTCCGACAGGCGCAGCAATGGGGGCTGACGCGACTGGAACAGGCGCTGGAAATTCTGGTCGACACTGATCTGACCTTGCGGTCCACACAGAAGGCGCCGGTTATGGCGCTGATGGAGCGCACTTTGATCCGGCTCGCCATGTTGGGGGGACGCAGATGAGCTATACCGTGATCGGGCCAACCGTGACCCGCACCTTTCGGGTGCTGTGGATGTTGGAAGAGCTGGAGCAAAGCTATGACCACCTGCCTCATGCACCACGGTCCGAGGCGATTCAGGCGCTCAACCCGGCGGGCAAGGTGCCGGTGCTTCTGGACGATGACGCCGCCCTGACCGACAGCACCGCGATCATTCAGTATCTTGCCGACAAGCACGGGGCGTTGACCTACCGTGCGGGAACGCTTGATCGTGCCCGCCAGGACGGCTTCACCCATTTCATTCTGGACGAGATGGACGCGACCTTGTGGACCGCTGCGCGTCACACCTTCGTCCTGCCCGAAGAAAAACGCGTTCCCGAGGTGAAACAGAGCCTGAAATGGGAGTTTGCCCGCGCGGTGGACGAGTTGATGCGGCGCAAGAGTGACGCGCCGTTTTTGATGGGCGAGACAATGACCGTGCCGGACATCATCGCCACCCATTGCGGAAGCTGGGCCATCGCGGCGGGCTTTCCGTTGGAGAATACCGCCTTTCGCGCCTATGCCAAACCGCTGCGCGGCCGGGCGGCTTACCTGCGGGCTTCTGGCGCGTGATCTCGCGCCCAGCGCGCTGCGGCCCGCCCGGCATGACGCCCGGTGGCAAGGCAAGTGGTCAACAGATACCCCCCGGTCGGCGCATCCCAGTTCAACATCTCGCCAGCGGCAAAGACGCCGGGCAGAGCTTTGATCATCAATCCGGCGTCCAACGCATCGAAGGATAAGCCACCTGCGGTCGAAATCGCCTCGTCGATCGGGCGCGGGCCTTGGTGCCGGATCGGCAAGGCCTTGATCAGCGCCGCCAGCGTGACCGGATCTTGCGGCAGAGGACGTGCAAATTCCTGCAACAGCGCGATCTTGGCCGGGTCCAGCTTCAGCGACTTACGCAGGTGGTTTGTCATGCTTGACTTGCCACGCGGTTTTGCCAGCCGGGCGGTGACATCCTCAACGTTGCGGTCAGGCGTCAGATCGACCGTCAAGGGCGCACCGTCGCGCATCGCCCGGCTGACGGCATAGACCGCCGACCCTTCGATCCCCCGGGACGATACAACGAACTCCCCCACCACTGATTCCCCGTCGGCTTGCAGCCGCGCAGGCTTGATGGGCGACCCGAAATGGCGGCTCATATGGGCGGTCCAATCCACCCTGAACCCCATGTTCGATGGTTTGAAGGGGACGCAGGAAACGTCGTTTTCAGCAAGGATAGAGACCCATTTTCCGTCTGAACCCAATCGTGACCAGCTGCCGCCGCCCAGCGCCAGAACGGTAACGCAGGGGGTCAGCACCTCTGCGCCCTCGGGCGTCTGGAACGCCATCTCGCGGCCATTGATCCCGGTCCAACGCCAGTCGCGGCGCAGGACAACGCCCAAATGGTCAAGCCGCGCCAGCCATGCCCGCAACAGGGGCGATGCTTTCATGGTCACCGGAAAGACCAGGCCCGAACTTCCGGTGAACACCTCCTGCCCCAGCTCTCGCGCCCAGTCTTGCACCGCCGCGGGCCCGAACCCGGCAACGATGTCACGCAGCAGGTCGGGGCCGTCGATCTGGTTCAGGAACGTGGCAAGTGGTTCGGCCTTGGTCAGGTTCAGCCCCGACTTGCCGGCCATCAGAAACTTGCGTGCCGGCGACGGTTTGGCATCGGCCACCGTGACGGACGAGCCGGCCTGCGCCAGCATCTCGGCCGCCATCAGCCCGGCAGGCCCGGCACCGATGACCAAAGCCTGTGTCACGCGCCGTCCTGCGCAGGCGCCTTCATTTCAACCACGCGATGCGGATAGGGGATTTCGATGTTGTTGGCTTTGAGCGTTTTCCACACCTGCATCATCACACGCGGAGTGAACTTGTTGCGCCCATCGTCGATGCCGTTCACCCAGAACTCCACCGCGAAATCCACGCCACTGTCGCCAAAGGCGCGCAGCTCACAGTCGGGTTTGCATTCTTCGGGGTCATTCAGCACGAAATCCAGCTCGGCCACCGCCTTTTCGATCAGCTCTGGGATCGCCTCGATATCGCTGTCATAGCTGACCGAGAACGGCGCTTCATAGCGGTTGGCACTGCCTGCGTCCGAGTAGTTGACCACGCGGGTGGTGATGAAATGTTCGTTGGGCACAACAATCCAGCGACCGTCAAACGTCTCTAATATGGCCGCGCGGGCGGTCATTTTGACAATCGTCCCCGCCTCGCCCCCGTCCAGTTCGACATAATCGCCAACCGTCGCCTGCCCTTCCAGCAGAAGGATCACGCCCGAGATGAAGTTCGACGCAATCTGTTGCAGGCCAAACCCCAGCCCGACACCAATGGCACCCCCCAGAACAGCAAGCGAGGTCAGGTTGATGCCCATGATGTTCATCAAGACCAGAAACGCTACGCCGAAGATCGCGATTTCAGCGGCCTTGGCGGCCAGTTCCCGCGTGGCGGGGCGCATTTCCTTCTGTTTCTTGATCGCCTGTCGGGTCTGATCGTTCGACCACCGACCCAACCAGAAAATCGCGCCGCTGATCACCACGAATTTCACCGCAAACAGAAGCGAAAAACTCATATTGCCCAGCGGCACGATGGTTTCGTCAAGCTTGGTCGTCACCGGCTCCAGCAGCCCAAACAGGTAAAGTGCCGCGACGGGGATCAGCACGTAACGTCCCAGCAGCTTCAGGAACGGATCCTTGATGATCTGCTTGACGAAGGCACGGACGGCAAGGAACAGGAAAAGCCGCTTGCCGAACGCAATCACCGCGCCGGACCCAAACAGCGATCGTGTCACCTGTTCGCCGATCCCGGTGAAGGCCCAGGCCAAAAGCGGCAAGAGCAAGGGCAGAAACATCAAAAGGAACAGACGCGCCTTGGCCAACGGGTTCGTTTGGCTACCGGTGGGGGTCAGAACACGTGTAATGACCGGGCCAAGTTTGCGCGCCACCAACCGGGCGGCCAGATAGGCCAGAACCAGCAATCCGAACTGAGACCACGCCGCGGGGGACAACAGCCAGCTTTCCGCCAGCTCCCAGGCCTGATTGAAATAGTCGATGGCCTGATCCACGATTTCCGGGCGGTTCTCCATGCGTGTCCCCTTGTCAAACCCTGAATGCTTGCAAAACTGTGCAGCATGGATAGCGAACTGACCTCAAAGGGCAAGGATTCTGTGCCCCTCTGCGAGCTGTGTGGCAGGCCCATTCCGCCTGAGGTGGCGCAAAGCAAACATCACCTTGTGCCCAAGCTGCGGGGCGGCAAGGGTGGGCCGGTGGTGCTGTTGCATCAGATCTGTCACAACCAGATCCACCTTGAACTGAGCGAGGCTGATCTGGCGCGGCAGTTCAACACGGTCGCGGCGTTGAAATCCCATCCCGGCTTGGCACGGTTCATCATCTGGGTGGCGAAGCGACCCCCGGATTTCTATGCGGTGACAAAGGGAGCGCGGCGGCGGCGCGGACGATTTTAGGCTGTATCAGAGCCTGTTTCAGGGATCATCTGCTTCATCTGGGCCACATGGTCAGCTTGTTGCACGCGCGCGGCATCCGCAAGATCCAGCGCGGCAGTCATCAACGCGTCGCGCGGAACCAACCGGTCCACCAGCCCCCATTGCAGCGCTTCGTCGGCCTGCACTTTCTGCCCGGACATCAGAATGATCTTCGTGCGCGCCGGGCCGATCAGCCCCACCATGCGGCGCGGGTCGGACGGTTGCGGCAGGAACCCCAGTTTCATCACCGGATAGAAGAATGACGCCTCGGGCACCGCGATGCGGATGTCACAGGCCAGCGCCATGCCGAACGCGCCACCCGCCAGCGTGCCGTTCAGCGCCGCAATGGTCAGGCAGGGCGCGGCCGAGACCGCGTTTGACAGCCGTTCCCACACCCCGTCCACCGCAAGGCCCGAACGCGCTTCGTCCAGATCTGCCCCGGCCGAAAAGACCTTGCCCGCACCGGTCAGGATTAGCACCCGTGCCTCGCCCGCGGCGTCCATGGCAATCTGCGCCAAATCCTCAAGCATCGCCTTGGTCAGCGAATTGGCCTTGTCGGGGCGGTTCAGGGTCACGATCCAGACCCCGTCCTGCTTGGCAAGGTCAATCATCCACGCACCTGCGCGCGCTCACGGATCGCTTCGTCCCTGAGCGAGATTTCTTCGCCGAGGAATTCGTTCGCGTCGTCGGAGCACATCCACAGAAGGGCGCGCGCCACCCATTCCGGTGGAATGTGATCCGCCCAGGAAAGCTGTGCGACCGCATTGATCCCTGAATGCTTGATCTCGCGCTGCATCTGGGTGGCAACGGTGCCGGGCGACAGGCCCATCGCGCGAATGCCCCGCCCCGCCCCTTCCTTGTGCAGCGATTTGGTCAACATATGCACCCCGGCCTTTGATGCACAGTAATGCGCCCAGCCCTCCAATACGGTATGCGCGGCACCGGAACTGATGGTCAGGACCGAGCCACCCCCTTGCGCCGCCATGATCGGCATCACCGCGCGCATCCCGTAATAGACACCCTTCAGATTCACGTCGATCACATGACCCCATTGGGCGGGATCAGAGTCTATCAGCGGCCCGATCGGTTCGATCACGCCTGCGTTGTTGATCAGCACATCGACCGTCCCGAATTTCGCAACGGCCGCATCGACGGCGGCTTTCACATCACTCCATTTCGACACGTCGCAGAGCACGGAAAGGGCGCGGTTGCCAATGGCGGCGGCGATCGCGTCGATCTGGGATTTTCCGCGCGCCGTCAGCACCACATTGGCCCCGGCCTGGGCAAAGATATGGGCGGCGGCTTCGCCGATGCCACGGCTGGCGCCGGTGATCAGCACGGTTTTTCCGGTCATGTCTGTCATACTCACTCCTCCTGTCTTCTCAGTGCTAGCCCAGCAAAGTGGTTTAGGCCAGAGTCACATCTTGCGACCACGCGTCCCTGACGTTACCTCAGAGACACGACCGGGAAAGGGATCGATATGACAAACGCGCTCGACCAACTGACACAGCAGCTGCTGGATGCTGCCCGAAAGGCTGGAGCCGATGGCGCGGATGCGCTGGCAGTCGACGGGACGTCAGTGTCAATCGACGTGCTGCACGGCAAACTGGAACATGCCGAACGGTCGGAAGGCATCGACATCGGGTTGCGCGTGCTGGTCGGGCAGCGGCAAGCCTGTGTCTCGGCCTCGGACATCTCGGTGCAGACTATCGAAACCATGGCCGAACGCGCGGTGGCCATGGCCCGCGAAGCACCCGAAGACGCACATATCGCACTGGCATGCCCTGACATGCTGGCCCGCGACTGGGATTTGGCGGCGCTGGAGCTGCAAGACCCAACACCCGAGCCAGACCCGGCTGATCTGGAACGTGACGCCGCCGAGGCCGAAGCCGCCGCATTGGCCGTCAAGGGCGTTTCGCAAGTGTCCAGTAGTTCCGCAGGCTATGGGCGGCACCAGTTCCACCTGGCGACCAGCAATGGGTTTTCCGGCGGCTATGGGCGCACCCACAGGGCCATTTCCACGGTCGCCATCACTGGCGAAGGCGCGTCGATGGAACGTGACTATTCCGGCGAAATGCGGACCTTTCAGAGCGACTTGCCATCGGCGCATGAGGTCGGAACCAAAGCCGGCGACCGCACCGTAGCACGTGCAGGCGCCCGCAAACCCCCGACCGGTGCCTTTCCGGTGCTTTACGACGAACGGATTTCTTCGTCGCTGATCGGGCATCTTTTGTCGGCGGTCAACGGGGCGATGATTGCGCGCGGATCATCCTGGTTGCGCGATGCGCTGGGCGAACAGGTCTTGCCCAACGGCATCGACCTGATCGAAGACCCGCATCGCCCGCGCATCTCGGGTTCGCGCCCATTCGATGGCGAAGGTCTCGCAACGCAGATGCGCAAGATCATTGATGGTGGGACGCTCACCGGTTGGACACTCGACATCGCGACGGCCGGGAAACTGGGGCTGCACAGCACCGCGAATGCGTCGCGCGGCACCTCTGCACCGCCGTCGCCGTCAATCTCGAATGTGACCCTGACACAGGGCGATTTGTCCCGCGACGATCTGATAAAGCAGATGGGCACCGGGCTGCTTGTCACCTCAATGATCGGATCCACAATCAATCCGACCGCCGGAGATTACTCGCGCGGTGCCTCGGGCTTCTGGGTCGAGAACGGGAAGATCGCTTATCCGGTCAACGAATGCACCATCGCGGGAAACCTGCGCGATATGCTGCGCCGGATCATCCCCGCCAATGACGCCGAAGCCCATCTGAGCCGTATGGTCCCCAGCCTGCTGGTCGAAGGAATGACCATTGCCGGTGACTGACGACCTGTCCCTGCTGATCGCGGCCGCACAGGATGCCGGCAAAATCGCGGCGCGCTATTTCCACGGGTTTGCCGACCGTTGGGACAAACCCGGCGGTCTGGGCCCCGTAACCGAAGCCGACCTGGCCGTGGACCAGATGCTGCGCGAGGAATTGACTGCCGCACGGCCTAATTATGGCTGGCTGTCCGAGGAAACCGAGGATGGCGCAGAGCGGCTGAAGGCCGAGCACGTGTTCATCGTCGACCCGATTGACGGCACACGCTCCTTCATCGAAGGATCCACCACCTGGGCGCATTCGCTGGCCGTCGCACGACGTGGCCGCGTCGAAGCGGCAGTGGTGTATCTTCCCTTGCGTGACAAGCTCTATGCCGCCGCCCGCGACAAAGGGGCGACGCTGAACGGCAAATCGCTGGCCGTCAGCCCGCGCCGTGACCTTGAGGGTGCCACGGTCCTTGCCGCCAAGCCCAATTTCACCCCATCGCGCTGGATAAATGCCACAGTGCCGCCGATCACCCGCGCCTTCCGATCCTCGCTGGCCTATCGGTTGTCGCTTGTGGGCGAAGGGCGGTTCGACGCAATGATGACCCTGCATCCGACATGGGAATGGGACGTGGCTGCCGGAAGCCTGATCGTCGAAGAAGCGGGTGGCACGGTCAGCGACCCGGCCCGTCGCCCTGCGCGTTTCAACAACCCGGTGCCCCAGTTGTCAGGCATGGTTGCCGGAGCGACGGCCATCCACGACGCGCTGCTGACGCATCTGGCCTAAAAATGTTAGGCTAACATCGGTGTGAAAAGAGGTCATTGCCAAGAATGACTTTATCGCTAACATGAGCGCATTCCCCTTTGTACAAGGATGCCATTGTGACCGATTCAGCCCCTGCCCGCCACCGACGCCCGCTAACGCTTCGTGATGTTTCCGAAGCCTCTGGCGTCAGCGAGATGACGGTCAGTCGCGTGTTGCGCAACCGGGGGGATGTCAGCCAGGCCACGCGCGAACGTGTGCTTGAGGCGGCGAAAGACCTGGGCTATGTGCCGAACAAGATCGCAGGTGCGCTCGCCTCGCAACGGGTCAACCTTGTCGCGGTCATCATCCCCTCGCTCAGCAACATGGTGTTTCCCGAGGTGATGACCGGCATCAACGAGGTGCTGGATGAAACGCCGCTGCAACCAGTCGTGGGCGTCACCAACTACAACCCCGAGCGCGAAGAAAAAGTGCTTTACGAAATGCTGTCCTGGCGCCCGTCCGGGGTAATCATCGCGGGTCTGGAACATTCCGACGCGGCCAAGGCGATGCTGAAGGCCGCCGGCATTCCGGTGGTCGAGATCATGGATACCGACGGCCTGGCCATCGACGCCTGTGTCGGCATTTCGCACAGGCGGGCGGGCCGCAAGATGGCCAATGCCATCCTGAAAGCGGGCTATCGCAGTATCGGTTTTCTGGGCACCAAGATGCCGTTGGACCATCGCGCCCGCAAGCGGTTCGAAGGCTTCACCGAGGCGCTGGCCAAGGAAGGCGTCGAGATCGTGGACCGAGAGTTCTACGAGGGCGGCTCGGCGCTGGCCAAGGGGCGCGAAATGACCGAGGCAATGTTGAAGCGCACACCAGAAATAGATTTTCTGTACTATTCCAACGACATGATTGGCGCGGGTGGGCTGCTGTATTGCCTCGACCAGGGGATAAAGGTACCCGGTCAAGTCGGTCTTGCTGGTTTTAACGGAGTTGAACTGCTGGACGGTCTGCCCCGACAGCTTGCCACGATGGATGCCTGCCGGATCGAAATCGGCCGCGCCGCCGCCCAAATCATCGCAGATCGCAGTACGGAAAAAGGTGACAGCGGCGGCGGAGAGCGGATTGAACTGACGCCCAAGATCCAACCCGGCGACACACTCCGACGACGCTAAACCCCGCTGGACAAGCCGGGTACCGGACACTATTCCACCCAAACGGCCCCGTGGCTCAACTGGATAGAGCAGCCCCCTCCTAAGGGGCAGGTTGCAGGTTCGAATCCTGCCGGGGTCGCCAGATCAAAAAAATATTGCAAATCAAATACCTTAAGAGGTAGTGGGAACTGAGTTGTGGTGTAATGGACACCACCGAGGGACACCACTGGAGTGCAGCAGTGCAATACATCGAACAACCCAAGGGACAGGGAACATCGTACCGATTCAGAATGAAAACTCCCAAGGGTCTACGTGGGACACCAAACCCATGGGCGAATGAAAAGCCATTCGGGATGTGGATTATCAGGCCGATGGGCGGCGAACGGCATCTGCCCAGCGCCAAGAAACTTCGCGACATCTATCTGGCAGAGGTCCGCAAGTTAGAGATCGAATATCGGGTGCGGCAACGGTTCAGCTTGGAGAAGGCGGAAACTTGGGCTGATGCCTTGCGGACAGAACGCGACCCAACCCTTATACGTGATCTAATCTACGATGAGGCCGAGAGGGCACCAGTAGATGAACGGCAGGCATTCCTGAAAGTGGCCACTGCGACAACCCTGCCGTTGTCAAAGGCTGTGGAGCAGTATCTCGGAGCAAGGGCACCTGATAATCCATACGGCATTAAACCACTTGGCAGAACGTCCGCTAATGAGGTGGTCACCGCCGTGAACTATCTGTGCGCCTTCCGCGAAACAAAACCCGAAGCACTCTTCCTCGACGAAATCACACCGGAACTGGTGGCCGAGTTCCAACACGACTTCCTCCCCAAACAGATCTCCAAAAAGACAGGAAGGGGCCTTACACCTGCGACCGTAACCAAGCTTGTCGGTATGTTACGGGGTCTCTGGCGCTGGGCGCTGGCGAGAAAGAAGGTGAAGATGGATGGTAATCCGTTCAAGCCACCCGAAGACGATCTCCCAAGAGCGAAGAAGGCGAGCGAACCGAAGCGCGACCAGTTCAAGCCCGACGAAACCAAGAAAATTCTGGAAGCGGTGCCTCAAGGTGACCGTTTGGGCGACTTGTTCCGTGTCGGGTTGGTGACTGGAGCGCGAGTGACGGAGATTGCCAAGGTGACTGTATCGGACACGAAGGAGGATGGTTCCGTCTTCCTCATTGCAGGGGGCAAGACCGACAACGCCAAACGAGTGGTGCCGGTACCGAACATCGCCCAGCCCATTATCGCGCGCCTCCGTCTTGAAGCTGTCAGCGGGGATAAGGAACGCCTCTTCTACGCCTTTCCTATCAACGCATCAACAGGCACCGCCAAGTCCGCCTCAAAGGCTTTTACCAATCTGCGCCGGAAGGTGCTGGGACGAGAGTCAGATGAACGATTAGCATTCCATTCACTTCGACACACATGGAAGACGATATCCCGACGGGCAGGATTGACTATCGACGACGCCCACGATCTTGGAGGGTGGGCTGGGATTAAGCGAACTTCAGACCCCTATGATCACGGACTAAATAGCAACGAACTTGCAGCCGCACAGGAAAAGGTCGCAGAGCTTCTACAGAATGAGGGCTATCTCGAAGGCTATTGAGGAAGACCGCGTAAGCATGCGTTACGCATTGAGTCTGTATCCTATTGCGAGCAGCAGGCATCCGAGGAGATGGTTTCCATAGGCAAGGGCGGGAAGCGGAAATTCGATGCGCCAGCGAGTTAATCTTCGGGTTGGGCTACAAAGGGACGGCACCCTACAGTCCGAGAGGGCGCCGGTTCTTTGCAGGCTTTCATGCAGACCAGCTGGGCGTACGCACAGCTAAAGAAACCTTATCTCCCCGGTGACATTCTGCTTTCTCGAGAAACAGCGGAAACTGGCAAGTGTTGCCACATCGGCCTTAAGGCGCTATGTGCCGAGTACAGGGATGTGTGTCAAGGCGCACCTTTCCGATTGTTTGGAGGACCGGACTTGGCGGTAGAAATCGAACGCTCGCACTGGTCGATCGTGCTTCTGGGTAGTTTCAACCCTTCCATTTTTCATCCCGCTTGGTTCGCCCAGAACGAGGTGATCTCTAAAGAACACGCAGGGACTTCCGAAGTTGACGTCATTCATAATGAGGTAGCTTCAGTGACGCTTGGCAATCAAATCAGAGTTACTTGCGAAGCGAAGAGGTTTCAGGTGGAAGCTTCGAAAGCGCCGGAAATCCTTCTGCTCGATCTGGTATCCAAGGTTTTCGGAGATTTACTTCCTCACTCGCGAGTACAAAGCTTCGGGATCAATAAGTCTGTCCATTTCCGCGCCTCTTCGCCGGAGAAGAGAACAGAGATTGGTAGGATGTTCGCGCCGACCGACCCCTGGGGTGAGTTTGGAAAGCGCATCCAAAGCAGCGAGGGAGAACAGGTTGGCGGATTGATGTCTCTCAGAATGAGGGAAATAAAAAATGACGAGGACACAACAGGATCACTTGAGGCTCGCATCGAGCCTTCGCCACTGTTAGACAGAAGGAGTGGTGTTTTTGTTGCTGTGAACCGCCATTTCGATATTCGCGACTACAAAGAAGGCTCCGGGGCAATTCAGGCAATTAGAAAACTTGATCAAGAGTTTGCTCAAGCACTAAGAGATAGCGATGAAATTATTGATTCTATTGCGAGTATTTCGACATGAGCGCAACCGCCTTTAAAGAGATCGACCAAGACGCGAGCACGTCAGGAGATCAAGCGCGGGAGGAAATGAGTTTTTTGCCTCTCGACTTGTATGGCAAAGAGTTGTCGGACGAACAGACCGCAAAAATGGACTTGTCTGCAGACCGGTTCAAGGCATGGGACGAAGTTTTGGAGCAGCACTTTATCGGCATCGGCCTTGATATAAGCCAGTCTAAAGTGTTTCGTCGTCCGGCTGTCCGCAGCCACCATCAAGTGCGTACCAATCCTTCCACAACCGGTAATGTCGTTGAGTGGGAAGGGGTTGTCGAAACAGTCGAAGAAGGTGAGTTTTCCGCTCGACTCGTAGCGGTGAAGGGGTCAAAAAACGACTTCGACGAGTTTACTGATTTTGATCTCTCCGATGTTCAACCCGGCGACCGTTATCTAGTCGAGCCGGGCGCGATTTTCAGGTTGTTGATGGGAACTCAAGCAATTGGAGGAACCCGGGAAAAGGTCTGGAATATCGTGTTTCGCAGATTGCCCGCTTGGAAAAAGAGTAGCGTGCACGACGCGCAACAGCGCCTAAATGCAATGTTCGATGGTATCGAGTGGGTAGATGCAGCACAAGCCGAAGGCGACTGAAGCCGAGATCACGGTTTTCGGCCCGGGTTATGGTGAATCGGTTGTCGTCCACATTGGCGATGGCAGATGGTTCATAGTCGACTCGACACTCGCCACTAGAGAAGGCGAACCCGCATCTATTCGATACCTTCGATCGCTCGGCGTTGAGTTTGAAACCTCCGTCGAACTGGTAGTCATAACTCATTGGCACGACGATCACATTCGCGGAGCGGTTGCGACAATAGACGCTTGCCCGCGTGCGAAAATCTGCGTTTCTCAGGCTCTGACGCAAGATGAGTTCCGAAAGTTTGCCGGGGCACTGTCCTCGAACACTCAGTCGGCACATGGGTCAGGCGTCGATGAATTCATTGGTGTGGTCCAGAGGATGATGACGGTCGGACGCGGCCCCCAACGAGGAAGCCAAGACAAGCGCATTCTGTCTATAGGGGGGGATCATCTATCACACGCACAGTCCTTCGAACTCTGGACTCTCTCTCCTTCGGATTTCCAAACCACAGTAAGTGAAGCAAAGTTTGCAGAGCGACAGCCCGAAGCCGGGAAGGCAATCAAGCGTGCTGTTCCCACCGGACCGAACAACCACTCTGTGGCGCTTTGGCTCGTGTTCGGTGACGCAAATGTAGTCCTCGGAGCTGACCTCGAAACAACGGCAGACCCTCGTGCGGGGTGGGAATCTGTCGTCTCGTCGAGTAACCGTCCACAAGGACGTGTCGGTTATCTCAAAGTACCTCACCATGGTTCCATCACTGGACACCATGACGGCCTGTGGGATGATGTTCTCGAAGAAAATCCAGTGGCAGTCCTTACACCTTGGAATCGGAACAAAGGCCTCCCTCAGGCATCCGACGTCGCGCGGCTTGGAGGATTGACGGCGAAGCTTTTTCTGACGGCACCGACGAATGCCTTGGTCCGTGCGAAGCACGATCATGAGGTAGAAAAACTGATGCGAAAGTTCGGCGTGAAGACTTTCCGACATCCGACAAATATTGCGGCAGTGACCGCGCGACGGGAACTTCAGGACAGCCTCGGAGAGTGGATCGTTACTAAATGGGAAATGAGCAACTAGCTTGTAAGTGCCGCGCCGGGGGAAGGAAGCGAGCAGTTATTTCACCAAAATTGTTATAGCTGGTTGCCCACACAACAGTATTTGTTCGACCAGAAATCGGATCAAACGATCAGAATCCTCTCTTGGGGAAGTGATACTGCAGCGATGTATATTGTGACCAGTATCCGATTTAGGCTGGGTATGCTCTGTTGTTCACTCGCTAGAAAACTTCTCTCCGTCCATAGCTAGTCCAACTCAATCAACTCCGGCCCGTCATCTTGAGCACCAAACCTCCCGACCGGATAATGGTGAAGCCGCGACTCTGCCCCCAGTTCCTGAATGTCATCACTTCCAGACAACCACGCCTCACGCTCCTGAATATTGAGGAACACAAGCATACGATGATGAATGCTGTCAACGTCGGCATTGGCCGCGCGGGTCATCATCGTGCAGGTTAGCAGATCGTTCCAGAGGGACGCCAACCCAGATGCCCAGAGCGTCGGTTCGTTTCCGCCGGACAAGATCACATGGGGCTGTTTCTGACCCTTCGCGCCGGTCCATTCATAATAGCCGCCCATAGGTATCAGACAGCGCCCATGTCGCCACACAGCGCGAAAGCTCGGCTTGTCTTTCGCATCCTCTATTCGCGCATTGAATGTCGTGGCCTTCCAGTCTTTCACCTCTCCCTTGTGCCAGGATGGGATAAGCCACCATCGCGCTTCCATAGCGATCAGAGGCGAACCTCCGAAGAACTAGATGTCTTGCGTCGGTGCGACGTTGTAACGACGCGGACCACGCGGCGGGATGATCACGGGATGGCCCGGAAACGGATTGATCTTTGTTTCTGAGTGCTCTTGGTCCGTGCCTCTCAGGTTGGGGTCGATGAAACGCCCACACATATCGAATTCTCCCGTGGTTAACAGGATTGAGATTATGCCTGCGTCCTAGCCCTCACAAGGTATCGCTACGACATACAATGTATCGTTCGAACAGCCCCTTTCGGTGCCCGAGAAGGTGGACCCTGAAGGCAAACCCGAGGTCAGCACTTACGACTTCAATGGGATGTCCCTTCGGGTGGTCCAGATCGACGGCGAGCCGTGGTTTTCAGCCAAGGACACATGCAATGCCCTAAGCCTCAGAGGGTTCCCGTCACAGTTCACGTCGCGCCTTGCTCCTGACGAGCGTATGGTCCTTGAGAAGACTCGCATTCAAGATGGAGGTCTTCTTGAACTGTTTCCGGGCACAACTGCCCGTGTCCCCCTGATCTCCGAAAGCGGCCTCTACAAGCTGATCACCCGGAGCGACAAGCCTGCCGCCAAGCCGTTCCAAGAATGGGTGACCCGCGACGTGCTGCCCTCGATCAGGAAGACCGGAAGCTACAGCCTGACGGATGGCGTTGAGGCTTCCCGTGTGGTGGCCGGTGAGATTGTCCAGAACAACAATGCGGGGGCTATCGAGAGCGAGTTCAAGGCGATAGTGTCCACACGGGCCAACCGTCGCGTTCAGCAGATCGCTGCCCTGAAGGCGGAACTGCACGAGCTTGAGACCGCACAGGTGATCAGTTTCAATTTTATTTTCACCACAAAATTCTAACACCCAGAAATAGATAGGGCGGCCCGCGAATTTCCCCCGTGGGGGCACCCCTAACACGCTGTCCGCTCCGCATGCGGGAAAACTTCATAAGTGCAGATCAGACAATGAGTTCACTAATACTCCTCCGCCGCTGGTGTATTGATCAGGCGAAGCGCCATCCCCCGCCTTCACAGAACACCCCAATGATCATCTTCGACAGTCGCTTCGGTCCCTTCCCAGTCCTCGCCCAGCACGAGACCGTTCGGCATTACTTCAAGGTGACTCGTGAGGGGCCGGGGGAGATCATCCTCGACCTGCCGTTCGCCAGCATTACCTTCACAAACCATCACCGCCCCGCACAGGCGTAATATTAGGGTATACTCTCTCATTACATGTGGCCGGGTAGCAGATGGTGTAACATATGACTTGACTATCCACTTTTGTGACAGTAACGAAAATGCAGATACCCTATCGTTACACTCTGGAGACCCGACCATGACAGCCCATCTTGAAACACTGCGCCAGACCGTTGAAGCCCGTGGAGGTGCCCTTGTCGGCTATGCGAGGGTATCCTCTGCGGGTCAGTCGCTTGAGGTCCAGACCGCCGCCTTGGAGTACGCCGGTGTGGCGCAGCGTCACCTGTATGCCGAGAAGGCCAGTGGAACGAAGCGCGAGGGGCGAGACCAGTTGGCGCATATGCTGCGCAGCTTGCGGCGGGGTGATTGTCTTGTCATCACGCGGCTTGACCGTCTGGCCCGTTCGACCAGCGATCTCCTATCCATTGCTAAGCAGGTAGACGAAGCCGGGGCTGATTTCGTGGCGCTTGAACAGACCATCAACACCACTACGCCAGAGGGGCGGCTGTTCTTTACAATGGTTGCGGCCTTCGGTGAGTTCGAGACCGAAGTTAGGAAAGCACGACAGATGGAAGGTATCGCAGCCGCCAAGGCCAAGGGCGAAGACAGCCCGTTCAAGGGCAGACCCGCGAGCATTGATGCCAAGAAGGTCATGCAACTTCGTGAAGAAGGCGTCGGACCTGCGGAGATCGCCAGACGGCTCGGCATCAGTAGGCAGTCGGTCTACCGCCTGACGCGCCAGACAAGCACGGCGTAGAACGCATTAACCCCCATACAAGCCCTAATAGAACCGCAAGAACAACGCACCACCTAAAAGCTACCCCCCCAACCACCACAACGCCTCGCGCCACCGCTTTCCCAGATTTGCTCGCCCCGGTGACCCTCCAGTTGCCGGGGTGAATTTCGTTTTGGCGGGTGCCTTTCAAGGGGCGCGGCCAATGCTTTTCGCAGTTTGTCACATCACCAAGCACACCCAACCCCGCATGCAAAAAGGACAGATGACATGCAGAACGGAACTTATACGACCATCGACCGCAACAAGATCACGACGGACCACAGCTTCAGGCTCCGCTCAGGTTCCGACAGCGCGACCCACTTGGCCGCCCTCAGGAAGACCCTGCGGAACACCGGGAGGCTGGACCCTGTGCTGGTCTGGCAGGAGGCAGACGACACGGGCACGCCTACGAGCCGTTTGGTTCTCCTTGATGGACATTACCGACTTGCCGCCTACCGCGCGGAGCAATCTGCCGGGAAGATCGAAGGCCGAGGCATCCCTGCGGTGATGCTGACAGGGAGCCGTGTGGATGCCCATCTGGCGGCCCTAACGGCGAACTCGAAGGACACATTGCCGTTGACCATGCAGGAGCGGCTTAACGCGGCGTGGCGGCTGGTGCTGACATATCGGAACGGCATCTCGAAGCCCCGCTTGGCGCGGGCCTCAGGGGTTTCTGAGCGAACCATCCTCAGTATGCGCCAACAGATAAAGAAGTTCGCCGAGGCAGGGGAAACCCCAGACGGCAATTGGCTGATCGACCGCAGGTTCCCCGTTAAGGGCGACTATGAGCCACCGTCAGACGAAGCACGGCAGGAAATGGTGGCAACCCTCTCTCAAGCCCTCAAAGCTGCCTTGAATGAGGTGAGAACCCATGACGTGGAAATCATCGGAGACGCGCTACAAGAAGCCCTCGGGGTGCGCCAGTTGGCCACAATCGCAGATTACCTCGGGGGTGGTGATGAGGAAGACGACAGGGACATCGGATGGATGGAACCTGATATCAAGGAAGGGGGTTACATTGGTGCCGATAATAGCGACGCAGATGACTTTTAGGGCAACCACCCGAGAACCCGAGACGTGACCGCGAGGTTGGACTGAACGCCCCCAAACCACGCAACCCTAGACCACGCAAATTGCGCGGTTCTCATAATCCAATCAAGCCCCTGTCGGACCTTCCGGCGGGGGTTTTTCTATTCCCAGGAAGGAAACGCGAAATGCAAATATTGCCAGTGCTGCCACGAGCGCATCAACATGAGCGCAAGCGCCAATCCGAAACTACCGACGCATCCCCAAGTATTGTCGCACAACTGCTCCCAAATGTCCGCGTCATAACCTGCGCTGCGAACCTCCAGTGGATTCTCCAAAAGCGAACGAACGGTGGCGGGCAGTTCCCGTGGAGGGCTGTTGGGTACTTCCGAACCCGGCAAGCTCTAACGCGAGCGTCCGCAGCCTCATGTGGCCGTGAGCAAGTACCCCACGATGCAATGACCGCTCTGGACGCCCTCCCGGAGAACTTCCCGGACCTGCCCAGCACCAACCGCCACCGCCCAGAATAAGGAAAACCAATGACCAAATCCTACACCCGACCGATCAAAACCAAGGCGTCAGCCGTCGGCGAGCGTAATCGCACCCGATGGACCCGTCATCTACGAAGCAAAGTAATCTCGTTGACCGCGACACCAGCAGTCATGGCGATAAAGAATGCGTCCGCCTTGAATGCAATCCATGGGCAAATGAAATCACCGAGCCGAGCGGGCTGGGCTGATCGCCCGCGCTGGGTAACGACCCGCCTGCGCATTGACCAAATGGCCGTGCTCGAAATGCTCCAAGCTCGCCACCTCAAGGCCACAGGGAAGGAAATCTCGCGGGCAGAAGTTCTGGCTGCCCTCATGGCCGAGGGTCTCGAACGCACTCTGAATCACTCCAACTTCGGCGGCAAGAACGCCTGATGTCGGAACCTCAAGCTACACTGAAAAGGAAACAATATGACGACTAGCGAATTCACAATCCACACCGACGGTTCTTGTATCGGCAATCCCGGAAAGGGCGGTTGCGCGGCGATTATTCGGCGATATGAACGTGACACCGAGATTGAGAAACTGACCATCGCAGACAGCGCGGTGGATACGACCAACAACCGTATGGAATTGGAAGCCGCACTGAACGGCCTGAAACAAATCAAACGCGATGAGAAGGCGAGGGTTACCGTCTATTCCGATAGCCAGTATCTCATAAATGGCATGACCAAATGGCTGCTTTCATGGCAACAAAAGGGATGGCGCGGCTCAAACGGTAAAAACGTCAAGAACCGCGACCTGTGGGAAGCCCTCATAGCCGTTTGCGAAGGGTTGGATGTCCATTGGGTGTGGGTGCGTGGCCATGACGGGGACATACGCAACGAGGAGGCGGACAAGATGGCCTTTGCAATGGCGAACGCCGCATAGCATCCGTGCGGTATCAAAGCGGATGATATTGCTCGGTGCAGCGCGGGCGATGCCATAGCAGCAACTAAGCCGGGAGATCACGCGGTGGTGTAAGGTTCACTACCTGAAAGGTACACCACCGCAAGCGCGGTATAATGTATTTATATCAAATGCTTAGAAGCGATCTTCCGCCTATCACTTCCCCTCCTGCCGGGGTCGCCAAAATTACAAATAAAAACAAATTACTACAAAGATTTCCTTGTAGGTTCTTGTAACAACTTACGTGATTTTACGCTTCATTGCGGCACGAAATCGGGAACTATCCGTACAAAACCTGTACAATACTGTCCTAGTTGGTTGCTGGTCACGCAAAAACCAGCCAACAAAAATCCCGGCTCGGCGGCCACCGAAACCGGGATCAATGTAAGTAAAAAAGCTACCAGCTTTCACCCACTGCATAGCACTGAACAAGCCTCATTTGCAACTCTCAGGATGCGAGTCCTGTCCCATGATGAGGTGCAATCATGACTCAGGATTTAGTGCACAACGGTTTGCCGAACGGCTTAACTCGATGGCAGTTTTTTGGGCTGATCCAGACAGCCCGGCGGCAGCTTGGCTTTAGCAAGGGCGCAATTTCCTACCTGAAAGTAGCGTTGTCCCACACCATGGACGAAGACTATCTTTCGGGTCGAATTTGTAGCTTTTGGACTTCAGTCACCAAAATCGCCACACGGGCTGAAATTGACAGGCGGCAAGTCACGCGTATTGAAGCAGAGTTAATTAACAAAAGTTGGCTTGTAAAAACTGCTTCTGATCACAGCACGCGCTGTGGATCGCGTAGAAATGGCAGGATCTGTCAGGAATTTGGGATCAACCTAGCACCTCTGATCGAACGCGCAGCTGAAATTCAGGCAGCTGCCCGCAAGGCGACCTTCTAAGAGGCCGAGGAAGAGCGATTGCGACTCAGGATAAAGAAACTGTTTTGTCAAATCCGCAAACACTGCGCCGCAAACGCGATGCAAGCCGCTGAGGAGATTCTCCCGAACCGCCGCCCATCCACAATCCAAAACTTTGAGCGCCTTAAACAGGTAGCTGAAGCTTTAGAAACCGTGTGGGAAGATTTTTCGATAGACACCAGTATTAGTGAAATGTCCCACCAGTCGGACATTTCACCCTTACCCAATACACATAAGAAGAGCAAAATTATAACTTGTAGGGCAACGAAACAGGATACGCAGCGACCGATACGCACTCAGCCAGCGCGAGTGGCCCTATTGGCGAGCAAGCCCTTTCAGGGACTCATTCAGCAGTATTGGTCTGTCATAGACCTTGGCGGCCCGCCTAGTTGGAAAAGCGTTCAGATGGCAGCCAGGGATCGTGCCGATCAGCTGGGTATTGGGTCAGATGTTTGGCTCCGGCAATGTAACATCCTCGGGTCTGATCGCGCAGCCCTGTGTTTGATGATTGCAGATCGCAATACTGAACGCACAGATGGTTATCGGGTTCGGAAAACCGCTGCGGCTGCGTTTGTTGGTATGGCGCGATCGGAAGCACGCCAAGGGGCCGTAATAGATAGCCTGTTCGGGGAACTGATGACCTATGCCGAAAGGCAACGAGATGCGGTTTGATTTTGGGATAACTCGGACTCGCATGCTTGCTGACACCAATTTGGCAACCCCATCCCGTGCGCCCAACACAAGGCTGGCGCGGGATGGGGTTGCAGCCACCAACGGTGGCTTTGATCCGGAACGGATCGGCGGCAAAGCCGCTGGCTGGGTGCAGGGGCGCAGCGTCTTGCCCGATGAGTTGTTTATCAACTCAATAGTCGGTCAATATTGTGTTTCATCTCACCGGGGTCGCCAGTAATGTCAGGCCCTCAGTTTTTGCATATTCAAAGCTATTCGCGCAAAGCCAACAAGATTGGTCAAAGTGTGCAGCAGATCCTGGATGAAGCGGGCCGAGCGCCCGAGTTTTGCCAGCATGTAGAGAACCCAGAGCCGCCAAATCTGATCTATGGGTTAACCCCTCTGCAGGTGCGGGAAAAACATGATGAGATCGTTGAATCTGGCTATGTCGAAGTTGCGTTATTCGATACGCATTTCTCAGCCAAAACAAGCCCAATCCACAGGATGATTTCGATCTGGCGAATGTTGATGTCTACCCTTGGGGTTTGTTCATAGACGATAGTGTCGACGAGCGGATCGCAGCTACAGCAATGGAGCGTTTTGGGGAGAACTATCTGGGTTGTATACACTAATTTTCAACACGCCCCCTTTTTACGTTGTTACTGGCTAAACCTTCGGAACTATGCGGTCATTAACATATTGGATTCGTTGTCGAGTTTGAGGTGGTTCGACGCAGCCTATCAATGGATAGTATTGGGTGCCACGGCAACACCAACTCGTCCAAATTCGTCTAGGAGCTATCATCACTGCGCGAAATGAACACTGCCTTACAAATAGTGTTGCTCGCTTTCAATTCTGAAGAAAACTTCCCCGTTTCAAGGACTTCTCTGATTTCCTCCGGGATTCTAAAACTCACATCTAACGGCTGTTTTTCTGTACTTTTAGCGCCATTTTTTTCTCTGACATCGTTCAAACGGTTAACTGCATCACAAATTTTCTGGGGTGTAGGGGGCGTAGGGTATCCAAAGGATGTACCATCAAAAAACAAAGGACCGACAGAAGCAGCTCTACTAAACATCATAGGTCCTATTTTGTTGATGGACTGGGGGCAAAACAGACTCTGCAGGGGGAACATCTTTTCAGAGATAGTTCTTGAGCTTCGGTTCTTCGTTCGTGTTTTACGATCCGAAGCAGAAATTGCCAATTTTTCTATTTCGTAGCCGTCGGCAAGTGTCACGCCAGAGGCATTCAGCGCATTGTCCAACCGTGCAAGTTTACAGGTCTTTCCTGGGACATAAAAAATGTACAACGGGTAAGTTGCGGCTGCTGCTCTCGCAGTATCGCACAACACCTTGGCCTGCAGCGCCTTTGGAGTTCCGGATTGATGATACAGTTCCCTGAAGGAGTGGCGTCCCCACTGCTTCCCTTTTCCATAAGATCGCTTGGCTTGAATCAATAGCCGAACAAATGATCCGTCGCTCCGGTCAACGAGAGTCCATTCCATATCGGCACCCGTGGAAAGTTCGTTTGGAAAATCAACGACGACATTTTTTCCCCCGAGCGCAACAATGTTGGCAATCAACATATCAGTTATAGTTTCCTCTCTGAAACTCTTCTGAAGCGTCGCAGATCTGTCCAAAAAGTTTTCAGTGAAGGCAGGAAAGTTGTGAGCCATATGACAAAGCATGACAGTGTTTTCCTTCGGTCAAGTTTGCATAGGCTCAAAACCATAGGAGTTTTGCCCATTGTGCAAGATACTAAGACCACACACATCACTTGGCTGACTGGCTCTGACCGTCTACGCTCATCTCAACCGTGGTAGCCGGCCTGCATCGCTTGAGCGCCGCAATGGTTCAGCTCAGCTGGGTCCGACAGCAGCCCAAACAACAGAAAAACTCTATACATAGAAGGCCCTGATCGGGAAGCGGGTCACCATCAGTGAACTGGCGCAATCAAATTGGTTAGGTCAATTCCTTTTTGAACGAGACCAACGATTAGTCGCCCACGTAGATAAAGTCCGACGACCGTGAATGTGTCGAAACCAAATCTGCATTGCGCACATCGTTTTCCTGCGCACGTTCTGTTGCGGCAGATGCAGATAATCCGTGATTGACCCAGCGTTCAATCAGACGTCTTTCCAGCTCTGATCGGCCCACAGTAAGCTTTACCGTCATATCAAACAACTTGGCGAGCTCGGACCAAGGCGGACTGTCCAGAAGCAGATAGTTTCCTTCAACCAAAACAATTTTCGAACCAGCATCGATGCGCCCTCCGTCCGGAACTGTTCTGTCTTCTTCACGATCGAAGGTAGGGTATGTCAGGCTTGATTGCTGCTTCAACGCGCGCACCAGCTCAACAAAGCTTTGGGCGTCGAACGTCTCGGGCGCGCCTTTGCGGTTCAGAAGACCTCTCTGCCGCAGCGTTTCGTTGTCGAGGTGAAAGCCGTCCATGGGCAAAACAGCCGCGGATGTGCCGATGCAATCTGCAAGGTCATCCGCAAGCGTGGACTTGCCGGACCCAGGCGGCCCCGCGATGCCGACTATAAGGCGCTTTTCACCGTCTGCGCGCGACTTGATCTCATCAAGAAGCTTTTCGAACCTGATCAGGTTTTCCATTACAACTCATCCCTCCACGGAGGATTTGCGCCAGCACGTGAAACAGTGATCGCGGCCACATTCGCACCAAACGCAAGGGCCTCGGACGCCGTCTCTGGTGTGAGGGCTGAAAGAGCCTTTTTCGTCAATTGTCCCCGCTCCGACAGCTTGGCCATGACGCCCGCATTGAATGTGTCGCCTGCGCCAACCGTATCAACAATCTGAACGCGCTGCGCGGGAACGTCAATTCTTGCGCCTTGTTTCAAAAACCCGCTCGCACCTTCTCCGCCGCGCGTGACGATGACGAATGCGGGACCTTGTTCCAGCAACGCCTGCGCCTTCTCTTCCTGCGGCACCGGGCTCGGGTTGATCCAGTTCAGATCCTCATCCGAAACCTTGACGACATCCGCCAATGAAATAAGTGCGTCCAGCCGCGCACGATACCGTCCTTCATCGGTGATGAACCCCGCGCGGATGTTCGGATCAATCATAACTGCTTGTGAGGTGGCGTGGCGTTTGGCAAATGCCAAATACGCATCTGCCCCCGGCTCACAGGCCAGACTTATGCCTCCGAAATACAGCGCAGAGACGTCTGTCAGCTTTGACGGCATATCGTCTGGCATCAGCATGCGACCGGCCGAGTTTTCATCATAGAACGTATAGCTTGCGTGGCCATCGACCAGTTTCACAAAGGCCAATGTGGTGGGTCGGTCACTTGTAACGACGTGGCGCGTATCGACACGGCTTGCGCCCATCGCCTCTGCCAGCTGGCGCCCAAACATATCGCTGGATAGCCCTGTCAGCATGCCCGTTCGCGCACCCAAGCGCCCCAAGGCGATGGCAGTATTGAATACGGCCCCGCCACAATGGGGCACAAAACCGTCGCGGCCTGATTGAGTCGCTTCCGGGATCATGTCGATCAAAGCTTCGCCACAGCAAAGGATCATCTGGGTTTACCTTCTTGTTGTTGCTCGAAGACAGTCAGTGTCATTGCGCGGACCGGACGGCAGGATAGGCACTTCTGAACCGTTCATAGGCGTCGTCATAAGCCTGAATCAAATCTACCCGTGGGGTGATCCCCTCACACAGCTCTGGTGCCAGCATTACGTCTTCTGGTCGCGCATCTGTAGCGGCAACGATTGCCAGTCTTGCTGCACCAAGGGCCGCGCCGAATTCGCCCCCCTTTGGCAAAGCTATGCTGGTTCCAAGTATCGTCGCAATCAGTTCCACCCAGTATCTTGATGCCGCACCGCCGCCAACCGCGTAAAGCTTGTTGATGTCTGCACCCGTCGTTTTCATCGCCTCGGCACTGTCGCGCAGTGCGAAGGCCACCCCGTTGAGCACTGCGCGCGTCATGTCATCAAGGGACGTCTGAGTATCAAGACCAAGGAACGCGGCCCGGATTTGTGCGTCGTTATGCGGCGTGCGCTCGCCAGACAGATAGGGCAGGAACAGCTCGTCGCTGGGCTTTCCAATGTCGGGTCCAAGCGCCTCGGTCAGTGTCGCCGGGGATTGCCCACTGATGCGGGATAACCAGTTCAACGAATTGGTTGCCGAAAGCATCACGCCCATTTGGCACCACCGGTCTGGGATTGCGTGGCAGAAGCAATGCAGCGCGGTTTCCGGTGCTGGATCACAGCCATCCCGTGCCAACAGTAAAACACCAGACGTCCCAAGGGACACAAACCCCTGCCCTTCGCAAAGAGCGCCTATGCCGCAGGCTGTCGCTGCATTGTCCCCCGCGCCACCCGCCACGATTACCGGTTGATTGATGCCCCAGTCGGACATGAGTTCTGTTCTGAGTTGCCCTGCTGGGTCGCACCCCTCCACAAGTCGGGGCATCTGGTCTGGCCGCATGTTGCCAGCCGTAAGAAGCCTTTCAGACCACCCGCGTGCTCGGACATCCAGCCACCCCGTACCCGAGCAATCAGATATATCTGAAACATATTCGCCCGTCAGATACCAATTCACGTATGCGGCAGGCAAAAGCACCTTGGAAATACGCGCATGGTTTTCCGGTTCATGCGCCCGCACCCATTCCAGCTTCGGAGCCGTGAAGCCGGGAAAGGCCACATTGCCTGAAATGACGCGCGTCTGGGGCATTGCGTCCAGCCGTGCGGCCTCTTCATGGCTTCTTGTGTCATTCCACATGATGCAGGGACGTATCGGATCGCCGGTTTCATCAACCAAAACTGCGCCATGCATATGGCCCGACACCCCAATGCCTTTGAGGCCCGAGAACTCTGGGTGAGCATCGCGCAATTCACGCGCCGCAGATGTAAGCGCATCAATCCAATCTTTCGGGTTTTGCTCGGACCAACCCGGATGGGGATGATGGGTCGCATAGGCGTGTTCAGCCCAGCCAATTGGAGACCCTGCGGCGTCGACAAGCAACGCGCGCAGACCAGAAGTGCCCAGGTCGATACCCAAGAACGCCATCTTTTAGCCTTTCAGATAGTGATCGACGGCGGCCTCGACACCCTTAGACCAGATCATATTGAGCCAGTTGGAAAATGCGTTCGCAAACTGGGGTTGGTACACAAGGTCCCCATAGTACTGCTGTTGTTTTAGCCAAACCGACGGGTCTGCTTTGGCCAGAACGGCAGTTTTCTGAAGGTCATCCCAAATTGGGTCGTTTGGCTCAATCCGGCTTCCGTCTTCGCGCGTGCCTTCGCACATGCGCGCCCACGCGGCTTCGACCAAGGCAAGACCTTCAATCGGCGTGCCCGCCGCGATCCCTTCGCGGATCGTTGGGATAACAAATCCGGGGTGCCGTGACGAGCCGTCAAAGGCCACCCGGCGGGTCGTATCAATGATGCGCGGGTTCGAGAAGCGATGGTCGATCAAGTCGACATAATCCTTGGGCGTGGTGCCCGGAACTGGCTTCACGTGCGGTGCAATCTCGTTCAATGCGATGCGCCGGAAAAGGCTTCGGATTTTCGCGTTCGCCATGCAGTCAGCAATTGTCGCGACCGACAAAATTTCACCAACCCCTGCGATGATCTGATGTCCGCCATTCAGGATGCGGATTTTCATCGCTTCATAGTCATGAACATGATCGGTGAACGTGGCGCCCACCTTGTTCAAATCCGGGCGACCGGCACAGAAATCATCCTCGATCACCCACTGACGATAGTTTTCGTGGGTAACCGGTGAGGCATCAGAAATGCCCAACGAGCGGACCAGCTCGATCTCTTTCAATCCCGTTGCCGGGACAATGCAGTCCACCATCGAATTCGGGAACGAGCAATTCTTGTCGATCCAATCAGCAAGCTCAGGTTCTGTCAATCGCGCCAAAGAGACGACGGTCTGCCGAAGGACCGCACCGTTGCCTTGAAGGTTGTCACAGCTGAGACCAGTGAATGGCCCTGTCCCCCGATCTTTTCGTATCTTAAGTGCAGCCACCATGGCGCCGAACGCCGTGGTCGGGCTTTCCGGATGTGCGACGTCATGCTGGATGTCCGGATGTGTTGCGTCAAACGTCTTGGCGACCGGATCGACATAGTATCCGCCCTCGGTCACGGTCAGGGACACGATACGGATATCGGGCTGCGCCATGCGTTCGATCAGTTGCTGATTGCTCGGCTGAACAGGGACGAAATCAATCATCGGCCCGATGATTTCTGCAGATGTTCCCTGCGGGTCCAGTTCAACCAGAGTTGTCAGATAGTCCTGTTCGGCCAGCTTTTGGCGTTGTTTTTCGTCATGCGGGCGAACACCTGCCCCGACGATTGCCCAATCAAGCGCTTCTCCGTTTTGCATCAAACGATGCAAGTACCAAGCTTGATGGGCGCGGTGAAAGTTCCCAAGCCCGATATGGACAATTCCAGCGATAAGGCTTGCACGGTCGTAGACCGGACAAGACACAGACCGCGGCAGATCTGTCAAATTCTCGTCGCACAACTGAACGAGGGCTGGATCAATTGCATGCGCCATCTTCAACTCATCCAGTTCCCGCCATCTACACCGATGGTCTGGGCCACGATGTAGTCCGCCTCGCTGGTTGCGAGGAAAATGGCCATTCCAGTCAGGTCGTGAGCGGTGCCCATACGCCCGAATGGCACCGCCTCGCCCACCTCTTTCTTTTTCTGACCAAGCGGCTTGCCTTCGTACTTCGCGAAGAAGGCGTCGACACCGTCCCAATGCTCGCCATCGACCACGCCGGGCGCAATGGCATTCACGTTGATACCGTGTTGAATAAGATTAAGACCCGCAGACTGAGTCAGACTGATGACCGCCGCCTTCGAGGCGCAGTAGACACCGACCAATGCCTCGCCACGTCGACCCGCTTGGCTGGCCATATTGATGATCTTGCCCCCTTCACCGCGTTCAATCATGTGGCGCGCCACGGCTTGCATGGAGAACAGTACACCGGACACGTTGATGGCAAAGACGGCATCAAAATCGTCTCGGGTGATCTCGGCGATAGGTGCGGCCGTGAAGATGGCTGCGTTGTTGACCAAGACGTCGATCCCGCCAAACTGCTCTGCTGTCTGTGCGACGGCTGCGTCGATGCTGTCTTGCTGGGTCACATCCATTTCGACGGCAATCGCGGCGCTGCCCAATTCCTGCACGGCGGCTTGCGCGCGCGCCATGTCGATATCGGCCACCGCGACCCGTGCGCCTTCCGCAACATAGGCCTTCGCAAATTCAAGCCCAATACCGCGTGCCGCGCCCGTGATCAGTGCTGTTTTACCGGCAAGTCGTTTCATTCCAGCCGCAGCCCCTCAGCATCAAAGCGGTGTAAATGTGCAAGGTTGGGTGTCAGGAAAACCGTATCGCCGTGTTTCACGCCAAATTCGCCATCCGTGCGAACTGTCATGGGTTCACAACCGGGCACGCCGTGAATGTGAATAAAGGTGTCAGATCCCAAGTGCTCCGCGACCCCAACAGTGCCCTGCCACAGACCTTCGGTCGTAGACACGTCGATATGTTCAGGACGAATGCCGATGGTATGTGCATCGTGCTTTGCGACCTCAGCACCCTCAATCAAGTTCATTTTCGGACTGCCAATAAAGCCTGCAACAAAGACGTTGCGCGGCGCGCGATACAGTTCAAGCGGCGTGCCGACCTGTTCGATCACACCGGCTTGAAGCACGACAATCTTGTCGGCCATGGTCATCGCTTCGACCTGGTCATGGGTCACATAGATCATCGTCGTATCAAGCTTCTTGTGCAGCTCCGAAATCTCCATGCGCATACCGACACGCAACGCGGCATCGAGGTTTGATAGCGGCTCGTCAAACAAGAACGCAGACGGTTCGCGCACAATGGCCCGACCAATGGCCACGCGCTGGCGTTGCCCGCCTGACAGTTGCCCGGGGCGACGATCAAGATAGTCGGTCAGGTTCAGCGCCTTGGCGGCGGCCTCGATGCGCTTGTCTTGTTCGTCCTGGCTCATCTTCGCCATGCGCATTGGGAACGCTATGTTCTTGCGCACCGACATATGCGGATAAAGCGCATAGGACTGGAAAACCATCGCCAGACCGCGCTTGGCGGGGGGCACATTGGTGGCGTCCTCTCCGTCAATGCGGATGTGCCCACTTGTGGTGTCCTCAAGCCCAGCGATCAGTCGCAGCAGCGTGGACTTGCCGCAGCCCGATGGGCCGACGAACACCGTGAATTCACCATCTTCTATGGTCAGGTCCAGCGGTGGGATAACTTCCACCTCGCCGAAGCTTTTGGATACTTGATCGAGTACGATACGTCCCATGATCTTTCCTTATTTCACTGCGCCGAAGGTCAAGCCGCGGACAAGTTGTTTCTGGCTGAACCAGCCAAGGATGAGGATTGGCGCGATGGCCATGGTCGAAGCCGCGCTGAGTTTCGCATAGAACAGACCCTCGGGGCTGGAGTAGCTGGCGATGAAAGCCGTCAAAGGGGCGGCCTGTGCGGCCGTCAGGTTGAGCATCCAGAACGCTTCGTTCCATGCCAGGATGAAGTTCAACAACAGGGTGGATGCGATGCCCGGGATCGCCATGGGCGTCAGGACATACAGGATCTCTTCTTTCAACGTGGCGCCGTCCATCCGCGCGGCTTCCAGAATCTCGCCCGGAATTTCGCGGAAATAGGTATAGAGCATCCAGACAATGATCGGCAGGTTGATCAGCATCAACACGATGACCAGCCCGGCGCGGCTGTCCAGCAGCCCCAACTTGATGAACAACAAATAGATCGGATACAGGACGCCCACCGCCGGAAGCATCTTGGTGGACAGCATCCACAAAAGAATATCCTTGGTCCGCTTGGAAGGCACGAAAGCCATGGACCACGCGGCGGGGATCGCGATGATCGTGCCCAGAATCGTGGACCCCCCCGCGATGATGACCGAGTTCCACAGGAACCGCATATAGTTCGACCGCTCTTGTACGATGGCGTAGTTCTCCAGCGTCCAATCGAAGTTCAGGAAAATCGGCGGGCTTGCGATGGCCTGTGCCTCGGTCTTGAAGCTGGTCAGGATCGTCCACAGGATCGGGAAAAAAATCAGAAGACCGACGACCCAAGCCAGGGCGGTGTTCAGTGCTTTGCGCTGCGCTGTTGCTGTGCGTGCCATGTCGTGCTCCTCCTCATGCGTCCAGGTTTTTGCCAACGATGCGCATCAGGAAGATGGCAACGATATTGGCCAGAATGATTGCATAGACACCGCCCGCGGACCCCAGCCCGACGTTCTGGCTCTCCAGCACGCGCTGGAAGATCAGGTAGGACAGTGTCTTGGTGCCGAATGCACCGCCGGTGGTCACGAAAATCTCGGCGAAGATTGCCAAAAGGAAAATCGTCTGGATCAGGATCACGATCGTGATGGCGCGGGACAGGTGCGGTAGAATGATGAACCAGAATCGTTTCAGGACGGGGGCGCCATCCATCTCAGCCGCCTCTAACTGTTCACTGTCCAGCGATTGAATGGCCGTCAGCAGGATCAGTGTCGCGAAGGGAAGCCACTGCCAGGATACGATCATGATCAGCGACGGCAACGACGCCTGGCTGAGCCATTGCACCGGTTCGGCGCCGAATGCCCGCCACAGATGTGCAAGCAGGCCGTTCACCGGGTCCATGAACATGTTCTTCCACACCAGGGCCGAAACCGTCGGCATGACGAAGAACGGGGCGATGACCAGGATGCGCACGATCCCCTGGCCCCACATCGGCTGGTCCAGCAGGATCGCCAGCATGACACCAAACACGATCGTAATCGCCAGGACGCCACCGACGATGATCAGTGTGGCTTGAATGCTGGGCCAGAAGGAGCTGGAACTGACGAACCGAACGTAGTTGTCGAAGCCCACCCAATCCAGGCCATTGGCCATGGAGTCGCCGCGCAGCGGCAGGTATTTCTTGAATGAAAAGAACAATGTCATGGTCAATGGGACCAACATCCATCCAAGAAGCAGGATTACCGCAGGGGCCATCATCAATCTGGCGGCGGAACGTGAGTGTTGAGTGGCCATGACACATCTCCTTCGTTGACGGACCAAGCCGCCTGAAACGAGGTCAAATTATTTAGGATTTGTTTGTCGGTCGAGGGGCGGGGTGTTTGCCGCCCCTCGTGTGCGTTGCATGAGCGCTTAGCGGTAGCCTGCGGCTTCCATGGCGTCGTTGGTGATCGCCTGCGCTTTTTCCAACGCCTCTTCCACGCTTTGCTGGCCGGCATAAGCCGCCGAGAATTCCTGGCTGACTTCGGTCGCGATGCCGGCAAACTCGGGGATTGCGACGAACTGAATCCCAACATACGGCACCGGTTTGACGGTCGGGTTGGTCGGATCGGCGGCCTGAATGGAATCCAGCGTCATTTTTGCGAAAGGAACGCCCTGATAGTTCTCGTTCTCATACAGTGACGTGCGCGCACCGGGGGGAACATTTGCCCAACCTTCTTTGGCTGCGACCAGTTCGATATATTCTTTCGAAGTTGCCCATTCGATGAACTCTTTGGCGATGTCGACCTTCTGCGAGCCGGCAGGGATTGCCAAGGCCCAAGCCCAAAGCCAGTTCGACTTCTTCTCGACACCTTCACTGTTGGGGGCAAGCGCGAAACCGACCTTGTCGGCCACGGTTGAATCGTCGGGGTTGGTCACGAAAGACGCAGCAACCGTCGCGTCGATCCACATGCCGCATTTGCCTTGCTGGAACAGCGACAGGTTTTCGTTGAAGCCGTTGGTCGCATAGCCCGGAGGGCCGCTTTCTTCCATCATCCCAACAAAGAAATTCAGTGCCTCGGCCCATTCCGGTTGATCAAACTGCGCGTTCCACTCTTCGTCGAACCAGCGTGCGCCGAACGAATTGGCTGTGACGGTGATAAACGCGCCGCCCTCGCCCCAACCGGCCTTGCCGCGCAGGCAGATGCCGTTGATTTCGTTGCCGCGATCCGTCATCGCCGCCGCGGCCTCACGGATGAACTGCCAGGTGGGCGCTTCGGGCATCTCCAGACCGGCTTTTTCCATCAGGTCGGTGCGATACATGATCATCGAGCTTTCGCCGTAGAACGGCGCGGCATATAGCGTGCCGTCGTGGCTCAGACCCGCGCGCATCGCGGGCAGGATGTCGTCCACGTCGTATTCAGCAGAAAGATCATCAAGCGGAACAAGCCATCCGTTGGCACCCCAGATCGGGGTTTCGTACATCCCGATTGTCATGATGTCGAACGCACCGCCCTTGGTGGTGATGTCGGTTGTGACACGTTGACGAAGAACATTCTCTTCCAGCGTTACCCACTCAACCTCATGTCCGGTCTTGGCGGTGAAATCGTCGGTATAGCCCTGCATACGGATCATATCGCCGTTGTTTACTGTGGCGATCGTAATTGTGTCAGCGAAGACCGCACCTGTGCTCATCACAGTTAGCGCCGTTGCCGCACGAAGTGCGTTAGCAAGTTTCATTGTTTCCTCCCACGGAATGTAAATTACTCTACGAGCATAGAGTTTAGATTTCCGCTTCGTCAATCTTAATTTTTACGCGCGTAAATTTATTTGTTCGTATCCCACAAAAACAATTGCTTATGCGGATGCGCGCATTATGAGTTCTCCATCAAATAACGTCGATTTGCGTTCCGGGGCACGCTCTCCAGATTCGATCATCGCCATAATGGTCTCGACGCTTTTGGTCGCGATCGCCGAGTAGTTATGTGACACCGTCGTCAGTGTCGGGCAGGTGTATCGGGAAAACGGGTGGTTATCATGGCCCGCCACGCGCAGCGCACAATCATCCCCCAAACCAACTTTGAACCCTGCTTCATAGGCCGCAGCCAGGAACCCAATTGCCAAACGGTCATTGCTGCAAAACACAGTGGGCGATGGCAGCGAGTCTTCTGACAACACACGTGCACCTTCGCGATAGCCGATTTCCTCGATGTCCCACCCTTCGCCGGATGCCTGTATCACATGGGGCGTGTGCCCCATGCGCTCCATCGTTTCCACGTAAGCTGTTCGCCGCTTGTTGGCGTTCGGGTTCGGTGGGGACTTCATCTCGAAAAATACAGGGGGTTCACCCGTTCTTGTGAGGTACTCCAGCATCATTTCGGTGGCTTGAGCATTATTGTGCCCGACAAACGCTTCACCAACCCCATCAATGTTTGCGTCGAAGTTCACCGTGGGTACCTCACGGCAAAACCGTTCGATCGCGGCTGTGTCAGAAATGCGCCCAAGAGGCGCCAGCAAAACGCCCGCTGGCTTGATCGACAACAACGACTCCAGGTTTTCCACCTCGAGCTTTGCATCGCCATGGGAGCTTAGAAGGATCGGTCGAAACCCAGCCGAAATGACCATATCCTCGATACGTCGCGCGATCTCGGCAAAAAACGGATCGGCCAGATAGGGCACTACGATCCCCAGGTTCTTGGTCAGCTTCCTGTTTTGGTTCATCGCAAAGATATTAGGGCGATAGTCGTGTTTCTTGAGTGCCCTTTCAATTTTCTCGCGCGTCGATGCCCGCACACTCGCAGGATCGTTGAAGTATTTCGAAACGGTCGGTCGCGAGATGCCACTGACCGCAGCAAACTCTTCCATGTTCCTGATCTTTCGGCCACTCATCCCCGGCACCTCAAACTTATCTGAAGTTTACAATTTCTTATCGCGCGGAAAAAATCAAATCAGTTGTTATACACTGCGCCTTATTGACGTGGTGATTGTCCATTGCCGCCATCCGAACACCACGCAGCATCCGTCAATTGGGCTCCCGACATCTTCGCTGCTTCAATGATAGACAAGCGCTTTGTGATGGCAAACGGCAACGCCACTTACCACAGCTGGTTGGATGTCGATCTTTTCTGCGTTGCTCAAAGCATCTTCGAGCTCAACACCAAGGTGGCGTTCGGATCGCTGCCTCAGGCGAGGCCCGGAAGTTCGCGATGCAGGCAGGGTGGGAGCGGATGGCGGGCGTCGATGCTGTGCGCCGCGGGGATGTTCGGTTACCGCCGAAGACCTTCAAGAAAGCCAGAAAAAGTTTGCGCGCACTTCCGGTTTCTCTACAGCCTCCGACCGTACCCGTTTCGTCCGCGGTTGCCGCTGTTGGTTGAAAACAAACTTCGACATTGGGTCGGGCTGATTGAAACCTGATCAGCCGGTTGGTGAATACTGGCCTCGGGCCGACAAATGATACCTTTCCGGTCAGCTTTTATGGATTGATCAGCGGAAACTCGCGTCGGAAGGTCGCAGAGGCCGGGGGTGGCTTGAAGATACGATGGCGAGGGTCCATATCAATCACATGATGATGCGCGATTTACATAAGAAGGTACTGCACTTCGCAGGAACTCTACTGAACCGCCGGTAGCCCCGGGTGGGGCGGACTGTTGTGTCTCGCTCTGCCTCGGGGAAATCTGATCAACCTGATCACATGATATGTACAGGCACCAACGCCGCAGCGAACGGTTAGATCTGTTCGGTGCTTTCTGCGCGTGGTGTCCAGCTCAACAATCAGACTACCGGAGAACGAAATGCATCCCGTTTTGTCACACCGAAACTACTTGAACCAACGCAACCTGCATCTGACCATGGCCTCGGACGAGACATCCGAACCGTTGTTTTCCCGCTGGCGAAGGGCCGTAATAAGGCAATGGAAACGACGCAAGATGATCGCGGCGTTGCAGGCTTTGGATGATTGGACCCTGGACGACATCGGGCTTCGGCGCAGTGACATCAAGCGCGTCGTCGATGCCTTTGATGATCGCGAGCTTGGGATGCAGCCCCTGGCGTCAAACAACGTGCACACGATTGCCGAACAAGCTGCAATGCAGCGAGCGTGCTGACGCTGCAGACACTGGTGACGAGACCTGTTGATCCCGGCCTCGTCACATTGAACCCGTCCCAACTGCACGCGCAACAGAGGAGCTTCCGCCATGATGGTTTGCAAAGCTGATCTTCAAGAAATGTTCCCCGAACTGTTCGAGGATAAAGATGCCGATCCCGTATGTGAAAAGGATCAGAATCTGATCCCATTCATCCCACCGGTCCCCCCTCAGCTGGTCGCTTGGAACATGTTTGTCGAGGCGCAACAGAAACGGGCTGCCACACGCTGAGCACCCAATCTGTTTTGCCTCGTCCATCGCGTAAAACCGCAAACGGTCGAGCGGCCCCCAAGTCGCTCGACTTTTTTTGACTCGTGGGTCATCAGCGATCTTGGTCACAACCGCTCTGTCCCAGCCTCTGTCATGTCGTGGCTTCAACCCTTAGCAGATTGTTACAGCATCCGAATGACATCCTTGTCGATCGACAGCATATAGCCGCGGCGGGCGATGGTTTTGACCAGAAGCTCGCTGATCATCTGGTTGCCCAGTGCATCACGCAGGCGTTTGATGCGGGTGGCACCGGCGGCTTCGTCGCAATCGGCCGGGTCGCGGCCCGAGATCAGGGCCTCCAGCTCCGACCCGGAAAGCACTTCTTCGTCCATCCGCGCCTCGGCCAGGGCTGACAGCGTTTCGATGGCCGCTTCGGTCAGGGCAAATTCCATGTTGTTCAGGTAAACCGTGCGTTCCTCGCGGCTGATCAGAAGCGAGTTGACCTGAATGCCGGCGCGCTCGATCTCGCCCATACGTCGGTTCAGGCCGATGATCGTCAACAGAAAGACAAGTGCTGCGATCAAGAGCGCGGTGGCAAACACCAAAAGAACAAAGATCACCATGCGATAGCTGGTCAGCGTGTCCGCAAAAGCAGTGCCCGATTGGGCCAGTATCTCAAGCAGTTTGATTTCTGCCCCCGAGGTCAGGCCATCATTCTCGATAAAAATCTGTTCGACGCGCGCATTGAAGGCATTGGCGTCGGGCAGGGTCATGAACAACACGATGGCCGCGACCAGCAGGATCGCGACGATCGCGGCGATCCCTGCCACGACCACCCGGTTCGACACCCGCCGCGCGTCAGAAGCGAAGGAAGAATTCTCCGGCACTTTCTTTCCTTTCCGTCAGGCCCGACTCGTCAAAAATCGACTGGATCTTCAAAAGGTGCCACCCCTGATCTTCCAGCCGTTGCCGCACCTGCCGCGTGGCGGCCTGTCGGTTGTTGCACGCGGCATCCGGCAGTTCAACAACGCCGTAATGCAGCCTGAGCGGGTCATCCTGTTTCGCTTTGTAATCCGCATAACACCCCGCCTGGGACGGCAGGGCATACAGGGAAAGCGCAAGGGCAAAGAGTGTCTGTTTCATCATGTGCAAACCATGCGGTGCGCCCGTGGGTTAATCAATATCAAAGCCGTTGATAGGCGATAACACTGCGGCGTTATTGCTTGGCCTGTCGGGGGGCCGCATTCTTGGATCATCTTCCACGCGTCCCCAAGGATGCCTTGCCGAAAGGACACATGATGACACGCCGCCTGACGATCTTGCCTTTGAAATTCGCGCTCAGCGCCACGCTTGCGCTGGCGCTGTCTGTTGCCCCGGTTTCCGCCAACGACTGGGGATCGCGCAATGACCATGACGATACCACCGCAATCCTTGGGTTGCTGCTGGGCATCGCAACCCTGGGTATTCTGTTGTCTGACGATGACGGAGCGAACAAAGACACGTATAAACGAAAAGACCCACCCAGAAAGGTTCACCGAAAGCCTGTCCCGCGACACCTGATCCTTCCCTCAGATTGTCTGCGCACCTATCGGATGCAGGACGGAAAGCGGAAATTCTTCAGCAAACGCTGCATGAAGCGGAACTTCTCATACTATTCCAAGCTGCCGCGCAGCTGTCGCGACACGATTGTGGCGCGCAACAAGCAGGGCACCTATGTGACCCGCAAGATCTACTATCCGCGTTGCTTGCGTAAGCATGGCTATCGCCAGTCGCGGTATTACTGACCCAACATCGAGCAGCGGCGTGGCGTCCCTAACCTGGCACGCCGTGAAACTTGCGGGAGGTTCGCCTCCCGCCTTTTTTGCTTGCAGGGGCAGGTTGGATCGGCCACGCAGGGGCATGACCAGACACGTTCCGGATTACAGCTTTGAAACCGCCGCGATGACACGCGGCCTTGCCCGGATTGCCGGCGTGGACGAGGTCGGGCGCGGGCCGTTGGCCGGGCCTGTCACGGCGGCGGCGGTGGTGCTGAACCCGACTTGCATTCCCGACGGTCTGAACGATTCCAAAGCCCTGACCGCCCGGCGGCGCGAGGTCCTGTTCGATGCCATCATGTCCTGCGCCGAGGTATCCATCGCCCATGCCACGGTCGAGGAGATTGACACGTTCAACATTCTGCGCGCCAGCCATCTGGCGATGGAACGTGCGATTGCAGGGCTGCCCATTCCGCCCGATCACGTGTTGATCGACGGCAACATGACACCGCGCGGATTGACGGTGTCGTCCGAGACCATCGTCAAAGGCGATGCGCGCTCGGTGTCGATTTCCGCTGCCTCGATCATCGCCAAAATCACCCGCGACCGGATCATGGTGGATTTGGCGCAACAGTTTCCCGGCTATGGGTGGGAGACGAACGCAGGTTACCCGTCGAAAAGCCACAGGTTGGCGCTCCGAAATCTTGGTGTGACCCCACACCATAGACGTTCGTTCAAACCGGTGCACAATATCTTGTATCAACAAGAAAATGTAAGTGACTGATTCAAAAAAGAATTTGACGGCGAATCGCCTTTGACTCATTCTGACTTCATCAAAACGAGCGCACCAATGCGCCACCGATAGGCGCAAAATGCGCCGGGTACATGAGGCAGAAATGACAACGAAAACCACAACAAAAGCGGCTGTAGACTTGCCGCTGAACCAGATTATTGACGGTGACTGCATCGAGGTGATGAACAGTCTGCCGGAGAACTCGGTCGATCTTATTTTTGCTGACCCGCCCTATAACCTGCAGTTGAAAGGCGATTTGCACCGCCCCGACAACTCAAAGGTCGATGCTGTTGATGACGACTGGGATCAATTCGACAGCTTCAAGGCCTATGACCAGTTCACCCGCGCCTGGCTGAAAGCGGCGCGCCGCATCCTGAAACCGAATGGCGCGATCTGGGTGATCGGCTCGTATCACAACGTCTTTCGCATGGGCGCCGAACTTCAGAACCAGGGCTATTGGATCCTGAACGATGTGGTGTGGCGCAAGTCGAACCCGATGCCGAATTTCCGCGGCAAACGGTTCACCAACGCGCATGAGACGATGATCTGGGCCTCGAAATCCGAAGGTGCGAAATACACGTTCAACTATGAAGCCCTGAAGGCACTGAACGAAGGTATCCAGATGCGATCCGACTGGGTTCTGCCGATCTGCACGGGGCATGAACGCCTGAAAGACGAAAATGGCGACAAGGCGCATCCGACCCAGAAGCCGGAAAGCCTGCTGCATCGTGTTCTGGTCGGGTCCACCAACCCCGGCGACGTGATTCTTGACCCGTTCTTCGGCACCGGCACCACGGGGGCCGTGGCCAAGATGCTGGGGCGCGAATTTATCGGGATTGAACGGGAGGAGGCCTATCGCAAGGTCGCAGAAAAACGTATCGCCAAGGTGCGCAAGTTCGACAAGGAAGCCCTGATCACCACCCCATCCAAGCGTGCTGAACCGCGCGTGCCCTTCGGCCAGCTTGTCGAACGCGGCATGTTGCGCCCCGGCGAGGTGCTGACAAGCCCGCGCGGCAAGACGGCCAAGGTGCGCGCCGATGGCACCCTGATTTCCGGCGAAGCACGCGGGTCGATCCACCAGGTGGGCGCGGCGTTGGAAAGCGCGCCAAGCTGCAATGGTTGGACCTATTGGCATTTCCGCCAGGACGGAAAGAAAGTTCCAATCGACCTTCTGCGCCAACAGATTCGGGCAGAGATGAACTGATTTTCAAGGATTTTGCAGGGCGCAACGACAAGTGCCCGCAACACGGCGTACCGCCTGTGCCTGTGGCTCGCCCGCCACGGCGCAACTTGACTGACCCCGCCCTGCAAAGGGCGGGGCTTTTTTGCGCTGACCGATGGGTTGCACCCCCTGCCCCATTTCAGGCAGGAACAGACTATGATACCTGTCCTCTATTCCTTCCGACGCTGCCCCTATGCGATCCGCGCACGGCTGGCGATTGCCAGCAGCGGCGTGCAGATCGAGCTGCGCGAGATCCTGTTGCGCGACAAGCCGACAGCGTTCCTTGACGCGTCGCCCTCGGCAACGGTCCCGTGTCTGGTGACGGCCGAAGGCGTTTTGGACGAAAGTTTCGACATCATGCGTTGGGCCTTGGCGCAGAATGACCCCGAAGGGTTGTGCGACATGCCCGATGAAGGGCGCGATCTGGTCGATCTGTTTGACGGCCCGTTCAAACGCGCACTTGATCTGACGAAATATGCCGTGCGTCACCCCGACAGCGACCCCGAAGAAACGCGCGCCGAAGCCATGGAGATTCTGGCCGCGCTTGAGCCGCAACTGGCTGGCGGTTGGCTGTATGGCAACGCGCCGACGCTGGCCGATTTCGCCACCCTGCCCTTCGTGCGCCAATTCGCGATGATCAACAAACCGCGCTTTGATACCGAAGCAACACCGCGCGTTTCCGCATGGTTAGAGACATTTCTGACCAGCAACCGTCTGGCGAATGTCATGCAAAAATACGCGCCGTGGCAGGCGGGCGACACGCCCACACACTTCCCTTAACGCAGCCCTGGCGGCGGCAGGGTGCCAGCCTTATAGGCGCTCCAATCCGAGATCTCGGGGTAATGATGTTTACGCCACGCCCTGACGCGCGGGTTCATCACGCGTCGCCAGACGGGCGGGATCATCGCCGCCACCGTCATCACCGGATAACCAAAGGGCAGTTGCGGTGCCTCGTCATCGGGATAGGTCTGCAACAACGGAAACCGCCGCGCGGGTTTGTAGTGATGATCGGAATGGCGTTGAAGGTTGATCAACAGCCAGTTCGACGCGCGGTGGTCAGCATTCCAACTGTGACGGGGCATCACGCGTTCATATTTGCCGTCACCCAGATGTTTGCGGGTCAGGCCGTAATGTTCGACATAGTTTGTCAGCTCCAACTGCCAGATCGCAATCAGAGCCTGAAATGCAAACAACGCCAGACCCAGCCAACCGCCGATCAGAACCGCCAGAATGCAGAATGTCAGTTGCAACGCGCCATAGCGCCAGAACGGGTTCGATCCATCCAAGACAGACAGCCCCCGCCGCGCCAGCATCGCCTTTTCGGCGCGCCAGGCCGACACCGGCGATTCCCGAATGACGCGGAAGAAATAGCGGTGAAACCCTTCGTTGTATCGCGCGGTCACGGCGTCGCGCGTTGTGCCGACATAAGGGTGGTGAACCAGCAAATGCTCGGTTCGGAAATGGCTGTAAAGCACCGTGGCCAACAGCAGGTCGGCCAGCCAACGTTCCGACCGGTTGGATTGGTGCATCAGTTCATGCGCATAGACGATGCCGACCGCCCCAGACAGGACACCCACACCGAAAAACACTCCGAACTTCTCGGCCAATGACAGGTGGCTTGCGCCGGTCACATACCAGATCATGCCGAAGATCATCACGACCTGAATGGGGAACCAGATCAGCGTGATGAGGCGATACCAAAAAAGATCATTTTCAGGTGTGTCAGGGTCTGCATTCTCGGAATATCGCCCGATCGCGGCGTCCAACATAGCATAGAGCCACCAAGTCCCCAGCGGGGGCAAGAGCAGATACCACCCACCCTTCCACGCCGCGATGCACACCAGTACCGGCAGCAGAAGCGAGACCCCGAAGGGCGCTGCATTTCGGAACCGGGCAACGGTCGACGCAGGAACCATGGCGATGTCCTTTCTGTTCCAACCAAAGATATAGCCTTGCGGCCCGTATGGCTCAATCCGGCATGGCGGCTTTCGCAACGTCAAAGGCCTTGCGCATCACTGTTGGCAGGTCACTGGGCCGGATCTTCTGAAACGTGCCCACCCTTGGTCGCGCACTGTCTGGAACTTCGGCCACGCGAAGCGCCAACCGCAGATGAAAATGCGTAAACGTGTGGCGCACTTCAACACCCGGATCGGTCCAATCCGCCCGAAAGGGGGCCGCCTCGGTGGCAAAATCGCCCCATTCGGCGCCGGGCCAGCCTAGCATCCCGCCCAGCAACCCTTTCTCTGGACGCCGTTCGACCAACCAGGCTCCGTCCGGACGCCGCGCAAGATAGGCGATGCCGTATCGCGTGGGCTTGGGGGTTTTCGGCTTTCGCGCGGGCAGCGTGGCCTGCACCCCTGCCCTGCGTGCCTGGCAATGCGTGGTCCACGGACAGATCCCGCAAGCTGGCGATTTGGGCGTGCAGATCGTGGCGCCCAGATCCATCACGGCTTGTGCGTAATCGCCGGGTCGCGTGGCGGGTGTCAGACTGGCGGCGCGGGCTTTCATCTCGGGCTTGGCCTCGGGCAAGGGCATCTCGATCTGAAACACCCGCGCCATCACCCGCTCGACATTCCCGTCCACCACGGTTTCCGGCAGGTCATAGGCGATCGCGGCAATCGCAGCCGAGGTATAGGGGCCAATGCCCGGCAGTTCCTCAAGCCCCGCACGGGTCGTGGGAAACCCGCCTATCTGCGTCACTGCTCGCGCGCATTTCAACAGATTGCGGGCGCGGGCATAATATCCAAGCCCCGCCCATTCGCCCATGACGCGGTCATCCTCGGCGGCAGCCAAGGCCTTTACTGTCGGCCAAAGGGCCATGAACCGGGTGAAATAGTCTCTTACCGCCGCAACAGTCGTCTGTTGCAACATGATCTCGGACAGCCAGACCGCATAGGGGTCGGGCACCATGCCCGCCGACCGATCCGCAGGCGCCACGCGCCACGGCAGATCGCGGGCATGGCGATCATACCAGGCCAACAGATCGGCGGGTTTCGGCGCGTCACACAAGTGTTATCCCCTATCCGTGCTTTGTACTGGCATAGCATGTTCAACCACCTAAAATAGGGGCAAAACAGGGATGTGCCAGTCGTGAATCAGCCTAAGAACAACCAGCGTCGGCGGAAGGGGTTTGAACGAACCTCGGCCCTTTTGACGCAACGCATTCGCAAGGCGGGCGAATCCCGCGGTTTTGCGGTGTCGCGCGTGTTGACCCATTGGGCCGAGATCGTGGGCGACGCCACCGCCGCCATCGCAAAACCGGTCGAGGTGTCCTATGCCCGTGGCGGTATGGGTGCCACGCTTACGGTGCTGACGACCGGTGCGCAGGCCCCGATGCTTGAAATGCAGAAAGAGAAGCTGCGCGAAAAGGTGAACGCGGTCTATGGATATAATGCCATCGCGCGGGTAAGGATCACCCAGACCGCTCCGACGGGCTTTGCCGAAGGGCAGGCGCAGTTCACTCCGGCACCCAAAAAGGCCCCTGTGATTGACGAAAAAACCTGCGCGCGTGCCGCCGAAGTGACATCCGATGTCACCGACACGGATCTGCGTGCGGCCCTTGAAACACTGGCACGAAACGTGCTGACGAAACAAAAACACGAAAGAGGCTGAGACCTGTCATGACCCGATTTCTTCCCCTTCTGCTTGCGGCCCTTCTGCTGATTGGCGGCGGCGTTTACTATATGAGCCAGAACAATGGTTCGGTTCCCGGTGTTTCGATTGCCGGGGCGCAAGACGCCGATGTCGAACCGGCCCCGGACATGGTCATGGGCGACGAAAACGCACCGGTGACGGTGATCGAATACGCCTCTTTCACCTGCCCGCATTGTGCCAATTTTCACGACACGGTCTTCAAGGAGCTGAAGAAGAACTATATCGACACCGGTAAGATCAAATTCGTGCACCGCGAGGTGTATTTTGATCGCTTCGGTCTTTGGGCGGGCATGATCGCCCGCTGCGGGGGCGAGGATCGGTATTTCGGCCTGACCAACCTGATCTATGCCGGTCAGGAAGAATGGATCGGCGACGGCGATCCCGGCAACATTCTGGCCAACCTGCGCAAGCTTGGCCGCACTGCCGGCATGAATGACGAACAGATGGACGCCTGTCTGCAAGACGAGGCGATGGCACAGAGCATGGTGGCCGCTTATCAAAAGAACGCCACGGCGGACGAGATCAATGCCACCCCATCTTTCGTGATCGACGGCGAAACCTATTCCAACATGTCCTATGAGGAATTTGCCAAGCTGATTGACGAGAAACTGGAAAGCTGAGCGCATGGGCGCGGTCGAAAGAGCCTAGTCCAGCCCGATCCGCCGCAGCTCCGCGTCTATCAAAGCCCAGTCCGACAGCTCTAATCGCACGGGAATGGTCAGCACCTGCCGCTTGAACGCGGGCGGCAGGCGCACGGCGTCTTTTTCGGTCGTGACAAGCTGGGCACCCAGGGTGGTCGCCTCGATCTGCAACCGTTTCATCAGCGCATCTGTCAGGGGTTGATGGTCTGCCAGCGCCTCGGCCCGCACAAGGTCGGCGCCCAGCGCCTTGACGGTTGCAAAAAACTTCTCGGGCAAACCGATCCCCGCGAAGGCCAGAACCTTCATCCCGGCCCAGTCCATCCCGGTCGGAAGCGGCACAAGCTGGCCCGTGGCATGGGGGCAGCGGATGGTGTTTCGCCACGCCTGTGAGAACCGTGCTTGCGCCCCATCGGGACCAATCGACAACAACAGATCGGCCCGACGTAAACCCGCGGAAACAGGCTCGCGCAGCGGCCCGGCGGGAATGCAGCGCGCATTGCCGAAGCCTTTCACCGCATCCGCGACCACGATGGACAGGCTTTTTTTAACCGCAGGGTTCTGAAACCCGTCATCCATCAGGATCACATCCGCCCCGGCAGCTTCAGCGGCTTTCACACCCGCCGCCCGATCGCGCGCGACCCAGACCTTGGCAAAGGCGGCCATCAGCAAGGGCTCGTCACCCACATCGGCGGCGCTGTGGTTGCGTTCGTTTACCAGAATCGGGCCTTCAACCGTGCCTTTATGTCCTCGGGATACGATATGAACGACGTAACCCCGTGCCAGCAGCCGTTGGGCCAATGCGATCGTGGTGGGCGTTTTGCCTGTTCCGCCCGCATTGATATTGCCGATGCAAATCACGGGGACTTGCGCAAGATACCCGTCACCCGCCGCCACGCGCCGGGCCGTGCCAGCAGCATAGGCCCAGCCAAGCGGCGCCAGAAGGCGCGCCCGCCAATCGGGTTGCGACGGGGAAGTGAACCAGAAGCGGGGTGTTTTCATCGCACCCCCCTACCCTTGTCGCAGGTCCAGCGCATCCGCCAACTTGTCGCGCAGCAGGTCAGTGACTTCAGCGCCGCTGGTGGTCACGTCCCAGGCGGCCATCGCCATTTTCGCGGCTTCTTCCGGTGACAGCAGATGTTCCACCGCTTTGGTCAGGCTGGTCTGATCGTCAATTCTGGTCGCCGCACCGGCGCGTTCAAGGCGCCGATAGGATTCGAAGAACCCGTTTACCTTGGGGCCAAACAACACGACCGAGCCCAGCGCCGCCGGTTGCAGCGGGTTCAGCTCGGTTCCGACTCCCATGCTGCCACCGGCATAGGTGATCGGGGCAAGATGCATCCACAGGCCGGATTCACCCTCTTGGTCGGCGATGAAAATCTGGATGTCCGAAGTCGGATCCTCATCGCGGGATCGGCAGGCCACGCCCCAGCCGTCAGCCTCCAGCGTGTCGGCCAGAACGGCGCCACGATCAGGCTCGCGCGGCTCGATGATCAGCAGCAGGCGGTGAGATTTTCGCACCAGTTGTTTGTGGGCATCCACCAGCGCCTGCTCCTCAACCTCGCAGACACCTGACGCAAGCCAGACCGGCCGCGCCGCCAGAGAGGCCGCGATTTGATCCCGCTCGGCCATGTTGCAACTGGGCGGCACGACCTGCACCTGCAACGGGCCCGAAGTCACGACCCGGTCAGCCAGCGCCCCGAAGCGGCGCAATTGACGGGCCGCACTGTCACTTTCCGCAAGAATAGTGTCGAATCCGTTGATCAGAGACTTTATGGATCCGGGCAGCCAGCGCCATTGGCTTTGCACCTCTTTCGGAACATGGGCGTTGACCCAATGAGCCGGGATCCTGCGGTCGAATACCGCTTGCAACAGCGTTACATCCAGCTTGTCATCCATCCACAGAAGCATGTCCGGGCGCCAGTGATCCAGAAACACGGTCACAGGCGCGGTGGCCGAATAGGGCGCATATTGATGGATGAAGCTTTGTCCCTCGGGTGGGGCGCCATCATGGTGGGTTGTCGTGATCAAAACCGACAGATCCTCGTGATCCGCCTGGAACCGCTGCATCAGTCCCAGCACCTTCTCCAACTCATCCGCGTTCTTCAGGTGGATCCAGACCAGCGCCCCGTCCGGGCGGGCCGCCAATCCACGCCCCAATCGCTCGCCGCCGCGCGTGGGGTGTTCGCTGCCGTCTTCGACACCACGCCGCAAACGGCGTTCAAGCCCCGCCGAGCCTTGCATGTTTTGCAGGCCCCGGAACAGAGAAATTCCGATGGGTGGCATTCTTACTGCACTTCCTCATTCTGCGATGCGTTGTCCGCTCGCCTTTTTATGCCGTTAGAATATGGCAATAACGCAGATGTGGAAAGGGTCAGTCGCGCCACTGTTGTTCTGCAAGCATCTTTGTTGCGGCCACGATACGTTGAAAGCTGTCGCGCGCAGACCGGGCGCGGTGGCGCGCCCGCAGATAGCCGTGGACCAGCCCGGCCTCGTTCACCCATCGCGCCTTGCCCCCCGCCGCACGGATTGCATCGCGATAGATACGCCCATCATCGGCCAGGGGATCGCATTCGGCGGTGAAGATCACCGTTGGCGGAAGGCGCGTGAAATCCGTATCAGCCAGTGGCGCGGCGGTTGCATCATTCGTTGGCGCGGCGCCACCAAAGCGCATGGTTTCGTAAAAGTTGACGTCCGCCAACGTCAGCATCGGTGCGTGTGCGTGATCGCGATACGAGCCTTGCGTCTTGTCCCCGCCCAGCCCCGGATAGATCAAAACCTGTCCCGCCAGTTCAAGCGTTTCACGTTCACTATGCGCAACCGCGGCGGCCAGGTTTCCCCCCGCACTGTCACCTGCCAAAACAAGCGTTCCGGGCCAGGTTAGGGTCATATATTTGGTGGCAGTCAGAGCATCTTCAAACGCCGCCGGGTGCGGATGTTCAGGACACAGGCGATATTCGACACTGACCACCCGGACCTGCGCCTGCACGCAAATCTCGGCGCATATGTCGTCGTGACTGTCCAGCCCGCCCACGACAAACCCGCCCCCATGAAAGTAAACCACGGTCGCGCCCGGTGCCGTGGGTTCATACACACGGATAGGAACACCGTGGGCAGACCCATCCTTCACCTGAACCCCTTTGGGATACCCCGCAAAGAAGGCGCGGCACATTCGGTTATAAATCGCGCGCTGCGTCGCAATTTCGGCTTGGGCAGTATCCGCGGGATAGTGGCTTTCGGTTTCGCGAATAAAAGCCCAGATTTCGGCGTCTATCAGGTTGTGATAATCCATACCCCCAACGCTATGCGCCCGCAGACGGGCTGGCAACTGAAGCGTTGCATCGTGCATTCTCACGTCCACCCAGTCTGGACCTAAACCCAGCCCTATCTGGCCCTACCGATAGGTCGGGCAGGCTGATTGGCTCATTGAAACAGCAGGGAAAAGGTGAACATGCCGCGTCACCGCGATAAGCTGTCTTGCAAGACCAATCAGCGCAACGGGGCCTTCACCGAAATGACAAAGCCGGAGCACCTTAGGATCGAGACATCGCCCCCCGTGTCCGATGAGATTCGCAAGACCACCTGCTATATGTGTGCCTGCCGTTGCGGGATCAACGTGCACATGAAGGATGGGCAGGTCGCCTATATCGAAGGCAACCGCGACCATCCGGTGAACAATGGCGTGCTATGCGGCAAGGGGTCGGCCGGGATCATGCAGCATTATGCGCCGTCACGACTGCGCGCCCCGTTGAAACGGGTCGGCCCGCGTGGCTCGGGCGAGTTTGAAGAAATCTCGTGGGACGAGGCGCTGGAGATCGCCGCCGGATGGCTTGCCCCCTTGCGCCAGACAGACCCCAGCCGAATGGCGTTCTTCACTGGCCGCGACCAGAGCCAGAGCTTCACATCCTGGTTCGCACAAGCCTATGGCACACCGAACTATGCGGCACATGGCGGTTTCTGTTCGGTCAACATGGCGGCGGCGGGCATCTATACCATGGGCGGCGCATTCTGGGAGTTCGGGCAACCCGACTGGGACCGCACCAAGCTGTTCATGTTGTTTGGTGTGGCGGAAGACCACGACTCCAATCCGATCAAGATCGGATTGGGCAAGCTGAAGGAACGGGGCGTGCGCGTGATCGGCGTCAATCCGATCCGGTCCGGCTATAACGCGATTGCGGATGAGTGGGTGGGCATCACGCCCGGCACCGATGGGCTGTTCATCTTGGCACTGGTGCATGAATTGCTTCGCGCCGGAAAAGTCGATCTGGGGTATCTGTCGCGTTACACCAATGCGGGGTTCATCGTGAATGAAGAGCCTAACTCACCGGAAAAAGGGCTTTTCCTGCGGGGTGAAAACGGTAAACCTCAGGTGATATGCCGTGCAACAGGTCAGCTGGCGGATTACGATAGGCCCGGCGTGATGCCTGATCTGGCGGCCAGCTATCAGGACGCCGGACAGACACACCGCACGGTGTTCCAGCTTCTGGTCGAACGATATCTGTCCGACGATTACGCCCCGGACCAGGCTGCTAAGCGCACAGGCATTTCTGCCGGTCGTATCAAGTCGATCGCTGCCGAACTGGCCCGCGTGGCGTTCGAGGAGGAGATCGTGCTGGATCAGCCCTGGACGGACTGGAAGGGACAGACCCACGACAAGATGATCGGGCGGCCGGTCAGCTTCCACGCGATGCGCGGGATCTCGGCCCACTCGAATGGGTTTCAGACCTGCCGCGCGCTTCATTTGCTGCAAATCCTGCTTGGCTCGGTCGAAGTTCCGGGCGGGTTTCGTTTCAAACCGCCCTACCCCAAGCCGGCCGAGGCGCACCCGAAACCGCATGCCGGCGTCACCCCCGGCCAGCCGCTGGACGGCCCGCATCTGGGCTATCCGATGGGGCCGGAGCATTTGTTGTTGGACGGAGACGGCCGGCCCAAACGCATCGACAAGGCGTTTACATGGGAAAACCCGATGTCGGCGCATGGGTTGATGCATATGGTGATTTCCAATGCCCACGCAGGCGATCCTTACAAGATCGACACGCTGTTCATGTATATGGCGAACATGGCGTGGAATTCGTCGATGAACTCGTCCGAGGTGATGCGGATGCTGACCGATACGGACGAGGCGGGCGACTATGTCATTCCGCACATCATCTATTCCGACGCCTACAGCTCGGAAATGGTGGCCTATGCGGACCTGATCCTGCCCGACACGACCTATCTGGAACGGCACGATTGCATCAGCCTGCTGGACCGCCCGATTTGCGAAGCCGACGCCGCCGCCGATGCGATCCGCTGGCCTGTGGTCGAACCCGACCGCGATGTGCGCGGGTTTCAGACGGTGTTGATCCAACTGGGGGCCAAGCTGGGACTGCCGGGATTCGTCACGGATGACGGGTCGCCGAAATTCAGTGATTACGCCGATTATATGGTGAACCACGAACGCCGTCCGGGTGTTGGCCCACTGGCGGGCTGGCGTGGGACAGACGGCGAGGGCAGGGGGCGCGGAGAGCCTAACCCAGCCCAAATCGACCGTTATATCGAGAATGGTGGGTTCTGGATCGACCATATTCCGGACGAAGCACGATTCTATAAACCCTGGAACAAGGCGTATCAGGAATGGGCCGTGGATCGCGGCATTTTCGATGCCGAGGCGCCTTACGTGTTCAACCTCTATGTCGAGCCGATGCGGAAATTCCAACTGGCCGCCGAGGGTCATGGCGATATCCAGCCCCCCGATCATTTGCGCGCCCGTATCGCGGAAACCATGGACCCGCTGCCGATCTGGTATCCGCCATTCGAGGATCAGAGCGTTGACCCGGACGAATACCCCATCCACGCGCTGACCCAGCGCCCGATGCATATGTATCATTCATGGGGCACGCAGAACGCGTGGCTGCGGCAGATCACAGGGAAGAACGCCTTGTATCTGCCGACCGAGATCTGGGAACAGTACGGGTTTGCCGAAGGCGATTTTGCCACCGTCACCTCGGCGCACGGGTCGATCACCGTGCCGGTGGCGCATCACGCGGCGCTGAACCCCAAAACCGTCTGGACATGGAACGCCATCGGCAAGCGAAAGGGGGCGTGGGCGCTGGACAAGGACGCACCGGAAGCGACCGAGGGGTTTCTTCTGAACCACCTCATTCACGAGCTTCAACCGCCCAAAGGGGACGGGCTTCGCTGGGCGAACTCAGACCCTGTGACGGGGCAGGCGGCGTGGTTTGATCTGCGGGTCAAAATCGAAAAAACAGAGCCTAAACCTGCGGAAAGTCAGCCTGCGCATCCGCCGATCACCTCGCCTGTTGGGCAAGGTCCGAATGTTGTGGCAAGGAAGATCTGATGACGGCACTGCCTGACAAGACCGACAAGAAGCTGGGGTTGGTGATCGACCTGGACACCTGCGTGGGGTGTCATGGATGCGTGACCGCGTGTAAGGGCTGGAACACGCAGAACTATGGCGAACCTCTGTCCGACACGGACCCATATGGTGCGGACCCCGGCGGCACGTTTCTGAACCGGGTGTTTTCCTATGAGGCGCAAGCCGAAGGCAAAGCAGCGCAAACCGTCCACATGCCGCGGTCCTGTCTGCATTGCGACGATGCGCCCTGCGTGACGGTTTGCCCGACAGGTGCCAGTTACAAGCGATCCGAAGACGGGATTGTGCTGGTGAACGAAGATCGCTGCATCGGCTGTGGCTTGTGCGCCTGGGCCTGTCCCTATGGCGCGCGCGAGCTGGACCGCGAAGCCGGGATCATGAAGAAATGCACCCTCTGCGTTGATCGGATCTATAACGAAAACCTGCCGGAAGAAGATCGTGTGCCCGCCTGCGTGCGCACATGCCCCGCCGGCGCGCGGCACTTTGGCGATCTGGGCGATCCCGACAGCGATGTGTCGAAGCTGGTGGCAAACCGCGGCGGCTATGACCTGATGCCCGATCTTGGCACCAAACCCGTGAACAAGTACCTGCCGCCGCGCCCCAAGGACACGTTGGGCACCGCCCCGTTGACCGCCGTCGCCGACGAGCCGAAAGGTTTTCTTGGCTGGCTTGACAAAGCCCTTGAAAAACTTTGACGGAGAAACCGGATGCATCCCGCCCCCAGCGTCATCATCTTTACCACCCTGTCCGGGCTGGGATTCGGCCTGTTTTTCTGGCTGGGTCTGGGCGTGCCGGATGTGCAGGGCGGCAGCGCCTTTGCCTTCTTCTTCATCGCCTATGCCCTGTCCTGTGCCGGTTTGCTGGCCTCGACCTTCCACCTTGGGAACAGGAAGAACGCGATCTATGCGCTCAGCCAATGGCGCACCAGTTGGCTGAGCCGCGAAGGTATTGCCGCGATCCTGACGCTGTTTCTGTTTGCGCTGGTCGCAGTGCCGCGCATCTTCTTGGGGGCAGAAATGGTCGTTTCGGGTGTAATAGGCTCTGTTCTGGCGCTGATCACCGTGGTTACGACCGCGATGATCTATACCCAGCTCAAAACCATTCCGCGCTGGAACCAACCGCTGACGCCCGTGCTGTTCCTGCTACATGCTCTGGGCGGCGGGGCGCTCTTGGCGGGCGAGTTGAAAATCGCGGGGTGTTTGCTGCTGGCGCTGACATTGGCCCTGTTCGCCGCGTGGCGGGTGGGCGACAGGCGCGCGCTGGCGCGCGGCACGACCGGCGACGCCACCGGGTTGGGCCATCTAGGAGCCGTGCGAATGCTGGAAAGCGGACACACGGCCCGCAACTATGTTGTGGACGAGATGGTGTATCGCGTTGGTCGAAAGCACGCCGAGAAACTTCGGTGGATCGCGCTCGCTCTTGCGGGGGTGCTGCCCGCCGCCATTCTTCTGCTCACCTCTCCGGGCCATATCACCGCCTTCGTGGCGCTCGCCCTCCATTTGGTTGGCGTCGTCATCGGGCGCTGGCTGTTCTTCGCCGAAGCCGAGCATGTGGTGGGGCTGTATCACGGCGCGTGATCCCTTTTCATTGAACCCCGCGCCCTTCGCGCCTATCAGGGGGGAAACGAAGCAAGAGGGCGGATATGGCCAACCATCTTTACAAGCGTGACCTTCCCGACGGGCTGGACCTTGGGCCGATCGTGGCAATTGATTGCGAAACCATGGGGCTGAACCCACATCGCGACCGGCTGTGCGTGGTGCAGATGTCGTCGGGTGACGGTGACGCACATCTGGTGCAGGTCGAAAAGGGTCAAACCAGCGCGCCGAACCTTGAAAAGATGCTGACGGACCCGAACGTGCTTAAACTGTTTCACTTCGGTCGCTTCGACATTGCCGCACTGCTGAACGCCTTTGGCGTGGTCACCGCCCCTGTCTATTGCACCAAGATCGCGTCGAAACTGGTGAGAACCTATACCGACCGCCACGGGCTGAAAAACCTGTTGGAGCAGCTTCTGAAGGTCGATATCTCGAAACAACAACAGATGAGCGATTGGGGCGCGGAAGAGTTAACCGCCGCACAGTTGGACTATGCTGCATCGGACGTTCTGTATCTGCACCGCTTGCGCGACGAGCTTGATCAGCGTCTGGCCCGCGAAGGCCGGAGCGAGATGGCGCAGGCCTGTTTCGATTTCTTGCCGATGCGCGCGCAACTTGATCTGGCCGGCTGGCCCGAGATCGACATTTTCTCGCATTGACCGGCTCAATCCGCATCGGCGGCTTGGATCGGGCGGGTTGATGACTAGATAACAACTTGGATAACGAAACCGAGGTCACATGGTTCGACCCGACAACCCGTATTCGCGCTTCATCGCGTGGCTGAAAGTGCTTCTGCCGGTCAGTGCGCTGGCGCTGTTGTCGACGATGTTTCTGATCTCGAAATCCATCGATCCGACCACATCCCTGACCTATGCCCGCGTCAATCTGGACGAGTTGACCGGCGATCAGCGCATCGACAGCCCGCGATTTTCCAGTGTCACCGAAGACGGCGCGGCAATCACGTTCTCGGCCAGAAGCGCGGTGCCGAACCCTGAACAGACGAACGTGTTTAACGCCAACGGGCTGGCCGCGCGGATCGAAACGCCGGACGGGGGCGCTGTGGACATCAACGCGTCCTCTGCGGTGATCAACGGCCAGTCGAATGTCGTCGACCTGTCGGGGGGTGTTACGCTCGTCACCTCGACCAACTACCATATTGCGACCTCCGGGCTGTCGACCGCGCTGGATGCAACCTCAGCCAGAACGCTTGGCCCGGTCGAGGCGGACGGCCCGATGGGGCATCTGACCGCAGGACGGGCCGAGATCACCCGCGAAGGCGAGGGCAGCGATACCTATCTTCTGGTTTTCAAAGGGGGTGTAAAACTGATATACGATCCCAAGACAGAGGGGACATATAAGTGACAAGATCTGCACGCATCGCGGCCTGTTTGCTTGCGCTCGTATTGCCGATCGCGGCCCATGCGCAGGCCCAGGTTGCCTTTGGGGGTCTGAAGCATGACAGCAGCCTTCCTGTCGAAATATCCGCAGATCTTTTGCAAGTCGACCAATCCGACGGGTCGGCCACGTTCAGCGGAAATGTCCAGATCGGTCAGGGCGCGATGCGTCTGACTGCGGGCAAGGTCCGGGTCGAATATGCCACCGGTGACGATACAACCGGTGAGATTTCGCGCCTTCTGGCATCCGACGGTGTGACACTGGTCAATGGCGCCGAAGCCGCCGAAGCGCGCGAAGCGATTTACACCATCGCCAGCGGCGTGATCGTAATGACCGGCGACGTGATCCTGACCCAGGGACAAAACGCGCTGTCCTCGGAAAAACTGACGGTCAACCTTCAGTCGGGCACCGGCACGATGGACGGGCGTGTGAAGTCGATCATCCAGACAGGTGCAGATTGATGACAGAGACCCCCGATCTGACCGTCGAAAACGGCGATGCCGGTCTGCGCATCATCGGATTGCGCAAAAGCTATCGCAAGAAGCCCGTGATCCGCGAGGTGAACCTTGAGCTTCACCGGGGCGAGGTCGTGGCCCTGCTTGGTCCGAACGGCTGCGGCAAGACGACGACCTTTTATGCCATCGCCGGGCTGATCACGCCCGAGGCCGGGCAGGTCCTGATCGACGGGCGCGACGTGACGCTTTTGCCGATGTATCGGCGGGCGAAATACGGCATCGGCTATCTGCCGCAAGAGATGTCGATTTTTCGCGGCATGTCGGTCGAAGACAACATCCTGGCCATTCTGGAAATCTCGACCCCGGACCGCCACAAACGGCGCGAACGGCTGGAAGAACTGCTGAACGAGTTTTCGATCAGTCACCTGCGACGCGCCCCTGCGCTGGCCCTGTCGGGCGGTGAACGACGCCGGGTCGAAATCGCCCGCCTGTTGGCCTCGAACCCCAAATATCTTTTGCTTGACGAACCTTTTGCCGGGGTCGATCCGATCGCCGTGGGCGAAATCCGAACTTTGGTTCATGACCTGAAGGATCGTGGCATCGGCGTCCTGATCACCGATCACAATGTGCGCGAAACGCTTGAGATCGTGGACCGTGCCTATATCCTGCATGACGGACATGTTCTGATGAGCGGAACCACCGACGAGGTGATCCGGGACGAGAATGTGCGACGGGTTTATCTGGGTCAGAATTTCTCGATCAAATAGGAGGGTGGCGATGTGATGTGGTTGACAAGCCCCCACGACTCGTCGCCAAATGAAGATAATGAAAGACCGCCTGATCCAACGTTCCCGCCCCTTTGCGCGCGGGATCTGCATGACGGATCGTCCAAACAAATTTGGACGGGCAAGGTTGTTCAAAACAGACACAACGCTATGTAAAGTAGATAGGATTTCGCCTTTCCCTGCATGGGGTTAGGCATCTTGAGGCCTGCACGACCATAGGAGGTATGGATGCAATATCAAATCAGTGGCAAGCAAATCGACATCGGTGATGCCCTTCAGGTTCATGTGAAAGATGAACTGGGTGCGGTGGTTCAGAAATATGCCGAACGCCCCACACGTGCGCAGGTGATTTTTTCCAAAAGCGCGCATGAATTTGTGTGTGAAACCATCGTGCATCTGTCCACTGGCCTGACCGCTCAGGCCAAGGGTGTCGCCACCGAGATTTACGCCGCCTTCGACAATTGCGCCGAGAAAATGGAGAAGCAACTGCGCCGCTACAAGCGTCGATTGAAGGACCATCACAAGGATCGTGTGGACCCGGTTGAAGTTTTCGGCGGAGCCTCGTATATCCTCGCCTCAGAAGAAGGTCAGGACGAAGCAGACAACGCCTCGCTCCAACCCATGATCATCGCCGAGATGGAGACTCAGATCCCATCGCTGTCAGTTGGCGAAGCGGTCATGCAGATGGAGTTGGCACATGCGCCCGTTCTGGTTTTCCGCAACGAGAAAACCGAGGGGATGAATGTGGTCTATCGCCGTGAAGACGGCAATGTAGGCTGGATCGACCCTAAAAACGCAGTGTAAACCTCCCGCCCGATGGTGGGCGGGGAAAGTTGGTGGCGATGGAACTTTCGAGCATCCTCGAGCCGTCGGCCGTAAAGGTCGTGTCGACAGTGTCATCCAAGAAGCGCCTGTTTCAGGATCTTGGAGACGTGGTGAACGAATGCTATGGCATCAACGGCAGCGAAGCCTTCACCGCGCTGCAACAACGCGAATCCCTGGGGCCAACAGGTGTTGGCCGCGGGGTGGCCTTGCCGCACGCCCGGCTGAGTGGGCTGGACAAGGTTGTTGGCTGCTTCATGCGTGTGGAAAAGCCCTTTGATTTCGACGCTGTCGACAAACAGCCGGTCGATCTGGTCTTTGCCCTGTTTGCCCCCGAAGATTCCGGTGTCGACCACCTGAAGGCGCTGGCGCTGGTGTCACGCACCATGCGGGATGCGTCGATCTGTGCGAAGCTGCGCGCCAACACCGACACCACCACGCTTCATGCGTTGCTGACTGAAAGCCTGTCCAACAAGGCGGCGTGATCACGGTTGGCGGCGGCGCTGCCAGGGCTGAAATCCGAACATGACATAATCACGCTGATATGCCTTGCGCACAGCGGACTCGATTTCGCCGGAATAAATCTGTTCAAGCGCATAAGGCGCATCCGGCACAGCCGCGGGCAGGGGCGGCGCATGGCTTGCCCCGACCTCGGCCAGAACAGCCGCGATGCCTGTGGGCAACTGGTCTTCCCGCAGAATGTGATCGGGCAGGGTGAAGCGGGCAAAACCCTTGATCGTCGCCACCTGCGTTGCCCAGCGCGGATCGACACCGATGGCGGACTGGCCGCTCAGCGATCTGGCGACAAAGGCGATGAACTGCAAAAACGCTTGCCGATGATCTTCCGGCGTCCAGCTCGCATTGGCCGTGTCAGGCAAGGCGATGTCATGCTCCTGCCGCAACGCCTGTTTCAGGTCCATATCCGACCCGTCTTTGTCCACCGCCAGAAGGTCACAGAACACGGAATGCAAGCGCGTGACCGGATGGCGCAGCACCGTGAAGCTGCGATGTGCCTTGTTCTGCCGTTTCCATCGCCGCAATGACTTTTGCGAGAAATCGCCCAGCAGCGGCCCGGCGGTCTCCATCCAGTCCGTCACAGGTTTCGTCGGCCCCCCCGCAATCGGCAGGAAAACCAACCGCAATTCGTCCGACGCCAGATAGGATTTCATCACAGGTGGTCGGCCCGGCTCGAAATTCGGAAGCCTGTGCAGGTCGAAAATGTCGATACGCGCCACGGTCGAGGCCAACAATTCGAACTGCTGCACCTTGTCGGACAAGGGCTCGGGATTTTGCTTCTTGAACGTGCTTGCGAAGCGTTTGATCCGGCTGTCTTCGCCCAGAAATCTGGCAAGACCATTGATCACATCAAGATTCTGCGCGTCGTCATAATCGACATAGAACGCCGTCTGCCCGGTGCGTTGCAGCCGATCTTTGATTTTCGCCTGAAAGCTCTTGGCCCGATAGAACTGCTTTTCAAATTCGTCCGGGATGAACCGCGCCTTTTCCTTGCGCGCGTCGCCCGTGTCGTTGAGTTGCCACTGGTCGGTCGCCATCGCGATCCGGCGTGACACATATGCCTCGACCGGGTTGCGTGTCAGAACCACCTTGGCACAGCGCGGATCGTCGATCATCGCGTTGAACACGCGCGGGTCGTGGTCATGAAAGAACCGAAATCCGGGCAGGCCATCGGTTTCGGCCTTCATCCGCTCCAGCAACAGCATGGGGTCCGCGTCACGCATGGCCAAGGTCACACCAAACAGGTCATCGGTCTGCGGTGTCACCATGAAATAGGGGTTGAAGGCCTCGCCATAGCAGCGAAGGCCCGGAAACTGATCCAGATTGCTTTCCAGGAAGTTCGACCCGGTGCGCATTTCGGCGAAGATAATGAAACAGTCGAACGGACCAGGCATGGGCTTATTTCACCAGATGGGGTTTGCGCAGAATGCGGGTGGTGGGGACGAGGTCATGACCGGCGGGGAAATCACCCATCAAATAAGGATGCATCCCCTGATTTTTCAGATCCTGCAAGAACTGTCCAAAACCGTTCAGGGACTTCATCTTCGGCAGGTTTGGCAGGGGGCCGATGCTGCGTGGGCCGATATCGTCGACCACATTTTGCAGCGGCTCGGTCGGGTTCAGCACAAAATCCGCCAGCGACCAGATTTGAGAGCGCGCCCGGGCATAGCCGGATCGCAGGGCGGTCAGGTGTTCGCTTTCGATCTTCTGCAACCGTGCGGCCTCGGCCCTGATGTCCGAGAAATTGCGGTTTGAATGAAACAGTGGCAACGCCCAAGCGCCTGACACCACATAAACCCGCGCGTTCGGATCCTTCGCCATGTCCCACGACACGTCCTGATTGTCGCGCGGGCCATAGTGGAAGCATTGACGTTCGCCCCGCGTGTTCCAGATCAGGTTGGTCAGAAACGCCTTGGGGTTATAGTCCCGCAGGTTGACATCATCGCTGAGCGCGCCAAAGAAATCCGGCGCACCGCCCGCAAAATGGACCCTGTCCTGGGCAAAAAGATGGCCGTGCACGCGGGCCGAGACGGTATCGGCCAGCCATTCATCGAACCCTTCAAACAGATCGGAAAACCCTTCCAGAACGGTGTATCGCGCGGCAGTCACGTTGCCCTCGAACCCCTCTCGCGGAAAGCGGCTGGCCATGTAAAGGCCGGGGCGACCCCGGGTGCGTCGTTCAATCGCCTTGGCAAAGATCCGGTCAATCTTGCCCGGGTTCGGTTCGGCACCGGTCAGAACGACCCGTTGATCGGACAGGAAGCTGTCATACAGTTTGTTGGCATGACGCCACGCCTTGCGCGCCACAAAGCAGTCAGACCGACGCAGCAATTGCAGATGATCGTCATAGAACACATGCGGCTTTCCCTGAAAATCGAATTTCGACAGGGTCAAAGAACGACACTCGATCCGGGTCGCATGTCGACGGGCCAATGTCTGATAATAGCTTTCATCGGGGATCCAGACCCGTTTGAAATACCGGTCGTATATGGGACGGTTCGGATCCTTCAGAATGGCAGACAGGGTGTCACGTGTCAGGCACCACCACTGGCTGCCAAGATGCGGCACAATTCCGTCCGGTATGGTGCGCTTGATGCCAAGGCTGCGCTGAATTTTCACATAACGATCGAACAGACGCCGCTGCCGTTTCCACGAAAAAGGAAAGCGTAGTGTAAACCGTTCGATGTCCAGCCCGCCAATGGTCCAGGGCACATCCTCGGTCGTGACGCTTTCGATAAAGTCTGTCTGCGGTCGTTTTCCCAGATAGGATCGCATCTCGGAAATCGGGCGCAACGGCAGACAACTGCCCGAGGCCAACATGATGTGTTTCACCTCCGGAAACGTCTCTAACATGGCTTCAGAGGCTGCCTGACTGGCCGCAACCAGTGACCATGTGCCCCATTCGCAGTGCCGTCGCTTGCAGAACCGCACATTGTCCAGATCGCTTAGCGCGGTGGTGAAATCCACATAGTCATCGCGTGTCACGTTGGCATCGACGTGAACGACGACCGGGCAGTCATGGGTCGCCCAATGGCGCACCAATTGCCCGGCACGATCCAGCGCGTCGTGCACCAACATGACGATGCCAAGGCTCATGCCCAGTTTCCTTTCGACATCAGCCCCAGCATCTCTAACTGACGCCAGTTCAGGTATTTCTCGCTCCAGTCACACCACAGGTCCGTGGCTTCGTTGGTGCCGTCGTGATAGGCGCGGTATTCGTGACTGTTGGCATAGTGCTGTCCGCGCGAAAGCTCCTCGACCGACTTTTCCTTGAACGTGTCCAGAAACTTGGCGTGCAACAGGCAGCCCGACGCCTTTTCACCGCCCCATTGGTCATAGACCAGGTTCAGTCCGCGCGGCAAAAGCGCGTGGGTCGAGCTGACATAGCTGTATTTCCGGTGCCATTTCACCAGCGGGATCTTGTTCAGGGCGGGGGCGTTTACCGGGTTGTCCGAGAAAAAGGCGCGTGCGCGCGGACCGCCCTGTATCCACAGGTTTCCGTATTTCGGATTTTTTGTGATGGTGTAGTTGCCGCTGTCAAACCAATCGGCCAGCTCGAACGGGTTTTGCCCGGCCGCATAGCTCAGGTTATGCATCGGCCCTTTCGGGTACATATCCAGAAGCAGCACCCCGAACGACCTGACACCCGACGTATCCAACCAGTCGGTCAGCGCCCTGATCGGCCGCGTATCGCAGAACGGATAGACCAGAAATTCGTCAGGGTCGACGACCAGCGACCAATGCCCATGAGCGTATTTCCGTTGCAGCCACCCAGTCCAGTTCACGCCGAAATTCGCGCGTTTGTAGCTGGCATCGGTGGACCACAGCGACACATCCGGCTGGTCGGCCAGATATCTGTCCCCGCCATCATCCGACCCGTTGTCGACGAAAAAGAAATGATTCACGCCAAGATCGCGATAATAGGACAGGAAATAGGGCAGGCGGACAGCTTCGTTGCGGATGGTCGAAAAGCACAGGATATCGTCCGGCGCGATGGCAGATGTCCGGTTGATCACCGTGGTCAACTCGCGCCGCTTGCGGAACGCCCGAATGTGGCATTGCTTGCGTTTCAGCCGCAGTCGGTATGATGTCCAGACGCTCACGCCGTTCCTCGTTCCTGATCGGTGCTAGGCTAACACCTGTTTAGAATGTTTCGTGATAAACCTGAATCACAGATTTACGCAGAACGCTTATTCCCAACCGCCCGCCGAGATAAGCCCAAGGTCCACCAACTGGCGCCAGCCTTGATAGGCCACCGCGCCCTCGTGCCACAGGTCGGGCGCGGATGAGAGCCAGTCATAGTAGTCATCAAAATCTTCGGGCCGCCCGAAATGCTCGCGCCGCGCCTTTTCTTCCCGCGATCGGGCCAGGATGTCGGGCAGGAACTTGGTATGGAGCAGCGCGCCGGACAGGCGGGTGTCGCCCGAAAGGCCGACAGGGCCGTCCCAGGCCAGGTTCAGGTGGGGAGGAAGCGCCGAATGGGTCGAATTCAGATAGGCATATCGCCGGCTCCAACGCACCAGCGGAAGCTTGTTCAGGGTGGGTGCCCGCGCAGGCCGGTCGGCAAAATGGACGCGATCGCGTGGGCCCCCCTGCACCCACAGGTTCTGCGCGGGCGATTGCCGCTCTGCCCGATAGGGACCGGCATCGAAATGCGTCAGCACCTCGGTCGGGTCTTGTCCGGGCGCATAGGTCGGTTGATCCAGCGGGCCTTGGGGGAAAAGATCCAGCATCAGCGCGCCCATCGCGGCGGCATCGGATTGCTCCAGAAACTTGGTCAGGTCGGGAAGGCTTCGCGTGTCGCAATGGGGATAGATCAGCACCTCGTCAACATCGACCGTCAGGCACCAGTGGCGATGGCCATAGCGAAACAGAAGCCAGGTGATCCAGTCGACCCCGAAACGTGACGCCTTGTAGCCCGCCTTGGTCTGCCACAGCGACACGTCGGGCTGATCCGCCAGAAAGGCCTCGGTCGCATCATCGCTGTTGTTCAGGACGAACAGGAAATGCCCCACGCCCAGCGCGCGATAATGCGACAGGAAATGCGGCAGGCGCAGCTGTTCGTTGCGCGCCGTGGTGAAGGCCAGCACATCGCCGGGGCGAATCCGATCCGTGCGGTCCACAACAGGCACAAGGTCGCGGCGCGACCGGAACGAACGCCACAAAAGGCGGCGGCGTTTCCACCGCATCCGATAGGCTGTCCACCACTGCCCGCGTTCGTCCGGCACGAGGGGTTACTCGGCCGCCTTCTGCTGTGCCACGATATCGTGCAGATAGGACGAAAACTCATCCCGAAGCTCTTCCCGGGCCATGCCAAAGGCGACGGTGGCCTGCAAAAATCCCGCCTTGGACCCGCAGTCAAAGCGTTGCCCGCGGAACCGATAGCCGAACACATCGCGCCCTTTTTCGATTTCCAAAGCAATGGCATCGGTCAGCTGAATTTCGCCACCCGCACCGCTTTTCATCTTGTTCAGGCTGCGCAGCACATTGGGCGTCAGGATGTATCGACCGATCACCGCCAGATTGGACGGTGCGTCTTCGATAGCGGGTTTTTCAACCATGCCCTTGACCGAAACCATCGCGCCCATGTCCTGTTTGACGTCAAGAACACCATAGGCGCTGGCCTTCTCGACAGGGACTTCCATCGCGGCGACCATGCACCCGCCGGTTTCGTTATAGGCTTCGACCATCTGTTGCAGACAGGGTTTTTCGGCGGCGATCACGTCATCGGGCAGGATGACGGCAAAGGGTTCGTTGGCGATCAGGCGGCGCGCGCACCAGACCGCATGGCCCAGCCCCAGCGCCTTGTGCTGGCGCATATAGGCGATCGCGCCACTTTCCATGTTGGTGTCCTTGAGGATTTCAAGCAGGGCATCCTTGCCCTTCCGGCGCAGCTCTTGCTCAAGAATCGGAGAATTGTCGAAATAATCCTCAAGCGCGCCTTTGCCGCGCGAGGTGACAAAGATGAATTCCTTGATCCCGGCCGCCCGCGCTTCGTCGATCGCGTATTGAATCAATGGGCGATCCACCAGCGTCATAATCTCTTTCGGAATCGATTTGGTCGCGGGCAGAAAGCGCGTTCCCAGCCCGGCGACCGGGAAAATGGCTTTGGTGACCTTTTTGTGCGTCATGAAAACACCTCTGTTGTGACTCGTCCGCCCGAAAACGCATTCGACAAGCCAGCCATGAAACTACTTGCGCAGGCTTAAATCATATACGGAACACCAATGGGCGGAAAATCTGACAACTTCATGGCAATTGTTTACGATACTGGGTCAATCGCTGGCATTTCTCAAGGCAATTCCATTTTTCCGCGAAAAGGTGCGACAGATTGCCCGCTGGGTGTGTGAGCGTCGCGGTGATTTCGCGAGGTCAATCCATTCCACATTCGCGAAGGATGCGCTCGATTCTCGGCACGTCTTCGGGGTTGTTCAGTTCCCAGAACTGACGGCCACGCGCGTCGACCTCGACGCATTGCACCGGATGATCCCGCTCAAGAAAGCGAAGCTGCTCCAGCCCCTCCAACCGCTCCAATGGCCCCGGTGTCCAGCGTGCATAAGCCGCCAGGGCAGAAGGGCGATAGGCATAGACCCCGACATGATGAAACACCGGGGTCGCCTGCGTGTCGTCCCACAGGCTGTTTGCGGTATGGGGGATCACTTCTTTCGAGAAATAAAGCGCCTTGCCCTCGGCCCCGAACACGGCGGTGGTGCCACCCACCCGCCCCGCGCGTCGGTCGTCCAGAAAACCGCTGAGCGCCCGGCCGTCACAACGCAGCACCGGCGTTGCCATTTCGGCAACCGGGTGGGCGTTCAGGGCGTCGATCAGGGCTTCGACAAACCAAGCTGGCGTCAACGGGGCGTCGCCTTGCAAGTTTACCACGATGTCAATTCCATCACCCAACGCCTCCAACGCCTCGGCGCAGCGTTCAGTGCCGTTGCGGCAGGTCGACGAGGTCATGACAACTTCGGCGCCGAAACCTTCGGCTGCGCTGCGGATTCGTTCGTCATCCGTCGCCACGACAACGCGGTCGATACCGGTGACAGCCTGCGCGGCCTCCCAACTGCGGTGGATCAGTGACTTCTTCTGCCCTGTTGCCCCCGTCAGCGGCACCAGTGCCTTACCCGGATAGCGAACCGAGGCAAAACGCGCAGGAATGACGATCAGCACCCCCATTCGTCACGCTTTCTGCAACGCCACCCCGGGCGCATAGGCGATGAAGAACGGGTTGGCATAGTCGTCTTTTCCATAGGTCAGGGGCATATGGTCATCAAACCGCACAACGTCGCCACCTGCCCCTTTCAGCACCGCGTGACCGGCGGCGGTGTCCCATTCCATCGTCCGCCCCACGCGGGGGTAAAGATCGGCCTCGCCGGTGGCAACCAGACAGAATTTCAGCGAACTGCCCGCCGACCGCATGTCTTTCACCGCGTATTTGCCGATATAATCATCCGTGGCCTGATCGCGGTGCGATTTCGACGCGACGACCATCAATGCGCTGTTGTCCGGGGTGGAGACCGAGATGGGGGCCAGCGATCCGACCCTGTCCTTGTCGAACGGGCCTTGTTCCTCGACGCTGCTGCCGTCGGCGCGGGTGAAGAACATGCGCCCCTTGGCCGGCGCATAGACCACGCCGCGAACGGGTGTGCCGTCGACCACATAGGCTATGTTGACGGTGAAATCACCGCGCCGGTGAATGAACTCTTTGGTGCCGTCCAGCGGGTCGACGATCAGGAAGGCATCGGCCTGCTGCCCATGGCTGTCGGCCTGTTCTTCCGTTACCACAAGCACATCCGGAAACGCCGCGCGCAACCCGGCCGAAATCACTGCATCCGCAGCCTCGTCCGCCGCCGTTACAGGGCTGTCATCGGATTTCGAGCGCACCTCGAAATCCTCAGAATCGTATATCTTCATGATCACATCACCGGCCTCAAGTGCCAGTTTACGCATGACGCGTTCCAAACTGTCGAAATCCAAAAGATCGCTCCTTGCCCGCGCTGCTATGCGGTCCAGTTGATTACATAATTTCGCCCACTTATGATGTTTGGGTAAGCGAACGGCAAGATTTCCCTGCAAGAATCCCCCTGATGCGGGCAAAAAAGGCAGCGCCATGTTTGAAGTGAAGGTGAACAGAACCCGGGCCGAGGCTGCGACCTCGATGCTGGCTGTGATCTATCACGCGACCGTCTTCGACCTGCGCAAATCGCACCCGAACGCAGTGATCGGCCTGTTGATCAACATCATTCAGTCGCTTCTGATGGTCGCCATCTTCTTCGTGATGATGAGCGTGCTTGGCCTGCGCACCGCCGCGATCCGCGGGGATTTCCTTTTATACATCATGTCCGGTGTGTTCATTTTCATGACGAACGTGAAGACGATGAAATCCGTCGCCATGGCAACAGGTCCGACCGCGACGATGATGCTGCACGGCCCGATGAACACGCTTGTGTCGATTGTCGCGGCCTCCTTAAGCGCCCTGTATCTTCAGATCGTGTCAATCATCGTTGTGCTGACAGCCTATAGCCTGGCCTTCAACCCGGTGGATATCTATGACCCGGTGGGCACCTTCATGATGCTGCTTTTGGGGTGGTTCAACGGGGTCTCGGTCGGGATTGTCCTGATGGCGCTGAAGCCCTGGTTTCCACGGTTCACGCAGATGACGATGACAGTTTACATGCGGGTCAATATGTTTGCATCGGGCAAGATGTTCGTGGCCAACACGCTGCCCTTCTTCATGCTGGCGATGTTCTCCTGGAACCCGCTGTTTCATATCATCGACCAGGCGCGGGGCTATGCGTTCATCAACTATTTCCCGCATTATTCTAACTGGCCATATCCGCTGATCGTCTCGATCGTGCTGGCCTTCCTTGGGCTGATGGGCGACAGCTATAGCCGCAGAAATGCCTCGGCCAGTTGGGATGCGCGTCGTTAATCCGGTTTGTCTGCGACGACCCGAAGCGTCAGATTGATCCGACCATGATCGCGCAACAGGTCGGATGATCCAAACCGCAGACGGTCGATGCCGTGGAAGGCCAGACGGGCAGGGCCATCCAGCACCAGCACATCGCCTGAGTTCAGCCACGCGGATTGCGTGGGGGCCTGACGTTCGGTGCCGCCGATCCGAAACAGCGCATCATCGCCCAGGCTGATCGACACGACGGGATAGGAGAAGTCACCTTCGTCGCGATCCTGATGCAGCCCCATCCGCGCGCCTTCGCCGTAATAGTTGATCAGGCAGCAATCCGGCAGGCGTTCCGTGCCGGCCACCGAACGCCACACATTCAACACCTCGTCGGGTATCTCTGGCCATTCTGCGCCGCCCGGATGGCGCGGTTCGTACCGGTATCCGCGCCGGTCCGATACCCAGCCCACACGGCCCGCCGCGGTCATGCGCACAGACATCTTCTTGCCCCAACGGGTTTCAGGGTGAAAAAACGGCGCCGCCAACACCAATGGGCGCAGCGCCACAACCAGCGCCTCCTGCGCAGTCCGGTCCAGCATCCCCTTGAAAAGTCTTGCCCCCGCCAGATCAATCGAAGGGCCGTCATACCGCAACATCGTCAAAACCCTGAAAATGACTCGTTTTTTAGCCGCTCACGGCCCCCTGGACGCTTGCAGGCCCCATTTCCCCTACTTATATACGCCGAGACGCCGGATTGGGACACGCCCAACCGGTCATAAATCTGGGATCAGGGGCCGATGCTTTGCAAGGTCGGCTCCCACAACATCGCCTAAGAGAGGATTTTGAGCATGGCTAAAGTCATCGGTATCGACCTCGGCACCACCAACTCTTGTGTTGCCATCATGGACGGCTCGCAACCGCGGGTCATCGAAAACGCGGAAGGCGCACGCACGACGCCTTCGATCGTCGCCTTCAAGGACGGCGAACGCCTTGTCGGCCAACCCGCCAAACGGCAGGCCGTCACCAACCCCGACAACACCGTCTTTGCAGTGAAGCGCCTGATCGGCCGCAACATGCAGGACCCGGCTGTCGAGAAAGATAAGAAACTCGTTCCCTATGCCATCGTCGACGGTGGCAATGGCGACGCATGGGTCGAAGCGGCTGGCGAGAAGTATTCGCCCTCGCAGATCTCGGCCTTCATTCTGGGCAAGATGAAAGAGACAGCGGAAAGCTATCTTGGTGAAGAAGTGACACAAGCCGTCATCACCGTTCCTGCCTATTTCAACGACGCCCAGCGTCAGGCCACCAAAGACGCCGGCAAGATCGCTGGCCTGGAAGTGCTGCGCATCATCAACGAACCGACCGCCGCCGCGCTGGCCTATGGTCTGGACAAGGCCGAAACCCAAACCATCGCGGTCTATGACCTGGGTGGTGGTACATTCGACGTGACCATCCTGGAAATCGACGACGGTCTGTTCGAAGTTAAATCGACCAACGGCGACACCTTCCTTGGTGGTGAAGACTTCGACATGCGCATCGTTCAGTATCTGGTCGATGAGTTCAAAAAGGAAAACCAGGTCGACCTGTCGAAAGACAAGATGGCCCTGCAACGCCTGAAAGAAGCCGCCGAGAAAGCCAAGATCGAGCTGTCCAGCTCGTCGCAAACTGAAATCAACCAGCCCTTCATCTCGATGGGGTCGGATGGCTCGCCGTTGCACATGGTGATGAAGCTGACCCGCGCCAAGCTGGAAAGCCTTGTGTCGGACCTGATCAAACGTTCGTTGAAGCCCTGTCAGGCTGCGCTGAAAGACGCTGGCATGTCCAAGGACGACATTGACGAGGTGGTTCTGGTTGGCGGTATGACCCGCATGCCCAAGGTCATCGAAGAGGTGTCCAAGTTCTTCGGGAAAGAGCCGCACAAGGGCGTGAACCCGGACGAAGTGGTTGCCATGGGTGCCGCCATTCAGGCCGGCGTTCTGCAAGGCGACGTGAAAGACGTCGTGCTTCTGGACGTGACCCCGCTGTCGCTGGGCATCGAAACGCTGGGTGGTGTGTTCACCCGCCTGATCGACCGCAACACGACGATCCCGACCAAGAAGTCGCAGATCTTCTCGACCGCGGAAGACAACCAGAACGCCGTGACCCTGCGTGTGTTCCAAGGTGAGCGTGAAATGGCTGCGGACAACAAGCTGCTGGGCCAGTTCAATCTGGAAGACATCCCGCCGGCTCCGCGCGGCATGCCGCAGATCGAGGTGACCTTCGACATCGACGCCAATGGCATCGTTGAAGTGGGCGCCAAGGACAAGGGCACCGGCAAAGAGCAGAAAATCACCATCCAGGCTTCGGGTGGCCTCTCGGACGAGGATATCGAGGCCATGGTGAAAGACGCTGAAGCCAATGCCGAAGCCGACAAAGAGCGCAAAGAGCTTGTCGAAGCCAAGAACCAGGCTGAAAGCCTGATCCATTCGACCGAAAAGGCGATGGAAGAGCATAACGACAAGGTCGACCCGACCACGATCGAAGCGATCGAGCTGGCCATTGCCGCGCTGAAAGACGTGATGGAAGAAGACAATGCCGACAAGATCAAGTCCGGCATCCAGAACGTCACCGAAGCGGCCATGAAGCTGGGTGAAGCGATCTATAAGGCGCAGCAGGAAGAAGCGGCTGGGGAAGAGCCTGAAGAGGCTGATGGCCCCTCGGCGGTGGATGACGACATTGTCGACGCCGACTTCGAAGACCTTGACGACGAAAACAAGCGTTAAGTCTGAATAGGTAACGGGCGGGGCTGCCTGTGCGGCCCTGCCTCACTCCCAAAGGGAGATTTCCATGGCAAAGCGTGACTATTACGAAGTTCTCGGGGTGTCGAAGGGCGCGTCTGCGGAGGAGCTGAAAAAGGCCTACCGCAAGAAGGCGAAAGAGCTTCACCCCGATCGCAACTCGGACAACCCCAAGGCCGAAGCCCAGTTCAAGGAAGTGAACGAGGCTTACGAAGTGCTGAAGGATGCTGACAAGAAAGCTGCCTATGACCGGTTCGGTCATGCAGCCTTTGAAGGTGGCATGGGCGGTCGTCCCGGTGGCGGGCACCCCGGCGGCAATGGCGATTTCGCCAGCGCCTTTTCCGACGTGTTCGACGACCTGTTCGGCGACTTCATGGGCGGTGGTCGCGGGGGCGGTGCGCGGGCGCAGCGCGGGTCCGACCTGCGCTACAACCTGCGCGTGACGCTGGAAGAGGCGTTCGCCGGCCTGCAAAAGACCATCAATGTGCCCACGTCCGTAACGTGCGAGGAATGCAGCGGCACAGGCGCCGAAGCGGGCGCCGAACCTATGGTCTGCCCGACCTGTTCGGGCATGGGCAAGGTGCGCGCACAGCAAGGCTTCTTTACTGTTGAGCGCACCTGCCCGAACTGTCAGGGCACCGGCCAGAAGATACAGAACCCCTGCAAAAGCTGTGGGGGCGCGGGTCGCAAGCACAAGGAACGATCGCTGTCGGTCAACATTCCGGCAGGTGTCGAAACCGGTACGCGCATTCGTCTGTCCGGCGAAGGCGAAGCCGGTCTGCGTGGCGGACCGACGGGCGATCTTTACATCTTCATCGACGTGGCCGAGCATCCGATTTTCGACCGCGAAGGCCCGCACCTGCATTGCCGTGTGCCTGTTTCCATGACCTCGGCGGCGCTGGGCGGCGATATCGAGGTGCCAACCATCGACGGTGGCCGGTCCCGCGTGAAAATTCCGGCGGGCAGCCAATCCGGACGGCAAATGCGCCTGCGTTCCAAGGGGATGCCGGGTCTGCGTGGCGGGCCACGTGGCGACATGTATATCGAACTTGCGGTGGAAACACCGGTAAACCTGACAGCAAAGCAGAAAGAGCTTTTGCACGAGTTCGAGAAACTGTCGGAAGAGAACAACCCCGAAAGCTCGTCCTTCTTCACCAAGGTGAAGAGTTTCTGGGATGGAATGAAAGGCTGACAACCTTGAGTTGTTAACCTTTCATTCACCATTTTTGGTGCAGTCTGCTCTCATGACCGAGAGCAGACAATTCCAATTCGATGAAATGCCACAGGCGCTGTTTGACAGCGACGAAGCGCCGGTTCTTCCCGTTCAGGTGAAGGACGGCAAGCTGCCGTCTTACATCAAGGATCACCGCAAACGTCTGCGCGATCGGTTCATGGCCGGAGGGGCACAGGCCATGCCCGATTACGAGATGTTGGAGCTTGTGCTGTTTCGGGCCATTCCGCGCCGCGATGTGAAACCGCTGGCGCGAACGCTTTTGGATATGTTCGGCGATTTCAACCGCGTGGTCACAGCGCCCGTGCAGCGCCTGCGCGATGTACCGGGGATCGGGAACGCGGTGATCACCGAGTTGAAAATCGTCGAAGCCGCCGCGCAACGCATGGCGCGCAGTCGGGTCATTCAGCGGCACGTGATCTCGTCCTGGGACGCGGTGCTGGATTACTGCCACACCACCATGGCCCATCGTGACACCGAACAATTCCGGGTGCTGTTTCTGGACCGCAAGAACGTGCTGATCGCGGACGAGGCGCAGGGACAGGGCACCGTCGATCACGTCCCGGTTTACCCACGCGAGGTAGTCAAGCGGGCGCTTGAACTGAACGCCTCGGCGCTGATCCTGGTGCACAACCATCCCTCGGGCGACCCCACACCCTCGGACAGCGATATTCAGATGACACAGCAGGTGAACGACGCGGCAACAGCACTGGGCCTGACCTTGCACGATCATCTGATCATCGGCAAATCCACGGAACTCAGCTTTCGCGGGTCGGGGTATCTTTAGGGTCAGTCGACCCAGATTTCGACCCGACGGTTGACGCTGCGCCCCCAGGCACTGTCATCGCAAGCCATGGGCATTGCTTCACCGAACGCATCGACCTGAAGGTCGACGCGAGTATCATCGAAGGCCTCGAGCTGCGCCAGAACCTGCGCCCGTACCGATGTGGCCCGTTTTCGGGCCAGATCCAGGTTCTGTTCTGCCGCGCCCTGCCCGTCGGAAAATCCGACAAAAACCATCTGGTGCCCGTCAAATCGCCCGCTTTCCAGTGCTTTTGCCAGCAGGGCGACATTGGACCGCGACGGCGCATCCAGCCGTGTCGAGCCGCCTTCGAACCGAAAGCTGATCGACAGCCGGTCCTTGCCATCAAAGACGTCGATCATCCGTTTCAGCTCGCCCAGCGCAATTTCTTCCCCTGCCGCGGCGATGGCATTTGCCATGCGGTCGCCTTGATCCTGAATCGGGATGCGGGTCAACGCCTGGTCGACGAACCCGGCCCGGCGGGTCACGAACTGCGCACTATCGGTGCGAAGATAGGACAGAAACTCACGCCCCAAGAGCGGCAAGCGCCGCTCCGGCAGATACAGGTACATCGGCATGGTCAGGGGGTAATCCTCTGCCTTGATCGACCGCGAAGTGGCTCGCACACGAAAGCCGCAGGTGCCCGACAGCTGCACCACCTCGCCGTTTCCGGGCCGCATGAAGGACGTGATTGCGATGCCGAACGGATCGCTGGCAATGGCGTCATTCAACGCCGTGACCGAGGGGTGAAACCGCACCCGATCAGACAGGGTGACACCGCTGGCGGCAATGACCTGCTGCATGAAGGCCGGGCCGAAGCCTTCTTCGATATCCATCAGATAGGGTGTGATGGGGGCGTCTTCGCCACCCAGTTCGCGCCAATTCGTGATCTTGCCCGCATAGATCGCCGCCAGTTGCGCGATGGACAGTTTCGTCACCGGATTGCCCGGCGCCACGATTGGCACCAGCGCGTCCAGCGCAATCACCCGGCTTTGCCGCGCGATACGCAGATCGCCCAGCCCTGCCTCGCGGGCCATGCTGCGTTCGCGGGTGGACGCCTGCCGCATCGACAAAACCATATCGGCTTGCTGCCCTAAAAGATCGGCAAACCCTTCTGCGCTTGTGGTCAATTTGATCGTAATGCGAGCCTGTTCCTGCCCAGAAGCGCCATCATACAGCGTGTAGAGCGTGCCAATGCCCAGCACCTCTTCGCGCTTCAACGCATAGCCTTCGCGCAGGGCAAAGCCTTCGACCAGCGCCGGGAACAGAACTTCGCCCATCGTATAGGCGCCCGAGATGACCAGCTCGGCCACGAACGGACCAAGGCTGGGGCAGCCCGGTCCTTCGCAGGTGACACCCGAACTGTCGACGGTCAGAATGCCGAACTCGGTATCGACACGATAAAATTCACCGTCGAAGGTCAGCAGCGTGCCGGTCAGCTCGATCGAGCCATCGCGCGAGGTCAGTGCCACATCATCAGCGCGGGCAGCGATACCAGAGGCCAGCACCAGAAAAAACACTGCGGCCAGTGCGCGCAAACAGTTCATGGCTTTCCCCAACCCGTGCAATCCCTGTGCGCAATCATCCGGATTGACGCGCCGGATTTCAACCACAGATGTTCCGGGCACACCGGATCAGGCCAGCCGCCCGTGACAATGCTTGAACTTCTTGCCCGACCCACAGGGGCAGGGATCGTTGCGCGACGGGTTGCCCCAGCTGGCCGGATTGGTTTCATCAAACCCGTCCTTGGCGTCCTGTGCATTGTCTGCCGCCTGCGCCAAAGCCTGCTGCTGCTGGATCATCTGCTGCATCATTGCCTGCTGTTCCTCGTCCGACATCGGGCGGATCTGGGCCAGTTTCTTGGTCACGTCCGAACGCAGGCTGTCCAACATGCTTTCAAACAGCTGGAACGCCTCGTTCTTGTATTCGTTCAGCGGGTCACGCTGGGCATAGCCCCGGAACCCGACAACCGACCGCAGGTGGTCCAGCGTCAAAAGGTGATCGCGCCACTTGCTGTCGATGGTTTGCAGCACAAGTTGCTTTTCGATCGAACGCATAGTCTCGGGCCCGAACTCCGCTGCCTTCTTCGCCATGAAAGCGTCCGAGGCATCGTAAAGCCGCTCACGAATGCTGTCGTCATCCACACCTTCTTCGGCGGCCCAGTCGATCACCGGCGCCTCGAAGCCCAGCGTTTCGATAATCGCAGCCTGCAAACCGCGGGTATCCCATTGATCTGCATAGGATTTCGGAGGCATATGTTCGTCAACCAGATCGTCAATCACCTGATGGCGCATATCACCGACAATTTCCGACAGATCGTCGGCTTCCATGATTTCCAGACGCTGACCAAAGATGGCTTTCCGCTGGTCATTCATCACGTCGTCAAACTTCAGAAGCTGCTTGCGGATGTCGAAGTTACGGCCTTCGACCTTGGCCTGCGCACGCTCCAGCGATTTGTTGACCCATGGGTGGATGATCGCTTCGCCTTCCTTCATGCCAAGCGTGGACAGCACTTTTTCCAACCGCTCAGAGCCGAAAATCCGCATCAGGTCATCTTCCAGCGACAGGAAGAAGGCCGACCGACCGGGGTCACCCTGACGACCCGAACGGCCGCGCAACTGGTTGTCGATCCGGCGGCTTTCATGTCGCTCGGTGGCCAGAACGAACAGCCCGCCCGCATCCTTGACCGCCTTCTCGTCCGCCTCGTGGGCGGCTTCGATCTTGGCGCGGATTTCGTCGGGGTTGCCGTCGGGATCGGCGGCAATCGCCTCCATCACCTGAAATTCGACATTGCCGCCCAGCTTGATGTCGGTGCCGCGCCCGGCCATGTTGGTGGCGATGGTCACGGCGCCCAGTTTGCCCGCATCGGCGACGATCTGTGCTTCGCGTTCGTGCTGGCGCGCGTTCAGAACATCATGCTTGATGCCGGCCTGCTTCAGCATCTTCGACAACTCTTCCGATTTCTCGATCGACGTGGTGCCGACAAGGATCGGCTGACCTTTCTTGTTGGCCTCGCGAATTTCCTCGACCACGGCATTATATTTCTCGGCGGTGGTTCGATAGACGGCGTCGTGTTCATCGACCCGCGCAATGGGACGGTTGGTCGGAATTTCGACCACGCCCAGCTTGTAGATCTCGTCGAACTCGTCGGCTTCTGTCAGGGCCGTGCCAGTCATGCCAGAGAGCTTGTTGTAAAGTCGGAAGTAGTTCTGGAAGGTGACCGACGCCAGCGTGACGTTTTCCGGCTGCGTCTTGCAGCCCTCTTTGGCCTCGATCGCCTGGTGCAGACCTTCGGACAGACGTCGCCCGGCCATCATGCGCCCGGTAAACTCGTCAATCAGCACAACTTCGCCGTCACGGACGATATAATCTTTATCGCGGGTGAACAGCTTGTGCGCCCGCAGGCCCTGGTTCACGTGGTGCACGATGGTGGTGCTTTCGGGGTCATAAAGCGACTGCCCTTCCGGCAGCAGGCCATGGGAGTGAAGCAGCTCTTCAAGAAACTCGTTGCCCTCTTCGGTGAAGGTGGCGCCACGGTTCTTCTCGTCGATCTCGTAATGCTCTTCCGTCAGCTCGGGGATTAGCTTGTCGATGGTCACATAAAGCTCGGACCGGTCCTCGGACGGGCCGGAAATGATCAGGGGTGTCCGCGCTTCGTCGATCAGGATCGAATCGACCTCGTCCACAATCGCGAAATTGTGCCCGCGCTGATACATATCCTTCAGCTCGGATTTCATGTTGTCGCGCAGATAATCGAAGCCAAGTTCATTGTTCGTCGCATAGGTCACGTCACAGGCATAAGCCGCGCGTTTCTCGTCATCCGGCTGATGGGGATAAACGACGCCCGTGGTCAGCCCCAGCGCGCCATAGACCTTGCCCATCCATTCCGCGTCACGTTTGGCAAGATAGTCGTTCACCGTCACGATATGCACACCGTCGCCCGACAGCGCGTTCAGATAGGCGGGGAAGGTGGCAACAAGGGTCTTGCCCTCACCGGTCTTCATCTCGGCAATATTACCACGGTGCAGGAAGATGCCGCCGATCAACTGCGTGTCGAACGCGCGCAGACCCAGCGCACGTTTCGCCGCCTCGCGACAGTTGGCGAAGGCTTCGGGCAGGATCGCATCCAGCTTTTCCCCGCCCGCGATGCGTTTTTTGAACTCTTCCGTCTTGGCGATGATTCCGTCATCCGTCAGGGCGGCATACTCATCCTCAAGCGCGTTGATTTGTTCGACGATCGGGCGGGTCGCTTTGATCATTCGGTCGTTGGGGGTGCCAAAGACCTTACGCGCGATTTTTCCAAGCATATTTTTTGCCTCAATGCGGTTCTGACGCTGGTGTGACCAGAGGGAACTTGCCCGTCCCTGTCCGGCCCCCTATCTAGGGGCCCAAGAACCAGCGCTCTCAAGCCTTCAAGCGATGTAAGCGTCGGGTGGAAAACTGTCAATGTTGCCGGGGAATCCGGCCTGTTTTGAGGACAAAATCATGTTGAAACGCAACGTTCTTCTTCTGACCACGGCGCTGTCGCTGGGCCTGACCGCACCGCTGGCCGCGCAGGACACCGAAACGGCCAATACGCAAACGGAAGACCAGAAGGTCGAAATGATTGACGTAACCGGCGACACGGTCGTGGCGACGGTCAACGGCGAAGACATCACAATGGCGCATTTGGTGGCTGCACGGGTCAGCCTGCCTGAACAATTCCAGCAACTGCCAGACGACGTTCTGCTGCCTGGTATCGTCGAGCAACTGATCCAGCAGGCCGTTCTGGGCCAGGCCATGGGCGAACTGAGCCACCGCGCAGAAATCCGCCTGGAAAACCAGCGGCGCGAACTTGCCGCCAATGACAAGGTGGAAGAGGTGATCGCAGGCGCCGTCACCGATGAGGCGCTGCAGGCAGCCTATGATGCCGAATATGCCGATGCCGAACCGACGCAGGAGTTCAGCGCCGCGCATATTCTGGTGGAAACCGAAGACAAGGCGAAAGAGCTGATCGAAGAGCTGGATGGTGGCGCAGATTTCGCTGAGCTGGCAAAAGAGCATTCAACCGGCCCCTCGGGCCCCGGTGGCGGCGAATTGGGATGGTTTAGTGCCGGTATGATGGTGAAACCGTTTGAAGATGCGGTGATGGGGATGGAGCCGGGTTCTGTCTCGGCTCCGGTACAGACGCAATTCGGATGGCACGTGATCAAGCTGAACGAAACGCGGATGAAAGGTGCCCCGACGCTGGACGAGGTGCGCAGCGAGCTGACAATCAAGGTCGAAAACGACGCGGTCGAAGCCGCCCTGAAGGCGTTGCTGGATGCCGCAAAAATCGACCGTATCGAACTGGAAAGCATCGACCCGGCTGCATTGCGTGATATGACGCTGTTGGACCAATAAGCCAGAAAGGTGACGGCATGGGAAAGACGGCCAAGATCAAGAAGCTAAAGAAAAAGATCAGGAAGCTGAAAGCCCGCCTGACCGCGGCGCAGACGCACACCCATGCCGTAGCACCTTTGGCGCCGAAATCCTTTCCCGACCTGCCGGTGATCGCGGGGGCGCGGTTTTCGGCGGTCAAGGCCGGGGTGAAATACGCAGATCGGCTGGATGTCATGCTGGCCGAATTGCAACCGGGCACGGCGATTGCCGGCGTGTTTACCCGATCTGCAACGCGGTCGGCCCCGGTTCTGGATTGTCAGGCCAAGCTCGGGTCAGACCCAACCGAAGGGGCAGCGATTCTGGTGAATGCCGGAAACTCGAACGCATTTACGGGCGCCGCCGGTGACGGATCGGTCGAGGCCATCACCAACGAGGTTGCCAAGGCACTGTCTGTGCCCAAAAACAGGGTCTATACCGCCTCAACAGGGGTGATCGGTGTGCCGTTGCCGCATGATCGCATCTTATCCAGGATGGGTGAGCTGAAGGGCGCACTGGCCCCGGACGGGTTGGAACGGGCCGCCCAGGCCATTCGCACCACGGACACCTTCGCCAAGGGTGCCAAAGCCGAAGTCAGCATCGGGGATCGCACCGTGCAGATCGCCGGGATCGCCAAAGGGTCGGGCATGATCGCGCCCGACATGGCGACGATGCTGGTTTTCCTTTTCACCGATGCGCAGGTCGCGCAGGATGATCTGCAATCCATGTTGTCGGACCTGACCGAAAGCAGTTTCAACAGCATCACCGTGGACAGCGATACCTCGACCTCGGACACGTTGCTGCTGGCGGCAACCGCCGCATCGGGAGTCGAGGTCAAACCAGACCACCAAGCCTTCCGCGACGCCCTGCATGGCGTGATGCTGGACCTGGCGCATCAGGTGGTGCGCGACGGCGAAGGCGCCACCAAGTTTGTCGAGGTCCGCGTGACCGGTGCAAAATCCGATGCTGACGCCCGCACCCATGCGCTGGCCATCGCCAATTCACCGCTGGTGAAAACCGCGATTGCGGGCGAAGATCCGAACTGGGGCCGTGTTGTCATGGCCATCGGAAAATCCGGCGCCTATGCCGAACGGGACAAGCTGTCGATCCGCTTTGGCGAGGTTCTGGTTGCCGAGAAGGGCTGGGTGTCGCCGGAGTATCGCGAAGAAGACGGCGCACGCTACATGAAGCAGGATGAGTTAATCATTTCCGTCGATCTGGATGTGGGCAGTGGCGCTTCGTCGGTCTGGACCTGCGATTTGACGCATGGCTACATACAGATCAACGCCGATTATCGGTCGTAATCGCGGCAGAGGGCATCACATGAAAGTTGTTCTTGTCTCGGCGGTGGCGCTGATAGACCGCGACGGCCGCGTGTTGCTGGCCCAGCGACCCGAGGGCAAGTCGATGGCCGGCTTGTGGGAATTTCCCGGCGGCAAAGTCGAACCCGGCGAAACCCCGGAACACGCCCTGATCCGCGAATTGAAGGAAGAGCTGGGCATTGACACCTGGGCGTCCTGTCTGGCGCCGTTAACCTTTGCCAGCCACAGTTACGAGGACTTTCACCTTCTGATGCCGGTCTTTGCCTGTCGAAAATGGGAAGGCCAGCCAAAACCGCAAGAAGGTCAAACGCTTAGCTGGGCGCGGGTGGACAAGTTGCGTGACTATCCAATGCCACCGGCCGATCTGCCGCTGATCCCAATTCTGCGGGACTGGCTGTAATCCGCGCAGTTTGCGGCAAAAATATGTCGCAACTCGAAATACCTGCTATGGTTGCGCCGATTCGATGCTGTGAATTGGGAGAATTCAGATGCTGCGGACGATTGTGCTTGGAAGTTGTGTGATGGTTCAAGGCCAGTTTGTGCGGGATCTTCCGGATGGACGCATCGTGGTTCGTGTGGACGATCGCCTGTTTGCAGGCCGTCCAGTCGACAATTGCAAGGCGGCCTAAGCCGAAACACGTTGCGTATTCAGTAAGAAAAAGGGGACGGTCGCACCGTCCCCTTTTCATTTGCAACGCTCGTTCCCGGATTAGTCCAGGGTGCGTTCGACCTCTTCACGTTCGAATATCTCGATCACATCGCCGGGGCGGATGTCTTCGTAATTCTCGAACGCCATGCCGCATTCCTGACCGGACTGCACCTCTTTCACTTCGTCCTTGAAGCGTTTCAGCGTCTTCAGCGTGCCTTCATGGATCACCACGTTGTCACGCAGCAGGCGCACACCTGCCGACCGGCGGGCGACACCTTCGGTGACCAGACAGCCGGCAACCCTGCCAACACCCGACACCTTGAAGACTTCGCGGATTTCGGCGTAGCCGATGAAATTCTCGCGCACTTCGGCAGACAGCAGACCCGAGGCCGCGGCTTTCACATCATCCACAAGGTCGTAGATGATCGAGTAATACCGGATCTCGACCCCTTTTTGGCTGGCGCTGCTGCGCGCCTGCGCATTGGCACGGACGTTGAAGCCGATCACCGGGGCATTTGATGCTTCGGCCAGACCGATATCGGATTCGGTGATCGCACCCACACCATAGTGCAGCACGCGCACGCGCACCTCATCATTGCCGATCTTCTCCATCGCCTGCACGATCGCTTCGGCAGACCCTTGCACATCGGCTTTGACCAGGATGGGCAGCTCGGCGACGTCTTCGTCGGCCTTGGCCTTGGCCATCATCTGTTCAAGCGTTGTGGCGGCCCCTGCGGCAGCGCGCTTGTCTTTCGCGGCTTGCTCGCGATACGCGGCGATTTCACGCGCCTGGGCTTCGGTTTCGACCACGTTCAGGACGTCGCCGGCCTCAGGCGTGCCGTTCAGGCCCAGCACCTCGACCGGAACCGAGGGACCGGCTTCCTTCACGCGGTCGCCCTTGTCGTTCACCAAAGCGCGGACCTTGCCGTATTGCTCGCCCACCACGAAGATGTCGCCTTGTTTCAGGGTGCCGTTCTGAACCAGAACGGTTGCAACGGGGCCACGGCCCACGTCAAGCTGCGCTTCGATCACCGCACCGGACGCGGCACGGTTGGGGTTGGCTTTCAGTTCAAGAATCTCAGCCTGAAGCGCGATGGCTTCCAGCAGTTCATCAAGACCCTGACCGGTGACGGCCGAAACCTCGACGTCCTGCACGTCGCCCGACATCTTCTCGACGATCACTTCGTGCTGAAGAAGTTCGGTCCGCACCTGATCGGGGTTCGCGGCAGGCTTGTCGCACTTGTTGATCGCGACGATCATCGGCACTTCGGCAGCCTTGGCGTGATTGATGGCTTCGATAGTCTGCGGCATGACGGCATCATCCGCCGCCACAACCAGAACCACGATATCCGTCACCTGTGCGCCACGGGCCCGCATCGACGTGAACGCCGCGTGGCCGGGTGTATCCAGGAATGACAACACCGCACCACTATCGGTTTTCACCTGATAGGCGCCGATATGCTGGGTGATGCCGCCAGCTTCGCCAGCAGTCACCTTCGCGTTGCGGATCGCATCCAGAAGCGAGGTCTTGCCGTGGTCAACGTGGCCCATGATGGTGATCACGGGCGGGCGGGCGACAAGGTCTTCTTCCTTGTCCTCGACCTGGTCGATCACGTCTTCAACATCTGCATCGGATACGCGCACGACCTTGTGGCCAAACTCTTCGATGATCAGCTCGGCGGTGTCGGCGTCAATGGTCTGGTTCTGAGTCACCATCATGCCCATGTTCATCAGCGCCTTGACCACATCTGCAACACGCTCAGCCATGCGGACGGCCAGTTCGGACACCACAATGGCTTCGGGCAGCTGCACGTCGCGAATGATCTTTTCACGCTCGACATTCTCGCCCATCGCCTTTTGACGTGCGCGTTCCTGCTTGCGACGCATCGAGGCGACCGAACGTTGGCGATCTCCGCCACCACGCAGCGCCTGGTTCAGCGTCAGCTTGCCCGAGCGGCGGCCATCGTCACGGCCCGCACCTTTGGTGGGGCGAGCTTGACGATCTTCCTTCTTGCGCGGACCTGACGGCGCTTTGCCGGGACCGCGTTGTTCGGCAGCTTGTGCAGCGGCGGGGTCGACAGCGGGTGTCGGCTGTTTGGCGACAGTCTTGGCTTCTTCCGCTTCACGCTTCTTGCGTTCTTCTTCCTCGGCCTTGGCTTTCAGGGCCTCCTCGCGTTCACGCTCTTCGCGCTCTTTCGCTTCGGCTTCCTCGCGGCGGCGCTGGCGTTCTTCCTCGCGCGCCTTTTCTTCGGCGGCGCGGGCTTCGGCTTCCTCGGACTCGCGGGCCTTGGCGGCCTGCAAGGCTTTCATGCGGCGTTCCAGCTCGGCATCCGAAATGCCGGCGGGGCGTTTCTTGGGGTCACCCGCCACGGACGACGTCTTGCCACCACCCGACGACGCACCCGGTTTGGGCACGACAACGCGTTTGCGTTTCGTTTCGACCACGACATTCTTCGTCCGCCCATGGCTGAAGCTTTGCTTCACCTGACCGGGGCGTGCTCCGCCGCGCAGTCCCAGGGTCTTTTTACCGTCATTATCGCTCATCTGGTCTTCGTACCTTTCCGGTGACCCTTGCCACCGTCTTTCTCTTGCTCGCGCAGCGCCTCTAGCTTCTTGGCTTCCTCTACAACACGGGACGCCAAACCACCAGACGCAAGCGCGCCATGTATCACATTTTCACGCCCAAAGGCCATTCCCAGCTCATCTGCCGTCAGGCAGGTAAAGAACCGGTCGCGGCCGGGCGGGGGGCGAAGCTTTGATTTGCCCCGCTCTGACCCGTCCGACGCCTGGATCAAGACGGCGGCCTGTTCCTTAACAAGCCAGTCTTTCACCTTCTCAAACCCGGCGACCGCACCGCCCGCCTTGCGCGCAAGGCTGATCAGGTGAACCACGCGATCCGCCAGGGCCTTTTCAAGCATCGGCAGCAGATCACCCGGCACGGTCACCTGCTGTTTTGCCGCCCGCGAGAACAGCCCCTTTTTGGCGGCTTTCTCTAATGCAGCCCGGTCGGCGGACACCCAGATCCCGCGGCCGGGCAGCTTGCCCAGAAGGTCCGGCACAATCGACCCGTCCGGTCCCACGACAAAACGGATCATCCCGGCCTTGGGCTGGGTTTCTCCGGTCGCGATACAGCGCCGTTCCGGCTCCTCCGGCCGCTTTTTCTGCCCACCGCGCGTCATGCGCCGACCCGAGGCCTGAGATCAGGCCTCGGCCTCCTCGGCAGCACCGTCTTCTTCGGCGTCCTCTGCCACCAGATCGGCCGGATCGACCCATCCCAGAAGGATGCGGGCGGTCATCACAAGGTCTTGCGCCTGCTCCAGCGTCACGCCGAATTTCTCAAGCGAGCCATCATCCTTGATCCGCTCACCATCCACCGTGGTCCAGCCGCCAGCCAGCTCCCAGTCGGCGCAGGTTGCGAAATCTTCCAGCGACTTCACACCATCCTCGGCCAGGGCTTCGACCATCTGCGGGGTCAGACCTTCGAAGGCAATCAGGCTGTCTTCGACGCCCAGCGCGCGGGCATTTTCCAGCGCCTTGGCGTTCTGCGCCTCGATATAGTCGCGGGCGCGGGCCTGAAGCTCTTCTGCAGTTGCGGCATCGACACCGTCGATCACCAACAGCTCATCAAGTTCCACATAAGCAACCTCTTCCAGGTTTGCAAATCCCTCGGACACGAGCAGCTGGGCAAAGAACTCGTCCAGGTCCAGCGTTTCCATGAACAGCTTGGTGCGTTCGGCAAACTCGGCCTGACGACGTTCGCTCTCTTCGGCTTCGGTCATGATGTCGATATCCAGACCTGTCAGTTGCGAGGCCAGACGCACGTTCTGACCGCGACGACCAATGGCCAACGACAGTTGCTCGTCCGGCACAACAACTTCGATCTTGCCCGCTTCTTCGTCCAGCACCACCTTGGACACTTCGGCAGGTTGAAGCGCGTTCACAAGGAAGGTCGGCTGATCTTCGTTCCACGGAATGATGTCGATCTTTTCACCTTGAAGCTCGTTCACCACGGCCTGCACGCGCGAACCGCGCATACCCACACAGGCGCCAACCGGGTCAATAGAGTTGTCATAGGAAATCACGGCAATCTTCGCGCGCGAACCGGGGTCGCGGGCCACGGCCTTGATTTCGATGATGCCGTCATAGATTTCCGGCACTTCCATCTTGAACAGCTCGGCCATGAACTCGGGCGCGGTGCGGCTCAGAAAAATCTGCGGGCCACGGGCTTCGCGGCGCACGTCCTTGATATAGCAGCGGATGCGATCATTCGGGCGATAGGCTTCGCGGCCGATCTTTTCATTGCGGCGCAGGATGGCTTCACCCGTGCCCACATCGACGATGACATTGCCATATTCTTCGCGTTTGACCTGACCGTTGATGATGGTGCCTGCTCGGTCCTTGAACTCTTCATACTGACGATCCCGCTCGGCTTCGCGGACCTTTTGCAAAATCACCTGCTTGGCGGATTGGGCGGCGATCCGGCCCATTTCAACCGGCGGCACTTCTTCGACAAATGTGTCACCAACCTTGGGGTCGTCCATGTATTGCTTGGCCTGTTCGACGGTGAATTCGGCCTGATAGTTCTCAAGCTCGTCATCTTCGACCACGGTGCGCACGCGGGTGAAGGTGGCGCGACCGGTTTTACGGTCAATCGACACGCGAATGTCCATCTCGGCGCCGTAACGCGACTTGGCGGCGCGCGCCAGGCTTTCTTCCATCGCTTCAATCACCAGCGCGGGGTCGATCATCTTTTCACGCGCGACGGCTTCGGCGGTCTGGAGCAGCTCCAACTGGTTTGCAGAAGTAATTGCCATTGTCTCAGTCCTCCTCAGAACCGGTGATTTTTTGAACTTCATCAAATTGGGCTTCGTCAATCTGCCCATCATCCTTCCGCTGACGCAGCACGTCGCGAATAAGGTCGTCTGTCAGAACCAGCTTGGCTTCTGACAGCCAGTCGAAATCGAGGCCAATGGTGACTTTTTCACCCTGATTCTCGATCTCGATCAGAATTTCATTGCCTTCGACACCCGCCAATTCGCCCTTAAAGCGTTTGCGCCCGTCGATCAGTTCAGAGGTTTCGATCTTGGCGACATACCCGTTCCAGTCCTGAAAATCCTTCAGGCGGGTCAGGGGGCGGTCGATGCCGGGTGAACCGACTTCCAGCGTATAGTTATCCTCGATCGGGTCTTCGACATCCAGCACCGCGCTGACGGCGGTGGAAATGTCGGCGCATTCGTCAACTTCGATCCCGCCATCGGGGCGTTCGGCCATGATCTGCAAGGTGGGGGTCTTGCCGCCCATCAGGCGCAGGCGCACAAGTTCAAACCCCATCCCCTCGATCACGGGCTGGACGATTTCGGCAAGACGCCGGTCAATGGCCGCTTTGGCAACAAGGTTGCTCACACGCATCTCCAAAACAAAAAAACGGGCCAGCGGGCCCGTCGGAATTTCCGGTGGAGCTTCGGGGGTGGAGGCCGAAGCGCCGCTGTTGAAAGGGGATATAGGTCAGTTCATGCCGGGATGCAAGCTGAGTCTACTACACCCCCAATGTATCCCTTTGCCGGGCCAGCTTCTCCATCGTGCGGACCAGTTCATCCGCGATGCCGCGTTCGGACAGCGCGTGGCCTGCCATGTGGATCATCCGCAGGTCCGAGGACGGCCAGCGTTGATGCAGTTGATAGGCCGTGGTGGGCGGGCAGATCATGTCATGCCGGCCCTGCACAATGGTGCCGGGAATATGCGCAATCTTGGGCATGTCCCGCAGGATCTGTCCATCCAACTCAAGAAACGCGCCGTGGGTGAAATAGTGGTTTTCCAACCGGGCAAAAGCACGGGCGTAATCCGCCGGGCTGTCGATCATCGTGCCGGTGTTGTTGATCGACGCCAGCGCGTTTTCCCACCCGGTCCATGCCTTGGCATAGCGTGCCTCTTCACCCGGATTGCCCGAAAACAATCGTCGGTTATAGGCGGCGATCATGTCATCGCGCTCGTCTTCGGGAATCAGGCTTTCGAACCGTTCCCACAGCTCGGGCCAGAACCGCCCAGCGCCGCCGCCATAGAACCAGTTCAGCTCGGCCCGCGTCGCCAGGAAAACGCCACGCAGCACCAGCCAGGCCACATGGGACGGATGCGATTGCGCATAGATTAACGCCAGCGTTGCGCCCCAAGAGCCGCCGAACACAACCCAGCGATCAATGCCAAGCGTTAATCGGATATGTTCGATATCCTGAACCAGATGCCATGTGGTGTTCGCGTCGATGCTGGCATGGGGGCGTGAACGCCCACAGCCACGCTGATCGAACAGGATGATGCGATAATCCTCTGGGTCGAAAAACCGCCGCATCGCGGGCGACGATCCACCCCCCGGCCCACCGTGGAACACCACAACGGGAATGCCGTGCGGATTACCGCTTTGTTCGACATAAATCCGGTGTCCGTCGCCCACATCCAGCATCCGCCGATCAAACGGGTCGATCGGCGGGTGAAGCCGAGGCGTGGCGTTGTTTTTTCCTGCGGCCTTGTCCATATGTCATCTATATCTTGACCGGGCCGCACCCGCCAACAGAAAGAAAGCCACCTTTGATGAGTGCTGAGACACAGACCACCGTTGACCCCGCCGAAGTTGCCAAGTTCGAAGCCATGGCGGCCGAATGGTGGGATCCGACCGGCAAGTTCAAGCCATTGCACATGATGAACCCGGTGCGTCTGGATTACATCACGAACCAAATCGCCGCCGAATTTGGGCGCGATCTGGTCGAGGTCGAACCGTTCAAGGGTCTGCGGCTTCTGGATATCGGCTGCGGTGGCGGGTTGCTGTCTGAGCCCATGGCCCGCTTGGGGGCCGAAGTTGTCGGCGCGGATGCGGCCGCGGGGAACATCCCGGTCGCGCAGGTTCACGCCGAACAAATGGGGCTGGACATCGACTATCGCCACACCACCGCCGAGGCGCTGGCCGATGCGGGCGAGCAATTCGATGTGGTTCTGAACATGGAGGTGGTCGAGCATGTGGCCGACCCGCTGGCCTATCTGACCGCCTGCCGCAAACTGCTGAAACCCGGCGGCTTGATGATCGCCTCGACCATCAATCGCAATCCGAAAAGCTTCATGGTTGCCATCGTCGGGGCCGAGCATGTCATGCGCTGGCTGCCCAAGGGCACGCATGAATGGTCGAAATTCATCACGCCGGACGAGCTGGCGGACCTGATCACCAAGGCGGGCCTGACCGAGGTCGACCGCAAAGGCATGGTGTTCAATCCGCTGGGGTGGAGCTGGTCGATTTCGGACCGCGACCTGTCGGTGAATTACGCCATGGCATGCGTGAAGCCAAAGGGCTAACGCGGCGGTCGATAAACGCTCATCGTCGTTTCAGCCAATTCAAACCCCGCGCGGCGATACAATCGCCCGGCGTCGCTGTCCGCCTGTGCGACAATGACAGGCAGCGCCTTCGGTGCGCGTGATCTGGCCCAATCAAGACAAACACACAGAAGTGCCGCACAGATGCCGCGCCGCCGATGATCTTCATGCGTCTGGACAGACTGATATCGGATCAGCTTGTCATCGTGAAAGATCCCCATATCGCCGACCAGCCAATCACCATCGAACGCACCGAACCATTGGCCCAGACCTTTGGCGATTTGAACCTGCCGAGCTTTGGTTTTCTGGCGCAGATAGTCATCCATGCCACGCTCGGGTGCGCCATCCTTGATCAGATCGACCTTTGCTATCGCCTCGCTCTGCACCCAGTCATCGGCGCATTCCATCGGCCGTATCGTCAGACCGTCAGGGGTTTGCGCCCGGTTCAGATCACCGCGTAAAGCCAAGGTGTCAGATTGTTCAACGCGAAGTCCTGACCCGTCAAACACTGCGGCAACCTCGTCGCGCGCCAGATTGGGAATGTCCCAGCCGATGCAAAGGTGTTTGGCCGTGGGAACGTCCGCGTGAAACTGCGCGATCAGCCGGTCTGCATCCGTTGGCGGATCGCAGAAGATCACACGATTGCCGAACCAGAAATTCGGCTCTTCAGGGGTGATTTGCACAACGCGATCAGGGTGGCACGTAACCAAGCATTGACCCGATTGCACCATCAGGTCGGTTGCAAACTCAAGCGACCTCATTCCATGTCGCTTAGAATCTGGCGCATTTCACGCAGAACCGGCAGGACGCCCCGTACCTTGTCGGTGCCGATTTTCGTGACCATGTTGCCGATGATCGGTGTGATCGCCTGAAGCGCCGCGTCACGTGCGGACCGGCCAGAGGGCGAGATCGTGACGAACTTGCGCCGCGCATCGTCCCAGTCAGGGCGGATATGCACATGCCCCGCCCATTCCAGCTTGTTCAGCGTGTTGGTCATGGCGCCACGGGTCACGTGAAAGGCCTTGGCCAGTTGCGCAGGGCTTTTTTCCTCGTTCAATCGTGCCAGATGGTTCAGCACGGAAAAATGGCTCAGCTCCATCCCTTTGGGCAGCGCTTTCGACAGGCGATTGCGCGCCAACTGGTCGGCCATGAACATTTCACTGAACAGGGCAACCGAAAGGGTATCAACCGAGCTTTCTGACATCAGGGACCTTCAAATTCGCGATCATGGTCAAGCGACGGCACGCGTCGGCGCGACCTTCCCACGTCCGCAAGGTCAAGATCAACCATTGTGATGCCGGGTGTGTCACCGCCATCGGCCAGAACCTCGCCCCATGGCGAGACGACCAGCGAATGCCCGTGCGTCGCACGCGTCGGCCCGTTTTGTCCGCATTGCGCGGGGGCCAGGATGAACACACCATTTTCGATCGCGCGGGCCCGCAGCAGGCTTTCCCAATGCGCCTTTCCCGTTACCGGGGAAAAGGCGGCGGGCGCTGTGATGATCGTGGCACCCGCCTTGGCCAGCTTGCGAAACAGGTGTGGAAAGCGCATGTCATAACAGATGGTCAGGCCGATTTTCCCAAACGGTGTGTTGGCAACCACCGCCTGCGTTCCGGGGCGATAAGCCGCGCTTTCGCGATAGGTTTCGGTCTCGTCAATCTCGACATCGAACATGTGGATCTTGTCATAGCGCGCCACGATCTGACCCTCGGGCGAGATCAGAAAGGATCGGTTGGCAAACCGCCCGTCTTCGTCATCCGTCTTGATCGCAAGCGATCCGACAAGCAGCCAGATGCCCAACGCGCCAGCGTCTTCCTGCATTGCGGCAAGGAATGGGTCGTCCGATTCGTGGTGCAGAACCGCTTGCTGGTGGCGGCGGCTGTTGGACAGGATATTGCTGACCTCGGGGGTCAGAACAAACGCCGCGCCGGACCTGGCAGCGTCGCGCACCATATGCCGCACGGTTTCCAGATTGGTTGCAGGATCTTCACCTGCCGTAAACTGGATCAGCGCCGTTTTCATACTCTAACCCGCCAGCAAAGGGTCAAGTTTGCCATTTCGCTCCAGCGCGGCAATATCATCAAACCCACCAACATGAACGTCCCCGATGAAGATCTGAGGCACGGTGTGCCGCCCGTTTGCGCGGCGCATCATTTCCTGCCGCATCTCTGGGTTCATCATCACGTCGATTTCGTCAATCACCACATCCTTGCTGTTCAGCAAACGCTTTGCGGCATGGCAATAGCCGCAAAGAGGCGAGGTGTAGATGGTGACAGGTTGCATGGGCGGCTCCGTTTCGTGGCTGGCCGGGTTGGCCGGAACTTCCGATACCTAGGCATCCCGTGTCACGCGGGCAAGGGCCAGCACATTCACGTGATCCGCGCCCGCTGCAAAACAGGCGCGCGTGGCGGCATCGAAACTGGCGCCCGAGGTCATCACATCATCCAGAAGCAGCACGCTGCGCCCCGCAAGCGCCGCGCCCCTTTTCGGATGCGGCCGGATCGCGCCCTGCATGTTGGCAAACCGCGCCTCGACATCCATCCCGTCATGCGCCCGCGTGCGTTTCGGGCGCACCAGCGCATCGGGCGTGTGGTCCAGATGCAAGAACCTCGCCAAGGCCCGCCCAAGTTCGACAGACTGGTTATAACGGCGACGAAACAGCCGCGACCAATGGATCGGCATCGGCACGATCACCGTATCAGCCGCGATCAGCGGGGTCGCAGCACGCGCCAGCCAGGGCGCCGCAGCACGCGCGAGTTCCGGCCGGTCGCCATGTTTTAGCGCCAGCACCAACCGCCGCGCATTGGCCGAATACCGCAGCGCCGCGCGACCCTGATGCCACGGTCGCGGTGTGGCAAGGCAGGCGTCGCATTGGGCCGGGGCACCGTCGTCTTCGCCGGGCAGGGGATCACCGCACAGATCGCAAACCAACCCTTCGATAAACGGGGTGTCACGCCAACAGGCACCGCAAAGGGCGAAATCGGACTCGGTGGGCGCCGCACAGCTGACGCATTGCGGGGGATAAAGAACGCCAAGCGCCGATTGCATTTTCCGACCTTCCATCTATGGTCCGCGCCCATGACGCAAACCGATCCCAATTCACCGCCCCGCCTGACCGATCGTGCGCAGCTTGCCCGCAATCGGCGGCGCGCCGCGCCCGAGGGGCTGTTCCTGCAACGTCTTGCAGCGGATGAGGTGAAGGATCGCCTGACAGAGGTTAACAGAACGTTTACCAAACCCGCTGTCGTGACAGGTTTTCCCGAAATCTGGTGTGAGTCGTTCCCGGATGCGAAGATTGTGGCGGATGATGACACGCTGGACCTTGAGGTCGGGGCGCATGATCTGGTCGTCCACGGGCTGTCCTTGCACTGGGCCAACGACCCGGTCGGACAATTGATACAGGCCAAGCGCGCGCTGGTGCCGGATGGTTTGTTCATGGGCGTGATGTTTGGCGGCCAGACCTTGTCCGAGCTTCGCGCGGTGCTGGCCGAGGTCGAGATCGAGACCACCGGCGGCCTGTCGCCTCGCATCCTGCCGATGGGCGAAATTCGCGACCTTGGCGCTCTGCTTCAACGGGCGGGCTTTGCCTTGCCAGTCGCTGACAGTGATCTGCGCAAGGTGACATATCCCGACGCCACCGCCCTGATCCGTGACCTGCGTTTGATGGGAGAGCGGAATGCGCTTGAACAGAGACTGAATCGGCCGCTGTCACGACAATTTCTGAAAACCGTCAACACCCGTTATGCCCGGCATTTCCCCGCGGGTGACGGCCGTATCACGGCCAGCTTCGATCTTGTCTTTCTGACCGGTTGGGCACCCGATGACAGCCAGCCCAAGCCCCTGCGCCCCGGCTCGGCCGCCGCCCGTCTGGCCGATGCGCTGGGCACGGATGAAACCAAATTGCCCGATTGACACCGGACCCCTTGCCCGCAATTGATCCAACACGCGAAACGGAACGTAGAGATGATCATGGAAAAACCCGCTGACCACCCCATCCTGCCCGCCCGCAAGGTCGGCGTTCTGTTCGCCAATCTGGGCACGCCCGATGGCTATGATTACTGGTCGATGCGCCGGTATCTGAACGAGTTTCTGTCCGACAAGCGCGTCATCGACTATCCCGCCTGGAAATGGCAGCCGATCCTGCAAGGGATCATCCTGACCAAACGCCCGTTTTCGTCGGGCGAGGCATACAAGTCGATCTGGAACGAAGACTTGGGCGAAAGCCCCCTGATGACAATCACCAAGCAGCAGATCACCAAACTGCAAGCCGCATTGGAAAAGCGATACGGCGCCGAGGTGATGACCGATTTCTGTATGCGCTATGGCAACCCGTCAACCAAATCGAAGGTGCGCGAAATGGTCGCGGCGGGCTGTGATCGCATCCTGTTCTTCCCGCTCTATCCGCAATACGCAGGCGCCACGATGGGCACTGCGAACGACCAGTTTTTCCGCGCCCTGATGGACGAGGCGTGGCAACCGGCCAGCCGCACCATCCCGCCCTATTTTGACGATCCCGCCTACGTCGATGCGCTGGCGCAGTCGGTCGAACGTGGCTATGCGGCGATGGAGCAGAAGCCTGACCTTCTGGTCGTGTCTTATCACGGGATGCCGGAACGGTATTTGCAGCAGGGCGACCCGTATCACTGCCAATGCCAGAAAAGCACCCGCCTGTTGAAAGAGCGGCTGGGCTGGGGCGACGACGACATCACCACAACCTTCCAATCGGTCTTTGGGCCGGAAGAATGGCTGAAGCCCTATACGGTGAAAGAGGTTGCACGGCTGGCCGAAACCGGCAAGAAAAACATCGCCGTGATCGCGCCTGCTTTCTCGGCTGACTGTATCGAGACGCTTGAGGAAATTCAGGAAGAGATTCAGGAAGCCTTTGTCGAAGCGGGAGGCGAAAGCTTCACCTATATTCCCTGCCTGAACGACGATGACGCCCATATCGCGGCGCTAATGGGCGTGGCCGAGCGCAATCTGGCGGGATGGCTGGAATAGGCTCTAATCCACCTGCCAACCACGTTTTCGCAAGGTGCGCAGGATCTGATCCTCGCAATCCTCGGCATCCGCCTGTATGGCGTTCAGCATCGTGAACCAATACAGATACCGGTCGAAATCCGGTGTCATATTCTGGACCGCATCGAACGCTTCTTGCACCCCCAGTTCGTGCACGTTGGGAGCAATGTGGTGAAAGTCGATCCGGCCATATAGTACGGCGGGCTTGCCGAAGAAAAATCCGAACAGTGCGGCGGACGAATTTTGCGTCACAACGAACCGACAGGCGGCGAGGGCTTCGTTCATCTGTCCGGTCGCCAGCGTGATATTCGGGTAACGGGACACAAGATCGTTCAGCGCCTTGTGTTCAGCTTGGGTATACACCTCGGAAGGATGCAACGTGGCAAGGATCGGCGTGTCGGGGAAATGGGTCGCAACCTGGGCAAGCATCTCAACCGGGCTGGCGGCCTGGAAACTGCGCTGGTGTAACAGCCGCCCTTGCAGCGGTATATAAATCGGTCCGTCGCCTGTGACCTGCGACGCCGCCCCCTTGAACAACCATTTGCGCCAATTATCCGCCCAATCACGGGCAACGCGCGGATCAACCTCACCGGGGTCAAACGCCTTCTGCGCGACTTCGAACTCCCACCGCTTGGCCGATGCCTCGATCCGCCAGAACGGATAGAAATAGCTGCGCCGCATGGTCAGCGCCCGGTCATGCAGGGGGTCGTCCATAAGGAACAGCGCATAGCCATTTCGCGCGACCGACCGCAGCCTTTGAACGTCACTATTCTTGCGGTATTCGACGCGGAATCCTTGGCTTTCCAGCGCCGAAGCAGCCCTGTTTACAAAGTTGAACTTGCCCTGCCGCGCGCGCTGTAAAGGCTCGGGATCAAGATAGACGCGAAGGATTTTGGCGACCGGCATGACGCCACGCTAGCCCCCGATCTGGCCAAGAACAAGCCGGGGTGGTTGTCTGACCCGCCGCCCGCGTCCATATAGGGTGAAACGAAACGGAGGCGACATGGCAGAGACGGATTTTCCCGGCTGGCACGGCACAACGATTATTGGTGTGCGCAAGGGTGGCAAGGTGGTGATCGCAGGCGACGGACAGGTCAGCCTTGGTCAAACCGTAATCAAGGGCAGCGCGCGCAAGGTGCGCAAGTTATCGCCGGGCGGGTTCGACGTGGTGGCAGGGTTCGCCGGGTCCACGGCGGATGCGTTCACCCTGCTGGAGCGGCTTGAAAAGAAGCTGGAAGCCACGCCCGGCCAACTTGCCCGCGCCTCGGTCGAGCTGGCGAAGGACTGGCGGACGGACAAATACCTGCAAAAGCTGGAAGCCATGCTGATCGTCACCGACGGGAAGGAGCTTCTGGTCATCACCGGCGCAGGTGACGTGCTGGAGCCCGAACACAACATTGCCGCGATCGGGTCAGGCGGCAATTTCGCCCTGGCCGCCGCGCGCGGGCTGATCGACAGCGATCTGGACGCCGAAGGCGTGGCCCGCAAGGCGATGGCGATTGCCGCCGATATCTGCGTTTACACCAACGGCAACCTGACAGTTGAGGAGATCGGCGCATGACCGACCTGACCCCGCGGGAAATCGTCAGCGAGCTGGATCGCTATATCATCGGGCAGAAAGACGCCAAACGCGCCGTCGCTGTGGCGCTGCGCAACCGTTGGCGGCGCAAGCAATTGTCCGACGATCTGCGCGACGAGGTGTATCCCAAGAACATCCTGATGATCGGCCCGACCGGCGTCGGCAAGACCGAGATCAGCCGTCGGCTGGCAAAACTCGCCCGCGCGCCGTTTATCAAAGTCGAGGCCACCAAGTTCACCGAAGTCGGCTATGTCGGCCGCGACGTGGAGCAGATCGTGCGCGATCTGGTGGATGCGTCGATCATGCAGACCCGCGAATACATGCGGGAAGACGTGAAATCCCGCGCCGAAGCCGCAGCCGAAGACCGAGTGATCGAGGCCATCGCCGGCACGGATGCCCGCGACAACACCCGCGAAATGTTCCGCAAGAAACTGCGCTCGGGCGAGCTGGACGACCACGAGGTTGAATTGGAAATCGCCGACACCTCGAACCCGATGCAGATGTTCGATGTGCCCGGCCAGCCGGGGCAGGGCATGGGGATGCTGAACCTTGGCGATATGTTCGGCAAGGCGTTCGGCGGGCGCACCGTGAAAAAGAAAATGACTGTGCGCGACAGCTATGATGTCCTGATCTCGGACGAGGCGGACAAGCTTCTGGACGACGAAACCGTGGCCCGCGCGGCGTTGGAAGCGGTCGAACAGAACGGCATCGTCTTTCTGGACGAGATCGACAAGGTTTGCGCCCGGGCCGATGCGCGCGGGGCCGATGTCAGCCGCGAAGGTGTGCAGCGTGACCTGCTGCCGCTGATTGAAGGCACCACCGTCTCGACCAAACATGGGCCGGTGAAAACGGATCACATCCTGTTCATCGCCTCGGGCGCGTTTCACGTGGCCAAGCCGTCAGACCTGCTGCCCGAACTGCAGGGCCGTTTGCCCATCCGGGTCGAGCTGCGCGCCCTGACGGAAGAAGATTTCGTGCGCATCCTGACCGAAACCGACAACGCCTTGACGCTGCAATATTCGGCGCTGATGAACACCGAAGAGGTGGCGGTTGAGTTTACCGAAAACGGCATCGCCGCGCTGGCCGCGATCGCCGCCGAGGTCAACCAAAGCGTCGAGAATATCGGCGCGCGGCGGCTCTACACAGTGCTGGAGCGGGTCTTTGAAGAGCTGAGCTTTACCGCCCCCGACCGGGCAGGCGACAAGGTCGTTGTCGACAAGGCATTCGTGGATCAAAACCTCGGAGAGTTGATGGCCGCAACGGATGTCAGCCGCTACATGCTTTGATATCTATGCAGACGCGGTCTCCTCGGGTATCCAGTAGTGAAATCCGGGGGGTCGCGCGTGCGTATTGTTCATCACATAATCCTTGTTCTGCTTCTTGCCGCCTGCGCACCACGCGGCACGCTGAACCTGTATGAAGGGGCGTCGGAGATCGGCGAGGTTCAACGCATCTATGTTGGCACCACGCGCGAGGTCGATGCGCAGGGGTTCCCCGTCGGCAATCGCAGCCGAAACCTGATCTATGGCCGATTCGACGTGTCGGTGCCCCCAGACCGTGAACCCGGCAGCATTGAATGGCCGCACAGCCAAACGCCGGACCCAAGCCGGCATTTCCTGCTGGACAAGCACTTTCCGATCAAATCGCCCGGCGAATTTCAGTCTCTTCTTCGGAAAGAGCTGCGGACACGCAGGCAGGAAGAGCGCACAGCGATCATTTTCGTCCACGGGTTCAACAACAATTTTGCGGAAGGTCTGTATCGCTTCGCCCAACTGACCGAAGACCTGGATCTGCCCTTCTTGCCGATCCATTATTCCTGGCCCAGCGCAGGGCAGGCGTTGGGATATGGATATGACCGCGACTCGATGCTGATTGCCCGGGATGGGCTGGAGGCAGTGATCCGCAATGTCTCGGACACCGGCGTCGGCGAGGTCTTGCTGGTGGGTCATTCCATGGGCGCGCTGTTGGCGATGGAAACCCTGCGCCAGATGGCCATTTCGGATGGGCGCGCAGGGCTTGGCAAGATCGGCGGTGTGATCCTGATTTCGCCTGATATCGACATTGACGTGTTCCGGGCGCAGGCCGAGCGGATCGGAAAACTGCCGCAGCCTTTTTATATCTTCACCTCAACCCGTGACATTGCCCTGCGCCTGTCGGCGGGGCTGACCGGCCAAACCGCCCGACTTGGCAATACCACGGATGTCGAAAAGCTGGCCGAGCTTGATGTGACCATGGTGGATATCTCGGCGTTCAGCGATGGCAAGATTGACCACGCCACGGCGCTGGCCTCGCCATCGTTCCTGCGATTGTTGCGTAGCGTGCCGGATGTGGGTGCAGCCTATGGTGGTGACCCGTCAACGCGGGTGGGTCTGATCCCCGGTACGGTTCTGGTGGTGCAGAACGCGACCCGTCTAATCGTGACGCCGATCACGCAATAGCGTTCAGCGGCGCCTGCGCAGATAGACGTAATATGCCCCCTGACCGCCATGCTTCAGGTGTGCCTCGGAAATCTGAAGCACATGCTGTTTCAGAGGCATGGAGTTCAGCCAGTGCGGCACCTGATGGCGCAACACGCCATGGCGCACCGGGATCGGGCCGCCATCGTCACGATGCTTTCCCTTGCCGGTAATCACCAAAACCAGCCGCCGATCGGCGGCAGCCGCATCGAGTATGAACCGGTTCAGCACCGGATGCGCCTGCGCGATGGTCATTCCATGCAGGTCGATCCGCGATTCAGGCGACAAGCGCCCCTTTTTCATCTTGCCGAAGGTCTTGCGGTCCATCGACACGGGCTGGCTGGCAACGCTGTTGGATAAGGACGGCGAAAGGTCATGGGGCAGGGCATTGGGCTTGGCGTTCTGCCCAAGCTGAAACGCCGGCTGGCGCGCTTTTGGTTGCCGTTTTTTCGGCGGGGCCGGGTTCATCGCAGGCAAATCGGCCAACGGGCGGACAGGATGCAGCCGGTCGGTGCTGTCTGCTACCTTTTTCCAAAGCGCCTTGTCCTCGGCGCTCAGATGTCGGGGTCGGCGGGCCATGCCTAGTCCTCGGGCAGCATGGCAAAGGCACGCTGGATCGGCAGCAGCACGACCATCCGGCCATCATCGCGGATCTGCCCGGCAAGGCGCCCGGCGCGCGCGCCTGTGCCCCAGAAGATATCGGCACGCTGTGCCCCCTTCACGCGCGAGCCGGTATCCTGCGCGACCATCAGGCGGTTGAACGGCTCCTTGCCTTTTTTCTCAAGCCAGACCGGGGCGCCCAGTTTGGTGTATTTCGGATCGACCGCCAGCGACCGATGCGCGGTGATTGACCGGTTCATCGCCCCCAATGGCCCTTTCTGCGGCGCGACCTTACCGATCACCCGAAAGAACACATAGGAGGGGTTGGACAACAGCAGCTCGCGCCCGGCTTCGGGGTTGCGTTTTACCCAGTTCTGAATGACCTGCTGCGATACCTGATGTTCTTTATAGACACCCTGACGCACCAGTTCATTGCCCAGCGACAGGAAACTGTGCCCGTTCGAACCACCATAGCCCAGTCGGATCGTGCCGCCTTCGGCCAGGCGGATACGCCCGGACCCCTGAATTTGCAGGAACTGAAGCTCCACCGGGTCTTCGACCCAGGCGATCTCAAGCCCGCGACCCTCAAGCGCGCCGCCCTCTTCGATCTCGCGCCGCGACAGCCAAACATCGCCCTGCTGCAACTCAGGCGGCTTTCGATAGACGGGATACCGATATCTGAGCGTCTGCGTGCGAGAACCACGGATTTCCGGTTCGTAATAGGCGGTGAACAGTGGTGCATTGCCGTCCTGGATCAGGACAGGGCGAAAGAACAGTTCAAAGAAGGTTTTGCCGTCCTCTTGCTGCGCGGCCAAAGCGCAGATGGGTCGCCATTGCGGATCGTCCAGATCGCGGCATGTGTCCAGAAACACCGCCAACGCCTCTTGATGATTGTCGCGGTCCCATCCTTCAAGATCGTCGAAGGACAGAATCGTAACCTCGGCTTTGTCCAGCCCGGCCATCGCGGGCGTGCCCAAAAGGGCCAGCGCAAATGCCAGCCCCCGAAACATCATCCACCCGTGGCGACAAGCTGCCAGTTCGGGTTGTCCGACCCCATGATGCGGGCAAAGGTCCAGACGTCTTTCTGGCGCTTCACTTCATTGGGGTTGCCTTCGATGATATCGCCCCCCTTGTCGCGCACGACCGAGGTCAGTTCACCGATGAACCGCACCGTCACCTCACCTTCGCGAGTGTCGGGATTGTATTCCGCATCGACCAGTTTCAGCTCGCGCAGACCAACAAACTTGGCATCGACGGTCAGGCCCTTCTTCTCGCGTTCTTCGATCACTGCGGCGAAGGTCTCATACACATCGTCAGCCAGAAACGGCTTGATCTGGGCCAGATCGCCGGCTTCGAACCCCATCAGGATCATTTCATAGGCACCGCGCGCGCCGCCCAGAAACTCGCTGACATTGAAGGTGGGTTCGGCCCCCTTCATCGCGGCCAGCGCACGGGCGGCCGGGCTGCCTTCGGGCACGTGGTCGGTGATGTCGCTGTCGGGCCCGCCCTCGATCACCTCAAGCTGGTCGCGGCCAAGGCGGCGGTCGTCTTTTCGCGTCACAACGGGCTTTTCAAACCCCTCACGCGTTCCAAGCACGTCGCGCAGGCGCAAGATCAGAAACAGGGCGATGCCGGCAAGCACCAGAAGCTGGATCAGGGAAGAGCTCATTTATACCTCTTTTCAAGCGCGATATGGAAACGCGTCAACCGGAGACATATGTAGGTGCTGTGCGGGGCCAAGTCCACCGTTCGAAACGAAAAGGAGACATGACCCATGTGGCTTTTTGCGCTGTTCATCGCGGTTCCGATGATCGAGATTGCCCTGTTCATTCAGGTCGGGGGTGCAATTGGCTTGTGGCCAACGCTCGCCATCGTCGTTTTGACCGCAATTGTGGGCACACAGTTGATGCGCGCGCAGGGGGCTTTGGCGCTGTCACAACTGCGTGAAAGTTTCGGCCAGTTGAACGATCCGACCGAGCCGCTGGCTCATGGTGCGATGATCCTGTTTTCCGGCGCGCTGCTGCTGACGCCCGGGTTCTTCACCGATTTCGTGGGGTTTGCACTGCTGATCCCCGCCGTGCGGCGCGCGGTTTATAACTGGGCGCGATCACGCATACAGGTGCAGACCTTTACGATGGGTCCGCAAGGGCCGCAGCACCCGTATCACCCCGAAGATGATGTGATTGACGGCGATTTCACCGATGTGACGCCGGAAAAACGCCCGACCCATCCGAGTGTGGAAGGCCCGTCAGGCTGGACCAAACACTGAGCTTGCGTGGTGCGACATATAGATCTTCAGCCATGGCGTGAACATGTCGGGGTTTTCGTCGATTTTCGCTTCCAGCGCCGCCCGGTCAAGCCATTGGATCGCCTGCACCTCTGACGGGTTCAGGTTTATCTCTGGCGCTTCATCGGCGTGAATGACGAACATGTCGACCACCTCGTGTTCGATCAGCCCACCACCGACGTCTGCGCGATATTCCAGCTGCTCGACCCATTTCGGGTCCACGTCAGTGATCCCCAACTCTTCTTCCAGACGCCGGATCGCACAATCGCGAGGGTCTTCGTTCCAGTGCGGATGGGTGCAACAGGTGTTCGCCCATTTGTTCGGCGTATGATACTTGCCTGCCGCGCGCTGCTGGATCAGGACCTTGCCCGCGTGAAACAGAAACACCGACACGGCCTTGTGCTTCATGCCCTCGACATGGGCCTGAAGTTTCTCAACCGGGGTCAGGGTGCCATCCAGCCAGGCGGGGATCATATCCTTCATACGGCTCAGATACCGCCAAAACACGCCCGCGAAAACCCCTTGTTGAGGGTGCGGGGCCAAGGTGGTAAGCACATGCCAACAGTTTTCCCGAAGGAGAAGTTCATGGCCGAGGAAGCCAAAACACAAACCGCCCCCGTTCAACCCAAGATGCAGGTTCTTGGCCAATTCATCCGCGATATGTCGTTTGAAAACATCCTGGCCCAGAAGGGTGTGCAAGGCGAGGTTCAGCCCGACATCAATGTCGAAGTAGCCCTGGACGCCAAGAAACGTCCGGCGGACAACCAGTTCGAAGTGATCTCGAAATACACGATCGGGTCGAAAAACAAGAACGGTGGTGAGCAATTGTTCCTGATGGAACTGGAATATGCCGGTATCTTTCAGGTCGAGAACGTGCCGGATGACCAGATGCACCCGTTTCTGATGATCGAATGCCCGCGCATGCTGTTCCCCTTCGTGCGCCGCATCGTCGCCGATGTGACCCGTGATGGTGGCTTCCCGTCGCTGAACCTGGACACCGTCGATTTCCTTGCGTTGTATCGCCAAGAGATCGAGCGCCGTGTGGCCGCCGAACAGGGCGGTGCCAAGGTCAACTGACCGGATCGCCTAGCGACAGGTTTTCCAGATCGCGCCGTCGCCCAGCTTTTCCACGAAAGCATCATGGGCGGCGGCTTCTTCTTTGCTGATCCGGCTGGGCAATGGTGCCGGGCGCGGCTGCGGCCGCCATGCGCCGCCCGCGCCACCATCTGACGACGCCCCCTGTTCCGGCGCCAGAACAAGATCCGGCTGCCGTCCACCAATCAGCTCCAGATACACTTCGGCCAGAATCTCGCTGTCCAGAAGCGCGCCGTGCAAGGTGCGCGACGAATTGTCGATGCCGAACCGGCGACACAGCGCATCCAGCGAGGCAGGCGCGCCCGGAAATTTCTTGCGCGCAATCGCCAGCGTGTCGGTCGCCTGTTCCCAGGGAATTTGCGGAAGCCCCATCCATTTCAGTTCCGCATTCAGGAATTTCATGTCGAAGCTGGCGTTGTGAATGACCAGTCGCGCGTCGCCGATGAAGTCCAGAAACACCTGGCCCACCAGTTTGAACACCGGCTTGTCTTTCAACGTCACCTCGCCCGCCTGCGCCGCGCGCGGGGTCAAAAGCAGGTCGGGGCCGATGCCATGCACACCGAACGCTTCATCCGGCATGTCCCGTTCGGGGTTGATGTATTCGTGAAACGTCTTGCCGGTGGGCATGTGGTTGTAAAGCTCAAGACAGCCGATTTCGACGATCCGGTCGCCAGCCTCGGGGTCGAACCCGGTCGTCTCGGTATCCAGCACGATCTCACGCATGGGACAAACGCTCCTTTACCTGGGCGACCACCGCTTCCACGGCCTTGCGCGCGCCGTCTATCGTGTCTGTCGGGATCACCACATCGGCACGCTTTCGTTTTTCTGCATCCGGCATCTGTTTTGCAAGGATTGTATTGAACTGCTCTTCGCTCATCGAACCGCGAGCCAGCACCCTGTCACGTTGCAATTCAGCCGGGGCCGAGGCGACGACGATCAGGTCCACCTGATCTTCAGCGCCGGTTTCAAACAGAAGCGGAATGTCCAGCAGAATGATCGGCGCCTTGGCAGAAGCGATGAAGTCACCGCGATCCTGCGCGACCAGCGGATGCACGACGGCTTCGATCTGCGCCAGAGCTGTCGGGTCGCGGTTGATCCAGTCTTTCAGCGCGCCACGATCCACCGCCCCGTCCACAATCGCCGCGGGACAGATCGCACGGATCGGCTCGACCGCCGTACCACCTTTGGCATAGAGGCGATGAACCGCCGCATCGGCATCCCATACCGGCACGCCCTGCGCCGCGAACATCGCGGCAGTGGTGGATTTTCCCATGCCAATCGACCCGGTCAGGCCAATGATGAAAGGGTGTTTACTCATATGCCGATCACGGCCTGTCGTAGCGCATCGTCAACCTCCGGCCGCATCCCAAACCAGCGTTCAAATCCGGGCACGGCTTGATGCAACAGCATTCCCAACCCGTCCACTGTCACACAACCCGCCTTTTCGGCTTCGGCCAGGAAATGCGTACGCAGCGGCGTATAGACCAGATCGGTGACAACCGCCGCCGGGTTGAAGCCATCCAGCGGCACCCGAAAATCCGGCTTGCCCACCATGCCAAGCGATGTGGTGTTCACCGCAGTGGCGGCCTCGTCCAGCATGTTGCCGGCCTGGATCCAGTCAAAGACCTTGATCCGGTTGCCGAACTCTGCGCGCAGCGCGTCGGACCGGGCGCGGGTGCGGTTGGCCAGACGGATTTCGGGTGCACCGACCTCGATCAGCGATGCAATCACTGCGCGCGCGGCACCTCCCGCCCCGAACACCGCTGCGGGGCCGGATTCCGGTGCCCAGTCGGGCGCACCCTGTCGCAGATTTTCGGTGAAACCGTACCCATCCGTATTGTCCGCATAAATCTTGCCATCCGGGCGAAAGATCAGCGTATTGGCCGCCCCGATCAATGCCGCGCGGTCGGTCACGGTATCGGCCATGTTCAGCGCCGTTTCCTTGTGCGGAATGGTCACGTTCACGCCGACAAACCCGGCTTTGGGCAGGGTGCGGATGACGTCTGCAAAATCCTCGTTCGTGACATGCATCGGGATATAGTACCCGGCAATGGCATTCGTGCGAAGCCAATGCCCATGCAGGCGAGGCGACAGGGAATGGTCGATCGGGTCGCCAATCACGCCGGCCAGGGGGATACGTCGTTCACTCATATGTCAAGATCTCCTCGCAAGATCAGGTATGACAGCAGCTCGGTCAGCGGCAAACCCAAAACGTTGAAATAGTCGCCGTCCACCTTGGCAAACAGGCGCACACCTTCTTCTTCCAGCTTGTAAGCCCCAACCGCGTGGCGAATGCTGTCCCAGTTGCGCGTGACATAGCTGTCGATATAGTCCGGCGACAGATCGCGCATCCGCATCCGCACCACACCGACATGGCGCCACACAGCTTTGCCGTCATGGTACAGAACGGCTGCTGACAACAGGCGATGGGTCTGACCGGACATCTGCGCCAATTGCGCCTTCGCCTCGTCCCTGTCGCGCGGCTTGGCAAGGACAACGCCACCCAGCTCTGCCACCTGATCACAGCCAAGAACCGTGCGCGCCGGGTTCTTTTCGGCAATCTTGCGCGCCTTGAACTCGGCCAGCGCATCGGCAAGGTCACGCGGGGTTGCCCCTTCAGCCTCAAGCGAGGCGCGGATCGTATCTTCGTCGATCCGGGCGGGCTGAACGTCGATATCGACACCGGCATTTTGCAGAAGCTGCGCCCGGATTTCAGAAGCCGATGCCAGGATCAAAGGGATGGCCATGTGATAACCCTGTGGAAAAACTCTGTTTGTTCCCGTGCTCGGAACATGGGAAAACCCGGTTCCGACATCACAACTGGAAAACTCACCCCTTTCCTAAGACAGTTTTCGGGTTTCCTCCACTGTGGAAAGCGGTTTTTGATGGGGTGAGGTTTTTTGCCCACCCTTGTTTTTCGTCCCGACGGTTATCCACACGGAGGTCCAAGAAGTTCATATAATTTACAATAAGTTGAATAAGTTTTCCCGCCCTTCATGGTCGCTTTTTCCACCTGTTCATAACCACAGGGAAAACCCAATAATCCCCATTATTCACAGCCCCTACAGAAACATCATCTTTCTTTCTTCTTCTATATTATTTTAAGAAGGGCGAACCGGACCCGTGTGAACAGGAGTGCAGAGAATGGGCGCGTTTCTAGCCGATATTTATCCCTGGACGAAATCGCTTCACATTGTGTCTGTGATTGCATGGATGGCCGGGCTTTTCTATTTGCCCCGCCTTTTTGTCTATCATGTCGAGGTTGTCGGTTCAGGTAACGCAACGGATGATCTGTTTCAGACCATGGAACGCCGTCTGCTGAAGGCGATCATGAATCCATCCATGATCAGCACCTGGTTGTTTGGCCTTCTGCTGGTGATGACACCGGGTCTGGTGGATTGGACGATGATCTGGCCCTGGACCAAGGGGCTGTCCGTGATCCTGATGACATGGTTTCACATGTGGCTTGCCGCCCGCCGGAAAGAGTTCATCGCCGGCACCAACACCCTGACCGGGCGGCGTTATCGGATGATGAATGAATTTCCAACGATCCTGATGCTGGTCATCGTCTTCTCGGTGGTCATGAAATTCTAGCATCGTTGACTCATGGGCCGATCCGGCCTATGTGACGAACAACGCGGGCCGTCCGGTCACGCATGTTTCCCATATCCAGACCGACCGCAGAACCGCCAAACCCGCCGTTCTGCCGCAATCGCAGAGTATTCCCATGTCCGACAATCGACTGAACCTGTCCGAACTGAAAGCCAAAAGCCCGAAAGAGCTTGTGAACATGGCTGAAGAGCTGGAAATCGAAAACGCCTCGACCATGCGCAAGGGCGAGATGATGTTCTCGATCCTGAAAGAACTGGCGGAAGATGAATGGATCATCGGCGGGGACGGTGTGCTTGAGGTCGTGCAGGACGGGTTCGGCTTCCTGCGCTCGCCCGAGGCGAACTATCTTCCCGGCCCAGACGACATCTATGTCTCGCCCGATGTGATCCGCCAATATTCGCTGCGCACGGGGGATACGATCGAAGGGATCATCCAGGCGCCAGGCGAGAACGAAAACTATTTCGCCATCACCAAGGTCGAGAAGATCAATTTCGGTGATCCGGAACTTGCCAAGCACAAGGTTGCCTTTGACAACCTGACGCCGCTTTACCCCGATGAGCGCCTGAAGATGGAGATCGAGGACCCCACCATCAAGGACCGGTCGGCCCGCATCATCGACCTGGTGTCGCCCATCGGGAAAGGGCAGCGGGCGCTGATCGTTGCCCCGCCGCGGACGGGTAAAACCGTGCTGTTGCAGAACATCGCGCATTCCATCGAAACCAATCACCCGGAATGCTATCTGATCGTTCTTCTGATCGACGAACGCCCGGAAGAGGTGACGGACATGCAACGCTCTGTGAAAGGTGAGGTCGTGTCCTCGACCTTCGATGAACCGGCCTCGCGTCACGTTGCCGTGGCCGAGATGGTGATCGAGAAAGCCAAGCGCCTGGTGGAACATAAACGTGATGTGGTGATCTTGCTTGATTCGATCACCCGTCTGGGCCGCGCCTTCAACACGACTGTGCCGTCGTCCGGCAAGGTTCTGACCGGCGGTGTGGATGCCAATGCCCTGCAACGTCCCAAGCGGTTCTTCGGGGCTGCACGGAACATCGAAGAGGGTGGGTCGCTGACGATCATTTCGACCGCGCTGATCGACACAGGGTCGCGGATGGACGAAGTGATCTTCGAAGAATTCAAAGGCACCGGCAACAGCGAGATTGTGCTGGATCGCAAGGTCGCCGATAAACGCGTGTTCCCGGCCATCGACATCCTGAAATCCGGCACCCGGAAAGAGGAGTTGCTGGTGGATGCGAAAGACCTGCAGAAAACCTATGTCCTGCGGCGAATTCTGAACCCGATGGGCACCACCGATGCGATCGAGTTTCTGATCTCGAAACTGAAGCAAACCAAGACGAACGGTGAATTCTTCGATTCGATGAACACGTAACTTATTGTTATAAAACAATGGGTTAGTATTATGAATACGATATTCTCACTTGCCAGTGCCCGTGGAAAATCGGGTGTTGCCGTGGTCCGGATTTCCGGGCCACAGGCGTTTTTGGCCGGTCGGACATTGGCGGGGAGCCTGCCACCCATTCGCAAGGCTGGGCTGCGCCAACTCGTGGCTGCGGACGGGCGTGTGCTGGATGAAGCCCTTGTGTTGTGTTTCGACGCAGGGGCCAGCTTCACCGGGGAAGAGGTTGTCGAGTTCCAACTCCACGGCTCCACCGCCGTTGTGCGTGCCGTGTTGGATGAACTATCCACGTTGCCTGACCTGCGAATGGCAGAACCGGGCGAATTCACGCGCCGGGCGCTGGAAAACGAACGCCTGGACCTGGCGCAGGTTGAAGGGCTGGCCGATCTTCTGGACGCCGAAACCGAAGCCCAGCGTCGCCAGGCATTCAGCATCCTGTCAGGCGCGTTGGGAGAGCTTGCCGAAGGGTGGCGCCGCGATCTGATCCGGGCTGCCGCCCTCTTGGAAGCTACGATTGATTTCGCGGATGAGGATGTGCCGGTCGACGTTTCGCCCGAAGTCACGACACTGTTGGGCGACGTGCTGAACACGCTTCGTCGGGAAACCGCAGCCACGCGCATCGCTGAGCGCATTCGCGACGGGTTCGAGGTTGCAATTGTCGGCGCGCCCAATGCCGGTAAATCGACGCTTCTGAATGCCCTTGCCGGGCGGGATGCGGCGATCACGTCGGAGATTGCAGGGACCACGCGCGACGTGATCGAAGTGCAGATGGAACTGTCCGGTTTGCCCGTGACCGTGCTGGATACTGCCGGCCTGCGAACGGCGCAGGACAGCGTCGAGGCGATCGGGGTTGAACGCGCCTTGACCCGTGCAAAGGCGGCAGACCTGCGCGTGTTCCTGATTTCCGATCAGGCGGAGGCGTTGCCGATCTCCCCAACCGGGGACGACATCATTGCGTTCGGCAAGGCCGATCTGCGCGATGTCGATGGTCTTGCGGTGTCCGGCCGGACCGGGCAGGGCGTTGATACACTGGTTTCGCAGATCGCTCGGGTGTTGGAAGACCGGGTGAAGGGGGCGGGCATTGCCACGCGGGCGCGGCACCGGAAGGCGATGCAGCTTGCATTGAAGGCTTTGGAAGACGCCCGAATCGAGGTAGAACGCGGACCCGACCGAGCCGAATTCGCGGCGGAAGAAATTCGCACCGCCATACGCGCCCTTGATAGTTTGGTCGGGCGAGTCGATGTAGAGCACCTGTTGGATGAAATTTTCGCAAGTTTCTGTCTTGGGAAGTAGCGGGAAGAACTTGGGTATGGAGTGTTTCACGTGAAACATCTGGATTATGATGTGATCGTTGTTGGTGGCGGCCACGCCGGGGCTGACGCCGCGCATGCGTCAGCACGGCTTGGTGCGCGTACCGCTTTGATCACATTGCGGAAAAGCGATCTGGGCGTCATGTCCTGCAATCCCGCCATCGGGGGTTTGGGCAAAGGGCATCTGGTGCGCGAGATCGACGCGCTGGACGGACTGATGGGCCGGATTGCCGACCGGGCGGGCATTCAGTTCCGTCTGCTCAATCGGCGCAAAGGACCAGCCGTGCAGGGGCCGCGTGCTCAGGCAGATCGCAAACTGTACCGCGCGGCGATGCAAGCCGAGATCAAAAAGACCCCGAATCTGACGGTGATTGAAGCCGAAACTACCGACCTTCTGATGGATGGTGCGCGTGTCGCTGGCGTTGTTTTGCAGGATGGCAGCACCGTGTCATCTGGCGCGGTGATCCTGACCACCGGAACCTTTCTGCGTGGCGTCATCCACGTCGGCGATCAACGAAGCGAAGGTGGACGTATGGGGGATCGTCCCTCGGTGAAACTGGCAGAGCGCATCGACAGTTTCGGACTGCCCCTTGGGCGGCTCAAGACAGGGACCCCGCCGCGTCTGGATGGTCGCTCCATCAACTGGGATATTCTTGACCGCCAACCCGGCGACGATGATCCGGTGGTGTTCTCATTCCTGAACACCAAACCCGAGGCGCGCCAGATCTCGTGTGGAATCACGCATACCAACGCACAAACCCATGATATTATTCGAGAAAATCTTGATCGCTCGGCGATGTATGGTGGCCATATCGACGGGGTGGGGCCGCGGTACTGCCCGTCGATCGAGGACAAGATTGTCCGGTTTGCCGACAAGGACTCGCACCAGATTTTCCTTGAGCCAGAGGGGCTGGACGATCACACGGTCTATCCGAACGGGATCAGCACGTCGCTGCCGATTGATGTCCAAACAGCCTATGTCCGATCAATCGAAGGGCTTGAGAAGGCAGAGATTCTTCAGCCCGGCTATGCCATTGAATATGATTACGTGGACCCCCGATCCCTGACCGAAACGCTTCAGCTGCGGGACGTGCCGGGCCTTTACCTTGCCGGACAGATCAATGGTACCACAGGGTATGAAGAAGCTGCAGCGCAAGGTCTGATTGCCGGATTGAACGCGGCGCTTGCTGTCCAAAATCGCGATCCTGTCATCTTCTCGCGCGCGAACTCCTATATGGGTGTGATGGTGGATGACCTGATCACGCGCGGCGTGACGGAACCCTATCGGATGTTCACGTCGCGGGCGGAATATCGGCTGTCTCTGCGCGCTGACAATGCGGACCAGCGCCTGACACCGCTGGGAATCGAGCTGGGTTGCGTAGGCGATCTGCGTCAACATGCCTTTGAATCCAAAGCCAACGGGCTTCAGACCGCAAAGACGGCGTTGACCGGACGGATGTTTACCCCTCAAGACCTTGAGAAACTGGGCTTGACGGTGCGCAAAGACGGCACCAAGCGCACGGCGTTTGAGCTTCTGGCGTTTCCAACCGTCGATTTTTCAATGATCGCGCAGCTTGATCCGTCGCTGACTGACATGCCAGAGGAGATTCAAACGCAGATCGCGCGCGATGCCATGTATGCCAACTATGTCGAGCGTCAGGCGCGTGATGTCGCAGCCTTGCAGCGCGACGAGGCCCACCACATCCCCGAAGATTTCAACTATAACGATCTGGAGGGGCTGTCGAACGAACTGGCAAGCAAGCTTGCAATGGCGCGGCCCAGAACGTTGGCGCAGGCAGGGCGGGTCGAGGGGATGACGCCAGCCGCCCTGACCTTGATCCTGGCGCGACTGCGCCGCTCCGATCGGAAACGTTCGGCATGAAGGATGAAGAGGTTCTGGCGGATCTTGATGTTTCACGTGAAACAATGGCGCGCCTCAAGACCTATGCAGCGTTGCTGAAGAAATGGAATCCCGCGATCAATCTGGTTGCCCCGTCAACGCTGTCGCAGCTGTGGACGCGGCATATTCAGGATTCGGCGCAGATCTTTCGACTTGCGCCCCCCAAGCTGCATCGATGGTGCGATATGGGGACGGGTGGCGGGTTTCCGGGCCTCGTCGTCGCGATTCTGGCACAAGAATCCGACCCGCTGCGTGAAATCATCTGTATCGAAAGCGATTTGCGCAAAGCGACTTTCCTGCGCACCGTGGTGCGCGAAACGGGTGTAAACGCAACGACAATCTCTGAACGAATTGAAGAGGTTAAACCGATTGGGGCCGAGGTCGTGTCTGCCCGTGCGCTGGCCCCGCTCAGCACCTTGTTGGGCTATGCTGACCGGCATTTGAAACCCGGCGGCACCTGCCTTTTTCTGAAAGGCGAGAATTACCGCGCCGAGGTCGAAGAAGCCCTTGAAAAATGGCGGTTTGAACTGGATACATATCCCAGCAAGACCAACCCCAACGCCGTTGTTCTGAAGATCGGAGATCTAAGACGTGCCTGATATCATCAATGGCCATGGCCCCAAGATCATCGCGATTACCAATCAAAAAGGTGGCGTGGGCAAGACGACCACCACAATCAACCTGGGGGCCGCGCTGGCCGAGACCGGCAGCAGGGTGCTTCTGATTGACCTTGATCCGCAGGGAAACGCCTCGACAGGACTAGGTATAGAGGTCGCGGATCGAAAACTCACTACATATGACCTGTTGCTGGAAGAGGCACCTCTGACCGACGTCTTGCAGGAAACAGATATCGAGAACCTGTTTATTGCGCCGGCGACCACTGATTTGTCCTCGGCCGATATTGAGCTGGTGTCGAACGAAAAGCGCAGCCATCTGCTGCATGATGCCGTACGGGCAACGGGTCTGGCGCAGCTTGGACTGGATTATATCCTGATCGACTGCCCGCCGTCGTTGAACCTTCTGACGGTGAATGCTCTCGTCGCAGCCGACAGTGTTCTTATTCCGCTGCAAAGCGAGTTTTTCGCGCTGGAAGGCCTGTCGCAGTTGATGCTGACCATCCGAGAAGTGCGCCAGACGGCGAATGCGGGTTTGCGTATTGAAGGGATCGTGCTGACCATGTTCGATACCCGCAACAACCTGTCGCGCCAAGTCGAAGCTGACGCCCGCGACAATTTGGGTGAATTGGTGTTCAACACGATGATACCCCGCAATGTCAGGGTCAGCGAGGCGCCGTCTTACGCGCTGCCGGTCTTGATGTATGATCCCACATCAAAGGGCAGTCAGGCGTATCGCGCGCTGGCGTCCGAATTGTCGATCCGCAACGGAAAGGGCTGAGATGAGCAAGAATCAAAAACAACGCGGTCTCGGCCGGGGCTTGTCGGCCTTGATGGCGGATGTCGGCCCCGAGGAGGCGTCCAGCCCCCAAAGCCCGCGCCGCGCCGATCTTGTTGTTCCGGTTGAGAAAATTTCGCCCAACCCGGAACAGCCCCGACGTCGCTTTACAGAAGAGCAGCTGGATGATCTGGCCGCGTCGATTCGCGAAAAGGGTGTCATTCAGCCGCTGATCGTGCGTCCGAAATCGGGCGCCGATGGGGAATACGAGATCGTGGCCGGCGAACGCCGCTGGCGGGCATCGCAAATGGCGCAGTTGCACGAATTGCCGGTAATTGTGCGTGACTACAGCGATACCGAGGCGCTGGAAGTTGCGATCATCGAAAACATCCAACGCGCCGATTTGAACGCGATTGAAGAGGCCGCGGGTTATCGCGACCTGATGAATCGGTTTGGCCACACGCAGGAAAAAGTGTCGGAAGCCCTGGGCAAAAGTCGCAGCCACATCGCAAACCTTTTGCGCCTACTGAACTTGCCGGACGAGGTTCAGGATTTTGTGCGCGACGGAAAACTGAGTGCAGGTCATGCCCGGACGCTGGTGACGGCAGAAAACCCGGTCGAGCTGGCGCGGCAGATCATCGCCAAAGGCCTGTCTGTTCGCGCGGCCGAGGCGTTGGCGAAAGGGCCAAAACCGACCGCCAAGAAACCTGCGCGCCAAAAGGCGGAGAAAGACGCTGACACTCGCGCGCTTGAGGGCGATCTGTCCGCCGCGCTGGGGATGAAGGTGCAGATCGACCATGGCGCGGATGGGGAAAGCGGCATGGTCACGGTGCGTTACAAATCTCTGGATGATCTTGATACGCTGTGTGGTAAGCTGTCGTCCTAATCGGGCGCCAGTTCACGCAGGATGCCGTTCAATACGGGGCGCCCTTTGTCTGTTGCGGCAAGACGATTGTCGGAGATTTGAATCAGCCCAAAGCCCACTAAATCATTGATTTTATTATGATTTAATCGTGTGTCATATTGGGTGCTAAGGCGCTCCAGGTCAATACCTTCGGTGGTGCGAAGCCCCATCAGCAGAAGTTCGGTCACTTGTTCATCGCGCGGAATGATTGAACGCGCGCTTTCGCCTTTCGACTGGTTGGCGGTGCGCAGCCATTCTGCGGGGGCCAGCGGCGTTTCGGTCGCCACCCTCACATTGTCCCGCGTCAGTCGCCCATGCGCGCCGGGGCCGATGCCGACCCAATCGCCGGACCGCCAATAGACCAGATTGTGCTGGCTTTCCTGACCGGGCCGCGCGTGGTTCGATACCTCGTAAGCGGGCAGGTCAGCGGCATCGCAGATCGACTGGGTCAGGAAATACATGTCGGTCGCCAGATCCTCGTCCGGCAATCCGCGCAGCTTGCCCGCATCAAAGCGCGCGCCGAACGCTGTGCCGGGTTCGATGGTGAGTTGATAAAGCGACAGATGATCGGGGCCGTAGCTTAACGCCTCGGTCAATTCGTCCTGCCACGCGTCCAGCGATTGATCTTGTCGCGCATAGATCAGATCGAAGCTGACCCGATTAAACAGCGACCGCGCGACAGCCAGGGCACGCTGTGCTTCGTCCACGGAATGAAGCCGCCCAAGCCGCCGCAAATCCACATCATTCAACGCCTGAACACCGATGGAAATACGATTGACGCCCGCTGCCTTATAACCCGCGAAGTTTCGCGCCTCGATCGAGCTTGGATTTGCTTCCAGAGTAATCTCGATATCGTTGGCGAAGGTCCAATTCTGTGCCGCGCGGTCGATGATGGCGGCGACGGTGGCGGGCGCCATCAGGCTGGGCGTGCCACCGCCGAAATAGATCGAACTGAGCACGCGATCCGGTGTTTCAGCCGCATATCGATCGATTTCCGCAACATAGGCATTCAGCCATGCGTCGTGATCAATCGACGCGACGACATGGCTGTTGAAGTCGCAATAAGGGCATTTGGATTGGCAAAACGGCCAGTGGACATACAGCCCGAAGCCGCCGATTTGCCAGTTCTCAAGCAAAAGCGCCCCGCACGAGCTTGGCGAACGCATCCGCGCGATGGCTCATTTCGTGTTTTTTCGCCGGGTCCATTTCGCCAAACGTGATGTCATACCCGTCGGGGACGAAGATCGGGTCATATCCAAACCCCAGATTGCCGCGCATCGGCCAGGTCAGACTGCCGTTGACCGTGCCTTCGAAAATCTCGTCATGCCCGTCGGGCCAGGCAAGGCAAAGCGTGCAACAGAACCTTGCGCTCCGGGGATGGGGGGCGTTCTTTTCCTCAAGCAGGTTCCACGTTTTCTTCATCGCCATCGGAAAATCGCGCCCATTGGGCGTTTCGGCCCAATCGGCGGTGTAAACGCCGGGCGCGCCGTCAAGCGCGTCAACCATGATGCCACTGTCATCGGACAGGGCGGGCAGGCCAGACGCTTTGGCGGCGAAATGCGCCTTGATCCGGGCATTGCCGACGAAGGTATCCTCGGTCTCCTCCGGCTCGTCCAGCCCAAGGGCACCGGCAGATGTCACAGTGACGCCAAAAGGCTCTAACAATGCCGAAATCTCGCGCAGTTTGCCTTCGTTATGAGTGGCAATGACCAGTTGATCGCCCTCGAACCTGCGCATCAGGCGGTTGCCTCTAGTTGGGCGGCCACAAGCTCGGACACACCTTTGTCGGCCAGGTCCATCAGCTCGTTCATCTGGTCGCGGGTGAAGGTCGATCCTTCGGCGGACATCTGAACTTCGATCAGTTTCGGACCGCAGAGCACGAAATTGCCGTCCACGCCAGCCTCGGAATCCTCGGGGTAATCCAGATCAAGCACCGGTTGGCCCGCGTAAATGCCGCAGGATACGGCGGCAACCGGGTCCAGAAGCGGGTCGGTGGTCACATCGCCTGCCTTCAGCAGCTTGTTCACGGCAAGACGCAGCGCGACCCAACCGCCGGTGATCGCGGCGCACCGCGTACCGCCATCCGCCTGAATCACATCGCAATCAACGGTGATCTGGCGCTCGCCCAAGCCCACCAGATCAATGCCTGCACGCAGGGATCGCCCGATCAGGCGCTGAATCTCGACGGTACGCCCACCCTGTTTGCCCGCCGACGCCTCGCGCCGCATTCGCGAGCCGGTTGATCGCGGCAGCATCCCGTATTCTGCCGTCACCCAGCCTTTGCCGGAATTGCGCAAAAAGGGCGGCACACGCTCTTCCAGCGATGCGGTACACAGCACATGGGTGTCACCCACTTTGATCATGCACGAGCCTTCGGCGTGCTTTGTGACCCCGGTCTCAATTGAAATCGGGCGCATTTGATCTAGATTCCGACCTGACGGGCGCATGGGCTTCCCCCTTTGTTTCATGTTCAAAGGCGTGATACCCATGGCGCTGGCGAAAAGGCAAGGCGATTGCGTATGGAAGACCGTCACGATCTGATGAATGACATGAACGCCCGCTCGCGCGAGGTGTTTCGCAGTGTGGTCGAAAGCTATCTGACGACGGGCGCACCCGTGGGGTCGCGCACGCTGACACGTTCGCTGACCGAAAAGGTCAGCGCGGCGACCATTCGAAATGTGATGCAGGATCTCGAGTTCATGGGTCTGTTGGACAGTCCGCATGTTTCCGCCGGGCGCATTCCGACCGAGCTAGGCTTGCGGATGTTCGTGGATGGGTTGTTGGAGGTGTCAGACCTAGACCAGGGCGACCGTCAGAAGATTGATGAAACCGTTGGCAAATCAGACAACAATATCAACACAATGATGGACCGCGTCGGGTCGGCATTGTCAGGCATCACAGCGGGTGCCAGCCTTGTCCTGACCCCGAAACACGAAGCCCCGATCAAGCATATCGAGTTCGTGTCGCTGGGTGCCGATCGCGCCCTGGTCGTTCTGGTTTTTGCTGATGGGCATGTAGAGAACCGCGTGTTTACGCCGCCGATTGGGCAAACGCCATCCTCGATGCGCGAAGCGGCGAATTTCCTGAACGCGCTGGCCGAAGGGCGCACCTTGTCCGAACTTCAAATGCTGGTTGAGCGTGAGATCAAGACGCGACGCCAGGAGTTGGATGTTCTCGCGCAGGATCTTGTCGAAAGCGGCGCGGCGCTTTGGGAAAACGAAGGCCAGCCTTACGAGCGGCTGATCGTGCGCGGACGGTCGAATCTGTTGGCCAGTGATGGCGAGGCCGCCGATCTTGAGAAGATCAAAACCCTGTTTGACGACCTTGAGCGCAAGCGCGACATCGCAGAATTCCTTGAACTGGCCGATCAGGGCGAGGGTGTGCGCATTTTTATTGGGTCCGAGAACAAACTTTTCTCACTTTCGGGTTCCTCTTTGGTGGTTTCCCCATATATGAACGCTGATCGAAAGATCATTGGTGCGGTTGGGGTCATCGGGCCCACGCGATTGAACTATGGGCGGATCGTGCCCATCGTCGATTACACCGCGCAATTGATCGGCAAGATGATCTCGGATCGAAGGTAAAGGCGAAGAGATGGCTGACGCAAAGAACGAAGCAGTAGAGAACCTGGAATCGGCAATCGAAGAGCTGATGACCGAGGAAGTAGAGATTGATTTGACCGAAGAAGAGCCGGTTGACGAGCTTGCCACCCTGCGTGCCGAGCGTGATGAATTCAAGGACCGCTTCATGCGGGCGTTGGCGGATGCGGAAAACACCCGCAAGCGCGGCGAACGTGACCGCCGCGAGGCCGAGCAATATGGCGGATCGAAACTGGCGCGCGACATGCTGCCTGTTTACGACAACATGAGCCGGGCGCTGGAAGCCGCTGGCGAAGCTGGCGACGGCGCAAAAGCCCTGGTCGAAGGGGTCGAGCTGACCATGCGGTCGCTCCTGAACATCTTCGAAAAGCACGGCATTCGCCGTCTGGCGCCAGAAGTCGGCGAAAAGTTTGACCCGGAGGTGCACGAAGCCATGTTCGAAGCCCCCGTGCCGGGCACCAAGGCGGGCGACATCATTCAGGTGATGGGCGAAGGGTTCATGTTGCATGATCGCCTGTTGCGTCCAGCGCAGGTCGGCGTGTCATCGACCCCGAAATAAGCAACCCGGATTACGAAAACGCCCCCAGCATCGGGGGCGTTTTTCATTGGGCGTCCAATTTTTCGCGAAGCTGATAGAGAAGGTTCAAGGCTTCAATCGGGCTCAGGCTGTCCGGCTGAATGTCTGCCAATGCTTGTTCAACCTCCGACGGGCCAGCGGCAGGCGTCTGGACGGGGGCGGGCGTGGCGGCAAATAAAGGCAGGTCGTCGATCACCGCCTTCTGCCCTGTCCCCTCACGCTCGCCTTTTTCCAACGCCTCCAAAACGGTGGTGGCCCGCGCGATCACACTGTCGGGAAGCCCCGCCAGCTTGGCGACCTGCACCCCATAGGACCGGTCCGCCGCGCCCTTGCGCACCTCGTGCAGAAACACGACCTCGCCCTCCCATTCTTTCACCGCGATGGTGGCGTTTTCCACGCCGTCCAGCTTGGCGGCGAGCTGTGTCATCTCGTGATAATGCGTGGCGAACAAAGCGCGACACCTGTTTACATCGTGAAGATGCTCAAGCGTGGCCCAGGCAATCGACAACCCGTCATAGGTTGCCGTACCGCGCCCGATTTCATCCAGAATGACCAGCGCGCGGTCGTTTGCCTGGTTCAGGATCGCGGCGGTTTCCACCATTTCAACCATGAAGGTCGACCGCCCCCGCGCCAGATCGTCGGATGCGCCAACACGGCTGAACAGTTGTGACACGATGCCGATATGGGCCGACTTGGCTGGCACGTAACTGCCGCTTTGCGCCAACAACGCAATCAATGCGTTCTGCCGCAGGAAGGTCGATTTACCTGCCATGTTCGGACCGGTTAGCAGCCAGATGTCGGCGTCGCGCGCGCCGTCTGACAGGCGACAGTCATTGGCGACAAACGGATCGCCTGCGCGTTTGAGTGCAGCCTCCACGACCGGGTGACGACCGGCCTGTACATCGAAAACGCGGCTGTCGTCCACCCTTGGTGCCGTCCAGTTTCCTGATCGGGCAAGCGTGGCAAATCCGGCTGCCACGTCCAGTTCAGCCAAGCTGCGGGCGGTGTTGGCAACCTCGCCTGCGCGATCCAGTGCTTTCACAACCAAGGCGGAATAGAGACGTTTTTCGATCTCCAACGCCCGATTGCCAGCGTTCAGGATCTTGGTTTCCATATCGCTCAGCGCGACGGTGGTGAAACGGACCGCGTTCGCCGTCGTTTGCCGGTGGATATAGTGCTCTGACAGCGGAGCACTCAGCATTTTCTGCGCATGGGTCGCGGTGGTTTCGATGAAATAGCCCAGTACGTTGTTGTGCTTGATCTTCAGGCTACCAATCCCTGTGTGTTCAGCATATTGCGCCTGCATCCCGGCGATCACGCCACGCCCTTCGTCACGCAATTGGCGCGCTTCGTCCAGGTCGTCGTCATAGCCGGGCGCAATGAACCCACCGTCGCGGGCCAGAAGGGGCGGCTCTGCCACCAAGGCGTCTTCTAGAAGTGCGGACAGGTCATCATGCCCGGTCAATGCTGATGTCGCCTCGGCGATCCTTGGCGGCAGGTCGTGACCGTCCAGAAGCTGCGCAATATCCGCCGCCGCTGAAATTCCGCCGCGAATGGCGGCCAGATCGCGCGGTCCGCCCCGATCCAGCCCAAGCCGGGACAGGGCCCTGTCAATGTCAGGTACCTTGCGCAGCAGGGCGCGCAGATCCTCGGTCAGCCGCGCGCGTTCATGGAAAAAACGAACGCTATCCAGCCGCGCGTGTATTTCGCTCAGATCGCAGGACGGGCTGGACAGGCGGCGTTCCAACAAACGGCCCCCGCCCGCGGTGGCCGTCCGGTCGATCACCGACAAAAGCGACCCATCCCGCCCGCCGGTCAGACTGTGTGTCAGTTCCAGATTGCGGCGGGTCGCGGCGTCGATCTGCATCGTGCCATGTGCCATTTCGCGGACCGGAGGGCGCAACAGCGGCAGTTTGCCTTTCTGCGTGATGTCGAGGTACTCGACGATCGCGCCCATCGCACCCAACTCGGCCCGCGAAAAGGAGCCAAAGGCGTCCAGCGATCCGACCTTGAACAGCTCAAGCAGGCGCTTTTCTGCGCCGGTGCTGTCAAACGCAGCGCGGCCAAGATCCGTTGTGGACGCCCCGGATTCAGTGACTATTTCGCCCAGATCGGAGGAGAGTTCGTCACACATGACAAGTTCGCGCGGCGCCAGGCGGGCCAGTTCAGGGGACAGGCGCGTGCGATTGCAGGGCATCACCCGAAACGCACCGGTCGAGATATCGACCCACGCAAGCGCCGCATCGTCGCGCACCTCGTTATAGGCCGCCAGAAAGTTATGGCGGCGCGCGTCCAGCAGGCTTTCTTCGGTCAATGTGCCGGGTGTGACCAAGCGGACGACATCACGCTTGACCACCGCTTTCGACCCGCGCTTCTTCGCCTCGGCGGGGTCTTCCATCTGTTCGCAGACGGCAACCCGAAACCCCTTGCGGATCAGGGTCAGCAGATACCCCTCGGCAGAATGGACCGGGACGCCGCACATCGGAATGTCCTTATCCAGATGCTTTCCGCGCTTGGTCAGGGCGATGTCCAGCGCGGCGGCGGCGGCGACCGCGTCGTCAAAGAACAGCTCGTAGAAATCGCCCATGCGATAAAACAGCAGCGCGTCGGGGTAGCCTTCCTTGATCTCAAGAAACTGCGCCATCATCGGCGTGACTTTGGCCATCTTATCGCTCAACTTCGGTCCCCCATGATCCGGTTTGCGCCAGACTATGGTCTTCGCAAGCGGGGTAAAAGGGGGATCAGGTGTTTTTGCGGCGCGACACCCAGTTCCAGCTTGACGCGCACATCTCATCCAGACCCAATTCCGCCTTGAAACCCAGAATATCATGCGCCAACTGCGTGTCGCCATAGACGCAAGCCACATCGCCTGCACGGCGTGGCGCGATGCGATACGGCAGCGTTTTCCCGCAGGCGCGCTCGTAGGCGGTCAGCATTTCCAGCACCGAATACCCGGTGCCCGTGCCCAGGTTCACCACATGCCCCGCGCGTGTGGACAGCAACGCGTCCAGTGACTGCACATGCCCGCGGGCCAGGTCCATCACGTGGATATAGTCCCGCACACCGGTCCCGTCGGGCGTGTCGTAATCGTCGCCAAAGACCGACAGGCTTTCCAGCTCGCCAGTTGCAACTTTGGCGATATAGGGCATCAGGTTGTTGGGAATATCGTTGGGGTCCTCGCCAATCAGCCCGGTGTCATGCGCGCCGACCGGGTTGAAGTAGCGCAACACGCCAAAGGTCCAACGCGCGTCTGAGGCGGCGATTTGTTCCAGCGACTGTTCGCACATCAGCTTGGTGAACCCATAGGGGTTGGTGTAGTCGCGCGGCGCGTCTTCGGTCACGGGCAGGTTTTCAGGCTGGCCATAGACGGTGGCCGACGACGAGAAAACCAGAGTATGGACGCCGGCGCGCTGCATGGCGCCCAGCAGGGCATACAGCCCCGCGATGTTCGTGGTCAGGTAGTCCAGCGGCTTTTCAACACTCTCCCCCACCGCTTTCAGCGCGGCAAAATGGATCACGGCGGCGATCTTGTGGTCGGAAAAGATGCGGTCCAGCAGCGCGCTGTCCAGCACATCCCCGGTGATGCACGTCACGGGGGCGCCGGTGATGACCTCAAGCCTGTCAATGACATCGCGGCGCGCGTTCGAGAAATTGTCGAGGATGATGACCTCGTACCCCGCCTCTGCCAGCGCAACATAGGTGTGCGACCCGATGAACCCGGCGCCGCCTGTCAGTAAGATTTTTTGAGCCACGTGATACCCCTTGTCTGGTGGGGCAGGTATAGGGCGATCGTCCTGAAAACGCACGTAGGAACCGAAGGGATGGCGCGTGTTGGGGCAAGATGGCGCTAACATACCGGTTATTGCAGCAAACCAGCCATTGCTTTCTGATTATTGCGTAATGCCTTGCCCAAGCGATAGAAAATTTCCAGAATAGCGGTTGAGGCCATCGCGAACCCCTTGTATGGGTTGGTCGATACAAGACCAATAACAAAGGCCGTTTTCATGCCCAAAGCCAAGATCACGTCGGAAGAGGCGCTTGCCTTCCATCTGGACCCCATGCCGGGAAAATTCGAGGTCACCCCGTCTGTCCCGATGACGACCCAACGCGATCTGTCCCTGGCTTACAGCCCCGGTGTGGCGGTGCCGTGTGAAGCCATCGCGGCGGACCCTCAGACAGCCTATGATTACACCAACAAGGGCAATCTTGTCGCGGTGATTTCAAACGGGACGGCGGTTCTGGGGCTTGGCAATCTGGGTGCGCTGGCCTCGAAACCCGTGATGGAGGGCAAGGCGGTTCTGTTCAAGCGGTTTGCCGACGTGAACTCGATCGACATCGAGCTGGATACCGAAGACCCCGAGGCTTTCATAAACGCGGTGAAGCTGATGGGTCCGACCTTTGGCGGGATCAACCTTGAGGACATCAAGGCGCCGGAATGCTTCATCATCGAACAGCGCCTGAAGGAAGAGATGGACATCCCCGTCTTTCACGACGACCAGCACGGCACAGCGGTGATCTGTGCGGCGGGTCTGATGAACGCGCTGCATCTGTCGGGCAAAAAGATCGAGGATTGCCGGATCGTTCTGAACGGCGCGGGCGCAGCGGGCATTGCCTGTATCGAGCTGATCAAGGCGATGGGCGCCAAGCATGACAATTGCATCGTGTGTGACACCAAGGGCGTCATCTATCAGGGCCGCAAGGACGGGATGAACCAATGGAAATCCGCCCACGCCGCCAACACCGATTTGCGCACGTTGGAGGAAGCGATGGAAGGCGCCGATGTGTTCCTTGGCGTGTCGGTCAAGGGGGCGGTGACGCAGGACATGGTCGCCTCGATGGCAGACAACCCGGTGATTTTCGCGATGGCCAACCCGGATCCTGAGATCACACCGGAAGAGGCACACGAGGTGCGCAATGACGCAATCGTTGCGACGGGTCGGTCAGATTATCCCAATCAGGTAAACAACGTTCTGGGCTTTCCCTATCTGTTTCGCGGTGCGTTAGACATAAATGCACGAGCCATCAATGACGAGATGAAGATCGCGTGTGCCCGTGCGCTGGCCGAACTGGCGCGCGAGGATGTGCCGGATGAGGTCGCGATGGCCTATGGCAAGAAGCTGACATTTGGGCGCGATTACATCATTCCCACTCCGTTTGATCCGCGGCTGATCTATGTTGTTCCGCCTGCTGTCGCGCGTGCCGGGATGGATACCGGCGTCGCCCGTCGCCCGATCATCGACATGGATGGGTACGAGCTGAGCCTGAAGGCGCGGATGGACCCGACCGCTTCGATCCTGCGTGGGATCACCGCGCGGGCGCGCAAGAACCAGGCGACGATGATCTTTGCCGAAGGCGATACGCCACAGGTGCTGCGCGCAGCCGTTCAGTATCAGCGCAACGGCTATGGCCGCGCGCTTGTGGTCGGGCGCGAGGACGATGTGAAGGCCAAGCTGCAGGCCGAAGGGCTTGGGGACGCGGTGCGCGAGTTGCGGGTGGTCAACGCCGCCAATACGGAGCAGATGCCCCTTTACAAGGATTTCCTGTATGAACGCCTGCAGCGCAACGGGTTTGATCGTCACGATATTCACCGTCTGGCGGCACGGGATCGTCACGTGTTCGCGTCGCTTATGCTGGCGCACGGACACGGGGATGGGCTGATCACCGGGGCGACGCGCAAGTCGGCTTATATTCTTGACCGGATCAACCACGTGTTCGACGCGCGCGCGACGGACGGGGCAGTGGGCGTGACCGCTGTTCTGCACAAGGGGCGGATCGTGCTGATCGCCGACACGTTGGTACATGAATGGCCCGAGACCGAAGATCTGGCCAACATCGCCGAACGGGCTGCCGGGGTGGCGCGAGGTTTGGGGCTTGAGCCGCGCGTGGCCTTTGTCAGCTTCTCGACCTTCGGGTATCCGGTGTCGGAACGGGCCGAGAAGATGCACGAAGCCCCCGCGATCCTTGAAAAGCGCGGCGTGGATTTCGAGTTTGACGGCGAGATGACCGTCGACGTGGCCCTGAACGCCGAGGTGATGGCGCATTACCCGTTCTGCCGTTTGTCCGGCCCGGCGAATGTGCTGGTTGTGCCGGCGCGGCATTCGGCCTCGATCTCGGTCAAGATGATGCAGGAACTGGCGGGGGCGACGGTGATCGGGCCGATTCTGTCGGGCATTGATCAACCGATCCAGATTTGTTCGACCAGCTCGACATCAAACGACATTCTGAACATGGCTGTCCTGGCCGCCGCGCGTCTGGGTGAACGATAAGCCGCCCGGTTTGACCGGCGCGACCCCAAGCCCCTATCGTTGGGCATGGGATATCTGGCGACTCATTGGCGCGGTCAGCAGCCCCTGACCCGAGCGTTCTGGGTGAACGGCTTGGCGGTGCGATTGCTGGTCTATGCTGCGCTGGTGCTGCTGACCATCGCGCAGCCTTTGCCTAAGGCGTTTCTGTATGTTGCCATCGTGGCGGACCTGATCGTGATGGTCTGGCAGTCCGTCGGTTACTTTCGCACGGCGGAACACGGGTTATCCGGCTCAAGCTCCCTGCTGCCGCTATGGGGCGGGATCGTTGCCTTCATCGTTGCGGTCTCGGTGATGCTGTCGCAATGGTGGGGATTGATGTTGGCTGCAAACGCTCCGCCGCCGGACGAGCTGTATTCCGCGAAGATGGATCGTATCCGGGCAGCACAATACGAGATTTCGGTGGATGATGCCCAACAGGTGGTGAGGTTCAAAGGAGAGCTGACCCATGGTGTCACCAAGCGAATGAGCGCGCTGCTTAGCAAGTATCCTGATCTGTCAGCGGTCCATCTGGACAGCCCAGGCGGCAACATCTTCGAAGCGCGCGGGGTGGCGAAACTGATCGTTTCCGCAGGATTAGACACTCATGTTGCCCAGACATGCAGTTCGGCCTGCACGATCATCTTCATCGCCGGGGCCAGGCGCACCGCACATCCCGATGCGCGCCTGGGGTTTCATGGCTATGCGCTGATGGATGCTGCCAGATTGCCGCAATTTGATGTGAAGGCCGAACAGGACCGCGATCGTCGCTTCTTTGTGGCACAAGGGGTCAGTGACGCGTTCACGGCGCGCATCTATGACCGCCCGAACCGGGACATCTGGTTTCCCAGCCGTGCGGAACTCTTGGATGGCAATGTGCTTACCCAGGGACCCTAGGGCGCATATGGAAACACCCCGCCACAAGGTGACGGGGTGTTCAGGGGCAGCCTGTGATTGGCAGCTTAGCCGATGATGGCGTTCAGCGTCGCGCTGGGCCGCATCACTTTCGCCTTTTTCTCAACGCTCGGGTGATAGTATCCGCCAATGTCGGCGGGCGGACCTTGCACGGCGGCCAGTTCTGCCAGAATTGCGTCTTCGCCATCGGCCAGCGCCTTGGCAATCGGGGCGAATTCCGCTGCGATTTCGGCGTCATCGGTCTGGGCGGCCAGCGCCTCGGCCCAGTAGCGGGCGAACCAATAGTGGCTGTCGCGGTTGTCCGGCTCACCCACCTTGCGCGAGGGCGAGCGGTTGTTGTCGAGGATACCTTGCGTGGCTTCCTCAGCCGCAGCGCCCAGAACACCGGCTTTGGCATTGCCTTTCGCGTCGGCCAGGAAGTTCAGGCTTTCACCCAGCGCGCAGAACTCGCCCATCGAATCCCAGCGCAGGTGGTTTTCTTCAACGAGTTGCTGAACGTGCTTGGGGGCGGATCCACCCGCACCGGTTTCAAACAATCCACCACCGTTCATCAGCTTCACGATCGACAGCATCTTGGCCGAGGTGCCAAGCTCCAAAATCGGGAACAGGTCGGTCAGATAGTCGCGCAGCACGTTGCCGGTGATGGCAATCGAATCCCTGCCCGCGGTGATGGTTTCCAGCGACTGGCGGGTCGCTTCGCGCGGCGCCATGATCTGGAACTTGTCCGCCACACCGGCCGCTTTCAGCGCTGGCTTCACATATTTGATCAGCTCGGCGTCATGGGCGCGGTTTGCGTCCAGCCAAAAGATCGCTTCCGAACCGGTCAGGCGCTGGCGATCCATCGCCAGCTCGATCCAGTTTTCAATCGGAGCCTTCTTCACGGTGCAAGCGCGCCAGATGTCACCGGCCTCGACCTGATGCTCATGCAGGGTTTCGCCATTGGCCAGCACGATGCGAATGGTGCCATCTGCGGGGGCTTCGAACGTGGTGGGGTGCGAGCCGTATTCTTCAGCTTTCTGCGCCATTAGACCCACATTCGCCACAGCGCCAGCGGTGGTCACGTCCAATTTGCCGTTTTCTTTGAAGAAGTTGATCGTCTCGTCATAGACGGTCGCATAGCAACGATCAGGGATCACACAGTTGGTGTCGCCTTTCTTGCCAGCGGCGTCCCAACCCTTGCCGCCCGCGCGGATCACGGCGGGCATCGAGGCGTCGATGATCACATCAGATGGCACATGCAGGTTAGTGATGCCCTTGTCCGAGTCGACCATATACATGGCGGGACGCTCAGCGGTCAGAGCTTCAATGGCGGACATAATCTCGGCGTCGCCTTCGACGCGTTCCAGCAGGTCGCCCATGCCGGAGTTCGGGTTCACGCCCAACGCTTCCAGCTTGTCGCCAAACTTGTCGAACACAGGGGCAAGCCATGCTTTAACGGCATGGCCGAAGATGATGGGGTCCGAGACCTTCATCATCGTCGCTTTCATGTGAAGCGAAAACATCGTGCCGTCTTTTTTGGTGTCTTCGATGGCGTCGGCCAGGAATGCACCCAGTGCTTTGGCCGACATGAAGGTCGCGTCTGCGATGGTGCCTTCCTCCAGCGTCCAGCCATCTTTCAGGACTGTGACGTTGCCGTCCTTGCCGACGAATTCGATCTTTGCGTCGCCTGCCTGATCTGCCGTGATAGTGGCCGATTTCTCGTTGGCATAGAAATCATTGTCGGGCATGGACGACACTTTGGTCTTGCTGTCTGCCGACCAGTCGCCCATCGAATGCGGGTTTTTCTGTGCGAAGTTTTTTACGGCCTTTGCGGCGCGACGGTCCGAGTTGCCTTCGCGCAGAACCGGGTTCACGGCTGAGCCCTTGATCGCGTCATAGCGCGCGCGGATCGCCTTTTCGTCGTCGGTCTTGGGCTCTTCGGGGTAATCGGGCAGGGCGTAGCCTTGGGCCTGAAGCTCCTCGACAGCAGCGACAAGCTGCGGGACCGAGGCCGAGATGTTGGGCAGCTTGATGACATTCGCATCCGGCGTTTTCACCAGCTTGCCAAGTTCGGCCAGATCGTCGGGCTGGCGTTGATCTTCGCTCAGGTATTCCGGGAAGGCCGAGATGATGCGCGCGGCAAGCGAGATGTCCTTGGTGCCAACGGTCACACCGGCCGCCGACGCAAACCGCTTGATGATCGGCAGGAACGATGCGCTGGCCAGTTCGGGGGCTTCGTCTACGATGGTATACAGAATATCTGGTTGCGATGTATCGGTCATGTCAGGACACCTCTTTTTTCGCGGAAGGCTTCACCGAAGGGGCGGCGCCCCGATGCGGTGATTGGTGAAATTTCCCCACCCACATACACAAACATCGTGCGAAAAAAAAGGGGCAGGGCGCTAACAGGCAGAAAGAAAAGGGCCGCGATCAGTCCGCGACCCCTGTGGCAGGGTGTGTGCGCTTACAGCCGGTCCATAATCGCTTCGGCAATCGACATGGTGTTGCCGGTGCCGCCCAGATCCGGGGTTACGCGATCTTTGTCCTGAACAGTGCCTATCACTGCTTTTTTCAGGCGTTCGGCGTCATCGGTCTTGCCCACATGCTCCAGCATCAGGCCGGCGGCCATCAGGAACGCGCAGGGGTTGGCCTTTTGCTGACCGGCAATGTCGGGGGCCGAGCCGTGGACGGCCTCGAAAATCGCGGCGTCCTTGCCGATATTGGCGCCGGGGGCCAGGCCCAGACCGCCGACCAGACCGGCGGCAAGGTCGGACAGGATGTCGCCAAACAGGTTGGTGGTGACGATCACGTCGAAATCGTCGGGATACATGACCATCTGCATGGCGCAGGCATCGACGATACGCTCGTCCCACGCTACCTTGCCTTCGTATTCCTTCGCGATCTCGCGGGCCTCTTCCAGAAACATGCCGGACAGCAGTTTCAGTATGTTGGCCTTGTGCACGATCGAGACCTTCTTACGCCCGTTTGCCACCGCATAGTCAAAGGCCGCGCGGGTGATGCGCCGCGCTTCTTCCTTGGTGTTGTATCCGGTGGAATAGACCTTACCTTCGGGGTCGCCATTATGTTCGATGTAACCTTCATCGGCGATGTAATACCCTTCCAGATTCTCGCGGAAAATCACCATATCGACATTGTCATACCGCCCATCGGTCTTGATCGTCTTGGTCGGGCGCACATTGGCAAAGAGCTCGAATTCCTGCCGCAGTTGCAGGTTGATCGACGTAAAGCCACCGCCCACGGGCGTGGTCAGCGGACCTTTCAGCGCCAGTTTCGTGCGCCGGATGCTGTCGATGGTGTTTTGCGGAAGCGGTACGCCTTCTGCGTCAATGCCTGCCATACCGGCCTGTTGCACGTCCCAGTCGAACGGTTGGCCCATATGGTCAAGAACGGCGGTAACGGCTTTGGTGATTTCGGGGCCGATTCCATCGCCGGGAATCAGGGTTGCTTGGATCTTGCTGGTCACGGGTACCTCCATGCTTCGGATGCGCGTCAGTGCTCATCTAAACGGTATACAATGGAATACAAGCAGAAAGTCAAATGCAGTAATCGGAATGAAGACAGGCATCGGTGGTCCAACCTAGCTTTCCCTTGTGATAATAGTCCAGCGCAATAGGCTGTAGCAAAACAACTGGCCCGAACGGGGGATGTCGTGGCGATCTATAATCTTGGCTCCATCAACATTGATCATTTCTATCAGGTCGACCACCTGCCCAAACCGGGGGAAACGCTTGCATCGCAAGGCTATCATGTCGGACTGGGTGGAAAGGGCGCAAACCAGTCCATCGCCGCTGCGCTGGCGGGCGCAAAAGTACATCACATCGGCGCAGTGGGTGCGGACGGGGGCTGGTGCAAATCCCGGCTGTCGGACGCCGGGGTCAACACCGACCACATCGCGACCATCGCAACCGCGACGGGTCATGCGAATATATGCGTGGACCCTGAGGGCGAAAACCTGATCATTCTCTATTCCGGCGCAAATGCCGATATTTCCGAAGCACAGGTCAAAGACGCGTTGCGCGGATCTGGGTCCGGAGACCACCTTCTTCTGCAGAATGAAACCACCCTGACTTATGAGGCCGCGCAGATGGCGCGTGCCGCAGGTGTGTTCGTGATCTACTCTGCCGCGCCTTTCGACGCGTCCCGAGCGATCGCGATGCTGCCGGTCATTGATCTGCTTGCGGTGAACGAGGTCGAGGCCGAGCAACTGTCAGCGGCCCTGGGCACTGCAGTCGAAACCATCGAGGTGCCGCATCTGGTGATCACGCGCGGGGCAAAAGGGGCCATCTGGCTGGACCGTCAGGCGGGGGCTGAACATCAGGCGCCTGCGTTCCGGGTGGACCCCGTGGATACGACCGGCGCCGGGGATTGCTTCATAGGCAACGTGGTCGCCACGCTGGATCAGGGGCAGGATGTTGACACGGCACTCCGCCGGGCGTCGGCGGCGTCGGCCATTCAGGTCACGCGCGAAGGAACATCTTCGGCAATGCCCCGATCCGATGAAGTGGACGATTTTCTGGCGACGCGGCCTTAGCCCAGCAACCGCGCAAGTTTCAGCGCGGTTGGCATGTCGCCTGTGATCCTGATCTTGCCCAACATAACGGCTGTCATCGGGTTGAGCTTGCCTGCCAGCAATTTCTGCAGGTTCTCGGTCGACAGGTGCAGCGCACAGTCAGTGTCGCGATCCACCGTGCTGACATCACCCGTAGCCAGGATGATGACCCCGTCCGCGCCGCAATCAAATTTCAACGATCCGTCAAAGCTGCGCCCCGCAAGGCCCGTGCGAATCCCGTCGGCAATTTTTGTCAGTGGCATGAACACCCCCCTTTTGCGACTGCGATAGGGCAAAGGCGGGATTGTAGGCAAGATTGACCTTGCGGCCGGTGACGTCAGGTTCGGGTCAGCGCGGCGGTTGTGCGGCGGCAGGGTGCGCCGTCATAGAAGGCGTCAAGCACCCGCTGAAACACGGGTGGGGGCTGCGGGACGGCAGCAAACAGTGTCATGCAAGATTGCAATTTCATCGCATCGACTTTGCCAAAGATTTGCCTTGCATCCGTTCCCGCATGCTCCAGCAGCAGCGAGGACACGACGATCAGGCGCCGCTTCAATTCGTCATTGCGCAAATAGGCTTCGGCCTCGGTCAGGTCTTCCAGCCCGTAAAGCTGTGACATATCCGACTGACCAAGCTCGGCCAGTTGTGGAAAGACGAACCACATCCAGTGGCTGGTCTTTTTGCCCACCTGAAGTTCGCTTAGGACATCGTCCCAGACAGTGTCCTGAGCTTCGATGAACATCTCAAGCTCATCGTTGTCTTCGTCTTCGGAATTCACTTGCCGACACGTTTGTTGCGCATGGCGATCAGCTTCAGACGCAGCGCGTTCAGCTGGATGAACCCTGCCGCGTCTTTCTGGTCATAGGCGCCCTGATCTTCCTCGAACGTCACATGCTCTTCGGAATAAAGCGAGTGATCCGACCAGCGGCCCACCACGCGGGCCAGACCCTTGTAAAGCTTCATACGCACGGTGCCGGTCACGTGTTCCTGGCTCAGGTCAATCGCGGCCTGCAGCATTTCGCGCTCGGGCGAATACCAGTAGCCGTTATAGATCAGCTCGGCATATTTCGGCATCAATTCGTCTTTCAGATGCATCGCGCCGCGGTCCATGGTGATCGATTCAATCCCGCGATGGGCGTCCAGCAGGATGGTGCCGCCGGGGGTCTCGTAAATCCCGCGCGATTTCATGCCCACGTAACGGCCTTCGACCAGATCCAAACGGCCAATGCCGTGCTTGCGGCCATATTCGTTCAACTCGGTCAGGATCGTAGCGGGCGACATCGCCACCCCGTTGATCGACACCGGGTCGCCCTTTTCAAACCCAATCTCGACAAACTCGGGCGCGTCGGGCGCATCTTCTGGATGCACGGTGCGTTGATAGACGTAGTCCGGCGCATCCTCGGCGGGATCTTCCAGCACCTTGCCCTCGGACGAGGTGTGCAGCAGGTTCGCATCGACCGAGAACGGCGCTTCGCCACGCTTGTCCTTGGCAATCGGAATCTGGTTCTGTTCGGCAAAATCCAACAGCTTGGTGCGCGAGCTCAGATCCCATTCACGCCAGGGGGCGATCACCTTGATTTCCGGGTTCAGCGCATAGGCCGCCAGTTCGAACCGCACCTGGTCATTGCCCTTGCCGGTGGCGCCATGGCTGACCGCATCTGCGCCATGTTCCGCGGCAATTTCGACCAATCGCTTGGAAATCAGCGGCCGCGCGATCGAGGTGCCCAGCAGATACAGCCCCTCATACTGAGCGTTCGCACGGAACATCGGAAACACGAAATCGCGCACGAATTCTTCACGCAGGTCTTCGATGTGGATGTTTTCCGACTTGATGCCCAGCATTTCAGCCTTTTTGCGGGCGGGCTCAAGCTCTTCCCCCTGACCCAGATCAGCGGTGAAGGTGATCACCTCGCACCCATACTCGGTTTGCAGCCATTTCAGGATGATCGAGGTATCAAGTCCGCCGGAATAGGCCAGGACAACTTTCTTGGGCGCAGACATCGTTTTCTCCTACGTGTGGTCAGCGCGCAGTTACCTGTTTTTGCTGGCAAGAGCAAGGAAGAGAGGCGAAAGCCTGTGAGGCGCAGGCGGCGGGTGAACCGCCTGCGTCTGTTGGTCATGATTCAGATGTCGGATCTTCGGATTCTTCGGTCTCACCGACATCCGTGTCTTCGGGCGACTCCTCTTCCGGCGTGTCCGGCTCTTCGGTCGGAAGTCCAAGGTTGGAATGAAGCTCGGCCATGGCCTCTTCATTCTCGGAAATGTCGCGCCCATCTGTCAGGGCCAGCAGCGCATCCTTTTGCCCTGTCTCGGCGCCTGCTGCGGCGTCCTCAGCCTCGGTCAGCTCGATTTGCAAGCGGTCCAGCTCGGTCTCATAGCCTATCGCGGTGGCCAGGTCTTCATTCGCCGACGCCAAGTTGTCTGCGTTCTCGGCCTGCTGGGTGCGGACCGTTTCCAGTTCGCCCTCGATCTCGTCAAGGCGGGCTTGTTCTTCTTCGGTCAGCTCCGTTTTGCCGTTCAGTTCTTCCTGTTCGGCCAGCAGTGCGGTTTCCTGATCCGCAAGGGTTTGCTTGGTTTCTTCCAATCCGTCGATCACAGCTTGCGTCTCGGCTGCGGTGAAGCCGGGATCGGTGGCTTGGTGTTCTTTCAGCATGGCAGCGGCGGCGGCGGCAGCTTCGTCAGCGGTGGTTGCGGCCAGAACCGCATCCCGATAAAGCGCAGCTTTGCCGACCCGGCTGTTGGGGCTTGCCTGTTCCAGCGCGCGGGCGCTGGCGTTCGAGGCATTGGCCCCCTTCAGCACGCTGCGCACCGATCCTTTGCCCCCGGCGCCGGGAATCACCGCAGCCTTGGCCTGTTGTCCTTTGGCTCGATCCGACCCTCGCGATTTACTTTCACGTTTATCCTTTCGGTCGCGTTTCTCTTTCCGATCACGCTTTTCCTTGCGATCACGGTCCTTGGATTTTCCGCGATCCTTGTCTTTCGCAAAGGCAGGCTCGGCCGTCAGGGTCAGGGCAACGGTGCCGACGGCCGGTACCGCCAGGGCAGCGACCAGTGCACCAATGGTCAGATGTTTCGAGATTTTCATGTCACAGCTCTCCTTCGGATATGCGACGGTTGCAGATGATTACGTCAAATTAGTGGCAAGTGGGCGAGCGTCGTCAATCGCCGATATATCTTTCGGCAAAGGATTGCGCCTGTCGATCGTTCGGTCCAAGCATTGGTGCATGACCAGATTTACCGACAAAGCGCACAGCGCCGAGCATCTGATGCGCACGCTGTTTCCTGCAACACCCCTGCAGCGCAACGATCACCTGTCCGATCTGTATGAAGCCGATATCTGGCTGAAGCGCGAAGATCTGAGCCCGGTGCGCAGCTACAAGATTCGCGGCGCGTTGAATGCGATGGCCAAGGCCCGATCGCGCGACCGGGCGCAGCGTGTTTTTGTTTGCGCCTCGGCAGGGAATCATGCGCAAGGGGTGGCTTACGTGTGCCGCCACTTTGATGTGACCGGCGTCATTTTCATGCCGGTGACAACACCCCAGCAAAAGATCGACAAAACGCGCATGTTTGGCGGCCAGAACGTCGAAATCCGGCTTGTTGGAGACTATTTTGACGACACGCTGGCCGAAGCGATGCGGTTCTGTTCCGACGCGGGCGGGCATTTCCTGTCACCTTTCGACGATCTCGATGTGATCGAGGGCCAGGCCAGTGTGGTTGCCGAAATTGTCGAGCAGTTGCACCGGTTGCCCGATATGGTCGTCCTGCCGGTCGGCGGCGGGGGGTTGTCCGCCGGCGTCACCAGATATCTGCGCGATGTGGCACCAAAGACCGAAGTGCGGTTTGTTGAGCCTGCGGGCGCCGCCAGCCTTGCCGCCGCCCTGGCGGCTGGGGCACCGGTGAAGCTCGGCCAGGTCAACAATTTCGTGGATGGCGCGGCGGTGGCCCAGATCGGGCAGCTGACCTTTGATGTTCTGAAAGCCACGCCAGCCGATCGGGTTCTGGCCGTGCCGGAAGATCGTATATGTTCGACCATTCTTGAGATGCTGAACGTCGAAGGCGTGGTGCTTGAACCCGCGGGTGCCTTGTCGATTGATGCGCTGAAAGACCTGCGCGCTGCGGTGAAGGGAAAAACCGTGGTTTGTGTGACCTCGGGCGGCAATTTTGATTTCGAACGTCTGCCGGAGGTGAAAGAGCGCAGTCAGCGATATGTGGGTCTGAAAAAATACTTCCTGCTGCGGCTTCCGCAGCGGCCCGGCGCGCTCAGGGATTTCCTGCAAACCCTTGGGCCGGACGATGACATCGCCCGGTTTGAATATCTGAAGAAAAGCGCCCGCAATTTCGGGTCGGTTCTGATCGGGATCGAAACCAAGAAACCTGAGAACTTCGACACGCTTTTTGCACGACTGGATGCTGGTGGTTTCGTGTATTCAGACATTACCAACGATGAAACCATCGCGGAGTTCGTGCTTTAGCCGCCGTTCAGAAACGCCTGTTTCGAAGCATCATAGGCTTGAAACACCGGGGTCAGCGGAACGGCCTCAAAGTTGCCGGCGGCGGCTTCCCGTTCGCCTTCGCCGCACAGTTTGGACAGCCGGTCAAACCCCAGATTCAATGACGAGCTTTTCAGAAAATGCATGTCTTGTTCGAATAGATAGGGCTTCGGCGCGGATTTCAGACGGCCAAGAACTTCCTCAACCTCCTCCAGAAACAGCTCAGCCACCTCGGCGAAATCATCCTCCCCGATCTCGGCCTTCAACTCGTTCACGCGCGTCCAGTTGATCATCGCGACCTCCTCATACTTCGGGTCAGTTTACGCGCAGACAGTTAACAAGCGGTAAGCTGCGAAGATCATTTAAAATTTGCGCATTAAAGCGCTGTTAAATGACGGGGCTTAACGATGTCTGTCGAAGCGATTCCTAGGTCGGGACACAGGTGTGAGCGCCGCTAATGCATATATAAACAGTGACGAACCGTCGTTGAACGACACACCAGAGACAGTGGTGATGAATCCGGTGCGACGCATCTTGGTGGTTGATGACAGTCGGGCACAACGGCGCATTCTGACGTCTTCGCTGACGCGCCAGGGGTATGACGTGACCGAGGCGGGCACCGGTGACGAGGCGCTGGAAATTCTGACGCGGAACCACTTCGATCTGATCCTCAGTGATTGGATGATGCCGGGGATGGACGGGTTGGAACTGTGCGCCGCGTTTCGCGACCTGCCACGTACGGGCTATGTGTATTTCATTCTGTTGACGTCCAAGACCGACAAGGGCGCGGTCGCGCAGGGGCTGGATGTCGGTGCCGATGATTTCCTTGCCAAACCTGTCAACCCGGACGAATTGCGCGCACGTATCAATGCCGGTGGCCGTATCCTGTCGATGGAGCGGGAATTGCAGGACAAGAACCGTCTTGTCACCACCACCCTTGCCGAAATCCAGGCGCTGTATGATTCGCTGGACCGCGATCTGGTCGAAGCGCGAAAGATGCAGCAGTCCCTGGTGCGCGAGAAATATCGTGATTTCGGAACGGCCGAGGTGTCATTGATGCTGAAGCCTTGCGGCCATGTCGGGGGTGATCTTGTCGGTTTTTTTGAGGCCGGTCCTGACATGCTGGCCTTCTATTCCATTGACGTATCGGGTCACGGGATCGCGTCGGCCCTTCTGACTGCGCGTCTGGCGTCGTATTTCTCGGACGGCTCGCCGACCCATAATATCGCGTTGGAGCAAGGCCCGAACGGCGATTATCGCCCTCGTCCACCCGAAATGGTTGCCGATGAATTGAACAAGCTGCTGCTGAACGATCTGCGGTCCGAGCACTATTTTACCATGCTGTTCGGGTATCTGGATCTGACCAGTGGCGGGGTCGACCTGACGCAATGTGGGCACCCGAACGCGGTACGGCTGACACCGCAAAACGATGCCACTTTCTTCGGTGAAGGCGGCATGCCCATCGGCCTGATCGAGGACGCCCAGTTCCAAAGGCAGCAAATGACCTTGTCACCGGGCGAGCGACTGATCTTCTATTCCGACGGCTTTACGGAGTGCGTTGGCCCCGGTGGTGCCATGCTGGACGAAGTCGGGTTCGCCGACTTTCTGCGTAAGAACAGCGCGCTGACGAACGAGGCCCTGTTTGACGCGCTGGTCTGGGATCTGGATGCGTATTCGGGCGGTCAGGATCTGGGTGACGATCTGTCCTGTGTCATGGTGACCTTTCAGCCAGACCGCAGATAGCGGCGAAGGAAGTGACGATCGCCTGCATTGCACAGAAGGCGCTGGGCGGTTGCGGCGTCCGTCCAGATGGCGTCGTGATCCGGCTCCAGCGGGGTGCTGACCCTGCGGGCGGGTCGGGCAGTGAAAATGTGGCAGATCTTCTCGGCCCACAGATCGTATTCCGGCATATAGCTGAACCGCCGATACGCGCCAAGGCGCCGTGGTTGAGCGATCTTCCAGCCTGTTTCCTCAAGCACCTCACGATGCAGCGCGACAATTGCCGATTCCCCGGGGTCGATCCCCCCGCCAGGCAGTTGAAACTCGTTGAACGGCGTAGCCTGATGGGTGATCAGAAAATCCCGACCCCGCATCAGAATGGCATAGGCGCCCGGTCGCAGCACATATCTGCGCCCGGCCTCTCGCTGATTGCCAAATCTGCGCATCTGACTTTTTCCCTTCGGTTGCCGACACCATATAGACGCGGTATGCCAAGCTGAACGCCGATAGGAAACCCCATGACTCTTGGAACCCAAATCGCCTGGGATGACACCATCCTGCCCTTTCAACTGGACCGCAGCGACATTCGCGGGCGGGTGTTGCGGCTGGACGGAACGTTGGACACGATCCTGTCCCAACACAACTATCCCCCGGCGATCGAGGCTTTGGTGGCCGAAGCAGCCATGCTGACTGCGCTAATCGGGCAGACGATCAAGATGCAATGGAAGCTGTCGCTGCAGGTCCGTGGCGATGGACCGGCGCGGCTGATTGCCACCGATTATTATGCGCCCAAGACAGAAGGCGAGCCCGCCACGATCCGCGCCTATGCCAGCTTTGATGAAGACCGGCTGCAGCCGGATGCGCCGGGGTTTGAACAGATCGGCAAAGGGTATTTCGCCATCCTGATCCATCAAGGCAGCGAACAGAAGCCCTATACCGGGATGACGCCGATTGCCGGGCAATCGCTGTCGGATTGCGCACAAGCGTATTTCGCTCAGTCCGAGCAGCTGCCGACCCGGTTTCACCTGACGTTCGGCAAATCGACCTGGACGGGTGGCAGCGAAAGCTGGCGGGCAGGCGGGATCATGTTGCAGCATATGCCGAAAGCCGCGCCGCAGGTGACTGGCGAAGGCGGGTCCGGCGAGGGCGGGCTTTTGTCGGCGCAGGATCTGATGTCGGATGATGATGCCGAAAACTGGAACCGCGCGAATATCCTGCTCAGTTCAGTGGAGGAGCTGGAACTGGTCGGCCCCTCGGTTCAACCCACTGACCTGCTGGTGCGCCTGTTTCACGAAGAGGCTCCGCGCGTGTTCGATCCGCAAGCCATCAGCTTCGGCTGCCCGTGCTCGGAACAGCGCGTGCGCGAAAGCCTGTCGATCTATTCTGCCCGCGACATCGGCCACATGACGACTGACGATGGGCGTGTGACCGCCGATTGCCAGTTCTGCGGCGCGCATTACGATCTGGACCCGGCCACGTTGGGCAAAGATGCGGTCGATCCGGGTGACTGACAGGCTCGACATGATCCGAAAGGCCGTGACCCAGCCGGGGCGCGGCAGTTCGGATTTTGATTTGAACCCCGATGTGCAGCCTCCAATGGGCCGCAAGCTGCGCCCGGCTGGTGTTCTGATTCCGTTGATCGAAGAAGCTGGTCAGCTTCAACTGATCCTGACCAAGCGGTCATCGGCGCTGAAGCATCACCCGGGTCAAATCGCCTTTCCGGGCGGCAAGGTCGATCCGGGCGACGCAGATGCGATCGCCGCCGCCCTGCGTGAAGCACAAGAGGAGGTCGGATTGCCACCGACCCATGTAGAGCTGATCGGTCAATTGCCCCCGCACGAGACCGTGACAGGGTTTTCCGTGACCCCGGTGATCGGGTTCATAACAAAACCCTTCGACATCATTGCCGAGGTCGGTGAGGTGGAAGAGGTGTTCAAAGTGCCGTTTGATCATGTCTCTAACCTTGCCAAATACGCCCGCCAAGGCCGGATGTGGCAGGGGCGGATGCGGCTGTATGAAACCGTGCCCTATGGGCCATATTATATTTGGGGCGCCACCGCACGGATGTTGCGCGCGCTGGCCGAAAGGCTGCCGCAATGACACGTGTGACCGGCGAATGGATCAGGACAGATGCCGCACAGGCTGTCTGCACCGCGATCGCGCAGGCGGGACATCAGGTGTTCTTTGTCGGCGGGTGTGTGCGCAACGATCTGCTGGGTGCGCCGATTTCGGATCTGGACCTGTCGACAGACGCACGGCCTGACCGCATCATGCAGGTTGCCACGGACGCAGGGTTGCGGGCCGTGCCCACCGGCATCGATCATGGCACTGTCACCGTCATCGCTGACGGCATTGGGTTGGAGGTCACGACCTTTCGCAAGGATGTCGAGACCGACGGTCGGCGCGCGGTTGTCGCGTTCTCGGACCGGCTGGAAGATGACGCGCATCGGCGCGATTTCACCATGAACGCGCTTTACGCCACGCCGGATGGCTTCGTCGTCGACCCGTTGGGCGGGCTGGCTGATCTGGCGGCGCGTCGGGTGCGGTTCATTGATGATCCCGGCGATCGTATCCGCGAGGATTATCTGCGCATTCTGCGCTTCTTCCGCTTTCATGCCTGGTATGGGGATCCGTCACGGGGGATGGATCAGGATGCGCTTGCGGGGATTGCTGCAAACTTGGGCGGGTTAGAGACGTTGTCGCGTGAACGTGTCGGGGTCGAGATGTTGAAGCTGCTGGCCGCGCCCGACCCTGCGCCAGCCATTGCCACCATGGCGCAGATCGGAGTTCTGGGTTCCGTTTTGCCGGGTGCCGAGGCGCGGGTGTTGCCTGCCCTCATCCATCTTGAGGGTCATCTTGAGGGCCATCGTGCTTCCGATCCCTTGCGCCGTCTTGCGGCACTGGGGGGGCAGGACGTTGCCGCGCGTTTGCGACTGTCCAGACGGGATCGCAAGCGGTATGAACGCCTGCGCGACGAAATGGGAAACATGGTCGGCGCGGGAGAACTGGCATATCACGACGGCGCTGAATTCGCACAGGATGTCGTGCTGCTGCGTGCTGCGCAAATGGGGCAGCCTATCGACACGACTACAGCGGACGAGATCAAGGCAGGCGCACAGGCCACGTTTCCCGTGCAACCCGCCGATTTGATGCCGAAATTGACCGGCCCTGCCCTTGGCGCCGAGTTGCGGCGGCTGGAACAGCTTTGGATCGCATCCGGCTTCACCCTGACACGGAAGGATCTGTTGCCGTGAGCGAAACGCATGTCATCGACCGACTGGGGCATCTGGGCGACGGGATCGCACCCGGTCCGGTCTTTGCACCACGCTGCCTGCCCGGAGAGGTGGTCACGGGCGAGATCGAGGAGGGGCGCATCACCGCACCCCGGATCGTGACCCCTTCGGCTGATCGGGTCAAAGCGCCATGCCCGCATTACAACGCCTGCGGGGGCTGTGCGCTCTTGCATGCCTCGGATCCATTCGTGGCCGATTGGAAGGTGGACGTGGTCCGCACGGCGCTTGCCGCGCATGGCCTGTCGCCGGAGTTCAGACCCATTGTGACATCGCCTCCCCGATCGCGCCGCCGCGCGGTTCTGTCTGCGCGGCGGGGCAAGAAAGGGGCGATCGTCGGGTTTCACGGACGCCGCTCCGACACAATCACCGAGATCAGCCAGTGCCACCTGCTGCACCCGGATATTCTGGCGGCGCTTCCAAACCTGGCTGCATTGGCCATGTTGGGGGCATCGCGCAAGGGCGAGCTGTCGATCAATGTCGTTCATTCGGTCGCTGGGCTGGATGTGTCGGTTACGGACGGAAAGCCGCTTGACCGTGAGTTAGAGACTGATTTGGCCCTAGCTCTGAACAAGTTTGGTTTTGCACGACTGACTTGGAACGGTGAAATAATCGCCACGGAAACGCCACCCGAACAGACGTTCGGGGTCGCCGCGGTCGTGCCGCCACCGGGCGCGTTTCTGCAAGCCACGCGCGAGGGCGAAGCGGCCTTGCTGGACGCTGTGCGCGAGATCGTTGGCAAAGCCAGTTCGGTGATCGACCTGTTCGCAGGCTGCGGCACCTTTGCGCTGCCTCTGGCGCAATCTGCCGAGGTTCACGCGGTCGAAGGCCTTGCCGCGATGACAGATGCGCTGACCTTGGGCTGGCGGCGGACGCAAGGACTGCGTCGGGTCACGACCGAAACGCGCGATCTGTTTCGCAACCCAATGATGGCAGATGACCTCGCGCGGTTTGACGCCGCCGTCATCGACCCACCCCGCGCGGGGGCCGAGGCGCAGGTTGCCGCACTTGCGGCGTCCGGTATCAAGTGCATCGCCATGGTCTCGTGCAATGCGCAGACCTTTGCACGCGACGCAAAAACTCTGGTTGATGCGGGATATGAACTGAACTGGGTCCAAGTGGTCGACCAGTTCCGCTGGTCCACCCATACCGAACAGGTGGCCAGCTTTTCCCGCGGCTGAGCGTTTCGTGGAATCGCCGATCCGACCGCTCGTTTGCAAATTTTCTTGTGTTGCGACCAATCTGATTTACGATTGTCGCAAAAAACAACGAGCAGTTTGGGACATGAAATGAGAGCCATTCTAACAATCCTTGCCGTCCTGTCCGTGGTCTTTGTCGCATCCTGCGGCCCGAAAAGATACAAGTATGACGGGCCGGAGGTGACGCAGATCATCGTCAATAAGGGCGACCGCAAGATGTATCTGATGCACGGGACCGAGATCCTGAAAGCCTATCGCATCAAACTTGGATTCGCGCCTGAGGGCCGCAAGAAATACGAAGGTGACGGCAAGACGCCGGAAGGGCGTTATGTTATCGACCGCCGCAATCCGAAAAGCGCCTTCTATCTGTCAATCGGGGTGTCTTACCCGAACCGGCAGGACGCCGAGCACGCGCGATCGGTGGGGCGCAAACCGGGGGGCGAGATCTTCATCCACGGTGACAGGCGCCCGCAAGATCCCAAGCGGGATGACTGGACCGCGGGTTGTATCTCGGTCAAGAATCACGAAATTCGTGAAATCTTCACGATGGTTCGCTTGGGAACTGTGATTGATATCAACCCGTAAACGGATTGGAGGGGTGGGTTAACCACCCATCTCCATCACCCACCAGATCTTGCCATTACGCTCTTGCAACCAGGCAAAGCCAAGATCGCGCGCGCGCGGGTCAAGGATGATCCGCCGCGTATCAGGCTTGTTCATCCAGGCTGACAGCGTCTGCAATTCGGTCTCGAAGGTTTCCGAGATGTTTTCGCCCAGATAGTTGCCGGTATAACCAGCGCGCCGGGCGCGGTCGATCGGGGACGATCCGTCAGACCCGAAGTGCCACGGCCGGTTCTGCACCGACATGTCGCGGGCATGGGTCAGCGCCGCCGCGTTCAGTTGCGAGTTGAGCTTCACCGGCTGGGCACCGGCCGCCTGGCGCAACTGGTTGATGCTGTCCAGCATTCGGTATTGAACCTTTGACGTCTGGCCAGACGAGATTCGATAGATGTTGACGCCACCGCCAATGCCTCCGGTCGTCGGAGCACACGCAGAAAGGGCCACAGCAGCGGCAACTGCCATCAAAAACACGCGCATTGTCTGTCTCTCATTCAAAAAACATTGTATCTGTGCCGTTCTATCGTGAGTATAGGCAAGTGGCAAATGACGGCTTTGCGAGATTAAGCCGATAACACGCGATTGAATTGCGACTGATGCGCAGACGCAATATATGACGACGATACAAGTGAATACTGGAGACTTAGTAATGCGGAAGAAACCGGAAGCGCTGCTGGGCAGACGCGCGTTCCTTGGAGGAACGATCGCAGCCGCAAGTGGCCTGGCGACACCTGCACTTGCACAGTTTGAAAATACGACGCAGGGCGAACGTGACCTGACCGAAGTTGTGAAACGCAACGTTTCAAGCTTTCGGGCCCTGAACTGGCAGCCTTATTTCAGCAACACGCGCAATGGGGCCATCCTGGTCGATATCAGCTCGCGTTGTTTGCACTACTGGTCCGAGGATCAGTCGATCTACCGCCTGTTCCCGACCTCGGTGCCGCTGACCGAAGATTTGACGCGCCGAGGCCGCACCAGCGTCATTCGCAAGGTTGAAGGCCCGTCCTGGGCGCCTACCCCGGCGATGCGGAAACGAAATCCGGAATGGCCACCCTTTGTGGGACCGGGGCCGGACAACCCCTTGGGCACGCATGCGCTGTATCTGAGTTGGAAGTATTACCGTATTCACGGCACCCATGACACGCGCAAGATCGGGCGGCAATCGTCGAACGGCTGTATCGGGCTTTACAATCGCCACATTGCCGAACTGTTCGGATATGCAAAGAACGGCACGCAGGTTCTGCTGATCTGAGCCAGACGCCAAAAAGAAGAAAGCCCCGCCAAACTGGCGGGGCTTTTTTTCGACGTTCCGTCATGCAATGCCGGGATCAGACGCTTTCGTCGATCCAGGATTGCAAAGCCGCTTTCGGCGCCGCGCCGACCTTGTTCGACACGACCTGACCGTCCTTGAACATGAACAGGGCCGGAATGCCCCGCACGCCCATCTGAGCGGGCGAGTTCGGGTTCTCGTCAACATTGACTTTGACGATCTTGACCTTGCCTTCGTATTCGGTCGAAAGCTCTTCCAAAGCCGGGCCGATCTGCTTGCAGGGGCCGCACCACTCTGCCCAGAAATCCACGATGACGGGGATGTCCGACTGGCGAACTTCCTGTTCGAAAGTGGCGTCGGTGACAGCTACAGTTGCCATATTGTCTTCTCCTGAAACCTATATGTTGTGGTGAACCTAGGTAGGCAGACGGGTTGCGTCAAGGTGCGTGAAAGCCGCATCCACCAAAGCATTTTCGAAACGCATCAGCTCACGGGTTTGTGTCCACAGGATCGCGCAGCGCACATCCCGGTCGGGGTAAATCTGGCAAAGCACCGCGCGATAGGCCCCCAATTGCCTGAGCAGCCCGTCAGGCGTGTCCTCGGCTGTGGCAGGTACGACGCGATTGGTTTTGAAATCCACAGCCAGCACCTCGTTTTCGGTCAGGATCAGCCTGTCGATCACCCCATGCAGCACACGACCCGGCAGGTTGGGCAGGGTGGCGGTGACGGGCACCTCGGCCAGGTCGGCGCGGGCAAAGATGGGGGCCAGATCAGGGTCGGTGAGAACCGCGCGCGCCTCGTCCAGAAGGGACGTGAGCGCGGTGTCCGAGGCACGATCTTCGCCCGATCCAAGCAGGAACTGTGCCGTCTCATCCCATTTGGATTGCGGGATTTTGGGAAGGTGTTCCAACAACAGATGGATTTGCCGTCCCCGCATTTTGGCGTCATCGGTATCGCCAAAGACCTCTTCTCCCGCCAGCGCCTTGGCCCCGCCCAGATCCGAGGGAGAGATGGGTTTGACAGTGGACGTGGGCGCATCCACGCGCGTCGTCAGCCAGCTTGGCAGGTCCGGTTTTGTGACCTGCACCTCTGTTGTATCGTTCAGGGCCGGTGCAGGCCAATCACCTGCGGAAAACCGTTTTCCCGCCCCGGTGGGAAAATCGCAATCGACACCGCCCGCCATGCTCATCGCGCCTTCGCAAATGCGATACCAGACATCGGAGCCGGGCTTGCCAATGGTCCCGGCCGCCGCCAGAATCAGCCAGTGTTCGGCACGTGTCATGGCAACATAAAGCAGCCGAGTCCGCTCCTCGATCTCGGCGTCTTTCAAGGACTGGGCAACCTGGTCGATAGACGTAGTCCGATCTTCCTGCTTGGGCGAGAAAAACGCATGGCCACCCGGAAGCTTCGCAACAGCCGGCATCGGGGACGCTTTTTTTTGCGCGAGGTCCGGCAGGATGACAATCGGGGCTTCAAGGCCTTTTGCGCCATGGATGGTCATCACGCGAACCTGACGGCCCACCGAATCCATCTGACGCTTGATCGTCACATCGTCGGTTTGCAGCCAAGTCAGAAACCCGGTCAGACTGGGCGTGCCGGATCGCTCATAGCCGATGGCCTGTGCCAACAGCGCGTCGATGCCATCTTCGGCCTCTTGGCCAAGGCGTCCCAGAAATTTGCGGCGACCGCCATGGCGCGTCAGCGCCCGCTCCAGCAATTCATAGGGGCGCAGGAAATCCGCGGAATCGCGCAGATCCTGCAAGACGCGCACCGTTTCGGGGTGTTGCTCGGCGCGGTCGGACAGGGCGCGCCACAGATATTTGCCCTTGCTGCGCGGATGCGCCAACCGGAACAGATCATCCTCGGACCACCCAAACAACGGCGACCGCAAAAGAGCGGCCAGAGACAGATCATCCTCGGGCGTTGCCAGAAAAGACAAAAGCGAGGTCAGATCCTTAACCGCAAGCTCGGCCCCGATCTTCAACTGATCCGCCCCGGCAATGGGAATGTCACGGGACTTGCAGGCGCGGATGATCTCGTGAAACAGCTCTTTGCGGGATCGGACAAGCACCAGAATGTCACCGGCATGAACCGGGCGATGTTTACCGTTTTCCGCCGGAATAGTCTCGGTCTTGATCATACGGTCGATGTCGTCGGCGATATGCTCGGCCAGTTGAACACGATGGTCTTGCGGTGACGGGGCATCGACCGGATCATGCCAATCCCGGTCTTCATCATGGCTGGCGGGTTCGATTGCAGGCCACAGATCGACCCGCCCGGGCTGGGTGTCGAAGAACGCGCGGTGCAGGAAATCACCGCCCAAACCGCTCCGGGTTTTCAGGGCAAGGTCAACAAACTCCAGGATCGCGCGGGACGACCGGAACGAGTATTCAAGCGGCATCTGAACCAGACTGCGCCCCACTTGCGACAGGCGGTCGGTGAAGGTCGCGCGCATCCGGTCGAAGGCGGCGGGCTCGGCCCCCTGAAAGGAATAGATCGACTGTTTCGGGTCGCCCACCACGAAGATCGTGCGATCCACGTCGTCTCGCGCGCCGAAACCGCTGGTGAACTCGCGCGCCAGATTGTCGATGATGCGCCATTGCGCGGGGCTTGTATCCTGCGCTTCATCGACAAGAATGTGGTCGATCCCGCCATCCAGCCGAAACAGCACCCAGGCAGCGACCGATGGGTCCGTCAGAATGGCGCCCGCTTTCAGGATCAGGTCGTCGAAATCCAACCACCCCCGCGCCAGTTTTGCCTCTTCATAAAGGCGCACATAGTGATAGGCGAATCTGTGCAGTGCTGCCGTGCGCTTGACGTTCAAAAGGGCGATCCGCGCCAATACGGCATCCTCGACCCGCTGCATGAAATCATCCAGTTGCGGTACAATCGCCGCACACGCCCCGGCACGCATTGGCTTGGTGGGAAAAGACCCTGATTTGGCGGAATAGGGTGGTTTTTGAAGGATCATGAACCGCGCGCAACGGTCCAGAATGTCGAAAGATGGTGCGGTCAGGTCCGCCCCCGTCAGATGCCCGGCCGCCCTTTGTTCGGTGGTGCTGCCGGTGGCAAGGTTGTCGCGCAGCGCGGCCAGCATCTGCAAGTCGCCGGGTTGGAACAGCGCGTCAAGAATGGCGTCCTCGTCCAGCGAGGGCGACACGTCGAACCAGGCGGCAATCTCGGCTTCTGTCACCTGCTCGACGAACAGGGTACGATTGCCGGTGATCTCGGCGGTCAGTTGTTCCATGTCCTCGCCGGTGAAATGCTGCGACAGAGCGGCAACATGACCTGCCAGCGACCCCTCGCTCATCCGGTCCAACAGCTCGGCGCGCAGGTCGCGGGCGGCGCGGTCATCCATCTCGGTGAATTGCGGCGAGACCCCGGCCTCCATCGGGAAGCGACGCAGAAGCGATGCCGCATAGGCGTGGATGGTCTGGATCTTCAGCCCGCCGGGCGTTTCGGTGGCGCGCGCGAACAACTGCCGCGCGAGGGACAAGTCGCCGATGGTCTCCAACCCCAGTTCACGCAGCGCGGTGGACAAGGCTTGATCGTCTTTCATCGCCCATTCTCCCAGCCGCTTGAACAGGCGGTTCTGCATCTCGCTTGCGGCGGCCTTGGTATAGGTCAGACACAGAATGTTCTGGGGCGACACGCCTTCGAGCAACAGGCGCGCCACGCGGTCGGTCAGAACACGCGTCTTGCCGGACCCGGCATTGGCCGACAGCCAGGTCGAGTTTTGCGGATCAGCGGCCCGGATCTGGCTTAGCGTGGCGTCGTCAAACATCATTGTCCCACCCTGATATTCACGGGGTCTGCGCTGTCATCCCATTCCCCGAACCGGGCCAGGTGATCATAGTCCCCGTCAAACCGTTGCTTGTGAACCGCGCGGCGGGCGGTGAAGCCCTGATCCGGGCTGTGATAGGCACGGATCAATGTCAGAAGCTCGGCCTGAACCAGATCAACCTCTGCATCCGAGAGCGGCATGATCTTTGTTTCCTGTGGTGTCAGCCCGATATAGGCAACACTGGCAACCGACGCGGCAGATATGTCCCTAAACCCGCCCAACCTGGCGATCACGGCTTCCAGCAGCAACTGCTTGTCATAGTGCTTTTGCATCTTTTCGCTGGGGGGCTGACCCGATTTGTAGTCATAGATTTCAAGCTGCCCGTCCGGCCGTTGGTCTATCCGGTCAGCCTTCGCGCGCAACGTGAACCCGATGTCGTCGAACATCGCTTCGCCCCAGACCTCGTTTGCCAGATTGATGGCCGTTTTGCGCCGCATGCGCTCTTCGTTTACGAACCAGTCTGCGACTCGCCCGATCCGGGCCAGCCACAGGATGCGTGTGGCGGGCCATGGAACGTGTTCATCCAGAACCTCTTGCGCGATGGTCATAAGCCGCGCGGTGTCGTCGTCGGGATTGCTGGCCGGATCGAACTGGGCAACATATCGTTCAAATACTTCGTGCAAAACCGTGCCCCGGATGCGGGCATCCGCAGTTTGACGAATCGGCTCCAGCGGTCTGAGGCGCAGCACCTTGTCGGCATAGATGGCATAAGGATCGCGGATCAATTTTGTCACACCTGTCACCGAAAGCTCGGTCGGGCGCGCAGACACCGGGGGGGCTGGCGACGGGCGCGGGGCGGGGGTGGCCGGTTGCACAGGTTCGTCCAACTGCGTCGCAAATTTGACCCAATGATCACCACGTGCGCGCATTTCGGAAAGGGCCTGCTTCCCCGCCTCAGACATCCCCCCCATCAGATTGCACAACCGGTTCAGCCAACGCGAGGGGATGGTCTCGCTGTCTTCATCGCGGGTTGCGCGGGTCAGAAACACCTCGCGGGTTGCGATGGCTTGCTGGAAATCATGGGCAGACAGGCCGATACGGCGTTCGGGCAGCAGCAGCCCTGCATCCATGCGCATCTTGCGGTTCAACCACGGGTCCGGCCCCGGCAGTTCGGGCCATGTGCCATCGTTCAACCCCGCCAGAATGACACGATCTGCACCCTGGACACGGGCTTCGAGTGTGCCCCAGAACATCACACCGGGATGCGCCGTGACCGGGTCACGCACCACACCCGCATTCAGAACCGAAGTGAAAAGATCACGATAGGCAGCAGCCGTCATGTTTCCGCCAAATTCAGCGTTTTCGGCAAGATCAGAGACTGTTTCCAACGCGTTCTGCCCTGCCGCCTGTTCCCACAGCGCGCCTGCGCCGTCCGTGGCACACCCCCGTGCGATACGCTCGGTCAGGTCGGTATGAATTCGCACCAAACTGGTCAGAGACAACTCGCCGGGTTGCACTTGGTTCAGGAACGTGTCGCCGACCCAGCTGGCCCACTTGGCGCGCGCGGGCTCTTCGGAAAACTCTTTCGCCCAGTCGGTCAGTGCCTGCGCAGTTGGTGGGGCATAACGGCCGCGCAACACGCCAAGTTCAAGGTCGCGGGTCCAGCGCAGATGATCGCCCCGCGTCCCGGCGGTGCTGTGGGTCAGAGGGTGCTTCAGCAGGGCCAGCAACGCCTCGCCGCTGGTGTCTTCACACAGAAGTTGCGCGGTCTGGCGCAGCAACCGACCCGGGGCCGACAGGGCAAGCGGGCGACCGGCGCTGTCATCAGGCGCAATCCGCCAACGGTCCAGCGCCGCCGCCACTTGTCGGGTCAGGTTCCGGTCGGGGGTGATCAGTGCAATCGATGCCCCATCCTCGACGGCCCGGCGCACGACCACGGCAATCGCCAGCGCCTCGTCCCTGGGTGTGCGGGTTTCGATCAGGGTCAGGTTCTGGGTCGCCGCCTCGACCCCCTTGAAGACCTTGCCCTCAACCTGCCACTGATCCGTGACCGGTGCGGGACGCAGCGCGAGAGAGACAAGCCGATTGCGCTCGGGTTCGGGGGGTGGATCATCGGTCCAGCGCGGCAAGTCTGATGGTGAAAGCTCGCAGCGTTTCAGGAAGGCCGCAAACCGGTATTGCGGGTGATCCTGTGCTGAGAAAACATTGTCTAATTCGGCCCAACTTTGCCGAGGCAGGTCATAATCAAACCCCGGCAGAATGACCGCACCTTGCGGCAAACGGGCGACCGCCTCCATCAACATTGCTGTGGCCCCGCGCGACCCCGTGGACCCGGCAATCAATATCGGGTGCTGCGGTGGTTCGCTTTGCCATTTCGCAATCGTGGCCTCGACCACCATGCGCTGGCGGGTTTCAACATCGGGCAGGTCCAGCGTGTCGTGATCGAAATAATGTTCGACCAACGAGATGAACTTCAGGCTTCTGGCCCAATGCTCGGACATTTCGCCCACATCCAGCATATGCAGGTCGTGCGGGTGAATGCCTTCGCTGTGCATCTCGTCCATCAGGTCGGCAAGACTGTCCGCCAGGTCGAAGGCCGCGGCCTTCGGGGCAAGGTCCGGCTCCTTCTCCAACAAGGCGGCGATCAGCTGGCGCAACTCCAACCGTCTGCGCAAAGGGGCGACCGGCAGTGGCACATCGTGCAGGGCCGGGTCGCGCGCCAGGTCGGTGATCAACCGGATCCGGGGCAGAAATCGGGTCCGCCCATCAAACAGGGCACGTGTGCGGGCCTGCATACGGCTGGTGTTGACGAACATTTCGACCCGTGCAAGCGCATCCGGGCCATGCGAGGTCAGGCGATGTACAACGCCGTTGACCAGCGCACGCGGAAAATCGACCCCGAGCGGTGTGCCGAATATGCGCGGTGCGTCAGTTGGGTCGAACATTGGCATCCCTTAGCATGGTTTCGGCAAGGGTGATCCCCTCGGAGTGGCCAACATCGCACCAGCGTCCGTGGTGTTCCAGACCGAAAACGCGACCTCTGGACAACAGTTGATCCCACACGGTGTTGAGCGAAAACACGTCTTCGGCAATCGACGCGACGGGCTGGGTCTTGATGATCTGACAGCCGGTATAGGTCAGACCAGCACCTCGGCGCAGGTCTCCGCTTGGCTCCATTATGAAATCGCCTTCGCCCTTGTGGCCGATCGCATTTTTCGGTGCAACCAGCATCAAGAGCGCGTCCATTCGGTCAGGATCCCATGCCTGCATCAATGCCTTTATCGGATTCGGCCCCGACCAGACCGCGTCAGAGTTCAACGTCACCACCGCATCGCTTTTCAGCAGATTTAGTGCCTTTTTCAACCCGCCACCCGTTTCAAGAAGCTGATCCGTCTCATGCGAAAATCGAACGTCGCGCTGGCCAAGGTGTTCGACGATCTGATCGCCCAGATGGTGCAGGTTGACGACGACCTTCTTGATCGGACCATCGTCGACAAGATCAAGCGCGTGGTCAATCAGCGGTTTCCCGTTGACCGGGATCAGCGGTTTTGGAAGCGTCCGGGTCAACACGCCCATGCGCGTGCCAAGCCCGGCGGCAAAAATCATGACGGCGTCTGGCATGGTGTCCTCAGGTGGTGCAGGAAATCCGCAGTTGGCGGGGGAAGCAGCGGTCCCAACGCCGCCGACAAGCGAGACAGCGACGGGTGCGACAGGTCGGTCTGCAAATTGGCCCAGACCCGTGGAATCAGATCGACGTAATGCGGTTTACCCATCACACGCGACAGGCGGGCAAAGATGCCCAGAATCCGCAGATTGCGCTGGGCCGAGATCAGGGCTGCCTCGGCACGAAAGCGGGTTTCGTCATGGCCATTGATCTGACAGAACATCGTGATCAAGTGGTCGGCAATGGCAGGCGAGACATCGCGCCGCGCATCGCGGATCAGCGACATAAGGTCATAGACCGGATGGGTCAGAACCGCATCCTGAAAGTCCAGCAGTCCGACGCGGGCGATGCCGCTGCGTTGGGGCAGCCAGATCAGGTTTTCGGCATGATAATCGCGCAACGAGACTTTGTTGAAATCATCCAGCCGCGCCAGCATATGTCGCAGCACGTCCATCGCTTCGGTTGCGTCGGCGCTTAGCTGCACGCGCGGCGTTTCCTGATAGTGCAAGAAGGCCAGATCCGTGGCTTGCGCCATTTGTGCCGGGCCAAAGGTTGGAAGCTGGGGATTAGGGTGGCTGTGCAGATGGCAGATCACATGCACGGCTGCTTCGTAAAGCGGGCGTTCCTGAGATGGATCGTTTGTGATCACATTTGTGAAGAGATCGTCGCCCAAATCCTCCAGCAGCAGAAATCCGGCTGTACTGTCATGTGCAAACACGTCCGGCGCCGACAGACCAGACCGCTTTAGATACTGGGCGACAGCCAGGAAAGGCGCCGATGAACCGGCGCGATCTGGCGGGGCGTCCATCAGGATCGCCGTTTGTTGTGTTTTCGGGTGAAACAGTCTCTGATACACTCGGGCCGAGGCATCGCCGGTGATCGGTGACATGTTGGCAGATTGCCAACCGGCACTGGCCAGAAACCGCGACATTTGATCCGCACGATCAATCATGCGGGCACAGACTTCAGAACACGGGTTCGCCAGGTATCGGCATCACCTTCAAATGTGATCACACGATGGTCCTCGTGCCCGTCCTCGGCGACCGGCGTGAAATATACAAGCAGTGCCTTGTCGGGCCAGAGGTCACCCAACCGGTCCGGCCATTCGACAAGGCAGATGGCCTCCTGAAAGGCCTGTGTCAATCCAAGCTCCTCAACCTCGTCCGGGTGGGTCAGCCGGTAAAGATCGGCATGCCAGACCTCGGCCGGGGAAAGGTCATAGGTTTGGACCAATGTAAATGTGGGGGATGGGACATCTTCGATCTGGCCGGTCCTGACCTGCAGCGCCTGAATCAGCGACCGGGCGAAATGGGTTTTGCCAGCGCCGATCCCGCCTTGCAGCAAGATCACGTCGCCTTTGCGAAGGCGGGTCGAAAGATTCTCTGCAAATCGCCGGGTGTGATCCGGTGACGGGAAATGAACCTGGTGAGAAAACGCCTGCGACATGGCAGGAGTTTTATCCCTCTGTCAGGGTGACGCAAGCCCGTTCACGCGTTTGCGGTCACGAACCTGTCGCGGTTCACGATGGGCAGGGTTTCGGTCGCAGAGGCGGCGAAACGCACCATGGTTGCCCCGCGCATCATCGGCGTGACAAAGCAGGTCAGCTGGCGCCCGTCCGACAGTGCCACAGGTTGGTGCCAGTCGGATCGCTCGCCGCTTGTGGCGATGAATTCTTTCAGGGACTGCCACAAAGGCGTGTCCCCACAGGCCGCGCGCCATGTTTTGACTGCGTCGCCCAGGTTGATGTCACCCAATGTGACAGACGGATCGTTCTGCCAAAGGGTGCTGTAGGCCTTGTTTGACATCGCCAGGACGCCCCCGGCATTGAAGATTGCGATGGCATCATCCATCCCGTCCAGGGCGGCCTGGCCCATCTCAAGCTCGGCCCGGAAGCGGCGGGTCAGGGAAATCTCCGAGCTGATATCCTCGAACAGGAAGGCGACGGCCCCATCGGGATGGGGGCGTCCGGTCACGCGGTAGGTCTGCCCGGTGGGCAGCGCCCATGTTTCCTCGTAAGTTCCATTGACCGCCGCTGCCTCAAGGTCGGACATCTGCTGGCGCCACGAAATGTAGTCTTTCGGTTCGGGCATCATGCGTTTTTCGCGCAGTCGGTCCAGAAACCCGGACAGGGTGGGTCGCCCGACCAGAAAGTCGACCGGCAATGCCACCAGATCGGTCAGGGCCGGGTTGAAAAGCGTCAATTGCCGTTTGCGGTCGAAAATCGCAAGCCCGATCGGCAGATGCGCGAAGGTCTTGGTCAAGGTGGTGATAAACTCGTTTCGCGAAGTCTCGGCCTGGACGATCCGGTCTGCGGGAACGGCCGTATAGAGCCTATCTTTGCCCAACTCGGCCTCGTGCAGGTCAAACCAATGCCGGGTGTCATCGCCGGGAAACTGAATTGCGACACGGCCCGGTTGCTTCAGATCCTGCGCGTCCATCAACTGGCCTTGCTGAAACATCTTCAGCGGCGGCCAGGTGGCCATGTCATCGGGTTCGGTCATCCGTTCGGCAAGGTCCAGATAGGATTTGTTGGCCCAGGTGATGGCGCCGCCTGCATCCTCGCGCCAGACCATCAGGGGCAGATGCTCGGATGTAGCGCGCAGGCTTTCCAATTCGTGCTGCATCGCGTCAAAGCTCAGCCGGTCCATGGCTTTTGTCGGGGCATGGCTTTCGCGGTCGATCAGTTCGATGCGCGCCAGCCCGTCCCGCCATTCCGCGATGATCCGGTTGCTGCCATCGGTCGATGTCAGGGACAGCGTTCCAAGATCGGCCAGATCGCCCATATGCCGGGTCAGGTCGGGGAACCGGTTGTGCAGAAGCTGTGCGAACCGCTGCCAATCGGATTCAGGCCCGGCAGGGCGACCGGCCAGCATCATTTGCCGTGCGGTCGGTGTGGCGTCGCACAGGGTTTCATCGTCGAACAGGAACACCAGTTGCCCGTCGCTTGCCGCCGCATCGTCACGCAGGCTTTTGCGCCGCCTTGTTTCCACCCACGACAAGGCCAGAAGCGCGACAAGCGCGGTCAGGAACGCGACCAGGACGATCCCGATAATAAGCAGAGTGTTGACCATCTTTGCCCCTTTCCGCCCTGGCGCACCCGTTGCGCCGCCATCGGCAGTGAGGAACACCCTAGTCGCGTGTTGGTTAATGAAGGTTTAACCGGAGCGCATTCAGCCGAAGGGGATGTTTTCGCCCAGCCCTCCCTGGGCTGGTCTGTATTCGATTCCGTCCGTGTCGCGGGGCCAAACCACCTGGGCGATGGCGCCGGATTTTTCGCGCGGATGCGGCCGACCTGTATAGGGTTCGGTGCCGTTGGCAAAGCTCAGCTTTGCGCCGGTGCGTTCCAACAGCGTCTTGGCGATGAACAGGCCCAGCCCCATACCTTTGTATTCCCGGCGCTGGCCCTTGTCCTGGGCGGGCTTCCTGCCGCGAATGAAAGGATCACCGATCCAGCCGATCACCTGCGGAGAATACCCGCGCCCGTCGTCAATGATCCGCAACTTGATCTCATCGTGGGTCCAGTCAACTTCGATCCAGACCGTGGTGGTGGCGAAATCCACCGCGTTCTGAATCAGGTTGCGCAGGCCGTGAATGATCTCAGGGCGGCGCGCGACGACGGGCTCGTCTGCCGGGTCGTTCAACTGGGACATGACCGCGACTTCCAGTGTTTTGCCCCGGTTGACATGCGGCTCGGCGGCTTCTTCGACCAGCGTCACAAGTGGCACGCTTTTCATCAACATGTCGTCCTTGCCCGCCCGACCCATCGACTGAAGAATATCGCGACAACGGTCGGCCTGTTGCCCGATCAGGGCCGCGTCTTCGCGCAGCTCGGTCTGATCGCCCAGTTCGTCCACCATTTCTGATGCAACCAGTTTGATGGTGGCCAGCGGCGTGCCAAGCTCATGGGCGGCGGCGGCCACAACCCCGCCAAGATCCGTCAGCTTCTGTTCGCGCGACAGGGCCATCTGCGTGGCCAAAAGGGCCTCGGACATCGACCGCATTTCAGATGAAATTCTGCGGGTATAGAGACCAACAAAGCCGATCGAGGTCACCACGGCGACCCAGATGCCAAATACGAAAAGATCGGGCATCAGCACCACCGTGCCGTCCCGTGTGTGCAGCGGGATGTTGAAATCCGCAACCGCTGTGGTGGCGGCGATGGCGACGCTGCCGACAATCACGGTCGCGCGGGTCGACAGCGCGGTTGCAGCCACGGTGACAGGGGCCACGATAAGCACCATGAAAGGGTTGTGAAGCCCGCCCGCCAGATACACCATGAAGGCCAGTTGCAGCGTATCGAACAGAAGCATACCTGTGGCGTCCCGTTCGTTCAGGCGTGCGTTCTTGGGAAACACGGTCAGCGAGACCAGATTGGCAATCACCGCCAGGCCGATCGCCACCGCCGCCAGACCCAGCGGAATTTGCAGCGAGAACACGTAAATCGACACGATGATGGCCGCGATTTGACCGAAGATCGCCGCCCAACGCAGCACGACCAACGTGCGCAGGCGCACCCAGCGGCCCGGCAGGATCTCTCCGTCCCCCTGAAACATGCGGTGGGCCAGGGGGTCTGTGCTGTTCTCGCTCATGTGATCCATCGCCTGCTTGTTTTGGGTTGCGTCATTGTGGTCCCTTGTTAGTCCTGCGGAAAAATCGGATCAATGCCGACACGTTCTGAAGGAGAGAGCCGATGATGCGAATTTATGCCGTAACCGGGGCCTTGGCCATCGCCGCGCTTGTGGGTGTGACCTGGTATGTCACCACCGGCGAGGTCGACAAGTTTGCCCAGTGTCGGGCCGGTGCGGTGGGCACCGGGGTCGCCTCTATCGGTGGCCCGTTCGAGCTGACCGATGAAACTGGCAAGCTTGTGACCGACAAGGATGTGATCACAAAGCCAACTCTGGTCTATTTCGGCTATACGTTCTGCCCGGATGTCTGTCCGCTGGACAACGCGCGCAACGCCGAGGCGATGCGTCTGTTGCAGGATCGCGGCTACGATATTCAGTCGGCGTTCATCTCGATCGACCCCGAACGCGACACGCCCGAGCATCTGGCCGATTTCACCAGCTATATGCACGAGGATATGATCGGGCTGACCGGCACGCCTGAGCAGGTGAAAGCCGCCAGCCAGGCCTATAAAACCTATTACCGCAAGCAGGAACCCGAAGAAGGGCAGGAGGAGTATTACCTGATGGATCATTCCACCTTCACCTATCTGATGTTCCCTGACACCGGGTTTGCCGATTTCTTCAAACGCGACGAGACGCCGGAACAGATGGCCGACCGGGTAGGGTGCTTCATCGACGCCTCGGAGAAATAGCCAGTTTCGGTGCGTTGAAATTGACCTTACGGTGCGAAACGCATAGGTAAAGTTGAATAAGACGCGAACCGGAGGTTGGTCTGATGACGGCACAGGAACTTGAAGCGATCGGTGAGGACGCATCCCTGCTGCTTGTCGATGACGACGAACCGTTTCTGCGCCGACTGGCGCGGGCGATGGAGAAACGCGGGTTTGCACCCGAAACGGCCGGATCCGTCGCGGCGGGCAAGGCCATAGCCACTGCTCGCCCGCCAGCCTATGCCGTGGTTGACTTGCGGCTTGAGGATGGCAACGGGCTGGACGTGGTTGAAACCATTCGCGAAAAGCGCCCCGATGCCCGGATTGTGGTTCTGACCGGCTACGGCGCGATTGCCACGGCGGTCTCGGCGGTGAAAATCGGGGCGAATGACTATCTGTCGAAGCCCGCTGATGCAAATGACGTGATGAACGCGCTGTTGGCGAAAGCGGACGCCATGCCGCCACCGCCGGAAAACCCGATGTCGGCAGACCGGGTCCGGTGGGAACATATTCAGCGGGTCTATGAGCTGTGTGACCGCAATGTCTCGGAAACCGCGCGGCGTCTGAACATGCACCGCCGCACCCTGCAACGCATCCTTGCCAAGCGCAGCCCGAAGTGATGCGGTGTCTTGGTGCCGTCGTGATGATGGTTGGTCTGACCGCCTGCGTGGCGCCAGCACCGACGCGCAGCGCGGTGGTCATTCGCCCAGATGCCGCCGGGCTACAGGTTGATCCGGTGAACAAGCGCATAGACTTCGGACGTTCGCCCAAAGGCGTCGTGCCGGCGCTGGACCGCGAACTTGGTCGGCATGAGGTGCTGCCGCTTTCAGGTTGCCCCGCAGGCATTGCGCAGCAGCTGCAATGGAATGATCTGATTCTGACCTTTTCGCAGCAACAGTTCTTGGGCTGGCGCGATGCAACTGGGCGGCAGGGGCAAACCTGCGCTTAGGCGATATCGAACCGTTTGCGGGTCTTGTCGACCACTGTTCCATCCGACAAAACCATGCCGATTATGCTGGAATAGTCTCTGAATCCGAGCTTCGCGTAGTAGGCCAAGCCTGGCTCGTTATCGGTTCGGATGCTGGCGTCTATGGCCCGTACATTTGCCCGTTTGGCGGCCAAAAGCGTGTCCCGCCACAGCACCTGCCCCAAACCACGGCCCTGCAACCCGCTGCGAACGAAGCTTGCGATCACGGCCCAGTCATCGGGCAAGGCCTCTGGTCCGTCATTGTCCGGGTCTGCCCATTCCAGCAGTTGAAACCCCAGCAGGTCATGGCCGTCAAATGCCAGCGTCGTGCGGATCAGCCGTGGCGCGTCGATATGCGTGGCCCGCATCCGCTTCACGTCAAACTCCGACCGATGCGCGGTCGTGGACCCTTCCCGAATGATCGGATTGAGCACATCACACATGGCCTGCGCATCCCCGGCACGGGCTTGCCGGGTGGTGATCATGTCATCTGTCCCAGCAGATCTTCGTGTCGTCTGGTGAAGTCGCGCCGCACTTCGGCAGGGGGGCGTAGCGCAATGGACAACCCTTTGATCTGCTCAGCGTTCGGCGTGCCGAAAAATCTGTTGGATTCCGCGACCGAGAAGCCCGCGATCTGGGTCGCCTCAAGCCAGGCCGAGATTCGATCCGCCTTCTTGATCGCCTTTTTGACGGTCTCGGGCAGCTTTGCAGGCAGGCCGAATTTAATATGGATCGCCGCCATCAAGCGATCATCAAGCTCTCCATATGCCGGGCCAACCGCCGATTTGACGGGGGATATCATGTCGCCGATCACGTATTCCGGCGCATCATGCAAGAGGGCAGCCAACCGCCACTTCACCGGCGCGTTGGGATTCATGCGGGAATAGAGCGTTTCGACCAGCAGCGAATGTTCGGCCACCGAGTAGGGGAAATCCCCAAAGGTCTGCCCGTTCCAACGCGCGACGAAAGCCAGACCGTGGGCGATATCCTCGATCTCGATATCCATCGGTGTTGGGTCCAACAGGTCCAGACGCCGACCAGACAGCATCCGTTGCCATGCGCGGGGTTGTTTGGGCATTTGGCGGTCTCCTCGCGTGTTCAGGGCCGCACTCTGGTGTTTTTGGCCACCGTGTCAATCAGGCTTGATTGCCAGCCCGCCGATAGGATGCTACGGCACCTGCAAACGTATTGGGTTCCGTATCGGAGAGACACCGTGACCACTGACTATATCGTAAAAGACATCAATCTGGCCGAGTTTGGCCGCAAGGAACTGGACATCGCCGAAACCGAAATGCCGGGGCTGATGGCGCTGCGCGACGAATATGGCGAAACGAAACCCCTGAAAGGCGCGCGGATCGTCGGGTCGCTGCACATGACCATTCAAACGGCCGTGCTGATCGAAACGCTTGTGGCTCTGGGTGCTGATGTGCGCTGGGCGTCGTGTAACATCTTCTCGACCCAGGACCACGCGGCGGCGGCGATTGCAGCGGGTGGCACGCCTGTTTTCGCCATCAAAGGCCAGTCGCTGGAAGAGCATTGGGATTATCTGGACCGCTCGTTCATGTTCCCCGAAGGCCCGAACCTGATCCTGGATGATGGCGGCGATGCCACGCTTTACATCCTGCTAGGTGCACGTGTTGAAAATGGTGAGACAGACCTGATCGAAACGCCCACTTCGGAAGAGGAAGTGGCGGTCTTTGCCCAAATCAAGAAGCGCATGAAGGCCAGCCCCGGTTGGTTCACCAAGATGCGCGACCAGATCAAAGGCGTGTCCGAGGAAACGACCACCGGTGTTCACCGCCTGTACGATCTGGTGAAACAGGGTCAACTGCCGTTCCCCGCGATCAACGTGAATGACTCGGTCACCAAGTCAAAATTCGACAACAAATATGGCTGCAAGGAATCGCTGGTTGACGGTATCCGCCGCGCCACCGACACGATGATGGCCGGTAAGGTTGCTGTTGTGTGTGGTTATGGGGATGTGGGCAAAGGCTCGGCCGCCAGCTTGCGTGGCGCTGGCGCCCGCGTGAAAGTGACCGAGATTGACCCGATCTGCGCGCTGCAAGCCGCGATGGACGGGTTCGAGGTCGTGACGCTGGAAGACGCCGTGGCGGACGCTGACATCTTCATCACCACCACCGGCAACAAGGACGTGATCCGCATCGAGCATATGCGTGCGATGAAGGATATGGCGATCGTCGGCAATATCGGCCACTTCGACAATGAGATTCAGGTGGCCAGCCTGAAGAACCACAAATGGACCAACATCAAAGAGCAGGTGGACATGATCGAGATGCCGTCAGGCAACCGCATCATCCTGCTGTCCGAAGGCCGTTTGCTGAACCTTGGCAACGCCACCGGCCACCCGTCTTTCGTGATGTCCGCCAGCTTCACCAACCAGGTGTTGGCGCAGATCGAGCTGTGGACCAAGGGCGATGAATACGACAACAAGGTTTATATCCTGCCCAAGCATTTGGATGAGAAGGTCGCGCGCCTGCATCTGGATCGCATTGGCGTGAAGCTGTCGAAGCTGAGCAGCGAACAGGCGTCCTATATCGGTGTCACGCCTGAAGGCCCGTTCAAGCCCGAACACTATCGGTACTAAAACGGGTTTTGCCGGGAAAAACGGCGGAAATCTGCGCTTCCTAAATGTGGAATCCGGCAACAATTTGCCGGTTCTGCATCGACTGTCTCTGCATTGGAACCAACGCCCTTTGGATTGGTTGTGGACACGTAGAGTGACCAAAGGAGGCACACATGAAACGCAAGCATTTCTTGATGAGCACCGCTGTTGCAATGATGATCGCCGGTGGCGCCGTGGCACAAGACACCGCCACGCCGGAAACCGACACAGCAACCACGGGTGCAGACACCGCAGTCGTTGAACCCATGTTCACCAGTCTCGGGGACATGACGGTTGCCGACATGATCGGCATGTTCGCCTATGACCCGGAGGGTGAGCGGATCAGCGAAGTTGACTACGTGATCATGGGGGCGAACGGGCCCGAGGTCGTGTTGGGTATCGGTGGTTTCCTGGGCCTTGGCGAATACACCGTGGCCCTGCCGCTGACCGAGTTCAAACTTGGCGAGGACGGCGCGACTCTGCGTCTGGACACCGACAAGGAGACATTGAAAACCTATCCGGAATTCGATGAATCCACGGCCGAGAACCTGCCGGGCGAAACCTCGATCGGGTCGCTGCTGGCACAGGCTGAAAGTGGTGCCAGCGGTGACGCCACGATGACCGAGGAAAGCGCGACGCCGACTGAAGAAGGTGCTGCCGACACCATGACGGATGAGGCAGCCAGCGAAGAAACCTCGGAAACCGGGGAAGGCGCCGCGACTGAAGAAGGCGAAGCCACCGGTGAAGCGACCACCGAAGAAGGCACCACGACGCAATAACGTGTCGATGCCGTCTTTCATGGTTTGAAGCTGAAAGCGCCGCCCTTCGGGGCGGCGCCATCTTTTATCAGTTCTCGTCCCCGAATCCGAATGTTTCGGTGACATAGTCAATATCCTTGTCGCCTCGACCCGACAGGTTGATCAGGATGGACTTACCGGGGTTCTTGGGTGCCTCGCGCATGGCAAAGGCCACCGCGTGGGCGCTTTCGAGAGCCGGAATGATGCCCTCGTGACGGCTAAGCGCATAGAACGCCGCCAAGGCTTCCTTGTCGTCGGCGGCGGTATAGTTCGCCTTGCCGGTGCGATACAGATGCGCGTGTTCCGGCCCCACACCGGGATAATCCAGGCCCGAGGCCACCGTGTGCACCGGCGCGGGTTCGCCCTTTTCATCCTTCAGAACCATGGTGCGGAAGCCGTGGATGTCACCGTCTTCACCATAGGTGATGGTGGCCGCGTGATCCCCCAGCTTGGACGAGGTGCCCATCGGTTCGACCCCGTAAAGCGCGACGTCCTCGTCGTCGATGAAGCCCGAGAACAGGCCCATGGCGTTCGAACCCCCGCCCACGCAGGCGGCAACCATGTCGGGCAGGTCGCCGGTCAATTCGAGAAACTGTTCGCGCGCTTCGATGCCGACGACGTGCTGGAAATCACGCACGATCAGCGGGAAGGGATGCGGGCCAACGACCGACCCGATGGCAAAGAGCGCGGTATCTGCCTGGTCCAGATAGCTTTGAAAGGCACTGTCGACGGCTTCCTTGAGCGATCGACCGCCGAAACCCACCGGCACGACCTCGGCACCCAGCAACTTCATGCGGGTGACGTTCGGAGCTTCCTTGGCGATGTCGATCTCGCCCATGTGAATCTCGCATTCCAGCCCGAAATAGGCGGCGGCTGTGGCAAGTGCGACCCCGTGTTGCCCCGCGCCCGTTTCTGCCATCAGCTTCTTCTTGCCCATGAACTTGGCCAGCAGCCCTTCGCCCATGCAGTGGTTCAGCTTGTGCGCGCCGGTATGGTTCAGGTCCTCGCGCTTGGCATAGATCTGCGCCCCGCCGGACATATTCGACAGATTCTTGAGGTAGGAAATCGGCGTCGGCCGCCCCTGGAAATGCTTGCGGATGTGACGCAGTTCGGCAATGAAATCGGCGGATTTCGAGATCCGGTCATAGGCTTCGCGGATTTCCTTGAAATGCGGCTCCAGCGGGGGCGGCAGCATGGCTCCGCCATAGTCGCCGAACATGCCGTCACGGGTTGGGGTGGATTTCAAATATGATGCCATCTTTTGTCTGATCCTCGCTTGCAGATTTCAACGGATCAGACAGCGACTTAGCTTGTGTCACAAGGCAAAAATTGCCGCAGGGGTGGGTTTGGCACGAAAAAAGCGGCCCGTCCGGAAACGTGCCGCCTTGGTTGGTAACACGCTTGTCAGCCGGGGATGCGCAGCTTTTGACCGGGATAGATCAGGTCGGGATCTTTCAGCATCGGCTTGTTCGCCTCGAAGATCTCTTTGTAACGTGAACCGTTGCCTAGCGTCTTTTCCGCAATGGCCCACAGCGTGTCGCCCTTTTCGACGGTGTGGAATGTGGGTTCACCGTCAAGGTCGGCTTCGACCTCGGCAACGCCTTCGACGTTCCCCACCGCCAGGATCACCTTCTCGCGGTCCTCCGCGCTCAGATTCTCGCCACCTTTCACAGTAACCTTTTCACCATCCACCTTGATGTCCAGTCCGGACGTGTCGATGCCAAGGTCGGCAACCTCCTTGTTCAGCGTATCGGCCGAGGCGGATTCATCACCGCCGCCGAACAGCGATTTTCCCGCACCTTTCACAAAGCTCCAAAGACCCATGGTATCCTCCTAAATCAAACTGAGCACCGTGGCATGGTGCGCGAAATCGCCCGGAAAGCCTAGGGGGAATACGCGCGCAAACTTTTCCTTTGACCCGTTCGTGAATAACCCTAGTCTCATTGGCGAGTTGGGCAGAGCCCCAAAGTTGTAACCAAGGAGACCAACATGGGTAAACGTGACGAGCTGATTGCAAAGTATGCAGAGGACCTGAAAACCAAATGTGGCATGACCCCGGACATGGATCTTTTGACCAAGGTGACCATCGGGTGCGGCCCGGCAATCTATAATGATGATGCGTCAACCGTCGCTGCCACTCAGGACAGCGAGCTTGAGACCGTGAAGGACAATTTTCTGGTCAAGAAGCTGGGGCTGGCCGACGGGCCGCAACTGATGGATGCAATCAACGCCGTTATCGACACTTATGGCCGCAGCGAACGCAACAAGTATCGCGCCGTTGTGTATTACATGCTGGTCAAGCACTTCGGCAAGGAATCCGTTTACGGTTAAGCCGATACGGACCGGACACAGGGGCGTCGCCACGGGTGCGGCGCCTTTGTTAATTTCACCTTAACATTCTGATTTCGAATAATATTGTAAGCATTGTGAGCTTGCAGGGCGGTGCGCCAACCGCTAATGTCAAATCGAAGGCTAGGACGGCCGGACCCGAATTTCAAAGTCGCTTGTGGTGCTGGGGAGCACGTGGGGTGGAAAGGAGGGGCCGAGACGTCAGCCCCTCCTTTCTCGTATTCAGACAATGTCAAAACAGGGCCAGTACCAGCCCGATCACCGCACAGCCACCCGCGGCATAGCCACCGTCGATCCAGATCAGGCTTCTATCGCGGTCGCCAAACATCACATTGTTCACGATCCACGGTGCCGCTACGAACAGGCCCAGACCCAAACCTGTGGTCAGACCTTTGCCGACCGTATCAATACCAGCCATGACGAAGATGTGCCGCATCATTCCGGCCACCACCAGCGCAGATATGAACGCGACGATGAAAGGCAGCGGGGAAGTGTCGACCGGCTTTCCATTCTCATCCACTTCGATCCCAGTCGCTGCCACCCATTTTTTGGCCAGGACCATATACCAGACCGCGCCGAACGCATATCCGGCGATGGCCGAGATCAAGACCTGCAACATTTGTTCTCTCCTGTTCGCATCCAAGATGTGACCAGTATGATCCCAAGATCAGGTTTTGTCGCCAGAAAGCTCCAGCACCACGTTCCATTCCTGTTCGGTTACGGGTTGCACTGACAGGCGGGTGTTGTTGACCAGCACCATATCGGCAAGGCGGGGGTCGTCCTTGCACATGGCCAGAGTCACCGGGTTTTTCAGCGGCCGCACCGCCTTTATATCCACGCAGTCCCAGCGATCGTCATCGGTCGTGCTGTCGGGATGGCTTTCGGCAATCACCTCGACGATGCCGACGATCTCTTTTTCCTTCTGCGAATGATAGAAGAACCCAAGATCGCCCACCTTCATCTCGCGCATATGATTGCGCGCCTGATAATTGCGCACCCCGTCCCATTCCTCGCCGGCGTCCCCCTTGGCGACCTGTTGGTCCCAGCTCCAGGTCGACACTTCGGATTTGAAAAGCCAATACGCCATTATCCCACCACCTTCTTCCATTCCTCGATCCGTACATCCGCAAACAATCCCGCCTTGGCATAGGGGTCGCTATCCGCCCAGGTCTGTGCCGCCTCACGATCGGCCACGTCAAGGATCACCAGCGACCCGCACATTCCGCCGTCTGCGTCCAGAAAGGGACCGGCCTGCGCGACAACGCCGGTGTCCTTGATATAGGCCAGATGCGCCTCACGATTGGCTTTGCGGGTGTCTATCGCACCGGGTTTGTCGGTGCAGATCAGGGCGAAAGGCATGTTATTCCTCCTTCAAGGGGCGTGTCAGCAGCATCTCGGCGGCTTCCTTTACCGTCAGATGTTTTTCCAGAACGGCCACGACCATATCGGCGATGGGCATGTCCAACCCCAGCTTTTGCGCAAGGTTAGAGACTGCTTTGGCGGTGGCTTTTCCCTCGACCGTGGTGCCTTCGGGCAGGGGATCGCCGCGGCCCAGGGCCAATCCAAAAGCAAAGTTGCGCGATTTTTCCGACGAACAGGTCAATGCCAGATCGCCAAAGCCGGACAGGCCGGACAGGGTGTCGGGGCGCGCGCCGCGCGACAGGGCGAACCGCTGCATCTCGGCAAATCCGCGGGTCATCAGGGCTGCATGGGCGCTTTCACCAAGTCCTGCCCCCACTGTGATGCCACAGGCAATGGCCACAACGTTTTTCAGGGCACCGCCGATTTCGACGCCGACCAGATCGGCGCTTCGATACAGGCGGATATTCGGCGTCGACAGCGCCGCTTGCAGCGCGTGACCGTCTTTGACCGCCAGGGTCAGGGCGGTTGGCAGGCCCGCGGCAATATCCACCGCGAAACTGGGGCCGGACAGGATGGCGGGGGTCGCATCGGGGCACGCGCGCCGAATGATCTCGGCCGGGCCAAGACCTGATTTCAGGTCAATGCCCTTGCAGCAGGCCACAAGAGTTTTGCCATTCAGTTGACCGGCATTTTCGGTCAGGAACCCGGCAAGGGACTGCATCGGAACCGCCACAAGGATAATCCCAGCCTGCGTGGCAAGCGACAGATCATCCGTCACGATAATGGAGTCGGGAAACGTGAAGCCTGCAAGGCGTCGGGTGTTTTCCCGTGTTTTGGCCATGTCGCCCAGATCGCGCGCCCACAGCGTCACCGGCTGACCCGTCCGCGCAAGCGAAATGGCCAACGCCGTGCCGAACGCGCCGGCGCCCAGAACCGAAACACTCATGCCTTTGCCCCTTTCTTTCCCGATCCAAGCATGGCCGGGGCCTCTTGGTCCAGTGGCCAGCGCGGTCGTGCCTGCAAGGTCATATCGTCACACACCCCCGCTCGCATCCGTTCGATCCCGGCCCAGGCGATCATCGCGGCATTGTCGGTGCACAGGGCAAGTGGTGGCGCCAGAAACGCGGTCCCCGCCTGTGTGCAAACAGTCTCTAACGCACTTCGAATTGTCATGTTCGCGGCGACTCCACCGGCCACTGCCAATATGGGGGCAGAGGGTTTCAGGGTCAGGTATTCCGCCAACGCACGGCGCGATTTTTCCGCCAGCACGTCAGCGACGGCGGCCTGAAATCCGGCGCACAAATCGGCGCGGTCGCGGCGTCGCAGCCCCCCATGCTCTGCAATCAGGCGGTCCCTTTCCCGCAACAATGCGGTTTTCAGGCCTGAAAAGCTCATGTCGCAGCCGGGGCGATCCAGCAGGGGGCGGGGGAACCTGAACCGCTGCGGGTCGCCCTGGCGCGCCTCGGCCTCGACCGAGGGGCCACCGGGTTGCGGCAGACCCAACAGCTTGGCGGTTTTATCGAACGCTTCACCGGGGGCGTCGTCGATGGTGCCACCCAGACGCTGAAACGCCTCTGGTCCCTTGGCAATCAGAAACTGGCAATGTCCGCCCGAGACCAGAAGCATCAGATAAGGGAACGACGCCTGATCGGTCAGTCGCGGGGTCAAAGCATGACCGGCCAAGTGATTCACGCCGATCAACGGCAACCCTGACCCCGCCGCCAACCCTTTGGCACACATGACACCTGCAACCACGCCCCCGATCAGCCCCGGCCCGGCCGTGACGGCGATGCCGTCCAGGTCTTTCAGGTGCAGATTGGCCTGCAACAGTGCCTGTTCCACGCAGATATCCAGTTTTTCGGCGTGGGCGCGTGCCGCGATTTCGGGCACGACCCCGCCAAAATCGGCGTGCAGCTCCGCCTGACCTGCGACGACCGAGGACAGGATCTGCGGCATCTCTCCGGGCGTATGGCGCACAACCGCCGCCGCCGTGTCGTCACAGGAGCTTTCCAGCCCCAAAAGGGTTAACGTGTCAGTCATTGCGTTTAGGTCCGGGCGGGATTGGTTGCAGATTGGCCTTGGGTCGGGGTAACACCACAGGGCAACTCAGACAATCCCGGCAGGCCCGTCATGTCGACCCAAAAGACCCTGGTACTGACCCGGCCGGCACTTAGTGCCAGCCAGATGTTGACCCAAATCGAAACGGATCTGGGGCATAAGATCCCGGTGGTGCTGTCACCGATCCTGAATATCGTTCCGACCGGGGATTGGCCCGACCTGTCCGGTATTGACGTTGTGATTGCCACCTCTGTCCACGCGATCCAGGGTTCATTGCAGGGAAAGCGGGTCTTTTGCGTGGGCACACGCACCGCCGAAGCGGTAACGCAGGCGGGGGGCGAGGTGCGCCATTGTGCACTGGATGCAGCGGCTTTGCTGGCGTGGATGGACACTCAGCCCGATCCGGGGGCGTTGCTTTACCTGCGCGGATCGCATGTGGCGACCGATTTTCCTGCCGCGCTGTCGCACCGGTCGGTGAACGCGCGGTCGGCGCAGACATACCGGCAGGAAGATCTGCCGCTGTCCAATGCGGCCCGTCATGTGCTGGAAGGGGAGCGTCCTGCGATCCTTCCCCTTTTTTCGCCTCGCTCGGCAAGGTTGGTTGGGCAGGCGGTCGCGACGATCGGACCCGACGTGCACGTCATTGCCATCAGCGATGCGGTGGCCGAGGTCTGGCGAAGCGAGACTGGCGGGTCCAGCGAGGTGGCCACCGAACCCACCGGATCAGAAATGGTCGACCGGACAATCGCCGCCCTGCGACACTGACCTTGCTTGAGCCATCCGGGGTCGCAAGCTAAGCTGAAACCGCAGACGCACCGTGATTTTCTTTAAGAGATTCGAGAGGTTCCGAAATTGGCCAAGCCCCGCAAACCAGCCAAGGATAAGCCAGAGACGGTCGAAGACGCCGTTGTCGTTGACGAACCCAAAACCGCAAAGTCGAAGCCGGACGACCGGCCAACAGTCACTGATACACCGGAACAAGCGCCCGAGGCGCCTGAGAAGTCCGATCCGCCGGAAGCCGAGGCGCCGGATGGCAAGACCCCCGATGCCGAGGCGGACGTAGTGCCCTCGAAAGATGATTTAGCTGACCCGCAGCCTGATGAAACGACGTCCGAGCCATCTGATACTTCGGCTGACACACCCGCTGCGCGCGGCGGGTCCGTCTTTATGCCGCTTTTGCTGGGCGGGGCTGTCGCGGCGGCTCTGGGCTTTGGCGCGGCACGGTATCCCGACCAGTGGCCCTTTGCCCGTCAGCCCGATGTGGATCCGGTCGAGGTCAAGCTGACCGAACTTGGCGACCGTGTTTCGGGGATCGAGGAGGCGACCACGTCGCAAGGTGCGGCATTGACTGCGTTGCAGCAGGATACTGGTCTTGATGAACTGCGCGGTGAACTGACCGGGCAACTGGACCAGATTCGCGTGCAGTACGAGGCCATGTCCCAAAAGCTGACCGATCTGGAAAACCGCGTTCACACGGTCGAGAAACTGCCGCAAGGTTCGGGAATGGAAGCGGCCGCCGCTGCGGCAGCGGCTTATGAGCGTGAATTGCAGCAGATGCGCCAGATGCTGGATGCCGAGCTTGAACGGATCAGCGCGGCGCAGGATCAGGCCGAAACGCTTGAGGTCAGCGCCGCCGAAGCCGCCAAGGCTGCTGCGGCACGGGCCGCGATGTCACGCGTTCTGGCGGCGCTGGAAAGCGGGCAGCCTTATGGTGATGCACTGTTTGATTTGACCGAAAACGCTGGTGTTGAAGCACCCGACGCGCTGTCGGCCCATGCCGCGGACGGGATCATAACTTTGGCCACCTTGCAGGCACGGTTCCCCGAGGCGGCGCGCGCAGCCCTGGACGCGTCGATCCGTGCAGCGGTCAAGGATGGCGAAATGGACCGCGTCACGGCCTTTTTCCGCACCCAGCTCGGGGCCCGGTCACTGGAACCGAAAGAGGGCGACGACCCCGATGCCATCCTGTCCCGCGCCGAGGCGGCGTTGAAGGATGGTCGGATCGCGGCCGCTTTGAGCGAGCTTGAGGCGATGCCCGAGGCTGGCAAAGCCGCCCTGTCCGCCTGGATCGCAGATGCCACCGCCCGCAAAGATACGCTTGAGGCCGCGCAAGCCTTGGCCCAGCACGTCAACAGCAAGTAAGGACGCACCGATGCTTTGGTCTCTTTTCAAGATTATTCTCTTCGTGACTGCCATCGCCTTGCTGACGCTGGGGGCCGGGTTCCTGATGGAAACCGAAGGTGGTATTCGCATTGCCATTGGCGCGACCGAATACAATCTGGAACCGCTTCAGGCCGTGATTGCCGGCGTCTTGCTGGTGGTCGCGATCTGGCTGGCGATTATCGTCTTGGGCTTGCTGGTGGCGTTCATTCGCTTTGTGAACGGGGACGAAACGGCGATTTCGCGCTATTTCGACCGTTCGCGCGAGCGCAAGGGATATGAGGCGCTGGCCGAAGGCATGATCGCGCTGGCGTCCGGCGAAGGCAGCACGGCCATGTCCAAGGCCAGCCGGGCCGAGAAATATCTGCATCGTCCCGAATTGACCAATCTTCTGACCGCGCAGGCCGCCGAGATGACGGGCGACAAGCGCAAGGCGGGCGAAGTCTATCGGCGTCTTTTGAAAGACGAACGCACGCAGTTTGTCGGGGTGCGCGGCATCATGAAACAAAAGCTGGCCGAAGGGGATACCGAAACCGCGATGAAGCTGGCGCAGAAGGCCTTTGCGCTGAAGCCGCGACACACGGAAACACAGGATGTTCTGCTGGGTCTGCAAGCAAGGCATAATGATTGGTCGGGCGCGCGCAAGACACTTGGTGCGAAGCTGAAATATGGTGACCTGCCGCGTGATGTGCACAAGCGGCGCGATGCGGTTCTGGCCCTGTCGGAAGCCAAGGGCGTTTTGAACGAAGGCAATGACATCAAGGCCCGCGAAGCCGCGATCGAGGCCAACCGCCTGTCGCCTGATCTGGTCCCCGCCGCGGTGATGGCGGCACGCACCTATATCGAACAGGGCAAGCCGCGCTATGCGTCGCGTGTTCTGATCAAGGCGTGGAGCGCCCAGCCCCACCCGGACATCGCAGCCGCGTTTGCCGAAATCGTGCCCGATGAAACGCCCGCCGAACGTCTGGTGCGGTTTCGGGCACTGACCAAGCACCGCGATGGCGACCCGGAAACGCGGATGTTGCTGACCGAACTGAACATTGCTGCTGAAAACTACACCGAAGCGCGCAAGGCGCTGGGCGATCTGCCCGAAGTATTGCCCAGCCAGCGTGCCCTGACACTGCTTGCTGCAATTGAAAGGGGCGAGGGCGCGGATGACCAGACCGTCCGCGCGTTGCTGGCCCGCGCCGTGACCGCCCCGCGGGGTCCGCAATGGGTGTGCGACAACTGCAACCATGTGCACGCGGCCTGGACCCCGATTTGTGACGGATGCCAAGGCTTTGACACGCTGGCCTGGAAACCTGCCCCGGAAACCGATCATGCGATGCAGGGGGGCGCCGAAATGCTGCCTCTGATTGTCGGCGAAGCCGAAGCCGCCGACGCCACCACCGAATTGCTTGACCCGGAAGATGGGCCGAAAGACGACGTGTTGGAGGCCGAACTGGTGGATGCTGATAGCGACGGACCCGAGGAAACAGATGCGCCAAAACCCTGATCTGCCGGGGCAAAGGTGTGTGGTGGGCACGGGGGCTGGTGACCGGGCCTGTTTCTGACATGAAAACATCGCGCCAGGCTTGCAAAGGGCGCGAAATTCGCTTGCACAGCCAACGCCCCGCGTCTAAAACCCCGATCGCTGCTGCGCTTAATGGGCTGGCAGCCATTTGTGGGCCGCTGTAGCTCAGCTGGTAGAGCACGTCATTCGTAATGATGGGGTCGGGGGTTCGAGTCCCTTCAGCGGCACCACTTTTGATGCACCCGTGTCAGGCTTTGCAAGCATCCTTGATGGCTTTTGCGGCGCCAAGAATTTGCTCACTAGAGATACCCAGATGAGTGACTGCCCTGAAGCGGGTGGGGGATTCGGCGTTTAGCCGAACGCCACTTGCAGATAGGATCGTGTTAATTATGCCAGTGGTTTTGCCAGTCCTCGTGATGTCAAGGAACAGAATATTGCTTTCAATTACTTCAGGGAAAACATCTATTCCTGGTGTATCAGACAGTAAATCCGCCAGTAGGCGCGCGTTTCTATGGTCATCCGCCAGACGGTTGATATTGTGATCCAGCGCATAAAGTCCTGCCGCTGCCAGCACTCCGGATTGGCGCATGGCACCGCCTAGACGGTGTTTCCAAACCCAAGCCTGACGAATGAAGTCCGAATCACCTGCGAGCACAGCGCCAACAGGGCATCCAAGCCCTTTTGACAAGTCGATCCAGGCACTGTCGAATCCAGCGCAATGGTTCTTGGCCGGTAGGGTGCTGGCAACAACGGCGTTGAGCAGCCGTGCGCCATCCATATGCATCACCAGACCTTTGGCCCGCGCCAGTTTGGCCAGTTTACTCAACGTGTCGATGGGCCAGACGGCGCCGCCACCGGAATTTGTTGTTTGCTCGACACAGATCAAGCGAGTGACAGGCGCGCGGTCTCGCCGGGTTCGGATCAAGGGTGAAACATCGTCTGCGGTGAAAATGCCGCGCGATGTGGGAATCGGGTGGATCTGCGCGCCTGCCAATGCGGCAGCCCCGGCTCCTTCGGATCGCATAATATGCGCGTTTCCGGCGGCGATGACCTCGTCCCCCGGGCGGCAATGCACCAGAAAGGCGATCTGGTTGCACATCGTCCCAGAGGGCAGGAAAATCGCATCGTCAAAGCCCATCATCTGCGCGACCCGATCACAGAGCGCGAGCGTCGTGGGGTCTTCGCCGCGTTGTTCGTCGCCTGTTGACGCGTCGACCATCGCCTGCAGCATTCCTGGCGAGGGGCGAGTCACTGTGTCGGACACCAAATCGGTGTAGAAATGCGACATCTTTTCGACATCCCCACTTATTGCGCCGCAATCAGAAATCCAGGTTCTCAACCGACAGCGCGTTTTGCTGAATGAACTCGCGTCTTGGCTCGACCACATCGCCCATCAGCTTCGTGAACAGATCATCGGCGTCGGCAAGGTCATCGACCTTCACCTGAAGCAACGTGCGTGCCTCGGGGTCCAGCGTTGTCTCCCACAGCTGATCGGGGTTCATTTCGCCCAGACCCTTGTAGCGTTGCAAGGTCAGGCCCTTCTCGCCCTCGGCCAGAATGGCGTTCAGCAGGTCGATCGGTCCCTGGATCAGGATCTCGCGATCCTTGCGCACCAGTTTCGAGCTATCGCGATAGATATCGCGCGTGTCCATCGACACTTCCGACAAACGACGGGCTTCACCCGAGCGCAGAACGGCACCGTCCAGCGTGCGGATCTCTTCGACCCCGCGCAGGATGCGCGCCAGGCGAATGCCGTGATCCTGTGTAATCCGACCTTGCCAGCCGCGTTCATACTCAACGGCCACCTTGTCCAGTCGCGCCGCGACACTTTCGGCCACAGCTTGCAGATCGGCATCAGCGCGACCCGGATCGAACCCGCCGGCAAGGGCGGCCTGTTCCAGAATGTTGCGCGGATAATGGGTGGGGAAGGCGTCAAGGATGCGGCGGAAACTGCGGGCGGCTTCGACCACGCGGGCCAAATCGGCACCTGCGATTTCTTCCCCATTGGCAAGCCGCAAAACGGTGCCGTCGATCCCTTGCGCGATCAGGTAGTCCTCCAGCTCGACCTGGTCCTTCACATAGACCTCGGATTTGCCGCGACTGACCTTATAAAGCGGCGGCTGCGCAATATAGAGGTATCCCCCCTCGATCAGTTCCGGCATCTGGCGGAAAAAGAAGGTCAGCAGCAATGTGCGGATGTGGGCGCCATCAACGTCTGCGTCGGTCATGATGATGATCTTGTGATAACGCAGCTTCGAGATGTCGAATTCATCACGACCAATACCAGTGCCGAGCGCGGTGATGATGGTGCCGATTTCCTGGCTGGACAGCATCCGGTCAAACCGCGCGCGTTCGACATTCAGGATCTTGCCGCGCAGTGGCAAAACGGCCTGATTGTGGCGGGATCGTCCCTGTTTTGCCGATCCACCGGCCGAGTCGCCCTCGACCATGAACAGTTCACGCTTGGCGGGGTCACGTTCCTGACAATCGGCCAATTTGCCGGGCAGGGACGCCACGTCGAGCGAGGATTTCTTGCGCGTCATCTCGCGCGCCTTGCGGGCGGCTTCGCGGGCCAGGGCGGCTTCGATGATCTTGCCGACGATCAGCTTGGCGACGTTTGGGTGTTCGTCGAACCACTCCTGCAACTTCTCGTTCATCAGCCCTTCGACGGCGGGTCGCACCTCTGAGCTGACCAGCTTGTCCTTGGTCTGAGACGAGAACTTGGGATCGGGCACCTTGACCGACAAGACGCAGGTCAGACCCTCGCGCGCGTCGTCGCCGGTGAAGTTGACCTTTTCCTTTTTCGCCAGACCCGTCGAGTTGGCATAAAGGTTCAGGGTCCGCGTCAGCGCGCCACGGAAGCCCGCCAGATGGGTGCCGCCATCGCGCTGCGGGATGTTGTTGGTGAAGGGCAGCACGTTCTCGTGATAGCCGTCATTCCACCACATCGCGACCTCGACCCCGATGCCGTCTTTTTCACCGGTAACGAAGATCGGTTCCTCCATCAGCGGGGTTTTCGACCGGTCCAGGTATTTGACGAATTCCTTGACGCCGCCGTCATAATGCAGCTCGGTGTGCAGTTTCTCGGCAGGGCGTTCATCTTCGATCACGATCCGCACGCCCGAGTTCAGGAAGCTCAGCTCGCGCAGACGGTTCTCCAACGTCTTGAACTGATAGTCGAGGTTCGAGAACGTGTCGGTCGAGGCCAGAAACCGAACCTCGGTCCCGGTGCGGTCGCCGCAGTCGCCAACGACCTTCAGATGTTCGACGGTCTCGCCGCGCTCAAAGCGGGCGACATGCTCTTTGCCGCCGCGCCAGATGCGCAGCTCAAGCCAATCGGACAGGGCGTTCACCACCGACACGCCCACACCATGCAACCCGCCTGACACCTTGTAGGAGTTCGAGTCAAACTTACCGCCCGCGTGAAGCTGGGTCATGATGACCTCGGCGGCCGAGACGCCTTCTTCGGGGTGGATATCAGTTGGAATGCCACGACCGTTGTCGGACACGGAAACCGAGTTGTCGGCGTGAATAGTGACGGTCACGGCATCGGCATGACCGGCCAAAGCCTCGTCAATGCCGTTGTCCACGACCTCATACACCATGTGGTGCAGGCCCGAGCCATCATCGGTGTCCCCGATATACATGCCGGGGCGTTTCCGAACTGCTTCCAACCCTTTGAGAACTTTAATGGAATCGGCGCCGTATCCGGCACCGTTTTGCGCGTCATCAGCCATGAGGGCCTTCCTGTTGTTTGGTCCGGAAAATATAGTTATTTTCAGGGGTAATGTCACCTAGCTGACACAAGATTTAGTGTCAAACAGGGGGGCTTTTCCGCCTAGGTGAACGGGATGATCAGACCGACCAGAATCAACAGGCTCCCAGCGGTCAGATTCATGCGCCGCAAGCTGTTCGGTGACGACAGAAGTTGACGCGCGCGATCAATGAAGAACGCCATACCAAGGTTGCCCGTCAGCGGCACGATGAAGGACGCGGCACCGATTGCCACCACATCCGGTGCGGTCAGGCGTGACAGGTCGAAGAAGCCCGGCAGGACGCCCATGTAGAACAGGATCGCCTTGGGGTTGGCCAGGATGACGATCAGGCCTGCGACGAAGCCCGCCCAGATGCCGGGGCGGGTCAGTTTACGATCCTTAGTGATCTTGTGGTCGGCAGAGCGGATGATGGTCACGCCCAGCCAGACGAAGAACAGGGCTGCCACGATTTTCAGAACCAGCATCGCGCCGCCGAAGCTGGACGCGACCCAGCCCATGCCAAGGGCGGCGAGCACGGACCAGAAGATGTCTCCGATGGCGACGCCCATCGCAAGGGGCCAAGCCTGTGCAAATCCACCTGACATGACCCGCGCCACCAGTGCAACCCAGACCGGGCCGGGCGTCAGAAACAGGATATAGAGACCGATGATATAGAAGCCAAGCTCGGTCAGAGTGATCGTCATTTCAGATGACCGTCTTCGTCCAGATCCCAGAACGGGTTCATGGCATATTCCCAAAGATGCCCGTCGGGGTCGGCAATGTAGCCGGAATATCCGCCCCAAAAGACCTTTTCCGGGCGGGCGACCGCGGTGGCCCCAGCGGCCAAGGCGGCTTCGTAGGCTGCATCCACTTCGGCCTCGGTCGGGAAGCATTGCGCAAGGGTCATGGCGCCGGTTTTCAGATCTTCGACCTTGCGCCCTGTGTCGTTCGCCAACCCCTCCAGCGTATAGAACCCGAATTTCATGCCGTTCATGTCGTAGAACACCACCTTGTCCTCCACGCCCGAGGGCTCCCACCCGATGGCTTCATAGAAGGCGCGGGCGCGGGCAAGGTCTTTGACGCCAAGGGTGATCAGGCTCACGCGGTTGGTTTTCATTGTGTCACCTCTTCTATGTGCGAGGTGCCATCGACCTCGCTGACTTCGAAATGGCTGGCACGGTCGCCCAGTTCTGCAAACAGTTCCGGCCCGGTGCCGGTCATGAACGCCTGCGACCCCAGCGCGCAGACCTCGTCATACAGCGCGGCGCGGCGGGTGGCGTCAAGATGGGCGGCGACTTCGTCCAACAGCAGGATGGGCGGGGCGCCGAAATCCCGCGCCAGCGCGCGACCATTGGCAAGGATCAGCGACACCAGCAGCGCCTTTTGTTCACCCGTCGAACAATCGCGCGCGGCGATGCCCTTGGCGGCATAGATGGCGGCAAGATCGGTGCGATGCGGGCCGATCAGCGTGCGTCCTGCCAGAAGATCACGCGGGCGGCTGTCGGCGAACGCCTGAGCCAGATCAAGCTCGGTTTCTGGCAATTCAGTGCTTTCAGGCTGGATTAGAGACAAATTTGCAGTGGGAAAGGCGGTTTCGGCCTCGGCTTGCGCAGCGGCCAGTTGCGACAGCGTGGCGGCGCGATTTGCGATGATGTCGGTGGCGGCGCGGGCCATCTGGCTCTCTAGCGCGCCATACCAATGATCGTCGCGCTGACCATCCTTCAACAGGCGGTTGCGTTCGCGCATCGCCTTATCATAGGTCAGGACGGCGTCGGCGTGGTCAGGTTCAAAGCTCATGGTCATGCGGTCCAAAAACCGCCTGCGCCCCTCGGCCCCCTCGACCCAGAGGCGGTCCATTACCGGCACCAGCCAGACGATGCGCGCGATCCGGCCAAGGGCGACCTGCGGCGCGGTCTTGCCATCAATCCGCACCTGTCGGGGGCTGCCCGCTTCGACCCAGGTTTCAACCTCGTGCATCTGGTGCAGGCTTTGCAGAGTGGCGGTGACTTTCCAGCCGACGCCTTCGGGGCGGCGGATCATCTCGTCCACCGTGGCGCGGCGCAGGCCGCGACCGGGCGACAGCATCGAGACCGCTTCCAGAATGTTGGTCTTGCCCGCGCCGTTGCGGCCATGAATGGCCACGGGCCGCCCATCCAGCGACAGCCGCGCGATGCGGTGGCTTCGGAAATGGCTGAGTGTCAGCTCACGCAGGGCCAGCATCACGCCCCCTGTCCGTATCGGTTCGTAATAATGCCCGCCGGGGCATCAGGTGGCGGTGCGGTCCCGGTCAAACACGCATCGGCATGACGACATAGACGGCGCTGGTGTCGTTGCCTTCGCGCATCAAGGTCGGGTCGCCGGACGAATTGAACATGAACACCGCGTTTTCACGGTCCACCTGGCTGGCGATTTCAAGCAGATACTTGGCGTTGAAGCCGATTTCCAACCGTTCATCGCCATAGGCCACGGCCAGTTCTTCCTCGGCCGCGCCGGCATCCGGCGCATTCACCGACAGGATCAGCCGGTCTTCGTCCAGTTGCAGCTTGACCGCGCGCGAGCGTTCGCTGGACACGGTGGCCACACGATCAACGGCCTGCGCGAACTCGGTCGCGTCCACCTCCAGCTTGCGGGTGTTGCCGGTGGGAATGACGCGGGTGTAGTCGGGGAAGGTGCCGTCGATCACCTTCGAGGTCAGGGTGATCGCAGGCGTGGCAAAACGGATCTTTGTTTCCGATACGGACACGGCAATGGTCGCATCGTCATCATCCAAAAGCTTGCGCAGCTCGCCCACGGTCTTGCGGGGGACGATCACGCCGGGCATATCCGCAGCACCTGCGGGCAGGTCGGCATCGATGCAGGCCAGGCGGTGCCCGTCGGTGGCGACACAGCGCAGCACCTTGCCGCCTTCGGCGTCGGCCACGTGCATGTAAACGCCGTTCAGGTAATAGCGCGTCTCTTCAGTTGAAATCGCGAATTTCGACTTGTCGAACAGACGGCGCAGAACCGGAGCAGGGGCCGAGAAATTGGCCGAGTATTCCGATGACGCCATGACCGGGAAGTCTTCCTTCGGCAGCGTGGCGAGCGAGAAGTTTGAGCGTCCTGCCTCGACCGTCAGCCGGCCCGTTGCGCCATCATCGGTCAGTTGCACCAACGCCCCATCAGGCAGTTTGCGCACGATCTCGTGCAAGGTCACGGCAGACACGGTCGTGGCCCCGGCGCGTTCGACCATCGCATCGGTCTTGTCCACAACCTCAATATCCAGATCGGTGGCGCGAAACGAGACGCTGTTGCCTTCGGCTTCGATCAGCACGTTTGCCAGAATGGGAATGGTGTTGCGGCGTTCGACAACGGATTGCGCCTGTGACACGGCCTTTAGCAGCGCGCCGCGTTCGATACTGATCTTCATGTCCCACTCCTGACAGATACCGGGACGGGGAACATATCATGCTCGCCGCCCGGCTCAATTTGTTATTGGGAATGTCTGATTCTTTCGCGGGCGGGTCAAGGGGATAGGCCCAAAACCCGCCGTCGTTTTGCCAAATCAGGCTTCAAGCGCGCGGCGCAGAAGCTCAAGATCCTCGGCGATCTGATCGTCGGCGACTTTCAGTTCGTCGATCCGCTTCACCCCGTGCATGACGGTGGTGTGGTCGCGGCCCCCGAAACGTCGCCCGATTTCGGGCAACGACCGCGAGGTCATGTGCTTGGCCAGATACATCGCCACCTGGCGCGGTCGGGCAATGGTGCGCACCCGCTTGGGGCCGATCAGGTCGGACAGACGAATGTTGTAATGATCGCTGACCTTGCGCTGAATCTCCTCGACCGTGACCTTGCGATCAGAGGCGCGCAGGATGTCACCCAGACAGTCCTGTGCCAGCTCCATCGTCACTTCGCGCCCGACAAGCGAGGCAAACGCGAACAGCCGCATCAGTGCGCCTTCCAGAACGCGCACATTGGTCGAGATACGATGCGCGATGAATTCCAGAACGCCATCGGCAATCACCAGCCCGTTATACTGTTCGCGATAGGCATTGACCTTGTTCTGCAACACGCCAAGACGCAGTTCGTAGTCGGTCGGGTGCAGGTCCACCACAAGGCCGCATTGCAGACGGCTCTTGATGCGGTCTTCCATGTCCTTGATTTCACCGGGGGCACGGTCGGCCGAGATGATGATCTGCTTGTTCTGATCCACCAACGCGTTGAAGGTGTGGAAGAATTCTTCCTGCGTGCTGTCCTTGCCCGCAATGAACTGCACATCGTCCACCATCAGCACATCGACCGAGCGGAACAGTTGCTTGAAATCCATCATCTGCTTTTCACGGATCGCTTGCACGAAGCGATACATGAATTGTTCCGCCGACAGATAGACAACGCGCAGTTCGGGGTTACGGCTGGTCAGTTCATGCGCAATGGCATGCATCAGGTGGGTCTTGCCCAATCCCACGCCGCCATACAGGAACAGCGGGTTGAACGTGACGGGGCCACCTTCGGCGACGCGGCGGGCGGCGGCATGGGCCAGTTCGTTGGGTTTGCCCACAACGAAATTGTCGAAGGTGAAGCGGTCATAAAGCGGCGCGCCGGGCAGGTCGTCCTGATCGGTTCGGGTGGCAGGCGCGGTGGGGGCAGCACTCTCCGCACCGTCAGCCTTCTGCGACGATGAGGGATTCGCCTGCGCGGGTTTGCGTGGAACTTCGAAGTCCAGCCGCGAGACCTTAAGGCCTTCGCCGACCATATGATTCAGAATTTTGTCACCGAAATTCCGATCCACCCAGTTGCCCATGAAGTTGGTCGGAACCAGAAACCTTGCCACGCCGTTCTTCAGATCGGCAAATTCAAGCGGTTCAATCCAGTTGGTATAGTTGTTCTGCCCTACAGCCTTTTGCAGCTTGTTTCGAACAAGTCCCCATTCTTCGTTCGTCATGTCACCTCGACCCGGTTTCTTAAACGGACTGCTCACTGACAGCCCTTTGCCCAAACACATTCACACCAGGCGCCCCCAAGCACCTGACGATCCACATTTCCGGCACGCTTGCCTCACCTAAGCGTGCACGACCAAGGACGTTCGCTGCACAAGACCGTGGTCTTGGCGCAGGATCGCCCGATTGGGCCAGGAGACATAACATAAGTTAACAAACCGGTCCGAGACGGTCCGGCATTCACTGAGTGACGCAGATTTCCCCACCGACCCCCAAGTCGGCAACAAAAACTGGCGTCGATTGCACCGGACAGGCTCCGATTCAATCTTCAGGTCAGATTTTAACCTAATTTTTCAAGGGGTTAACCCTTGATGTATCATAGTCCCAAGTCGGCGATGTGAATCGCTGAAGGCAAATTAGCAATCTGTCCGCGGCGCGTGCAACTGATCTTCGTGCTTGACTCAGTCTTTCCCAGAGCGAATCCCAAGCGGCTTGCACTAATGCAATTTTTGCCGCCGAAAACGCGAACGGAGCGTGCCTTTGAGGACACGCTCCGCCTGTTTTTGCTTACCGGTCTTTCGACCAGAATCGCGATCAGCCCAGGGCTTTGACGCGCGCCGACAGGCGCGACATTTTGCGGGCTGCGGTGTTCTTGTGATAAACGCCTTTGGTCACGCCGCGCATCAGCTCGGGCTGGGCATCCTTCAGGGCAGCGGTCGCGGCTTCCTTGTCGCCGGACGCAATCGCTTCTTCGACTTTGCGCAGGAAGGTGCGGATGCGCGAACGGCGGGCTTTGTTGACGGCGAAACGAGCCTCGTTCTGGCGGGCGCGTTTTTTGGACTGGGGCGAATTTGCCATGTGTCTGTTCCCTTCATCGGGTGTGGTTAACGTTTCAAAAGCTGCGCATCAGCACCCGACCGGGTTCAGAACCGGTGATTCTGGCCAAAGCGGGCCTCACGCGCATGTATGAGGGCACCCTTTACGGAAAAACCACCGTAAAGGGAACCCATAAAACGCGTTACTTGTCGCGGAACTGCGGTTCGCGTTTTTCCGAGAAGGCGGCCATGCCTTCTTTCTGGTCCTCGGTCGCAAACAGCGAATGGAACAGGCGGCGTTCAAACAGGATGCCTTCGGTCAGCGGCAGCTGTTCCGCGCGGTTCACCGATTCCTTGATCGCCATCACGGTGATCATCGACTTTTCCGCGATCTTGGCAGCGGCGGACATGGCTTCGTCCATCAGCTTCTTGGCGGGCACGACGCGGCTGACCAGCCCCGAACGCTCTGCCTCTTCCGCATCCATGAAACGGCCGGTCAGGTTCATGTCCATCGACTTGGCACGACCGACCAGCTTGGTCAGGCGCTGCGTCCCACCCATGCCGGCCATCACGCCCAGGTTCACCTCGGGCTGGCCGAATTTGGCGGTGTCTGCGGCGATGATGAAGTCGCACATCATGGCCAGTTCGCACCCGCCGCCCAGCGCATAGCCGGACACGGCCGCGATGATCGGCTTGCGAATGCGCATGATTGCATCTTCTTCCGGTGTGAACAGGTCGCCCGCGAAGACATCGACAAAGCTTTTCTCGGCCATCATCTTGATGTCAGCCCCGGCAGCGAAGGCTTTTTCGGATCCGGTGATGACGATGCAGCGGGCCTTGTCATTCTTCTGAGCGTCCGCCAGGGCGTCACCAAGTTCGCCCAGCAAGTCAAGGTTCAGTGCGTTCAGCGCGTCGGGTCGGTTGAGCTTGATCAGACAGATGTGATCTTCGATCTCAACGATAATATTTTTGTAGGCCATGGTTCCCCTGCCATTGTCCGTGGTGGTCGAAGCGGAGTCGTAAGGCTGCCCGCCCCGGTGATCAAGTTATCTTTGGCATTGCGCACAATAGAATGTCGATCGCCCGGATTGCGTGATTCGCCTTATTTTTCCAGTGCAACCTTGCGTCACACAGGGTTGGCCCTCGCGCCCATAGACCCGGAAATTGTGTTGGAAATAGCCCAGTTCACCATCGGCTTGCCGGTAATCGTTCAGTGATGACCCCCCGCTTTCAATCGCCTCGCCCAGCACGTCGCGGATGATCGGCACCAATCCGGCGGCGCGGGTTGAGGACAGGCGCGCGGCCTTGCGCGTGGGGTGAACACCAGCCCGAAACAACACCTCGCAGACATAAATGTTGCCAAGTCCCGCGATGATTCCCTGATCCAGAAGCGCGGATTTGATGGGGGAATTGCGACGCTTGAGCGCGCCAACCAGATAGGGTTCATCAAACGCATTGCCCAAGGGTTCCGGACCCAGCACACGGATCAGCTTGTGGGCATCAAGCCCGACTGTGTCACACAGGTCCATCGCACCGAAGCGCCGTGGGTCGTTGAACGTCACCCGCGCGCCATTGTCCATGTCCAGCACAACGTGGTCGTGTTTTTCAGGCGCCGGGTGGTCGTGATGAAACTTGCCCAGCGCATGGCCCGAGATCAGCATCCGCCCCGACATGCCCAAATGGGTGATCAGAGTTTCGCCCGTATCCAGATCGGCCAGCAGGTATTTCGACCGTCGGCCCAGTCGCAACACCCGTGCGCCGGTCAACCGGTCAGCCATCCGGTCGGGAAACGGCCAGCGCAGACCTTCACGCCGAATGTCGGCCCGAACGATCCGCGCGCCTTCCATCACGGGGGACAGGCCGCGACGAACCGTCTCGACCTCGGGTAATTCGGGCATATCGGGCGCCTCTCCATTGTGCGTGGGTATTCGTCGGGATATGAGGGATCAATCGCAAGAAATGGGCAAGCCCGATGAGCACATCCGACAGAAAAACAACCCATTTCGGGTTCAAGACCGTGGCCGAGGATGACAAGGCCGGGATGGTGCACGGTGTTTTCACCAACGTCGCATCAAAATATGACATCATGAATGATGTGATGTCGGCGGGCATACACCGGGTTTGGAAAGACGCGATGATGGATTGGCTGGCCCCCCGAAACGGTCAGCGGCTTCTGGATGTGGCGGGCGGCACCGGTGACATTTCGTTCCGGTTTCTGGACCGCGCGCCGGACGCCTCTGCCGTCGTGCTGGACATGACCGAACAGATGCTGGTCGAAGGCCGCAAACGCGCCGATGCCACCAACAAGGCAGATCGGCTGGATTGGGTCGTTGGTGACGCGATGGCGCTGCCGTTTGAAGACAACAGCTTTGATCGCTACACGATCAGCTTCGGCATTCGCAACGTGACGCGCATCCCTGACGCATTGCGCGAAGCCTATCGCGTGCTGCGCCCCGGTGGGCGCCTGATGGTGTTGGAGTTCAGCCAGCTTCCCAATGACGGAATGCAGAAGCTCTATGACCTGTATTCCTTCAACGTCATTCCCCGGATGGGCAAGCTGATCGCGAATGATGCCGACAGTTATCAGTATCTGGTCGAAAGCATCCGCAAGTTCCCCGATCAGGAAACCTTCGCGCAAATGATCCGGCAAGCCGGGTTCGAGAATGTGAAATACCGCAACCTTTCCATGGGCATTGCGGCGCTGCATTCGGGTTGGAAAATCTAGGATGCGCGGCCCCCACAACATTTGGCGGCTGATCCGCACCGGTGCGACCTTTCAACGGACGGGCGCGATGGGGGTTGTGCTGGATGCGATGAACGCGCCGCCGATCATTCGCATGGCCGCGCGGATCATCGGCTTTCCCTTTGCGTGGCTGGGCAAGAAGGGCGACACATCGCTGCCGCCCCTGACGCGCGCGATCACCGCGCTTGGCCCGGCCTATATCAAGTTTGGCCAGATCCTGTCGACGCGGCCCGATGTGGTTGGTGCGGAACTGTCCGATCAGTTGCAATATCTGCAAGACAAGCTGCCCCCGTTTCCGTCTGCCGTGGCCCGGCGGATGGTCGAAAAGGAACTGGGCATCAAGATCGACGAGGTGTTTTCCGAGTTTTCAGAACCTGTCGCCGCCGCATCCATCGCGCAGGTGCATCGCGCCCGGATTGCGGCCACCGGGGAAGAGGTCGCGGTCAAGGTTTTGCGCCCGCATATCGAACGCGCCTTTCGCACCGACATTGACGCTTTCCATTTTTCGGCTGCGGTGATCGAGTTTTTGCTGCCGTCCACCCGCCGCCTGCGCCCGGCCGATGTGGTCGAACATTTCGAAGGCGTCGTGATGGGCGAGCTTGATTTGCGTCTGGAAAGCGCCTCGGCCAGCGAATTTGCAGAGAATACCGCGAATGACGAAGGGTTCGTGGTGCCCAAGGTGAATTGGGGCCTGTCCGGGCGCACGGTGATGACGCTGGGTTGGGGCGAGGGGATTCCGGCCAATGATCTGCCGGCCATCCGCGCTTCGGGGCTGGACATGGATCGCTTGGGGGAACGTGTGTTGCAACTGTTTCTGTCACACGCGCTGCGCGATGGGCTGTTTCATGGCGACATGCATCAGGGCAACCTGAAATTTGCTGCAAACGGGGACATCATCGCCATTGATTTCGGTATCATGGGGCGGATCGACGAATACACCCGCCGTGTCTATGCCGAGATCCTGTATGGCTTCATCAACCGCGACTATCGCCGAGTGGCCGAGGTGCATTTCGAAGCGGGCTATGTGCCTGCCGACCGCAATGTCGAAGAGTTTGCCCGCGCCCTGCGCGCCGTGGGCGAGCCGATCTTCGGCATGGATGCGACGCAGATTTCGATGGGGCGGCTTCTGTCTTACCTATTCGAGGTGACCGAGAAGTTTGGGATGGAAACCCGCACCGAGCTGATCCTGCTTCAACGCACCATGGTGGTGGTCGAAGGGGTGGCGCGATCGCTGAACCCGAACATCAATATCTGGCAGGTCGCAAAACCGGTGGTCGAAAGCTATATCGCCAATTCGATCGGCCCAAAGGCGCTGCTGACCGATCTGGCCCAGACAATACGTGTGCTGGCGCGTTTCGGCCCGCGCCTGCCCGAACTGGCCGAAGCCGCCCTGATCCGGCAAGCCACGCCGATACCGGAAACCGACCGGGCGCGTCCGGTCCGGGCAATGGGTTATGTCACCTTGGGCGGCGGTTTGGCGTTGGTTGCGGTCTGGGTCTCAAGCCTGCTCTGACGCGGCCAGTTCCAGGTCGGCGGCGCGGGCATAATCCTGATCCCCGCGCCCCGCTTTCCAGAGGCAATAGGCCGCCATGCGCCAGTGATACAGCGGGGACAGCGCGCGATAGCGTGCGATGGTCTGCGCGTCGTTACTTTCGCGCCGATAGGCGGACAGAAATTGCGCAATCTCGTCCCCATTTAGTGGACGATGGCCGTATAAAAGCTGCATGGCTGGCGACAAAAATATCGCGATGTCCGCGCTGGGGTCGCCAAGGGCCGGGCATTGCCAGTCGATCAGGCGCAACCCATTGGCCGTGTCCAGAATATTACCCGGCACAATGTCACCGTGCAGAAATGCACGGCGGGCATTTGGTAGTTCATCCGGAACGGGTGGCGGAGCTGTCAGGCCGGATGGCGCCATGCCTAACCCATCGGCACACAACGCGGCGGGGGTCACAGTCAGTTCCGGCAGACCATCCGGTGGGGTATGTGCGTGCAGCCGCGCCATCATCCGTGCAACCTCGGTCACGTCGCCGCTCCAGCCACGCCCTTCGATATGTTGATAGATGACCGTTTCGCCAATCGTGCTGTCCTGGAATGCCACAAGATCCGGCGCAATCTCTGCGCCCGACAAGGCGCGCAGGGCCAAGGCCTCGCGGGTACCGTCATTGGCAAACAGCGGCGTGGCGGTGTTCGGAAGGAACAGTTTGCAGACCAATGGCGGTCTGTCGGGCATATCAACCCGCCAGATCAGGTTGGTGCGTCCACCGGTCAGAAGGGACCAACTGGCATATTCGGGAACCACACCCGCATCCGACCAGATGCGTTGCAGTTGGCGTCGTCGTGACCCCGGAAGATTGTTCCCCATAGCGCCGCCCCTGTTTCGTCCATCGCCAAGCTAGGGGGCCGGGCCGTGAAGGGCAACCAGAGTGGTCCCTATTGATACCGGGCCGTTGCGATGGCTTAACAGTTCGACCTTTCGCGGCCGCACCGCTTGAGGTGGTTGGCGAAGCCGCAGCCTTTTACGGTTCGCGGATGGCAGACACGGTATCTGCCTCGATCTTTTGTCCGCTTTCAAGGATCAACCAAAGTTTACCATCGGCGTTCTGGCTTTCCGTGATCTTGCTATAGGCTTGCACGGGTTCGGTCGATAGATGCCGCCCGTTGCCCGAGCTGACCAGCTCGAACGTATAAACCCCGCGTGGGAACGGCGTACCGGATTCGTCCACGCCAGCCCATTCGATCGGGTCGGTCGAGGTCGGGATGATCTTGTTTTCAACAATCGCGCCGTCCGCATTCTTGACGACAAGCCGGGTTTCGTCCGCACCGGTTGCCGGGGCGGGCACCAGCGTGACCGGGGTTTGGTCAAACAGAACCGGCGCGGCGACGCGCGCCTCCATCCCGACCCATCCGGCAATATCGGACAATCCCATCAGCCCCAGCTTTGTGCCAAGCCCGTCCAGCAGGTCATTGGTGCGCACTTGCTGTTCGACACCCGAGAATGTGGCAAGCTGCACGGCGTAATCCGAACTTTCAATCGGGTTCATCGGATCCTGATTTTCCATCTGGGCCGTCAGCATCTTGAGAAACGTCTCGAAATCGGACGAGATCACGGCATCACCGTTCCTGGTTCCCTCGGAATACTGTGCGGGTCCGGCCGTCAAGGCGGCGGGCATGGTTTGAGTGACGTCCATCTGCTGTCCTTTCTATATGCGAATGTCCATGCCAGCGCCCGGGCTGATATGGATTTGCACCTTGTCCTGCGCGACGGGTTGGTCGCCATGACCATCGGTGCGTGGTGTCGATCGTGTATCTGGATCCGCACCGGCCTGACCGTTCGACGCGGCATCCTGTTGCTGTTGCTGGAACGTGAAATTGACCTGTTCATAGCCAAGATCGTGCATGTCCTGCGCCAGTTGCTCGATGTGGCGCCGCATCAGATCCAGCGTTTCGGGCCGTTCGACCTGAAGAACAACGGTCAGGGAAGATGCATCTGTTTGAAAGCTCATCCTGAGACGCCCCAACTCCTCGGGGTTCAGGGTCAGTTCAACTGGTTTGTCCGGGGCAGTGCGCACGATTTCGGCCAGTTGCGCCGCGATGTGGCGCGGCAGGTCAGGCAACGTGCGGGTCGGTTGGGACGGCTGGCTTGCCTCGCGCAGATGGGATGTGGTCAGTTCGAACTTGGGGTCATCGGTCGAGATAGCTGCATCGTTCAGTCCGGCACTGTCATCCACGGGATTGATCAGCGTCCCTATCGTGCCGACCTGCGTTTGGGCAGTGACAAGCGGTATGGGTCCGGTCACAGGTGAGGACGGATGCGGCGCGGTGTTCTGTGACGCATTTCGGATCTGGCCAGTGAGCGGAGCGGTTTCCTGCGGCGCATTTTGCCCGCGCAGATCCGCGGTCGGTGGGTGTGGGGCGACCTTTGTGTGGTCATGTGCTGAGGCCGCGGGCGGGGTCGACTTCAGACTTGGCGCAGTGGGGTCTGCGGCCAGATGCTCAGAATGCGGCGAAGGCGTTGGTTGGAAGCAACCGCGATTCGAAAGCGGTGGCTGACCCGCGTTCGGCGATGCCAGGACAACGGATTGGATGGGTGCAAAAGGCGCAGGTGTCGTGGACGGCGATGCCGTGCCGAACGCTGCAAGATCAGCTCGCACGTGTTTCGCCGGGTCCGACTGCGACTGATCGCGCAGCGCAGTGTCTGAGTATGTCCCCCCCTTGTTTGCCTGAGGCGCATCGACCGGTGGTATCATTTCACGCAATCTGCCCCCCTCTCTCGCGATCGGCATCTGCCCGGCGGGCGGCAATGGGGTTTCTGATGCATTCTGCGGGTTCCGCGCGGGCACCGACCCGATGTTGCTTGCCAACGCCCCGGTCCCCTCATCAGGTTGCGCCACCCGTGGCCTGGAAGGTGGATTGACGGCCGGCATCGCTTCTTCGTCGTGCGATCTGTCGGGTTGCGACGCAGCCATACGGTGTTCGGCGAGAACCGGATTTGCGTCAGAATCAAGGGCAGGCTGCATGTCCTTGCTGCCTTGAACCGCTAGATCCGGGCCGCTCTGATGTCGTGCTTCCCTTGCGCGCGCAACCCTTGCCTCGGTGTGCGTCACCGCAATGCCGGGATCATGGGGCGCCATCGACGGACCCTCGTCCAGCGAAAACGACGCTTTATCCGGCGCGGCCCCAACCTTCGATGGCACGACGTTGGCCTTGGCCGTCACATGGCCATTTCTGGTGTCGATGTCGCCTTGTCCGACGGACGGGATGGCGGGATTGAACTGCATGTCACGTTCCGGGTGTTCTGACTCCGATACCCCGATCATGTCAGGTGCAAGTTACCAGTTCTTTACCGCTTGCTGCGATAACCGGGAAAATTGTCGCTAAAGAGGACTGGAACATGGATGCAGTTGCCGCCCCCCGCCTGATCGGCGCGCCCCCCAAGACCGACCCAAACGGGCAAGATGATGCACGCCTGAAGGAGGTCGCCCGCAAGTTGGAGGCCAGTTTCCTGTCCGAAATGCTGAAATCTGCGGGGGTTGGCGCCACGCCCGACCAGTTCGGAGGGGGTGCAGGTGAGGATCAGTTCTCCTCGTTTCTGCGTCAGGCACAGGCGGATGAAATGGTGAAGTCCGGGGGCATTGGATTGGCCCAATCCTTGTTTGAAGCGTTGAAGGAGCAGGCCAATGGCGGACAATAAGGCCCGATCCATAACCCACGCGCTGGAAGATTTGCTGGAGCGTGAACGGCACCTTGTTCTTGCTGGCGAAATCGAGCAACTGACCCGGCTTGCCCCTGAGAAAGAGCGTTTGCTGCAAAGCCTTGCCGCATGTGACAGCAGCCCGACGGACTTGGAGCATTTGCGATTAAGCACCGAGCGGAACCAGCAGTTGCTGACGGCAGCGGCGCGTGGAATTCGTTCAGTAAAACAGCGGCTTGATGCGCTGATGAACGGTCAATCAGAGTTGCGCACCTATACGCGCGACGGTTTCGCGCGGGATCTGTCCCGGCGGGAATCACGTTTCGAGCGGAAGGCTTGATCGTGCCGAAGTTGTCTCAAATTGAAGGCAACTTAAGCGGGCAGATTCAGACTTCCTTTAGACCCTTGGAACACGGTTGTCCTGCATCCCAAGGGGTGGCGCGTTCCGGTCAAATGGCAACGCAACGGTCAGAACGACTTGAATACCCGCCGTGACAGGCGGTTTTGAAATCTGGTGCAAAGCACCAAAGACTGAAGGAACAACTCAATGTCCAGTATTCTGACCAACAACAGTGCGATGGTCGCACTTCAGACGCTGAAATCCATCAACTCGAACCTCGCCAGCACGCAGGCGGAAATCTCGACCGGTAAGTCCATTGGTTCAGCCAAGGACAACGCGGCTGTTTGGGCCATTTCCAAGGTGATGGAAGCCGATGTCAAAGGGTTCAAGGGAATTTCCGACAGCCTGTCGTTGGGGGAAAGCACCGTCGCCGTGGCACGCCAGGCGTCGGAAACCGTGACCGACCTTCTGACCGAGATCAAATCCAAGATCGTCGCCGCTCAGGAAGACAATGTCGACCGCGGCAAGATCCAGACCGACATCGTCGCGCTTCGCAACCAGATCACATCGGTGGTCGGCGCGGCGCAGTTCAACGGACTGAACCTTGTTGATGGCTCGCAAACCGGAACGAATGCCAATGGCAACACCGGTGTGGATGTGCTGTCGTCACTTGATCGCAAGGCGGACGGGTCCATCGTGACCAGTTCGATCGGTGTCGACGCACAAAACCTGTCCCTGACCGCTGGCACGGCGCTGGGCGCGGCCGCCGCGTCTGTCGGAACCGATACGGGAACGGCTGGCGTCATCGACGCCAATGATGGCGGAACCAACGATTCGATCACGTTGGATACGTTTGCGTTTCTTGATGCTTCCGGGGGTGCCACAGCTACTGCTGCGGTGATGCCGGATGCCGCGGGTGTCGATACCGCTGTAACCAACGGCTTGGTTGTCGGTGATCAATTGTCCCTGACCATCGGAACGGTGCAGGGGAACTATGTCGTCAAGGAAGGTGACACCGCAGAATCGGTCGTGGCCGGGATGAAAAATGCCCTGGTTGCGCAGGGTCTTGACGGTGACAGCTTCAGCATGGACATCGACACCAACGCGGCCCAGCTGGTGATTACCAATGAAACCAACGCCGATGTCGCTTACTCTTTCAGCGCATCGCGCGGGTCGGGTGGATTGTCCGGTCTGGCCACGATGGATGTCTCAAGCAGCGGTGGTGCTGATGCCGCTCTTGGTGCGATCGAGAACATGATCCAAACCTCGATTGATGCCTCTGCCGCGTTCGGTTCCGTCGAGGGCCGGATCGAGATCCAGTCCGACTTCGTCGGCAAGCTGTCCGACTCGCTGAAGTCGGGTATCGGCGCAATGGTGGATGCTGATATGGAGGCGGCTTCGGCACGGTTGCAGGCGCTTCAGGTGCAGCAACAATTGGGCACGCAGGCCCTGTCGATCGCCAACCAGGCGCCGCAGAACATCCTGTCGCTGTTCCGCTAAGCGGTCCTTGAGGGCGCCAAAAGGCGCCCTCTTTCCCCCACCCCACCTAACCAACCCGTCACAGGAAGGACTCCCCCGTGAACGCAGTTGCCTTGGCCAAAACGGCCTATAACACCTCCTCCCGTGCGCCACTTCGCACGTCCCGCGGAACCGAATATGATGCATTTGCGCAAGTCACGCATCAACTTGGGCGGGCGCAGACCGCCGGCTTTGCCGACCTTGCGGCCGCCCTGCACGAAAACCGCCGGCTTTGGACCCTGCTGGCAGCAGATGTCGCGGAAGTCGGAAATGGTCTGCCGGATGACCTGCGGGCCCGCATCTTCTATCTGGCCGAGTTTACCGCCGACCACAGCCGCAAAGTCCTGTCCGGCGAGGAAGAGGTTTCCATCCTGATTGAAATCAACACGGCCGTGATGCGCGGATTGCGCCAGTCGGGGGAAGCGACATGAGCGGTCTGGTCCTGAAACTCAGCCCGAAAGAACGCGTCTTGATCAACGGGGCGGTCATCGAAAATGGTGATCGCCGGTCGCGTCTTTCGATCGTGACGCCGAATGCCAACATTCTGCGGCTGCGGGATGCGATCCATCCTGAAGACGCCAATACACCGGTGCGCAGGGTATGCTACATTGCACAGCTTGTTCTGTCGGGCGATGTGACCAAGGATGATGCGCACCTGCAGCTTTTGCGCGGGATAGAGCAGTTGAGTCAGGTGTTTACTGATCCGGACAGTCGCGATTTGCTGTCACTGGCCACGTCTGCGGTGCTGGAAGATCAACACTATCTTGCGCTTAAACAGTTGCGGGCCTTGTTGCCGCGCGAGGAGCGTCTGTTGGGCGCACGCCTGTCGTGAGCTATCAACCCGTCATCCCCATGAGCGGCGCGGCGGGCTACGCGTTTCTGAAACGCACCCAGGTCGTGCAACAAGCAGCGTTTGACGCTTCACCACAAATCCAGCGGGATACGAAATACTTCGAAGACAAGATCGGATCGGTCAAAACCAGCGAAGAATTGGTCAGTGACAGACGCCTGTTGCGTGTGGCGCTTGGGGCATACGGGTTGGGCGACGACATCAACAGCACATACTTCGTGAAGAAAGTGCTGGATGACGGGACGCTTGATCCGGGCGATCTCGCCAACAAACTGTCTGACAAGCGATACCTTGAGTTTGCCAAGGATTTCGGCTTTGGCGACTATGATATTCCACGCACACAGCTTTCGGACTTCGGGGCCAGGATCACCGGGGCGTATCGAAAGAACCAGTTTGAAATCGCGGTAGGAGAGCAGGACCCGAACATGCGCCTGGCCATGACGCTGGACAACCAGCTGTCGGATATTGTGCAAGGCACAGGGTCGGATGACACCAAATGGTACAGGATCATGGGCAATCCGCCCCTGCGTGAAGTGTTTCAGACGGCATTCGGACTGCCCGCTGCCTTCGGGGCCATCGACCTTGATCAGCAGCTTGCAACCTTCCGCGACAAGGCGGACCGGTATCTGGGGGCCTCGTCGGTTGACCAGTTTGCGGATCAGAGCAAGGTCGATGAACTGAACCGGCTGTTCCTTGTGCGGTCCCAGATCGCCTCCGGTTCGGCGTCGATGTCCAGTGGAGCAATTGCACTAAGCTTGCTTCAGACTGCTTAGGAGTGCACCGGCGGGCGTCAGTGCGTCAGTGCGTCAGTGCGTCAGTGCGTCAGGGCGTCATGGCCTCAGGGTTTCAGGGCGTCATGCAAGCCGCAAGACGCTGGAAGCTCGCGGCGCAATCCCCGACTTCGGATTGGGTCAGGAATGCGTCCAGGTTGGGCCAGGCAGCGATCGCCTCGTCCAAAGCCGGGTCCGATCCGGGAGTGTACAAGCCGGACTGGATCATCATCTCGGACCGGCTGTAGTGACCGAGCAACCGCCGTCCCTTTGAAATCAGGGCGTTTTCGTCGTCCGTGGCGGCCTCGGGCAATGCGCGCGACACCGAGCGCAGCAGGTCGATCGCCGGAAACCGGCCACGTTCGGCGATGGTTCTGTCCAGAACGACATGCCCGTCCAATACGCCGCGCAAGATGTCTGCCACCGGCTCTTCCATATCTGAACCTGCGACCAGCACCGAGAATATGGCGGTGATGTCCCCCGCCGCCGCGGACCCTGGCCCGGCGCGTTCGCACAGGGTGGTAATCTGTTGTGCGGTCGACGGGGGAAAGCCACGCAGATTGCCGCCTTCACCGGATGCCAGCGCGATCTCGCGATGGGCTTCGGCATAGCGGGTGACGCTGTCAGCCAGCAGCAACACATGCAATCCATGGTCGCGAAAGTGCTCTGCCACTGTCATCGCAGTCCAACCACAGCGCCGCCGCACCATCGGTGACTGGTCCGAGGTGGCGGCAACCACAATTGCGCGCTTCATGCCCTCGGGGCCAAGGACCCGATCAACGAACTCTTTCACTTCGCGCCCACGCTCGCCGATCAGCGCGATAACGACAACATCAGCCTGCACACCGCGCGCGAGTTTCGCCAGCAATGTCGACTTGCCCACCCCCGAACCGGCAAACAACCCGATTCGCTGCCCACGCACGATGGGCAAAAACGTGTTGAACGCCGCCAGACCGGTTTCCAACCGGGATCCTAGGGGACGTCGCTGGGTGGGGTTTGCTGGCTGCCCCCGCAAGGGTATTGTCTGTGTGCCGCGCAAGATCGGCTGTCCGTCCAGCGCCTGTCCCATCGGGTCGATCACGCGTCCAATCCAACTGTCATCAGGCGCGATTTCGGCCCGTCCGTGCAGGATCACCTGATCCCCGATCTGCAACCCTTCGACGTCCCCGTCAGGCAGGATTGTAACGGTATCCGCGTTCAGGTTCAGAATTTCGCCCATGCGCGCGCGGCTGGCGGATGGCTGGATGTCGACCAGGTCAGCCTGTGCAGCAACCGATGACAACCCGCGCACCTGAATGGTGCCACGCCCGATTTCCACAATGCGTCCAACATCGCGGACGGGGCGCACCGCCGATACTTCGGCAGCCAATTGTTCAAAACCGATCTGGGTCACGTCTTGCCTCCAATCATGTGCTGAAACCCTTTCTAAAGGAATCAGGGTTAAGCCTTGGTTGAAGCCAATCGAGGGAGAAGCCCCGATGTTTGAAAAAATGAATGTTCTGAACAAAGCCGTGGGGCTGGCCCAGCATGCCGCCGCCCGTCAGTCTGTCATCGCTCAGAATGTGGCGAATGCGGACACACCCGGATATCGCGCGAGGGACATCGCACCTTTTGCGGATCAGTTTCGGGAAGGTCCGGGGGCTGCGATGCGGGCAACACGTGCGGCGCATCTGAACGGATCAACCATTGCGTCCCACGGGCAGGCAGGGGACGTGCCCCAGGCGGTCTATCGTCCAGGCGCCATGTCACCCAACGGCAATTCGGTCGCATTGGAAGCCGAGATGATGGCTGCCGCCGAGGCAAAGCGCGACCACGATCTGGCCCTGACGGTGTACAAGACGTCGCTGGGCATCATGCGCTCTGCGCTGGGTCGCAGGTGAGGTTGACCAAGATGAATGATCTGAAAGCCTCAGTCGCCGCCGCCGCATCGGGTATGCAAAGCCAGGCCAACCGTTTGCGCCATGTGTCCGAGAATATCGCCAACGCCGACACACCCGGATACCGCCGCAAACTGGCCAGTTTCGAGGCGGTCATGGACGGCGGGCAAGCCACCGGCGCGGTGCGGTCGGGTCGCGTGACCCTGGATCAGACCGCGTTGCCTGCGATCTACGATCCCGCCCATCCATTGGCGGATGAATCGGGTCATTACCAAGGGTCAAATGTCGATCTGGTGATCGAGATTGCCGACGCCCGTGAAGCTCAACGCAGCTATGAAGCCAACCTCAAGATGTTCGATCAGGCCCGACAGATGTCGCGCGGTCTGCTTGACCTTCTGCGCCGATAGGAAGCCTCTCCATGGATATCAGATCAACCCTCGCCGCCCAGCAATATGCCGCGTCCCGACAGGCCGCGACGCCAACGCCGCAAAGCGAACAAAGCACGAACCCGTTTTCGACCGCGACCACCAGCTTTGCCGAAACCGTTCAGCAGGGCGAAAAGACTGCGATGGCTGCCCTGTCGGGAAATGCCGATCCACACGCACTTGTGCAGGCATTGGCACAGACAGAACTGGCGGTCGAAACGGCCGTGACCGTCCGGGACAAGGTGGTCGAGGCCTATCAGGAAATTCTGAGGATGCCGGTCTGATGATGGATGAAATCATCTTTTACGACACGTTGCGGGCGGGTCTTTGGATCGCGGTGATGATTTCATTGCCAATCCTGACCGTGGCGCTGCTGTCGGGTCTGATTGTTGGCCTGTTCCAGGCGCTGACCTCGATCCAGGAAATGACGCTGACATTCGTTCCGAAACTGATCGCGATCCTGGTCGTGTTCTGGGCCAGCATGGGGTTCATGACGGAAACCCTGGTCGGATTTTTCCAGTTGCGGGTGATCCCGCTGATTGCCGGAGGATAGGCATGGACAATATCGGTTACACATCACTGACCCGCCAATCCGGGTTGATGCGCGAAATGCAGACCGTCGCGAACAATATCGCCAATGCCTCCACAACCGGCTTTCGTCGCGAAGGGGTCGTGTTCTCGGAATACATCCATGCGCTGGAGGCGGGGGATCCGTCGCTGTCGATGGCAACGGCCAATGCCCGCGCGCTGGATCTGCAACAAGGGACGCTGACCCAAACCGGCGGTGCGTTCGATTTTGCGATCGAAGGGTCGGGGTTCTTTCTGCTCGACGGCCCGGATGGGCAGTTTCTGACCCGCGCCGGGTCGTTCACCCCGTCAGCCGAAGGCGAATTGTCCACCCCGGACGGCTATCGTCTGCTGGACGGTGGTGGCGCACCGGTTTTCGTTCCGCCGGACGCCCAAGCCGTGTCGGTGGCCGCCGACGGCACATTGTCGATAGATGGCCGGGCGGTGGCCCAGATTGGTCTTTATGCCCCCACGGATCAGAACGACCTTCTGCACCGCGATGGCGTCCGGTTCGAGGTCGCAGGCGGCACCGAACCCAGCCTTGAGGGCGCGGCCATTCTGCAAGGGTTTGTCGAAGGATCGAATGTCGATCCGATCACGGAAATCGCCCGGATGATCGAGGTCCAGCGCAGCTATGAGCTGGGTCAGAAGTTTCTTGAAAAAGAGGACGAACGCATCCGTTCCGTCCTGAAAACCGTCGCCGGATAAAGGGGATACACCATGCGTGCTTTGGATATCGCAGCCACGGGAATGTTGGCACAGCAAATGCGGGTCGAAACGATCTCGAACAACCTCGCCAATATGTCCACCACTGGATACAACGCGCGTCGCGCCGAGTTTGCCGATCTGCACTATCAACAGATGGCCCGCGCGGGTACAATCAATGCGTCCGATGGCACGGCCTTGCCGACCGGCATTCAACTGGGTCTGGGGGTGCGGCCGACATCGGTGTCTATGCTGGTGCAACAAGGAACATTGTCGCAAACCAATGGCAATCTGGATATCGCCATTGAAGGCAAAGGGTATTTCGAGGTGACTCTGCCGTCAGGCGGTTCCGGATACACCCGCGACGGTGGCTTGAAACTGTCGGGCGACGGGCTGATCGTGACCTCGGACGGGTATGCCGTTGCGCCAGAAATCACTGTTCCCAGTGATGCCCGATCCATCTCGATCAACGCAGACGGCGAGGTTTACGCCTATTTCGAAGATGCGGTCGAGCCGGAGCTGCTGGGCGCCTTCACCCTTGCCGGGTTCACCAATGACAAGGGGCTTGAGGCGATCGGATCCAACCTGTTTCGTGAAACGCCGGCCTCGGGTCCGGCATTTGTCGGCGCACCAGGCGAAGATGGGCGTGGCACCTTGCGGCAGGGTTATCTGGAAAACAGCTCGGTCGATGCGGTGCGCGAAGTCACTGAATTGATCGAGGCGCAGCGGGGATACGAGTTGAATTCCAAGGTCATCACCGCCGCAGATCAGATGTTGGCCGCAACGACGCAGGTGCGGTGATGCGCGGGATTCTGACCCTTTTGACGCTGCTTGCCACATCTGGTCTGGCCTATGCCGATACCGTGGTCGCCACACGCAACATCCGCGCGAACGTGATCATCACGGCGCAGGATCTGAAGCTGGTGCCGTCCGATCTGCCCGGTGGGTTTCAGCTTCCCGAAGACGTGGTCGGGCAAGAGGCTCGCGTCGTGCTGTACGCCGGTCGTCCGATCCTGGTGAAAGACATCGGCCCCCCCGCTTTGGTTGAACGCAACCAAATTGTGACGCTGGCCTATGTCTCGGGTCCGCTGACTATTCAGGCCGAAGGTCGCAGCCTGGGCCGGGCGGGCATCGGTGATCGCGTCCGCGTCCTGAACCTGTCGTCCCGCACAACCGTTACCGGATCGGTTCTGGCCGACGGAACGGTTTCCGTCTCTCAGTCGCACTAACAAGCCCGAGGATCTCCCATGCGCCCCGTTTCCTTTCTACTTCTTGTCCTGATCGCTGTTTCAGCCTGCACCCGCATGAATGAGGTGGGCAAAGCGCCCGATTTGAACCCGGTCGAGATGAGCGCCGAGCACGTCGCGATGAGCGCAACAGCCCTGCCGCGCGCCACTCCCGCCAAAAGCTCGCCCGTGCGGGCATCGTTGTGGAGCGGCGGGCGTCAATCCCTGCTGGGCGACCGTCGGGCGCAACAGGCGGGGGACATTCTGACGGTGGTCATTGAAATTGATGATCGGGCCGAGTTTTCAAACAGCTCGAAACGCGCCCGGTCCGGGTCGGAAGAGATGGGGGTTCCCAACCTGTTCGGGCTGCCGCAATCCATCGACAAAGACCTGCCCGACGGCGCGTCGATGGGCAACGCCGTGTCGCTGTCATCCAGCAGCGCCTCGAACGGGAACGGATCGGTCAAACGGAACGAGAAGCTTGAACTGCGTGTCGCCGCAACGGTGATCGGCACGTTGCCCAATGGCGTTCTGAAGATTCAGGGCACGCAAGAGGTGCGGGTGAATTTCGAACTGCGCGAGCTTCTGGTCACCGGGTTCGTGCGGCCCGAGGATATCTCGCGTCAGAACGAGATTTCCTATGACAAGATCGCGTCGGCCCGCATTTCCTATGGCGGCCGTGGTCAGATCAGCGATGTTCAGCAACCCCGGTATGGCCAGCAGGTCGCCGACATCATCCTGCCCTTCTGAGGAGCTTGCGATGGGAAAGATTCTTCCGGTACTTCTGGCTTTGGTCGGGTTGGTCGCGGGGGGGGCTGCCGGTTATGTCCTGAAACCCGCGCCTGAACCCGAGCTTGCAGATCCTTGTGGTGACGCGGCCGTCGAAAACGTGGATCACACGCCCGCAGCAACCCCGGCAGACGTTGAATTTGACAGTGAATTCGTCAAGATAAACAATCAGTTCGTGATCCCGATCATGAAGGATGAAAAGGTGACCGCGCTTGTCGTCATGTCACTGAGTCTGGATGTCGCAGCGGGCAATCGCGAAACCGTTTACCTGCGCGAACCAAAACTGCGCGACGAGTTTCTGCAAGTCATGTTCAACCACGCCAATAGCGGCGGTTTTGACGGCGTGTTCACCCAGACAAGCCGCCTGACCAGTTTGCGCCGTGCACTGCGCGAAGTGGCGACCGGCATTCTTGGCGAAATCGTCCATGATGTGCTTGTCACCAACCTCGTGCGCCAAGATCAGTAGGCGCTGTTGGCGAGGCATCAGAACCGGGTGGCAGAGAACGGGGCCAGATCGATGGGCGGATTGGACCGCATGGCCAGGTCGGCCACCAGCTCGGCGGTGCCTGCCGATTGGGTCAGACCAAGATGCCCATGCCCGAACGCATAGAGGATGCGGTCGCCCGCGCCAGAGGGACCAATGACCGGCAGGCTGTCCGGCAGCGAAGGCCGGTACCCCATCCACTCTGACCCGCCCGACAGGTTCAAACCGGGAAGGAAGGTTTTCGCCTTCTGCACCAGCACCCTGGCCCGGCGGTAGTTGGGTGGCAGATCCAACCCGCCCAGTTCAACCGCGCCACCGATGCGCAGACCGGAGCCGATCTTTGACATCACGAATCCATGCGCGGCGAAGGTCAGATGCGTTCTCAGCTCGACCGAGGCGCGATCAAATGTGGTGTTGTACCCGCGCTCGGTCTCAAGTGGGGTCTTGTCTCCGATCTTCGCAGCCAACCTGTGGGACCAAGCCCCGGCACAGATGACCACTTGCCGCGCCAGGATGGGGCCTTCGTCCGAGAGGATCTCGATATGATCCGCGCGCGGTGTCAGGTCGTGTATGTCCCGCACCTGCAACGCACCTCCGCGATCTGTATAGGCGCGGGCCAGGGTCTGGGTCCAGGTCAATGGATCGGTGGTGTTGAACCATCCAGGGGTAAACCCGGCATGGGTGAACTTGCGGCTCAACCCTGGTTGAATGTCGGCAATGGCATCGGCGCTGTCCAGCAGCGTAACGTCGATGCCAAGATCGGCACGGCGTTGCCATCTGGGACGCGCGAGTTCAAATGCGCGGGCGCCCTCGTACAGCTCCAACTGTCCTTCGCGGCGGATCAGGCTGGGATCCCCGAACTGCGCCAGTTGCCGTTCGAACGCGGCCTGACAATACTGCATCAGCCGGGTTTGCGCAGACACTGCCGCATCATAGCGATCCGCCCAACTGGCGCGCCAGAACCTCAACATCCATGGCGCAATTTTCAGGGCATAAGCAGGCGGGATGGAAAGCGGCCCCAGCGGGTCGAGCAGCCATTTCGGTGCCCGACGCATGATGCCCGGCGTGGCCAGCGGCTCGACCTCGGAAAAGGCGAAGGCGCCGGCATTGCCGCGCGACGTTTCAGCGGCGACGCCAGCGCGGTCGATCAGCAGGGGGGTGCGACCGCGGGCCTGAAGCGCCAGCGCCGCGCTGACCCCGATGATGCCAGCACCGATGACGACGATGTCAATGGGGTCTTGTGTCATTCAGGTCTCCGCAAATCCGGGGCGTCCGTCTGGCGGCAGCATCAGCGATGATCGGCGCGAATGCCAGTCCGAAACGGATCGTCGGAATTGAAGATCAGGGTGGCCTCTGCGGTCACAAAGGCGCGGCCTTGAATGGTGGCCACGATCCGATCTGGGGATTGGTCCACATAGGTACAGTCATAGGTGCTGCCGATTACACTTTCCTGTCGCCACGTCACACCTGCGGCAAGCGATCCATCCGCCGCAAGACAGGCCAGCTTGGCCGAGCAGCCCGTGCCGCAGGGCGACCGGTCATAAGCCATGCCGGGGCACAGGACAAAACTGCGACCGTGTGCCGTGCTGGATTTTGCAGGTCCAAGCAGTTCGATGTGGTCGATTTCGGCCCCATCCGTCCCGGTGATGCCGTTGCGTTGCAACGCCGTCCGGATACGATCTGCCGCGTCCGTCAAGGCCGGGATGTTGTCCGGCGTCAGGTCGATCTGGTGGAAATCGGTCAGGAAGAACCAGTTTCCACCCCATGCCACGTCACCTGTAATCGGACCGAGCCCGTCCACATCAACCGTGACTCCGGCGTGCAGGCGATAGCTTTCGACATTGGTGACGCGCACGGTATTGGTGTCCAGAAGCTGGGCCGTCACCACGCCGACAGGGGTTTCAATCCGGTGGGTGCCGGGGCCGATCTGACCCAGATGAGCCAGAGTTGCCGTCAGCCCGATGGTGGCGTGTCCGCACATGCCCAGATTGCCCACCGTGTTGAAATAGATCACTCCGGTCACGCAGGTCGGGTCGGCCGGTGGGACCAGAAGCGCGCCCACCATCGCGTCATGACCGCGCGGTTCGCCCAGCACGCCAGTATGGATCCAGCCATGTTCATCGCACAGGCGCCGGGCGCGGTCTGCCAGGCTGCCACTGCCAAGGTCCGGTCCGCCCGACAGGATGACGCGGGTCGGCTCACCCTCGGTATGGCTGTCGATCACGCGCATTCAGAGACAACGCCGCCCTGTTTAGACCAGGTGTCATACCAGGTGCGGAACAGATGAAACTGGTTCTCGGCATAGTTGCGCTGGGCGTCTGACAGCGCGTCGGTTTCGTTGAAATGGGTGCGATAGGCGTCATCACCGGTCAGGGCCATCAGATGTTTGTAATATAAAACTAGGTCGGGGCCTTCGTCGAAACTGGACAGGATCGCCAATGCGCCCTCAAGCTCTTGCGCCTTCACGCGGGCGTCGGGGTCCCCGGCGGCGGCTTTCTTGCTGAGCGCGACAAGGTGCAGCACCTCGCGCGGCAGCACGTTGCCGATGCCGGTGATTGCCCCCGTTGCGCCGCAGTTTACATAACCGTGGTAGACCGTGGTATCGACGCCGATCATCAGCGTGACCTTATCGTCTTTCGAGGTGATGTGTTCGGCGGCATAGCGCAGATCGTCCGCGCCGCCGAATTCCTTGAAGCCGATCAGATTCGGATGCTCGGCACGCAGTGCGAAAAACAGGTCGGCACGGGTCGCGAAGCCGTAATAGGGACTGTTATAGATCACAGCAGGCAGGTCGGGGGCGGCCGACAGGATGGCGGCAAAGTGGTTGCGCTGGGCGGCAGGCGACGATCCGCGTGACAGAACCCGTGGGATCACCATCAAGCCGTGTGCGCCGACCTTTGCGGCGTGGGTGGCGTGGGCCACGGCCATCCGGGTGTTTACCGCGCCGGTGCCGACGATCACCGGGATGCCTGCAGCGGTCAGGCGGGCGACACCTTCCATCCGTTCGTCATCCGTCAGAAGCGGCCAGTCGCCCATCGACCCGCAATAGACGACAGCTGACATGCCCGCGGCAATCAGTTCCTGCCCCTTGGAGACAAGTGCATCGTAGTCCGGTCGGCGGTCGGGCGTGCATGGGGTCATCAGGGCGGGGATGCAGCCTGTAAAGATGTCGGTGTTCATCGGGGTCTCCTGCAAGGATGGGTCGCATTGGGCGAAGGGCTGTTTTCAATTATTGTAAATTGGATCCAATATGCAATAAATATCTTGATCCCTTCAAACCGATACCGCGCCTTGTTAGGGTGCGCCTCGCAGGAGACCGTATATGCCACTTGAATCTGTTGATATTTCCAAGACCGCCTCTGCTGCGACGATCATATTTGACGCGCTCAAGAAAGCGATCATCGAAGGCGAGATCGAAGAAGGCGCGCCCCTGCGGCAGGATGAAATTGCCAGAATGTTCAATACGTCGCGCATTCCGGTGCGTGAGGCGATTCTGCGGCTTGAAGAACACGGATTGGTGCGGTCGCAGCGCTACAAGGGTGCGGTCGTGTCGTCGCTGTCATCGACCGAAGCCTCCGAGATTTTCGACTTTCGCGCTGTGTTAGAGCCACATGTCATTCATCAAGCGGTGCCCAGAATGACGCCGGAAACGCTCGCACAGGCGCGCAGCTTTTGTGAAGCGTTCCACCGGGAAACGGACCCGATGAAATGGGGTGATCTGAACCGACAATTTCACGCAACGCTCTATGACGCCAGCGGGCTGACCTATCACCTTGAGGCGATCGATGGCGCGCTGAATCGAATCGACCGTTATCTGAGGGCACAGCTTGTGCTGAGCCGGGGTATGTCGCGCGCAAATGACGAGCATATGCAAATACAGGAGGCCTGTGAGCGCGGGGATGCGGACAAGGCCGCCGAACTGACGCGCCAGCACATTCTGGGTGCGCGCGACAGCCTGATCCTGCATCTGTCGTCAATCACGGGTTAGGCGGCGGGCGTTCCGATCCTGGTGGTCAATCGGCCCAGGCCGTCGATCTCGACCACGCAGGTGTCGCCCGGCACCAGCGGGCCGACGCCTTCGGGTGTGCCGGTAAAGATCAGGTCGCCGGGGGCCAGCGCCACCATCGAGGACAAATAGGAAATCACATCGGCCACAGGCCAGATCAGGTCGGACAGGTCCGAAGATTGGCGCGGTTCACCATTGACCGTCAGGCTGATTCTTCCGCTTGACGGATGGCCTACGGCGGCCACCGGGTGCAAAGGCCCACAGGGGGCGGAGTGATCGAAACCCTTCGCCATATCCCATGGCCGCCCGATCTTCTTGGCCGTTGCCTGCACGTCACGCCGGGTCAGATCATTGCCGACGGCATAGCCCCAGACGTGATCCAGCGCCGCATCGCGCGCGATGTTGGTGCCCCCCGTGCCGATGGCCACGACAAGCTCGGCCTCGTGATGCAGGTTCTCGGTGCCGGGTGGATAAGGGACGGTCGTGCCGTCTGCCACCAGTGCATCCGCGGGTTTCGAGAAGAAGAAGGGCGGCTCTTGATCGGGGTTTGATCCCATTTCACGCGCATGTGCGGCATAGTTCTGGCCCACGCAATAGATGCGGCGCACAGGGAAACGCGCGTCCGAGCCTTCGATTGCAAGGAAGGGTTGCGCAGGGCAGGGAATGGCCCACGTCATGTCAGAAATACCTCGGCTTTCATGGTGTCGGGGATTGGGGCGCCCAGTCGCGACAGAATCGTGGGGGCAATCTGCAACTGGCACAGGCGGTCGTCGAAATCCGGGCCGGTCGCGGGGCCGAAATAATAGAGCGCCGCATCCTGTTGCAGATCCTCGCGCCCCCCATGGTGCCCGCGATCGGTCTGGCCGTGATCAGCGGTCACGATGACCTCGTACCCATCAGCGCGCCAGCGATTGATGAACAGCGCCAGTTGCTCATCGGCCTGAAAACAGGCGTGATCCATTTCGCGGCATTCATGCCCGAACCGATGCCCCATACTGTCGAGCGTGCAACTGTGCAGGATGCCGTAGTTCAGCCCGAACCGGTTGCAAAGCATGGTCAGCGTTGCGAACAGGTCCACATCCGCAGGCGTGGTCTGATTGATCAGCCCGTATCCCGTCATGGTGTGAAACCGACCGTGATTGATCGTCGGGCTGTCGGGCTCGTCATATTCGATGTCTCGCACCAGATCGAAAGGCGCGCGGTTGAAAAACTCGGACCAATAACTGTGCGTGACCGCACCCGTAATGCCGCCCGCTTTGCGCACTTGGCTGAAAATGTCGGGCTGCGTCATACGGAACACGTTGCTATTGCCCGTTGCGCCATGTTCCTGCGGTGTGACGCCCGTATGGATCGAGGCATAGCAACTGGCCGATGTCGATGGCAGCACCGACCGGATCTTCCAGCGTTGTGCCTCGCCCGCGTCCACCCAGCCTTCCAGGTTACCAAAAAGCCTGCGCCAGTTGCGCCAAGGCACACCATCAAGGATGATCAGAAGCAGTTTGCGATCCATCAGGCCCATTCCGAAATCCGCGCCTAGTCCGTTCCCGGAGTCAGTTCCCGGCGCTTTCCATCTTGCGATGCTCCACAACCTCTTCCAGCCAACCCAGCCGCATTTCAGGCACAGAGCTGAGCAGAAGGTCGGTATAGTCATCAAACGGCGGTGTCAGCACATCAGCTTTCGGGCCATAACGGACGACCCGACCCTGATACATCACGGCAATACTGTCCGCGATGGCGCGCACCGTGGCCAGATCGTGCGTGATGAACAGATAGGCGACGTTTTCCCGTTTCTGAAGATTGTGCAGCAGCCTGAGGATATCTTCGGCAACCAAGGGGTCCAGCGCCGATGTCACCTCGTCACAGATGATGATCTTGGGTTTCGCGGCCAGAGCGCGGGCGATGCAGACCCGCTGTTTCTGGCCGCCCGACAGCTCGGCTGGATAGCGGTCTTTGAACTCCACGCCCATTTCGATGTCGTTCAAAAGCTCTTCGATGCGCTTACGCTTTTCGGCGCCGCGCATCCCGAAATAGAACTCCAACGGGCGACCGATGATCGTGCCGACGGTCTGGCGCGGGTTCATCGCCACATCGGCCATCTGATAGATCATCTGAATCTCGCGCAGGTCGTCGCGCGACCGCCCGGCAAGGTCGGCCGAAAGGGTGCGCCCCTCGAACACAATCTGCCCCTCGCGCGCGGGCAAAAGCCCGGTCATCACGCGGGCGGTGGTCGACTTGCCCGAGCCGCTTTCACCAACGACAGCAAGGGTCTGGCCTGCATGAAGCTCCATCGAGACATCATGCAGCACATCGAAATTCGTGCCTTTATAACGGGCGGTGATGTGTTCGATCGTCATCACCGGGTTGTCGGTCGGGGGCTTACCTTCGTGCTGACGTGACCGGACGGACACCAGATCGCGGGTATAGTCCTCGACCGGGGCGTTGATGATCTGATCGGTGGTGCCATGTTCGACCATGTCGCCCATCCGCAGCACCATAATCTCATCCGACACTTGTGCCACCACTGCCAGGTCATGCGTGATGTAAAGCGCGGCAACCCCGGTGTCGCGGATCGCGTCCTTGATGGCCATCAGCACGTCGATCTGTGTGGTCACATCCAGCGCCGTGGTCGGCTCGTCAAACACCACCAGATCGGGTTCGGGACACAGCGCCAGCGCCGTCATGCAGCGTTGCAACTGTCCGCCCGACACTTGGTGCGGATAACGGTTTCCGATGCTTTCCGGGTCCGGCAGGCCCAGCTTGGCGAACAATTCAACCGCGCGCGCCTCGGCGTCTTTCTTCGAGAACTTGCCCGCGTGCACCGACGCCTCGATCACCTGTTCCATGATCTTCTTGGCCGGGTTGAAGCTGGCCGCGGCGGATTGCGAGACATAGGTCACCTCGGTCCCGCGCAGCTTGCGCAGGTCGCGCAGGCTGGTGTGCAGAATCTCACGCCCGTTGACCCAAACCTCGCCACCCGTGATTTCGACGCCGCCGCGACCATAGGCCATCGTGGCAAGCCCGATCGTGGACTTGCCCGCGCCGCTTTCCCCGATCAGGCCCAGCACTTTGCCTTTTTCCAGATCGAAGGACACGCCGTGCACGATTTCAATGTCATGCGGCTTTTCGCCGGGGGGATAGACCCGTGCCCCGATTTTCAGGTCACGCACTTTCAGAAGTTGATCGCTCATCCCCGGCCTCCTTTCAGGCTGGTGGTGCGGTTCAGGATCCAGTCCGCCACAAGGTTGACCGAGATGGCCAGCGTTGCGATGGCAACAGCAGGCACAAGGGCCGCCGGGATGCCATAGACGATGCCATCCTTGTTTTCCTTCACGATCCCGCCCCAGTCGGCATTGGGCGGCTGCACGCCAAGGCCAAGGAAAGACAGGGTCGAGACGAACAGGACCGCAAAGATGAAGCGCAGACCCATCTCTGCCACCAAAGGCGACAGGGCGTTGGGCAGGATTTCACGGAAGATGACCCAGATCCGACCTTCGCCGCGCAGTTTGGCGGCTTCGACGAAATCCATCACGTTGATGTCCACGGCGACCGCGCGGGCCAGACGATAGACGCGGGTGGCGTCCAGCAGGCCCATGACAAGGATCAGGATCGTCAGCGTCACCGGCATGACCGACAGCACCACAAGCGCGAAGATCAGGGTCGGGATCGACATGATCAGGTCGACAAACCGGCTGAGCACCTGGTCAATCCATCCGCCGATGACGGCAGCGGTGAAGCCAAGCACAGACCCTGTGACAAAGCTGAGGATCGTGGCCATGGTGGCGATGAAGATGGTCGTGCGCCCGCCATAGATCATGCGGCTGAGCAGGTCACGCCCGATATTGTCGGTGCCAATCAGGTGCTCTGACGACCAAGGCTCCCACACGCCGCCGACAACTTCGGTCATCGAATAAGGCGCGATCCAGGGGGCGAAGATCGCCATGAAGAAATAAAGGCCGGTGAAGAACAGGCCGAACAATGCGGCGGGGGGTATTCTGGTCATTTCGGATGCCTCAGCCTTGGATTGGCAAGGATGGACACGATGTCCGCGACCATGTTCAGCCCGATATAGACCGCCGCGAAGATCAGCCCGCAAGCCTGCACCACCGGCACGTCGCGTTTGGACACGTGGTCCACAAGATACTGTCCCATGCCGGGATAGGTGAACACGACCTCGACCACCACGACACCGACGACAAGATAGGCCAGGTTCAGCATCACCACGTTCACGATGGGCGCGATCGAGTTGGGAAAGGCGTGGCGCCAGATGATGGTGAACATCGTCAGGCCCTTCAACTCGGCCGTTTCGATATAGGCAGATTGCATCACATTCAGAATGGCAGCCCGCGTCATGCGCATCATATGGGCCAGCACCACCATGGTCAGAACAGCGACCGGCAGGGCGATCGAGCTGAGTTTCTGCCCAAGGCTCATACCGTCATGGATCATCGACACGGTGGGCGCCCAGCCCAGCTTCACGCCGATGAAATACATCAGGATATAGCCGATCAGGAACTCGGGCACGGAAATCGACGCCAGCGTGATGGCCGAGATCAGCTTGTCGGGCCAGCGTTCGCGATAACGCACGGCCAGAAGGCCCAGAAAGATGGCCAGCGGCACGGCGACCACGGCGGCCCAGAAGGCCAGGAAAAGAGTGTTTTTCAGACGCGATCCAAGGCTCGACGCGATATCCTGACCCGAAGTCAGCGCGGTTCCAAGGTCGCCATGCGCCAATCCGCCAAGCCAGTCGAAATACCGGCTGACCGCAGGTTCGTTCAGGCCCAGTTCTTCGCGGATATTGGCCAGGGCTTCGGGGGTGGCCGATTGACCCAGAATGGATTGCGCCACATCGCCCGGCAGGATGTTGGTTCCCCAGAAGATCAGGGCCGAGACGAGTAGCAGAAGAAGCAGGCCCAACGCGATGCGTTGGACCAGCAGTTTCATGAGTAAGGGCATATCAGCCGACGACCCACATTTTCATCGGGGCATAGAAGTTCATCAGGTCGAAGCCCTTGTGGTTCTCGACCCAGCCCGCAACGCGGTTGGTCGTGCCGTCAATGAAGTCGTTGAACATCGGGCAGATCAATCCGCCTTCGTTGTGCAGAAGCATCCCCATATCGGCATAGATCTGGGTGCGCTTTGCCTCGTCCAACTCGCCCCGTGCGGCCAGAAGCATCTGGTCGAACTGTTCGTTGAAGAACCGCGTGTCGTTCCAGTCTGCCGTCGACAGATAAGCCGTGGAATACATCTGGTCCTGGGTGGGGCGGCCGCTCCAATAGCTTGTGCAGAACGGCTGGGCGTTCCAGACCTCGGACCAATAGCCATCGTTCGGCTCGCGCTTGATCTCAAGATTGATGCCGGCTTTGGACAGGGATTGCTGGAACAGAGCCGATGCATCGGGCGCGCCGGGGAAGCTGTTGTCCGAGGTGCGCAGCAGGATCGGCCCCTCGTGCCCGGATTTGTCAAAGTGGAACTTGGCCTTGTCCGGGTCATAGGTGCGCTGCTCCATCTCGGTGAACAGCGGGTAGGAACTGTTGATCGGCGTGTCGTTCCCGATCGAGCCGTAGCCGAACAGGATCTTCTCGACCATTTCTTCGCGATTCATGCCGTATTTCAACGCCATTCGCAGGTCGTTGTTGTCAAACGGTGCCGTGTTGCAATGGGCGATAAAGACATAGTGGCCCGGCCCGGGGGTCGAATGGACATTGATATTGGGTGCGCGTGCCACAAGTTGCGCGGTGCGCGGTGGAACGCGTCCGACCATATCGACCTGCCCGGACTGAATGGCAGCCATACGGGCCGTATCATCGTTGATCACCACGACTTCGATCGTGTCGGCGTGACCCATGTCACCCCAGTAGTCCGGGTTCTTTTCAGCCACAAAGCGCACGCCCATATCGGCTTCTTTCAGAATATAGGGGCCGGTGCCGATGGCTGCTGCGGGATCATCCTTGCCGCCGTTGGGCTGAATCAGCAGGTGATAGTCGGTCATCAGGTAAGGAAGGTCGGCATTCGGCGTGTCCAGCTCGACGATGAACTTGTCACCGTCAACCCGCATCGCCGTGATGCCGCGCATGATACCCAGCGCGCCCGATTTTGTGTCTTCGCCTGCATGGCGCTCCATCGTTGCAAGCACGTCATCAGCGGTCAGCGGCTGACCGTTCGAGAAACTGATGCCCGAGCGGATCTTGAACGTCCAGACCTTGGCATCGGGCGATGCCGACACCTCTTCAGCCAGCCGGTTCTCAAGACCGCCTTCAGGCGCAAGTTCGACCAAGGGTTCACCCCAAAGGCGGCTGATCATGGTGCCTGTCGAGTTCGTCGTGGTGGCCGGGTCAAGGCTGTCGGTGGTCGAGCCGCCCGGAAGGCCAACACGGATCGTTCCGCCCTTGACCGGGCCTTGGGCATAGACCGCTGACGACAACATGGTATTTGCCCCTGCTGCGGTCAGGCCAAGCGCCGCCGCGCGGCCCATGAAGTGGCGGCGAGACAGCTTGCGCGCGACAAACTGTTTGGACAGATATTCAAGTTCTTTGGACATTGAGGACTCCCTGTGTGAAGCATTTGGGCCTGTTGCGGCTCGGTTTTTTTCTGGATCGACCCAAGGGTTCACCAGATGGTCGGATTACGCAAGGTTTTATACCGACCGTATATCATGCGTTTCCGACACTTATCCTATGTTCGGGCAGAAATTGCCACCCTTTCCACACACAAAAAGGGCCTGTGCAAACACCGACCCTTTTTATTGAGCTTATGAATTTGCTTAGAAATTCAAAGATATATCGCGATGGCGCGACGAACACGCAGCCATGGCCAGCGCCTGTTCGCGGGTAAAGCGATCTTGCACGCGAATGCCCAGACTGCCGCGCAACGTGTCGATATAGGCGGCCAGACCCGGGCGCAGGCTTTCGTTCGCTTGCTGTCGCCATGCGATCTGTGCGTCATAAGCCGCGATAGCCGCGTTATAGGCTTCCATCGCTTCGGCGCGGTCAGGCTCGCTTCCCTTCAGCGCCTTGGCCGCATCTTTCAGGGCGTCTTCGATATCATCCGCTCCGTCGATCTTGCCAAAGACCTTTGCCAGTTCGTTGACCAAATCCCTGGCATCATCGCCAGAAGTGGTCTCGACCGTCGCTTTCAGGTCGCGCAATTGCGGTTCCAGCGCGACCAATTCCTCGGTCTCTTCAAGAACGGCCAGCACATCCAGCGCGTCTTCATAGGCCGCATCTGCAGCCCTGCGATACTTTGTGCGTGCCGCATTCTCGGCGTTGGTCAAGGCCTGGAAGGTTTCGTGAACCTCTTTCCAGCTTTCAGGGATCTGTTCGCGCAGATGTTCGACTTCGGTGGTCAAGGTGGCCATGTCGGCTTCCAACGCGTCGCGCGCCGTCGCCTGGCTTTCATCCCGCATCCGGCCAATCCGCGTCTTCAGCTTGTCGATCTCTTCATTTGCGCTGCGGATCTCTTTTTCGATCCCGCGCACCAGACGCAGTTGCGGGCGATACGCATCTGCGGCGCCTTCCACCTCTTCTGCGGCGGCAAAGGCAGCCTCAAGCTCGGCCACGGCGGTGTCTGCCGAGTCCAGCGCATCGGTCAGATCGTCCGACAGGTCGTCGGGCAGCACGGCCAGATCGAAATTGCGCGCGGTCGCGATGGCGTCCTGGACCTCGGTGCTTTCCGAGAGCTTCTGCCCCACATATTCCTCAAGGCACATTTGAAGCCGTGGGTTGCGCGGTGGTGGGCTGGTTTCGGACAAGAAACTGACGCGGTTGGGCAGATAGTTCACCAGCGGGGGATAAGTGCCCACAATCGCCAGCGCCGTCAGTTGCAGCAGGATGAAGGCGATCACGCCCTTGTACATCTGCACCGTTTTCACGATCGCCGGGGCGACCCCGCGCAGATAGAACAGCGCGAAACCGAACGGTGGCGTCAGGAAGCTGGTCTGGATGTTCAGACCAATCATCACACCCAGCCAGACGGCGGTGATGTTGGCTTCGGGATCGGCCAGCAGGATGGGGGCCACGATGGGCACCACGACCACGGCGATCTCGATGAAATCGAGGAAGAAGCCGAGGATGAAAATCACCAGCATCACGATGATGAACTGGGTCCAGAAGCCGCCGGGCAGACCCAACAGGAACTCCCGCACCAGTTCTTCCCCACCGAAGGCACGGAAGGCGGCGGTCAGCATGGCGGCGCCCAGCAGAATGATGAACACCAGCGATGTGGTCTTGGCGGTTTCCAGCATGACGCCGGACAGCGTGTTTTCGATCTTGAAAATGCGCCAGCAGGACCAGCCCAGCGCAACCAGCAGCATCAGGGTCGAGATTACCCCCAGCGTGATGCCCAACTGATCGGTCGTGTTGGTGATGCCTTTCACGTTCATGTCAAAATTTGACAATGCATAGGCCGCAAGCGCCAATGCCGCCATCGCCAGCAGCGCCGGGTAATACAGCGTGCGTCCGGGGGCAGGCAGACGATAACCCGCCATGATCATGGCCCCGGCCGCGCCGATGGCGCCGGCCTGGTTCACCGTCGCGATCCCTGCGATGATCGACCCCAGCACAAGAAAGATCAGCGCCAGTGGCGGCACGAGGGTCAGCAATACATTTTTCAGGAAGTCGAGATTGTATGCGCCTTCATAGTGAACGGCAGGTGCGTTCTTGGGGCGCAAGATCGCATAGAACAGGATATAGAGCATATACAGCCCGACCAGCAGGATACCCGGGATGAACGCGCCCAGAAACATCTCGCCCGCCGACGTGGACACCACGTCGAACATGGACGGCATGGACAGTTCGCCTGTGGCTTCCTTGTGCAGGATCTTGCGTGCGGTTCCAGCCTGGTCGGTTGCGGATGCGAGCTGGTCAGCGAGGATGATGAGCACGATCGAGGGCGGGATGATCTGCCCCAATGTACCGGACGCGGCGATGGTGCCGGTGGCCAGCGATTGCGAGTAGTTGTTGCGCAGCATGGCAGGCAGCGAGATCAAGCCCATGGCCACCACGGTTGCGCCGACGATCCCTGTCGTGGCCGCCAGCAGCGCGCCAACGAACACGACCGAAATGCCCAGACCGCCCGGCACGGGGCCAAACAGTTGGGCCATCGTGACCAGCAGGTCTTCGGCGATCTTCGACCGCTGCAGCATGATGCCCATGAAAATGAACAGGGGAATGGCGATCAGCGTATCCCGCTCGACCTCCCAATACACCCCCCTGAGGTTTGTCACCCCCGCAGACAGCCACTGGTTCGGGCCACCACTGTGGAAATAAGCGTCCGTCGATCCCGCGAACATATAGCCCGCGCCAGCCGCAAGACCGATGGTGATGATCGCGGCGCCCGGAAGGGCAAAGGCAACCGGATAACCGGACCCAAGCGCACCTGCCATGATCGCGATCAGCAGGAAAAGAAAGAAAAGTTCCATGTGTCAGACCTCAGTGCGCGGATGATTGTGCGATTTCGCGGTGGCCGGGTTCATCCCGCTTATCCGCCACGGCATCGAAGAAATAGCTGACGAACTGGATCAGCATGGTGATGGCAAACAGGCCGATAAAGGCGGCCATCTGATATTTGGTATAAAGGCCAAAGGGACCGGCCTGCGAAATCTCGAAATTGCTGACGGGGGCGTTAATGATCGACTGCTTGCCCCCGAAGCCCACGGCCATGATGACCCAGGCGGTGGACATGCCCAGAAGGATGGTGCCGATGCCGTTGACAATCCCCCGCGTGGTGCGGCCAAACCCGGCATAAAGCACATCGACCCGTACGTGGCCTTCGTCAAACAGCGTATAGGCCGACGAAAACAGGAACAACGCGGCGTACCAGTAGCGCACAAGGTCACCCATCAGCGCCTGTTCATAGCTGAACATGAAGCGCGAGATCACGATCAGAAGCTCGGCCACCACGATCAGGAAAGCCAGCCAGAAAAACCCAAGCGTCCGCGTGACGGTCGCAATCGCAAAGGCAATCACGATCAGCGGGATGTGCACATAGGAGCCGACCCAGCTTGGCCGGCTGAACAGCCTGGCATTCTCAGATCCCAGAAGCGGCTCGATCAGGCTTTCGGCGCGCATGAAGGCAATGGTCGCATCAGCCACCCCGATCAGGAACACCGCCCAGAACAGGGCGCGGATCAGATAGACGTTGAACCTGTGCACCCGGTGCGCGTCCCACCTGAGCGACGTTGTCCGGTCACGCAACACCACCGCCACGGCCACCGCGATGGCCACTGCATAAAGCGCCACATGCACCCATCCGCCGGGGGCACTGCCTCTTAGAAATGCCTGTGTGCCGGGAAAGCCGAACCCGACAACCAGCACATTGTTGATCAGGAACGCTGCCAGAACGGTCAGCGTGCTCCAACCGAACAGCCGCGCAAGGATCGCGGGGTCGCCATGTCTTGGAATGTCTCGGTGGGTGCTGTCTTGTGCCATGTCGCCTCCCGAACGGCCGACGGATCAATTCTTGTGTGATCCTTTGGAAAGGACGGGGAATCCTCCCCGCCCTTGTTTTTTGTGTTGTCGTTAGACCAGCTTACAGATCCAGGATCCGGTTACGCTGGTTCACGAACTGCCCTTCGAACAGCGAGATACCGCGACCGATTTCGCGCATCTTGGCCTGAACGGCATCGTTCACTTCGGCAGCCAGTGCGTCATAGCTGGCGGTTTCTTCGAACACTTCCTGAGCGGCTTCGCCCATGGCATCCCAAGTATCTTCGTCGAAGCTGCGCACTTCCACGCCTTGTTCGTCGACCAGCTTGGTCAGGTATTCACCGTTCAGGGCCATGGCTTCGAAATACGAATTCGAGTTCTCTTCCAGGGCGGCTGCGGTGATCACCGAGCGTTCCCAATCCGACAGGCTGGACCACCACGATTTGTTCGAGGTCAGCGACAGTTGCGCGCCCGGTTCATGCATCCCGCCAGTATAATAATACTTCGCGGCTTCGTAGAACTTCATGAAGTAGTCGTTATAGGGGCCAACCCATTCGGTTGCGTCGATGGTGCCCGACACAAGGTTTTCATAAATCTGGCCACCCGGCAGTGACACGGTCGATGCGCCCAGCTTCGCCAGAACCTGACCACCAAGGCCCGGAATACGCATTTTCAGACCTTTGAAGTCCTCTGCGCTTTCGATTTCCTTGTTGAACCAGCCACCAGCTTGGGTGCCGGTATTGCCTGCGGGCAGACCTTTCAGGCCGAACTGGTCCTGAACCTTGTCCCAGATTTCCATGCCGCCACCATACAGGCACCAGGCGTTGATCTCGGCGAAGGACATGCCGAAGGGCACTGCGGTGAAATAGGCCAGCGCAGGGTGTTTGCCGGTCCAGTAATAATCGGCACCGATGTAAGCCTGGCTGTTGCCCGAGGCGACTTCGTCAAACACGTCCAGCGCGCCAACACGTTCACCGGCGGCAAAATACTCGACGTTCAGCGCGCCTTCGGACAGCTCGCCGATGCGGGCGGCCAGACGCTGCGCCGAGACACCCAGACCCGGAAAGTCGCGCGGCCAGGTCGACACGATCGTCATTGTCTTGCCACCTTGCGCCAGTGCCGGTGTGGCAAGAGCCGTTGCGCCAGCACCGATTGCTGCGCCTTTCAGAAACTTACGGCGTTCCATGTATGTTATTCTCCTCCGAGTTTTGGATATTTTGTTATTCGAACGCGTGCCGACCAGGGGCCGACGATACGCTGCCACGCAATTACTACGTAGATAAAACCAGATTTCAAAGGATATTTCACAAACTGGTAATATTTTTTTACCAGTTTGATGGAAGCGTGAGCAAGGGCCGCGACGCGAACGTGCGGTGGATTGCTGATAACCCGTTGATGATCGCCGAGGATTTTCTGCGACGCAACGGAAACTCGCGGTTTACGTAGGGGCAGCTCGACGCTTTGGCGATCCATCTGTGGATGTTGCACGCTAACGGAGGTATTTTTTATTTTCTCTCTGGAAGTTTCAAAATATGAAGTATATTTGGGCGTCACTGCGACTCGGATTACTGCCCCTATGACCAACACGCCTGATCCTCTTAATCCACACCACACCCCGGTCGAGCCGGAGCTTGGCGCATTGCTGGGCGTTTTTGCCCTGCACGGCTTCATCGACGCCCTGATGGGCGAAATCGACAGACGAACGGATGTGTCCTACCTTGAACGAAAGATCATGATCTGGCTTGACCGCCCCAAGCGGCTGGGCACCCTGGCGCGCGAAATGAATGTGCTGCCCTCGACCATGACAACCGCCGCCGATCAGCTTGAGGCACACGGGTTGGTGGTGCGCGAACGTGACCCCGATGACCGGCGGGCCTGGCTTCTGACCCCGACGGATGCCGGTGCGGACCTGCGGGCCACGATGGTCGTGATGGCGCGCACGCTTCTGTGCGAAACTCTGGGCCTGAGCGATGAAGAGCTTCGCAGCTTCGCGCAGACCTCGTTGAAAATTCATCGAAACATTCAAAAACACATGACCTGCTAAGGACGACACATGCCTGTATTTCCGCGTTTTCTGGCCGCCGTTGCAGCCGCGATCATCGCCACCGCTTCGACCGGCTTCGCAGAAGAGCCCGTCAGACCCGTCAAGTTGATGACGGTGACGGCGAATGATGACACGTTAAGCCGGGTGTTCTTTGGCAAGGTGGTGGCGCGGCAAAGCGTTGACCTGGCCTTTCAAGTGGGGGGTCAGATTGTCGAATTTCCGGTGATCGAAGGCCAGTTTGTGTCCGAAGGTGACATGCTGGTGCAACTGGATCAGGAACAGTTCTCGCTGGCGCTGGAGCAGGCGGTGGTTCAGAAAGATCTGGCTGAACGGACATTGGATCGGTTGACCAAGCTGCAAGGAAATACCGTCAGCCAGGTCGCGCTGGATGATGCGACGACGCAACTGACCCTGACCGACATTGCCTTTCGTCAGGCCGAGCGGAACCTGAACAACGCCACGCTTTACGCGCCATTTGACGCGCTGGTCACGGCGCGCAATGTCGACAATTTCGTCACTGTTTCAGCCGGAACGCCCGTTGTGCGCCTGCATGACATGAGCGAAGTCCGGATCGAGATCGACGTGCCGGAAATCCTGTTCCAGACGGCATCCAAGGAAAAGAACGTGCGCTTCATGGCCGAGTTTCCGGCCCATGACACGCCCTTTCCCGTCGCGATCCGTGAATTCAATGCCGAGGCATCTTCGGCCGGTCAGACCTATCGCCTGACCCTGGGCATGGCGCCGCGCAGCGACCTGAACGTGTTGCCGGGGTCGTCGGTGAACGTGCGGGTGTCTGCCTCGCACGAGTCCCCCGGCATCCTGATCCCTGCAACCGCCATCGTCGCCGCCCCGGATGGTGCGCTGTCGGTGATGCGGTTTGTCGCGGATGCGGGTGACGGTGATACGGGCACGGTCAGCGCGACGCCGATCACCGTCGAACCCGCGCCGAACGGGGATTTCACGCTGCTGTCCGGCCTGTCGGACGGTGATGTGATCGTCGCGGCGGGCGCGACCGCCCTGCGTGATGGCGATGCGGTGCGCCGCTTCACCGGCTTTGCGAACTAAGGGGGCTGACATGCCGAACATCGCGCGCGCGTCGATCGAAAAGCCCCTTTATACGTGGCTGATCATCCTGACCATGCTGCTGGGTGGCATCTGGGGGTTTCTGAACCTTGGCCGCCTGGAAGACCCGGCCTTCACCATCAAGCAGGCCGTTGTTGTCACGCATTATCCCGGTGCGACAGCCGCCCAGGTAGCGACCGAGGTGTCCGAACCGCTGGAAAGCGCGCTGCAGAAGATGGAAGAGGTTGAAAAGATCACGTCGACCAACCGTCCGGGCGAAAGCCGGATCGACGTCGAGATCAAGTCGACCTATCCCGCCGAAGCCTTGCCGGATATCTGGACACGCCTGCGCGCGCGGGTGCGCGACACCGCGCGGCAATTGCCGGACAACGCGCAGCCGCCTTTCGTGAATGACAGTTTTGGGGATGTATTCGGGCTCTACTATGCCGTTACGGCGCCGGGCTTCACCGATGCCGAGAAGTATGACCTTGGCACATTCCTCAGGCGCGAGCTTCTGGTGGTCGATGGTGTGGCCGATGTCGACCTGTCCGGCATTCCAGAAGAGGCGATATACATCGAGCCTGACATGACCCTGTCGGTCAATCAGGGCATCCCACCCAACGCGATCATCGGCGCGGTGTCGTCGGCCAATTCCGTGACCTCGGCGGGATCGCTGGAAAAGGATGGCGCGCGGATCATGTTCCAGGCCCCCGAGGGGTCGGAAACCGTGTCCGACATAGCCTCGCTCAGCATCGGGGTGAACGGGCAGCTGTTCAATGTGGCGGATGTGGCCCGCGTCAGTCGCGAGCGCGTGGCAACTCCGGGTCAAATCATCCGGTTCAACGGCGAAGAGGCGTTTACCATCGGCATTGCAGGGCTGGACAGTGAAGACATCGTCAAGGTCGGTCACCGGGTCGATGCGCGGCTGGCAGAGCTGTCGGCGGACATACCGCACGGGATCGAACTGCATCCGATCTATCAGCAACATTTGGTGGTCGAGCAAAGCTCGAACGATTTTCTGAAGAACCTTGCCCTGTCGGTGGGCATCGTGATCGTGGTGCTTGGGGCATTCATGGGCTGGCGGGCGGCGATCGTCATTGGCGCCACGCTGCTTCTGACCGTGGTCGGGACGCTATTGTTCATGGCGATCTTTTCGATCGAGATGGAGCGAATATCGCTGGGCGCGCTGATCATCGCGATGGGGATGCTGGTGGACAATGCCATTGTTGTCGCGGAAGGGATGCAGATCTCGATGCTTCGCGGGCGTAATTCCCGTCAGGCGGCGGATGACGCAGCCAAGAAAACACAGATTCCATTGCTTGGGGCCACGGTGATCGGGATCATGGCCTTTGCTGGGATCGGCCTGTCACCGGATTCCACCGGTGAATTCCTGTTCTCGCTCTTTGCAGTGATCGGGATCTCGCTTCTGCTGTCATGGCTTCTGGCCCTGACGGTCACCCCGTTGCTGGGCCATTACCTGTTCAAGATCAGCAATCAGGATGCGGCGGATGCCTATTCCGGGCGGTTCTTCGTGCTTTACAAGAAAGTTCTGGACAAATCCCTGACCTTCCGTTGGCCGGTGATTGCCGGGCTGGTTGCCATCACCATGGCCTGTTTCGTCGGGTTCGGATCGGTGAAGCAGCAGTTTTTCCCCAACTCGAACACACCGCTGTTCTTCGTTTACTACAAGCTGCCACAAGGCAGTTCGATCCAGCAGGTGTCAGACGACCTTGCGGTGATGGAAGACTGGTTGCTGGCCGAAGAAAGCGTAACCTCGGTCGCTTCTTATGCCGGGCGGGGGGCAGTGCGCTTCATGCTGACCTATGATGGCGGCAAGGACAATCAAAGCTATGGGCACCTGATCATCCGCACCGCGTCGCTTGAAGATATTCCCGACCTGCACGCCCGGCTTGAGGCGTTTGGCAAGGAAACCTTCCCCGAGGCCGAGTTCCGTGTGCAGCGCCTGGTCTTTGGTCCCGGTGGCGGCGATCCGGTGCAGGTGCGGTTCTCGGGTGGGGATCCGGCGGTGCTGCGGGGGCTTGCAGATCAGGCCATGCAGGTGATGGCGGACAATTCGGACAGCCTATTGAACCTGCGCACCGATTGGCGCGAGCATGAACTGGTGATCGCGCCGATCTATGCCACCCAACGGGCGCAGACGGCGGGGATCAACCGCGACGATGTGGCGGCGTCGCTTCTCTATGCCACTGATGGGTTGCGGGCGGGTGTCTATCGCGAACGCGAGCGGCAAATCCCGATCATCATGCGCCGTCCGCAGACCGATGCGTTCAACCTGAATGACCAGCTTGTCTTTTCGCCGATCACGGGCACCTATCTGCCGATCGAGCAGTTGATCGACGGGTTTGATTACCGTGTCGAGAACACCCTGGTGCAGCGACGCAACCGGGTGCCGACGATTTCTGTCGGGGCGGATGTTGCAACAGACGTCACCGCCGCCGAGGCGCATAGTGACATCCGCGCGGCGGTCGAAGCGATCCCGCTGCCCGCCGGATACACGATGGAGTGGGGGGGCGAGTTCGAGAACGCGTCGAAAGCGCAGGCCAGCCTTGGTGCGCAACTGCCGCTGAGCGCGCTGATCATGGTGATGATCTCGATCCTGCTGTTCAACGCGATCAGGCAGCCCATCATCATCTGGCTTCTGGTGCCGATGTCGGTGAACGGGGTTGTGATCGGTCTGTTGGGCACGGGCCTTCCGTTCAGCTTCACCGCGCTTCTGGGGCTTCTGAGCCTGTCGGGAATGCTGATCAAGAACGGCATTGTCCTGGTCGAGGAAATCGACCTGGTCCGCGCCGAAGGCGTGCCGCTGCGACAGGCCATCATCGAGGCGTCCGCGTCGCGGGTGCGCCCCGTCGTGCTGGCCGCAGTGACGACGATCCTGGGTATGGCGCCCCTGTTGTCGGATGCGTTCTTTGTGTCGATGTCGGTGACGATCATGGGCGGGCTGGCGTTTGCCTCGATCCTGACCCTGGTGGCGGCGCCGGTGTTCTACTACGTATTTTTCAAGCGGGACGAGGCGCGGGAACTTGCCGCGCAACCTGCGTGATAATGTGGAGCGAAGGGCAAGAAGAGTTCTGGAGCGGGCGGCGGGAATCGAACCCGCGTCATTAGCTTGGAAGGCTAAGGTCTTACCACTACACAACGCCCGCCCAGTAGGTTGACGACATATGCCATGCGCTTTTGGGCGTCAAGTCCGTGCTCAAAGTCTCAGCCGTCCAGAAACGCACCGACGGTCGCGCCCACATCCGCGCGTTGGGAATACATCAACAGGTGCCCGGCGGGGTAAACCTCAAGCCGGGCATTCTGCATCATGTTTGCCAACAGGATCTGGTTGGTGATTGGGATCAGCGCATCATATTTCCCGGCGATGATCAGCGATTTTTGCGGCAGTTGGCGCAGCCAGGGCAGGCTGGTCCAGCTGCACATCGCGCGCACCTGTGTGAAATACCCTTCGGGGCTGGGTGCGATGGCGTGTTTTGAGTATTCGTGGAACTGGGCCGGGGCGAAAATCGCCTCTCCGCCATACATCAGGGGACCGATGAAGTTGCCATAGGTCTTGCTGATGTAACGCATCGGGAACATGATTTCAGACAGCGCAATCGGGGTCCCCCACCAACTGCCGATCCCGCCCGCCGAGGTGATGGACAGCACAAGTCGGCGCACGCGGTTTGACAGGTCATGCGCCAGTTGCTGCGCCACCGCGCCGCCCCATGAAATGCCCAGAATGTCAGTTTGGTCGACCTGCAGAGCGTTCAGCACACGGGTGGCAAAATCTGCATAATCGGGGATCGTGATGATGTGTTCGATCATCGGGGTCCGCCCGATCCCCGGCATGTCGAAGGCCAGAACAGTGCGGTCTTTCAACTCGTCAATCAGCGGCAGCAGCACCTCAAGCGACTGCCCCAAACCGTTGAATATCACAAGCGGCGGGGCCGTGTCAGAGCCCGTACGTCGCAGATACCGGACCGGTATGTCGTCCACTGCAATGGTGTCGAAGGTGATGTCGGGATGCGACCCGGCCGCATTCAGATCTTTCATGGCTTACACCCCTTCATGCACATAGGTGCCGGGGGCGGGGTCCATCGGGGCATAGGTCTTGTTGCCAAGCGCCTTGGGTTTGGCGCCGCGCTCGGCCGGGTTCTGTGTGTCCAGCCAGTCAAGCCAATGCGGCCACCAGCTGCCATCGGTCAGGGTCGCGGTCTCGTGCCAATTGTCGGCATCGCCCGTGGTCTCGCCCCCCGTCCAGAACTTCCGGCGGCTCTTGGCAGGGTGGTTGATCACCGTGCCCGAGACATGCCCGCCGGTGGTCAGCACGAATTCGGTCGGGCCGGACACAAGATGCGTCGCCGTAAAGGATGTTTTCCACGGCACGATGTGGTCGCCATCGGCGGCAAGGAAATAGCACGGCAGGTCGATATTGCGCGTGTCGACCGGGGTGCCGCACAGGGTCAGCGCACCCGGCTCTTTCAACCTGTTCGCCATATACATTTCCTCAACGAAATAGCTGTACCATTTCGCAGGAAGGTTCTGGGTGTCGGCGTTCCAATAGAGCACGTCGAACGGTGCGGGCGATTTGCCCATCAGATAGTTTGACACGACGAAGTTCCAGATCGACTCGTTGACATGCAGCATCGCCATCGCATTGGCGATGTCACGCCCCGGCGCGACTTTTTCCGCCTTCAGGCGCTGGTCATAGGCTTTGACCTGCGTATCGTCGATGAACACCCTGATCTGGCCGGGGTCGGAAAAGTCGATCAGCGATGACAGGAAGGTCGCGGTGCCCAGTTTGGACTTCAACGCTTTGGGCATGACGGCCAGCGCCGCAGTCAGCATGGTGCCGCCGTTGCACCAGCCCAGAATGTCGATGGATTTCGATTTGCTGACGGCGGATGTGACATTGATGGCTTCGAATATCCCGTCGGCGATATATTCGTCCCAGCCAAGATCCCCAAGCTCTGGCCCCGGATTGCGCCAGACCATGGTATAGACGCTTTGACCCTGTTCCAGCAGATACCGGATCATCGACTTCTTTTCGTTCAGGTCGAAGATATAGAACTTGTTGACGCAGGGCGGCACGATCAGAATCGGGGCCTTGCGGGTCTTGGCGGTCATCGGCTCGTATTGAATCAGCTCGATCAGATGATTGCGGTAAATCACCGCTCCGGGCGTCGTGGCCAGGTTCTTGCCGACCTCGAACGCCTCTTCATCCGTGGTCGAGATATAGCCTTTTTCAAGGTCGGCCAGCAGATTCTGATACCCGTCAAACAGGCTTTGGCCGCCTGTTTCCTTGGCCAGTTGCTGGGCTTCGGGGTTGGTCAGCAGAAAGTTCGACGGCGCCATGTTGTCGGCTGCAATTCGGGCATAGAAGCTCAGCTTCTCTTGTTCCTGCTCGGGCAATCCCGCTTTGTCGGCCATGTCCACCATGGCCTTCGATGTCAGCTCATAGGAATGGCGCAGGATCGGGAAGATGCCCTTGCTCCAGGCCTCGTCGCCAAAACGGCGGTCCTGGGTTTCGGCAGCAGCGGCTTCGCCATGCAGGGCCGTGCCCATCCACAGCTTTGCCATGTCGCTTTGGTATCTGAGCATCGTGTTGGCCCAATCCATAAAGACGGAATTGTCCGTTTTGCGCATTGCCTCGAACAGTTTGAAAAGATCCTTGGACATATGCTCTGCCCTCCTGCTTGCACCCTCGTCGCGCGCGACCCTTTCAGGCAAATGCTTCACGAATTTTGCAAAGCGCGCTGCTTGTGTCGTTTTTCTAGCAGTGATGCAGGCAAGAAAGAAGGCGTCAGGTATCGACCGAATTCAGACCTGCGGGATTGGAAATCGTCATGTCAGCGGAAAGCCGGGCGACACTCGCAGGATGACGGTGCCGACCGAGATATAATGCAAATCCGACCCGACTGTGGTTCAATTCAGGCCCAGAACCCTTGTGACATTACCAACTCCGAGCCGGAGACCTTATGATGACGATCCTGAAAATCAATCGCTGGCCTTCAATTCTTGTCTTTCTGCTGGCGGGCTGCACGGCAACGATCTTTGCTTTCGTGTCGATCAACCTGTTCACTCAGTCGATGGCCAGCCTTGAGTTTCTGAGCAAATTTGGCCGTGAGGCGGTTCGGCATGGTGTGCTTTGGCAATTGATCGAACTGGTGATCTGGGGCCTGCTCTCACTGTCGTGCTGGGTTCTTTTCAAGATCTGCGAACATGAACTGGTGGACCGCTACACCGTTTGGGCAACGAAATAGTCACCGCCATCGAATGCGTTGTGTTCTGACGAAATGTTCTTGAGAAATGGTGCCCAGAAGAGGACTCGAACCTCCACGTCCATACGGACACTAGCACCTGAAGCTAGCGCGTCTACCAATTCCGCCATCTGGGCACGGTTGGTGAAGCCGCGATTTAAAGTGAGCGGCTGGAACTGTCAACCGCAATTCGCGGGGTTTTCAAGAAATCCGTTTGCGGCTTGCCCAAAGCGGCGCGGAAAGCTATGCAAAGCCCAAGGTTTTCAAGGAGAGCTACCATGTCCAAACTTGTCACCATCTATGGCGGTTCGGGCTTTGTCGGGCGCTATATCGCGCGTCGCTTAGCCAAACAGGGATGGCGCGTGCGCGTGGCTGTGCGCCGGCCGAATGAAGCCCTGTTCGTCAGACCCTATGGGGCGGTTGGACAAGTGGAACCCGTCTTGTGCAACATCCGTGATGATGCGTCGGTGCGCGCGGCAATGTTGGGTGCGGATGCAGTGGTGAACTGCGTGGGTGTCCTGAATTCGATCGGCAAGAACAATTTCGACGCCGTCCATCACGAAGGGGCCGAGCGCGTCGCGCGGATCGCCGCCGAGCAGGGAGTGGACCAACTGGTGCAACTGTCGGCCATCGGGGCAGACGCGGACAGCGACAGCGAATATGCGCAGACCAAAGCGCAGGGCGAAGCTGGCGTCCAGGCCGCCTTTCCAAGTGCTGTGATCCTGCGCCCGTCCGTCATTTTTGGCCCCGAGGACGAGTTTTTCAACCGTTTTGCCGGGATGACCCGGTTCGGGCCGATCCTGCCGATCACCGGGGGCGACACCAAGTTTCAGCCGGTCTATGTCGATGACGTGGCTGCCGCCGCCGAAAAAGCCGTTCTGGGTCAGGTCGAGCCGGGTATTTACGAGCTGGGCGGGCCGGATGTGGCGACCCTGCGCGAGTTGATCGACGAGATGCTGGAGGTGGTTCAGCGCCGTCGAGCCGTGATCAACCTGCCCTTCGGCATCGCGAAGCTGCAAGCGGCCATCTTTGATTTTATCCAGTGGATTTCGGGTGGTCTGATCAAGGCACCTTTGACCCGCGATCAGGTGCGGTCGCTGGCGCATGACAATGTGGTGGCCGATGACGCCAAGGGCTTTGCCGATCTGGGCATTACCCCAACTGCGACCGAGGCGATCCTGCCAGAATACCTGTGGCGGTTCCGGCACAATGGGCAGTATGCGGCCATTCAGAACTCGGCCAAGAACCTGCGCACCAACGGCTGACGGTGCGGATCACAAGGTTTCAAAGGCGCGGCACAGACCGCGCCTTTTTCATTGATAGGCGATGATCAGTAGCACGGCCCCCAGCAACAGCCGATAGATCACATAAGGCGTGAAGCTCACGGTTCTGAGCAGCCGCATCATCAGGCTCAGCGCCAAAAGGGCGGATAGAAACGCCAGAACCGCCGCGATGGCACCGTCCTTGGCAACCTGCATGTTGGCGGTGGCCACAACCTCGGACCCCAGCAACACGCCCGAGGCAAAGATCGTCGGGATCGACATCAGCATCGACAGTTTGGCCGCGTCGTGACGGTCATATCCCAGGGCGCGCGCGCCCGAGATGGTCGCGCCGGATCGTGATGTTCCGGGGATCAGCGCCAGTGCCTGCCAGAACCCCATGATGATGGCATCCCTGAGCGTCCAGTCTTCGGCCTGTTTTGACGATGCGCCTTTCTGGTCAGTCCAGTACAACACCAGCCCGAACAGGATCATCGTCCAGGCAATGACCTTGACCGACCGCATCGCGTCATTCAGCCCGGTCAGCTTCAAGATCAGGCCGATCGCGATGGCCGGGATCGTGGCAATCGCCAGCAAGAAAGCAAGACGTGCGCCGGGCGTGTCGATCCGCCCGGTCAGCATGCGGGGCACCCCGGCCAGACCCATGCGCACATCGCGCCAGAAGAACAGGACGACGGCCCCCAGGGTGCCCAGATGAACGGCGACGTCAATCGTCTGCCCCTGATCGGGCAGGTTGGTCAGGTGCGGGACAAGTGCGAGGTGCCCAGACGACGAGACCGGCAGAAATTCGGTGATTCCCTGTATCACGGCGACAAGAAACAAATGGGCAAGGGTCATGCGTGAACCTTCTGAAATGGGTTGCGGCGCAAGCTAAAGAACGCATCTGGAAAGGGAAGAGGGATAAAAGGTAATATATACTGACATAAAAGCTGGTGGTTTGGGGTGGGAAAGTGAAAAAAAGTGCACTGGAACGGCAAAAAGGTCAGCAATACTGTCTTTTAATCTCGTCCGGCCTTGTCTAAAAGCGCAGGACCGAGCCAAATTGACGGAGAGCCAGGATGGCCAAGCAGCCTATGTTGAAATTTGTGACTGTCGGACGGGATATGCCCGAAAAGCGTGCCGCCGAGGCGCGCAAGGATGACTTTCACGAAATCTATGCCGAGTTTGCGGCCCAGAAAGCTGCCGAGCAAGCCAGCCGTTGCAGCCAGTGTGGCGTGCCATATTGCCAGACCCACTGCCCGCTGCACAACAACATCCCCGATTGGCTGCGCATGACAGCAGAAGGCCGTCTGAAAGAGGCCTATGAGCTGAGCCAGGCGACCAATACCTTTCCCGAGATTTGCGGTCGTATCTGTCCGCAGGATCGGCTGTGCGAAGGCAATTGCGTGATCGAACAATCTGGCCACGGCACCGTTACCATCGGCGCGGTTGAGAAATACATCACCGACACCGCTTGGGATAACGGTTGGGTCGAACCGATCACGCCTGTCGCCAAGCGCGATGAAAGCGTGGCGATCATCGGGGCTGGACCGGGCGGTCTGGCCGCGGCGGATGTTCTCGTGCGTGCGGGCGTGAATGTGACGATCTATGATCGGCACGACCGGGCGGGCGGGTTGATGACCTATGGCATTCCAGGGTTCAAACTGGAAAAAGACGTGGTCCTGCACCGCGTGAAACTGCTGGAAGACGCCGGAGTCGAGTTTGTTCTGAACTGCAATGTCGGAAAGGATATCAGCTTTCAGGATATTCGCGCGATCCACGATGCCGTTTTGCTGGCCACGGGCGTCTACAAAGGGCGCGACCTGTCCGGGCCGGGGGCCGGGGCCAAGGGTATCGTGCCGGCGCTGGATTACCTGACCTGCTCGAACAAGCTGGGTTTTGGTGACGCCGTTCCTGCCTTCGATAGCGGAGAGTTGAATGCAGAGGGCAAGAATGTCGTGGTGATCGGCGGCGGCGATACCGCGATGGATTGCGTGCGCACCGCTGTTCGGCAGGGCGCAAAATCGGTGAAATGCCTGTATCGCCGTGACCGCGCCAACATGCCCGGGTCGCAACGCGAAACGCAGAACGCCGAAGAGGAAGGTGTCGAGTTTGTCTGGTTGTCAGCCCCAAAAGGCTTCTCCGGCGATCCCGTCACTGGCGTGATCGTGCAGAAAATGCGCCTTGGTGCACCTGACGCGACCGGGCGTCGCAGCCCCGAGGTGATCGAAGGCTCGGAATACACCGAGGACGCCGATCTGGTCATCAAGGCGTTGGGCTTTGAACCCGAAGATCTGCCGAGTTTGTGGGACGAGAAGGATCTGACCGTCACCCGCTGGGGCACCGTCAAGGCCGCTTTCGGCACTCACCGGACCGATATGGATGGTGTCTGGGCCGTGGGTGACATCGTGCGCGGTGCGTCGCTTGTGGTCTGGGCCATCCGCGACGGGCGCGAAGCGGGGGCGGACATTCTTGCCTCTCTCAACGCAGCGCGCGCGGTTGCTGCCGAATAACGAATTTTCCGGGCCAGCCGGGTCAACACGCCCAAGCCCGTCCGTAAGGAGAACCAATATGACGAAATATGATGCCGATTGGGTCCGCCGCGAGGAAGCCAAGCGCAAATTCATGGCCGAACACAGCCTGTATCGCGAGGAAGACGAACACAGCTCGTGCGGTGTCGGTCTTGTGGTGTCGGTCGAGGGAAAACCCTCACGCGATGTGGTCGAGGCAGGGATTGCCGCGCTGAAGGCCATTTGGCACCGGGGCGCGGTGGATGCCGATGGCAAGACGGGCGACGGGGCGGGTATTCACATCCAGATCCCCGTGCCGTTCTTCTATGACCAGATCCGTCGCACCGGACACGAACCGCACGAAGACCAGTTGATCGCCGTCGGTCAGGTGTTCCTGCCGCGCACGGATTTCGGCGCACAGGAAGCGTGCCGAACCATCGTGGAATCCGAGATCCTGCGCATGGGCTATCATATCTATGGCTGGCGCCACGTGCCTGTCGACATCACCTGCCTGGGCGAAAAAGCCAACGCCACACGGCCCGAAATCGAACAGATCATGATCTCGAACTCGAAAGGCGTCGACGAAGAAACCTTCGAACGCGAGCTTTACGTGATCCGTCGCCGCATCGAAAAAGCCGTGGCCAGCGCGCATATCAACGGGTTGTATATTGCGTCTCTGTCCTGTCGTTCGATCATCTACAAGGGGATGATGCTGGCCGAACAGGTGGCCGAGTTCTATCCCGACCTGATGGATGAACGGTTCATTTCGACCTTCGCCATCTATCACCAACGCTATTCAACCAACACCTTCCCGCAATGGTGGCTGGCGCAGCCGTTCCGGATGCTGGCCCATAACGGTGAAATCAACACGCTGAAGGGCAACCTGAACTGGATGAAAAGCCACGAGATTCGCATGGCATCGTCCGCGTTTGGCGATTTGGCCGAAGACATCAAACCCATCGTGCCGGGCGGGTCGTCCGACTCGGCCGCTCTGGACGCGGTGTTCGAGGTTCTGGTGCGCGCGGGCCGCTCGGCCCCGATGGCCAAAACCATGCTGGTGCCGGAAAGCTGGTCCAAGCAGGCGGTCGAACTGCCCGAGGCTTGGAAGGATATGTATTCCTATTGCAACTCGGTGATGGAGCCGTGGGATGGCCCCGCCGCCCTGGCCATGACCGATGGCCGCTGGGTCTGTGCCGGGCTTGACCGCAACGGCTTGCGCCCGATGCGCTATGTCGTCACCGGCGAAGGGCTGGTGATCGCCGGGTCCGAAGCCGGGATGGTGCCGATTGACGAAGCGGGCATCGTGGAAAAGGGCGCATTGGGGCCGGGGCAGCTTCTGGCCGTCGATACGGTCGAGGGCAAGCTGTATCACGATACCGAAATCAAGGACCGGCTGGCGGCGTCCCTGCCATTTGGCGAGTGGGTCGGCAAGATCAGCGAGTTGAGCGATGAATTGAACCAGGTCGAGGAAAAGCCGATCTTTTCCGGCGAAGAGCTGCGCCGTCGACAGCTGGCCGCCGGCTACACGCTTGAGGAGCTGGAGCAGATTCTGGCCCCGATGGCCGAGGACGGCAAGGAATCACTGGCCTCAATGGGGGATGATACGCCGTCTGCGGTGTTGTCCACCAAGTATCGCCCGCTGAGCCATTTCTTCCGCCAGAATTTCAGCCAGGTGACCAACCCGCCCATCGACAGCTTGCGCGAGTTCCGCGTGATGTCGTTGAAAACCCGGTTCGGGAACCTGAAAAACGTTCTGGACGAAAGCGGCACACAGACCGAGATTATCGTTCTGGAAAGCCCCTTTGTCGGAAACGAGCAGTTCAAGAAACTGACCGAAGCGTTCAACGCCCAGATGGCGGAAATTGACTGCACCTTCCCCGCCGGGGGCGACGAGGGGGCCCTGCGCATTGCCTTGAATGACATACGCGCCAAGGCGGAAGACGCCGTGCGCTCGGGCGCTGGCCACCTTGTGCTGACCGATCAGGGGCAGGGCAAGGACCGCATCGCCATGCCGATGATCCTTGCCACGTCTGCCATTCACAGCTGGTTGGTGAAAAAAGGCCTTCGCACCTTCTGTTCGGTCAATGTGCGGTCGGCGGAATGTCTGGACCCGCATTACTTCGCAGTGCTCGTGGGCTGTGGTGCGACCACGGTGAATGCCTATCTGGCCGAGGACAGCCTGGCGGATCGCATTGAGCGCGGCTTGTTGGAGTGTTCGCTCAGCGAAGCGGTGCGCCACTATCGCGAGGCGATTGACCAGGGTCTGCTGAAGATCATGGCGAAGATGGGCATCTCGGTCATCTCGTCCTATCGCGGTGGTCTGAATTTCGAGGCCGTGGGGCTGAGCCGCGCCATGGTGGCGGAGTATTTCCCCGGCATGACCTCGCGTATTTCCGGCATCGGTGTGAACGGTATCCAGAAGAAGCTGGAAGAGGTGCACGCCGCAGGCTTTGGCGGCGGCAATCAGGTGCTTCCGGTGGGCGGCTTCTACAAGGCGCGCCGGTCGGGCGAAACCCACGCCTGGGAAGCCCAGACGATGCACCTGATGCAGTCGGCTTGCGATCGGGCCTCGTTCCAGATGTGGAAGCAGTATTCGGCCCGGATGCGGGCCAACCCGCCGATCCACCTGCGTGATCTGTTGGACATCAAGCCGATGGGCAATCCGGTTCCGATCGAAGAAGTGGAAAGCATCAACGCGATCCGCAAACGCTTCGTAACGCCGGGCATGTCGCTGGGGGCGCTCAGCCCCGAGGCGCACAAGACGCTGAACGTCGCGATGAACCGCATTGGCGCGAAGTCGGATTCGGGTGAAGGCGGGGAAGACCCCGCGCATTTCCACCCGGAACCCAATGGTGACAACCCGTCGGCCAAGATCAAGCAGGTGGCGTCGGGCCGTTTTGGTGTCACCGCCGAATACCTGAACCAGTGTGAAGAGCTGGAAATCAAGGTGGCCCAAGGCGCCAAGCCCGGCGAAGGCGGCCAGTTGCCGGGCATGAAGGTCACCGACCTGATCGCCCGTCTGCGCCATTCGACAAAGGGCGTGACGCTGATTTCCCCGCCGCCGCACCACGACATTTATTCGATCGAGGATCTGGCGCAGCTGATCTATGACCTGAAACAGATCAATCCGCGCTGTAAGGTGACGGTGAAGCTGGTTGCGGCCTCGGGCGTGGGCACGATTGCCGCGGGCGTGGCGAAGGCCAAGGCCGATGTCATCCTGATTTCGGGTCACAATGGCGGCACGGGCGCGTCGCCCGCAACCTCGATCAAATTCGCGGGTCTGCCCTGGGAAATGGGCCTGACCGAGGCGCATCAGGTGCTGGCGATGAACAACCTGCGCGACCGGGTGACGTTGCGCACCGATGGTGGCCTGCGCACCGGGCGTGACATCGTCATGGCGGCGATGATGGGGGCCGAGGAATACGGGATCGGCACCGCCGCCCTGATCGCGATGGGCTGTATCATGGTGCGTCAGTGCCAGTCGAACACCTGTCCCGTTGGTGTCTGCACGCAGGACGACGACCTGCGCAAAAAGTTCACCGGTAGCGCGGACAAGGTGGTCAACCTGATCACCTTCTATGCGCAGGAAGTGCGGGAAATCCTCGCCTCGATCGGGGCACGGTCGCTGGACGAAGTGATTGGGCGCGCGGATCTGCTGAGCCAGGTCAGCCGTGGCTCGGCGCATCTGGACGATCTGGACCTGAACCCGCTTCTGCTGGTCGTCGATGGGGCGGACAAGATCATCTATAACCGCAACCGCGACCGCAACGCGGTGCCCGATACGCTGGACGCCGAGATCGTGCGCGATGCCCATCGTTTCCTTGAGGATGGCGAAAAGATGCAGCTGTCCTATACGGTGCAGAACACGCACCGGACAGTCGGCACGCGGATTTCCAGCCATATCGTCAAGCGGTTCGGGATGCGCAACAGCCTGCAACCGGATCACCTGACGGTGAAGCTGCAGGGCTCGGCCGGTCAATCACTGGGCGCGTTTGCAGCACCCGGTTTGAAGATCGAGGTGTCGGGCGACGCCAACGACTATGTCGGCAAGGGCTTGTCGGGGGGCACCATCGTGGTGCGTCCACCGCTGTCCAGCCCGCTCGTGGCCTGTGACAACACGATCATCGGCAATACGGTGCTTTACGGTGCGACCGACGGTTATCTGTTTGCCGCTGGCCGCGCGGGCGAACGGTTTGCGGTGCGCAACTCGGGCGCGCATGTGGTGATCGAAGGCTGCGGATCGAACGGGTGTGAATACATGACCGGCGGTGTCGCAGTGATCCTTGGCACGATCGGGTCGAACTTCGGGGCGGGTATGACGGGGGGGATGGCCTATCTTTATGACCCCGACGGCGTTGCGCAGAAATACATGAACATGGAAAGCCTTGTGACCAATCCGGTCACGGTCGACCACTGGGAAGCGCAACTGAAATCATTGGTGGAACGTCACGCCGAAGAAACCCGCAGCCAGTTGGCGACGGAAATCCTGCGTCATTGGGATCTTGAGAAAGGGAACTTCCTGCAAGTCTGCCCGATCGAGATGCTGGACAAGCTTCCTGCGCCGCTCAGCATGGAAGCGGAAGCCATACCGGCCCAGTAAGGCAGAAAACCACAAAACGCCCACCTAGCCGGTGGGCGTTTTACTGTCGCACCTTCGTCCAATGCCTATCTTGACCGGACCCGTGCGTCGTGGTCTGAAAGATACGTGGCAAGAGCAGCAAAAAAGAAGCCGGCGGGCAAGAAGAAGGCGTCGAAGAAAAAGCGCATAAAGCTTCATCCGATTGATTGGATCAAGCTGTGGATCAAGCGTGTGTTTCTGGCGGTCTTTTGCTTTTTTGCGCTGGGCATCGTGGGCTATGCCTTCATCAATCCGCCGACCACCCCACATATCATAAGCGAAAAGATGCGGCTGGGCTGGGCGGATCGGCAATGGGTCGATCTGGATGAAATAGCGCCGGTGATGGCGCGATCTGTCGTGGCGGCCGAGGATGCAAATTTCTGCCGTCACTGGGGCTTCGATATGCGCGCCATTCGGGCTGCGATTGACGATGGCGGGTCACGCGGGGCATCGACGCTGACGCAGCAGGTCGTGAAGAATGTCTATCTTTGGCACGGGCGATCATGGCCGCGCAAGGCTTTGGAGGCGACGATCACACCCTTTGTCGAGCTTGTGTGGACCAAGCGTCGGATCATCGAAGTCTATCTGAACGTGGCCGAGTTTGACGAAGGCGTGTTTGGTGTCGAAGCCGCCTCTCTCCATTATTTCGGTGTCGGGCCTGAAAAACTGACCGCCGTGCAGGCCGCGCGTCTGGCGGCACTTTTGCCCAATCCGAAGGAACGGTCCGCCTCGCGCCCGTCGCCATTTGTGCGCAAACGCGCGCAATCCATCATGGATGGAGCGGCCACGATCCGCGCGGATGGGCGGGCTGCCTGTTTCGAGGATTGATCCCGTGACCCAAACGCGGCAATACGGGACAAGGAACAACGGCTGATACACACCATGAACCGACTATTTCACGTCCCCCTGTCCCCTTTCTGCCGCAAGGTGCGCCTGTCGCTTGCCGAAAAGAAGATCGAGGTTGAACTGGTCGAGGAGAAGTACTGGGAAAGAAGCTCGGACTTCCTGCGTCGCAACCCGGCGGGTAAGGTTCCGATCCTGAAGATCGACGGCAAGTTGCTGAGCGAGAGCGGCCCGATCTGCGAATATATCGAAGAACGCTTCCCCGACCCTGCGCTTCTGCCTGATGATCCCGAAGGTCGTTACGAGGTGCGCCGACTGGTCAGTTGGTTTGACGACAAATTCCACAACGAGGTGACGTCGAACCTGCTGTATGAGCGGGTGAACAAGAAGGTGATGGGGGCAGGTTATCCCGAAAGCCGCAACATCAAGGCCGGCGCGAAGGCGATCAAGTATCATCTGGATTATATGGGCTGGTTGTTGGAGCAGCGCCGCTGGCTGGCGGGCAACACGATGACGTTGGCCGACTTTGCGGCTGCGGCGCATCTGTCGTCGCTGGATTACATCAGCGATGTGGACTGGAACCGGAATGAGAATGTGCGCGAATGGTATGCCAAGATCAAATCGCGCCCGGCCTTCCGATCTATCCTCGCCGACCAGATCCCCGGCTTTCCGCAGCCACCGCATTACGCGGATCTGGACTTTTGACCGCCGAGATCCGGCAGGCCATCACAGACCAAGCCCTGAACGAAGGTTTCGCGCGCGCGGGGTTCTGCCGCCCTGACAGCGTGCCCCAGATCGCCGAGCGGCTGGAAACCTATGTCTCTGAAGGGCGGCATGGCGATATGGGCTGGATGGGCGAGCGGATGCACTGGCGCGGCAACCCCGCCGCCTTGTGGCCCGAGGCGCGCACCGTCATCATGTTGGCCGAACCTTACACGCCTGAACATGATCCGATGCAGGTGGTGGGGATGCCCGACCGCGCCGCGATCAGTGTTTATGCGCAGAACCGAGACTACCACGATATCGTCAAGAAACGGCTAAAGCGCGTTGGGCGCTGGATGATCGACCAGTTTGGTGGCGAGATCAAAGTGTTCGTCGATACCGCGCCCGTTATGGAAAAGCCGCTGGCCGAAGCGGCGGGTCTGGGCTGGCAAGGCAAACACACCAACCTTTTGTCGCGCGAGCTGGGCAACTGGTTCTTTCTGGGCGCGATCTTCACGACGCTGGAGCTGCCCGTTGACGAACCGGGGCGCGAGAATTGCGGCTCCTGCACTGCCTGTCTTGAGGCCTGCCCGACCGACGCTTTTCCGGCCCCCTTCCAACTGGATGCGCGGCGCTGCATCTCCTATCTGACGATCGAGCATAAAGGGCCGGTGGACGAACCGTTGCGCTCGCAACTGGGCAATCGGATCTATGGATGTGACGATTGCCTTGCCGCCTGCCCGTGGAACAAGTTCGCGGTCGCGGCGTCCGAGATGCGCTATGCCGCGCGTGACGATCTGGTGGCCCCGAAGCTGGCGGATCTGGTCGGGTTCGACGACGCGGGTTTTCGGGCCCATTTTTCCGGCAGTCCGATCAAGCGGATCGGATTGTCACGGTTCCTGCGCAATGTGCTGTATGCGATTGGCAATTCAGGGGATGCATCCTTGCTGCCCCACGCGCAAACCCATGTGGACCACGCAGATCCGGTGGTGGCTGATGCTGCGCGCTGGGCTGTGGGCAAACTTTCTGCGATCTCCTAGTTCGCAGGGGCGTTTGGCGGACGGGTCGAGACCATGTGATAGGCCATGATCGCTGCGTTCACCCCCTTGACGGCCTTGTCTTTCGGAAAGGGACCAATTCGCGAGGCCCCGACCACGAACAGCACCGATGTGGCCTCCCCGGCGCTGTCGGTCACGATGACACGCAGATCGACTTGCTTGATGTCGAAGGCTTGCACCAGAGATTGTGCGAACGCGTCGCTGGGTTCGGCTTCCTGCGCGCTGTTCCAGGACAGATGCGCGACCACTTCCGATGCGGTGGCATTTTCGTGTTCTGTCAGGGCAGCTTTCGTAATGCCCAGCGGTCGCAAGGTTGGGTCGTTGGTATGGTGATACCACGCCAGCGCCACCACGCTGGGCAGGGCGATCACGCCGATGATCACCGCCAGCAATCTGACCCCGCGCCGCGCAAACATGCCCCTCTCCTATCCTGCGTCATGGGCAGGATAGGGTGGGCAGGTTCACGAAATGTTAAAGGGTCCTAGCTGCGCACCAGCTTTTCATAGCTTTCCGCAATTTCGCGGGTCAGCGCGCCGACTTCAAATGTATGTTCACCGATTTGGCCCACAGGCGTCACTTCTGCGGCTGATCCGGTCAGCCAGCATTGTTCAAACCCTTCCAGCTCTTCCGGCATGATGTGGCGTTCATGCACCGCGATCCCCCGGGCTTGCAGCATCCCGATCACCGTCTGGCGGGTCAGGCCGTTCAGGATCGCATCGGGCAGCGGCGTGTGCACTTCACCATCCTTCACGAAGAAGACGTTGGCCCCGGTCGCTTCGGCCACGTAACCGCGATAATCCATGAACAGCGCGTCCGAGCAGCCCTTGGCTTCGGCCGCGTGCTTGGACATGGTGCAGATCATGTAAAGACCGGCGGCTTTCGCAGCGGTGGGGATGGTTTCGGGGGACGGGCGTTTCCATTTGGCAATGTCCAGCTTGGCCCCCTGCATCTTGGCGTCGCCGTAATAGTCCCCCCAGGCCCACGCCGCGACGGCCATGCGCACCGGATTGCGTGCGGACGAAACACCCATGTCTTCGCCAGCCCCGCGCCACGCCACGACACGCACATAGGCGTTGGTCAGCCCGTTTGCCTCGACCACGGCCTGTTTTGCCGCCTCGATTTCATCGACGGTATAGGGGATGGGCATGTCCATCATCTCGCCCGATTTCAGCAGACGTTCGGAATGCTTGCGGCTCAGAAAAATCTTGCCATCATACAGCCGCTCGCCCTCGAACACCGAGGACGCATAGTGCAGCGCGTGGGTCAGAATATGCACATTGGCATCACGCCATTCGACCAACTGGCCGTCCATCCAGATCTTGCCATCACGGTCGTCATATCCGCTCATCTTCCTGTCCTTTCCAGTCTGTCGCCCTTGGGCATGTTTGCAAAAGTTGCGCAGATTAGGTCCGTATCGGATATTAAATTACGCAAAATCAGCATTTCGCTAACAATTGATTCTTGGAAAGTCAACAACACTGACATAAAACTGGACCCTGTAACATGAATTGTGATGAGGCCGGCAATGGCGGACACGCAGACACCGGGTGGACAGACGCTGCTGTTTCTGACGGACGAACAGCTGCGCAAAGGGATCGAGGCGATGTTCTTCGCCTATCGCGGGTTTACCGCCGATCCTGACCGGATTTTGGAAGAATACCGTCTGGGGCGGGCACATCACCGGGCGCTGCATTTCATCAGCCGCGCGCCGGGCACGACGGTGAACAACTTGCTGTCCATTCTGGGCGTGACCAAACAATCGCTGAACCGTGTGTTGCGCACCCTGATCGACGACGGGCTTGTCGAAAGCCGTGTGGGCACCCGCGACAAGCGCGAACGGCATTTGTTCCTGACCGAAAGCGGCGCGGCGCTGGAGCAAGAGCTGTCCACCGCGCAACGCGAACGGATGCGGCAAGCCTATCGCGAAGCCGGGCCAGAGGCCGTCCAAGGGTTTCGCACCGTGCTAGAGGCGATGATGGACCCGGAACTGCGCCATCATTTCAACAGAACCAGGGATGATGGCGATGAGTGATATGACTGAAGCCCATCTGCTGATCGTGGATGACGATGAACGCATACGCCGTTTGTTGCAGAAATACCTGATCCGGCAGGGCTTCTGGGTCAGCGCCGCGCGGGACGCGAGCCACGCGAGACGCTTGCTGGAAGGGCTGGATTTCGACCTGATCGTGATGGATGTGATGATGCCAGGCGAAGACGGGATCAGCCTGACCCGATCCCTGCGCGAGGTGCTGTCGACGCCGATCCTTCTGTTGACCGCCAAGGGGGATACCGAAGACCGCATCAAGGGGCTGGAAGCCGGTGCGGATGATTACCTGGCGAAACCATTCGAGCCGAAAGAACTCTTGCTCAGGATCAATGCGATCCTGCGTCGTATGCCGGTGGTCGCGGATGAGGTCACACCAAAGGTGCTGAACCTGGGCGACAAGCATTATGACACCGAACGGGGCGAGCTTTGGTGCGGCGATGACCTTGTGCGCCTGACGGCCACCGAATCGCAGTTGATGCGCATCTTCTCGGCGACGCCTGGTGATGCGGTCAGCCGCGCGTCTCTTGTGGAGCAGTTGGGCCGCGATCAGGGGCAGGCACAGGAACGCGCGGTGGATGTGCAGATTACAAGGTTGCGCCGCAAGTTGGAGGTTGACCCCAAACAGCCCCGCTATCTGCAAACGGTGCGCGGTGCAGGGTATATGCTGGCACCGGATTGATTGTCGCGCCGGTGCGCATTGCCTTGTTGATCGGGGCGGATTGTCCTAGCGTCGCGCCATGACAACACTGCTTTACACGCACCCAGTTTGCCACGAACACGTGACGCCGCCGGGCCACCCTGAACAGGTCGCGCGGCTTGAGGCGATCGAACGGTCCCTGTCGTCGCCCGAATTTGCGGCGTTGGACCGTCGAGCTGCGCCAATGGGCACCCTGGATCACGTGCGTCTTGGGCATTCGCGGCGATATTTTGAAAAGCTCGATGATGCCGCACCGGTCGAAGGCTGGACGCAACTGGATGGTGACACGTTCATGGCTCCCGGATCTCTGGAAGCTGCGTTTCGGGCAATCGGGGCGAATGCGGCTGCAATAGACACTGTTTTGGCCGGTGAAGCGCAGAATGCTTTCGTCGCCTGTCGCCCGCCGGGGCACCATGCCGAAAAGGCGAACCCGATGGGGTTTTGCTTGTTTTCCACCGTCGCGATTGCCGCGCGCTATGCGGCAGAGCATCATGGGCTTGACCGGATCGCGGTGCTTGATTTCGACGTGCATCACGGCAATGGCACGCAGGACGTGTTGTGGCATGAATCGCGGGTGCGGTTCGTGTCGTCGCACCAGATGCCGCTTTATCCCGGATCGGGCGGCCTGCATCAGAAGGGGGCGTTCGGACAGATCATCAATATTCCGTTGGAAGAGGCGACCGGCGGTGAGGTGATGCAAGAGGCGTGGGAAAAGGTTTTTTCCGGTGTGTTAGAGCCTTATGAACCTCAATTGGTGCTGGTGTCCGCAGGCTTCGACGCGCATCGGCGCGACCCGTTGGCGGGGCTGCAATGGGAAACCGAGGATTTTGCCTGGATGGCGCATCGGATCTGCGATCTGGCGGACAAATGCTGCGAAGGCCGGGTGGTATCGTCGCTTGAGGGCGGCTATGATCTTCAGGCCCTTGGCGACAGTGTCGGGGCCTATGTCAACGTGATGATGGAGCGAGGCGCATGAGCGACAAACCCGTAAGCGAAATGAGTTTCGAAGAGGCCATGCGTGCGCTGGAAGCGGTGGTCGGCCAGTTAGAGCGTGGCGATGTTGCACTGGAAGACTCGATCAAGCTGTATGAACGCGGCGCCGAGCTGAAAGCACGGTGCGAGAAGAAGTTGAAGGAAGCCGAAGAAAAGGTGGCCGCTATCACGCTGGACCCCAACGGCGCACCGACAGGCGCGACGCCGGTCGAAGGTCTGTAAATGTTTCAGCAAAGGCTGACGGAAACCAGCGGACTTGCACGGGCTTGTCTGCACGATGCGATTCTGAATGATAGCGTGTTGGCTGAGGCGATGCGCTATGCCACGGCGGGCGGTAAGGGGTTGCGCGGGTTCCTGGTGATGGAGAGCGCCCGGCTGCACGGTGTAAGCGACCAAAGATCCGTCCGGCCCGCCGCCGCGATCGAGGCAGTTCACGCCTATTCACTGGTGCATGATGATCTGCCGTGCATGGATGATGATGACCTGCGTCGCGGGCTGCCGACGGTTCACAGGAAATGGGACGAGGCAACGGCGGTGTTGGTTGGGGATGCATTGCAGACCCTGGCGTTCGAGCTACTGACACATGACGCCGTAGGCGATGCGCGGGTTGAATTGATTGCGACCCTTGCGCACGCCGCTGGGCAGGTGGGGATGGTTCATGGTCAGGCGTTGGACATAGCCGCGGAAACCGCGCCAGTGCCGCTGAATATTGACGAAATCATCGCGTTGCAGGCCGGTAAGACCGGCGCGCTGATCAGGTGGTCGGCCGAAGCGGGGGCGCTGATGGCAAGTGCCGACCCCGCGCCAATGCGTGACTATGCCACCGCAATGGGTCTGGCCTTTCAGATTGCCGATGACATTCTGGATGTCGTAGGGAATGCCCAGACGGTTGGCAAGGCGGTGGGCAAGGATGCCGATGCCGGCAAGGCGACATTCGTGTCCTTGATGGGACTGGATGCGGCGAAAACCCGCGCAGCCGAGCTTGTGGAACAAGCCTGTGACGCGTTGGCCCCCTATGGTCAGGATGCCGAAACCTTGCGGGAGGCCGCCCGTTTCGTTATCCAGCGCGACAGATAGGCAGCGGGGCGCAGATGGCCGACACACCCGAGACACCCATTCTTGATCGCATATCGGTTCCGGCCGACATGAAATCCCTGTCCGACCGCGAGCTTGTGGCGCTGGCCAAGGACGTGCGGGCCGAGACCATTTCGGCGGTCTCGGAAACCGGCGGGCATCTGGGGGCAGGGCTGGGTGTGGTCGAACTGACCGTGGCGCTGCACGCTGTTTTTGACACGCCGCGTGACCGGATCATCTGGGACGTGGGCCATCAATGCTATCCGCACAAGATTTTGACGGGTCGCCGCGACCGTATCCGCACCCTGCGTGCCGAAGGCGGATTGTCCGGCTTCACCAAGCGGTCGGAAAGCCCGTTTGACCCGTTCGGCGCGGGGCACAGTTCGACCTCGATCTCGGCGGCGCTGGGCTTTGCGGTGGCGCGCGACTTGGGCGGCGCGCCGGAGCATGGCATCGGTGACGCGATTGCCGTCATTGGCGACGGGTCGATGTCTGCGGGCATGGCGTTCGAGGCGATGAACAACGCTGGCCATCTGGGTCGCCGTCTGTTCGTGATCCTGAACGACAACGAAATGTCCATTGCGCCGCCGGTGGGTGCGATGTCGAACTATCTGAGTCGCCTTTACGCGGGCGAGCCGTTTCAGGAACTGAAAGCCGCCGCCAAAGGCGCTGTCAGCCTGCTGCCCGAACCTTTCCAGGAAGGCGCGCGACGGGCCAAGGAAATGGTCAAGTCGATGACCGTCGGCGGGACGTTGTTCGAGGAACTTGGCTTTTCCTATGTCGGACCCATCGACGGCCACGACATGGAAAGCCTGTTGTCGATCCTGCGCACGGTGCATGACCGGGCGACGGGTCCGATGCTGATCCATGTGATCACCAAGAAGGGCAAGGGATACGCCCCCGCCGAAGCCGCACGCGATCGTGGTCACGCGACGGCCAGGTTCGACGTGTCCAGCGGCAAGCAGCACAAGGCTCCGTCAAACGCGCCCAGCTATACCTCGGTCTTTGGCAAGACACTGGTTGATCTCGCGGGCAAGGATGACAAGGTGTGCGCCGTAACGGCGGCGATGCCGGACGGCACCGGGCTGAACCTGATGGCCGAACGCTATCCGTCGCGGTGCTTTGACGTAGGGATTGCCGAACAGCATGGCGTGACCTTCTCAGCCGCGCTGGCGGCAGGCGGCATGAAGCCCTTCTGCGCGATGTATTCGACGTTTCTGCAACGTGGCTATGATCAGGTCGTGCATGATGTTGCGGTCCAACGCCTTCCCGTGCGTTTCGCGATTGATCGCGCTGGCTTGGTGGGGGCTGACGGCGCCACCCATGCGGGTGCGTTTGACATCGCGTTCATGTCTAACCTGCCCGGAATGGTCGTTATGGCCGCCGCGGACGAGGCCGAGTTGATGCATATGGTCGCGACCGCCCATGCGATCAACGACGGCCCCTGTGCCTTCCGTTATCCGCGTGGCGAGGGGGTCGGCGTTGACCTTCCCGAACAGGGCGAGGTGTTGGAGATCGGCAAGGGTCGCATGATCCGCGAAGGTGCGCGCGTGGCGATCCTGTCCTTCGGCACGCGACTGGCCGAGGTCGAGAAGGCCGCCGAGGCCTTGACCGCCCGCGGGATCAGCCCGACGATCGCCGACGCGCGGTTTGCCAAGCCAATGGATCGCGATCTGATCATGAAGCTGGCAGCCGACCACGAGGCGCTGATCACCATCGAAGAAGGTGCCGTCGGCGGTTTCGGCAGTCATGTTGCGCAACTGCTGGCGGATGAAGGCGTGTTTGACACGGGTCTGAAATTCCGGTCGATGTTTCTGCCCGACACGTTCATCGACCACGCCTCGCCTGCGCGGATGTATGAAGAGGCCGGTCTGTCCGCCAAGCATATCGAAGCGAAGGTGCTGGACGTGCTGGGCATCGCGCAAATCGGCGAAAAGCGGGCCTAACCCTCGGCTTTCAGCAGCGCCGCCAACCCGTCCTGATAGGTTGGATAGAGCAGCTTCACCCCCAACTCGTCCTTGATCCGGTCATTTCGCACCCGCTTGCTTTCGGCATAGAAGCTGCGGGCCATGGGTGTCATTTCGGCCGTCTCAAAATCTTCGGCAGGGGGGTGGGGCAGGCCCAACAGGTCGGCGGCGTGGGCCAGAACATCTTCGGGCGGGGCGGCGTTGTCGTCACAGACATTGTAGATGCGACCGGGGTTCGGATGGGCAATGGACGCCGCAAGCACTTGCGCGATGTCATCGACATGAATGCGCGAAAACACCTGGTTTTTCTTGATGATCCGCCGCGCCGTGCCGCGTCGCACCTTGGCAAACGGGCCACGGCCGGGGCCATAAATGCCTGCAAGGCGGAAGATGTGCAGGGGCAGCCCGGTCTCGGCGGCAAGCTCTTGCCATGCCGCTTCGGCTTCGACCCGCTGCTGCCCGCGTATTGTGGATGGAGCAAGGGGCGTTTCTTCGTCCACCCATCCCCCCTGATGGTCGCCATAAACGCCGGTGGTGGACAGATAGCCCGCCCACTGAAGCTGGGGGGCGATGCGGGCAATATCGTCTCTAACCCGCCTTAAAACGGGGTCTCCGTCTGCGTCAGGTCCGGCCGAAATCAGAAGATGCGTGGCGTGTGACAACGGCTCGTTAATGTCGTGCCCCGGCCATTGGATTACATCATCGCCAGCCTCGCGCGAGGTGCCGATGATGGTAAATTCGTCTTGCAGCAACCGTGCCAGTGCGCGGGCGGAATAGCCGAACCCGAAGATAAAAAGTGTCTTGTCCATGCGCGCAGTATCGCCGTGCGGGTGGGATTGAAAAGCGCTAATGTCAAAGCGTTTTTGGGGGTTGCGCTAACATCGGAAATTAGAACAATGGGTCAATGGAAAATCCAAGTTTGAAATCATGGTCCGACAGTGCGTCGCGCCTTGTTGCGGTGGCTGCCGGTCGGGAACCAGCCGATTTGGTGATCCGGGGCGGGCGCGTGGTGAATGTTCACACGCGTGAGGTTCTGGATGGCTGGCAGGTTGCCATTGTCGATGGACGTTTCGCCTATGTTGGGCCCGACGCCAGCCATTGCATTGGTGACGGGACCAAGGTGATCGAAGCCAATGGCCAATACCTGATCCCCGGCCTGTGTGACGCGCATATGCATATCGAAAGCGGGATGCTGACACCGGCCGAATTTGCCCGCGCCGTGATCCCGCATGGCACGACCAGCATGTTCACGGATCCGCACGAGATCGCGAATGTGCTGGGGCTGGAAGGTGTGAAACTGATGCATGACGAGGCGCTGTTGCAGCCCGTCAATATCTTCACCCAAATGCCCTCCTGCGCGCCGTCTGCGCCTGGATTAGAGACAACTGGATATGAAATCACGCCCGATGATGTGGCCGAGGCGATGGAATGGCCCGGCATCATCGGGCTGGGTGAGATGATGAATTTCCCCGGCGTGGTGAATGGCGACGCCAAGATGCTGGCCGAGATTGCGGCGACACAAAGGGCGGGCAAGACCGTGGGCGGGCATTACGCAAGCCCGGACCTTGGCCCGGCCTTCCATGCCTATGCGGCGGGTGGCCCGGCGGATGACCACGAAGGCACTTGCGAGGCGGACGCAATTGCCCGCGTGCGACAGGGGATGCGGTCGATGATGCGTCTGGGGTCGGCGTGGTATGACGTTGAAACCCAGATCACGGCGATCACCAAAAAGGGACTGGACCCGCGCAACTTCATCCTTTGCACGGACGATTGCCATTCCGGCACCCTGGTTAATGACGGCCATATGAACCGCGTGGTGCGCCATGCAATTTCCTGTGGATGCGACCCGCTGATCGCACTGCAAATGGCAACGATCAACACCGCAACCCATTTCGGGCTGGAGCGTGAGTTAGGCTCTATTACACCCGGGCGGCGGGCAGATGTGATCCTGACCGACGACCTGACCACCCTGCCGATCAATCGCGTGATTGCGCGCGGTGTGACTGTGGCCGAGGGCGGAGAGGTCACGGTTGATTGCCCGCATCTGGACTGGCCCGAATATGCGCGCAAGACCGTGCATCTGGGCCGTGTGCTGGACGCCGTGGATTTCGAGATCGCCGCCCCCGAAGGGGCAAACTCTGTCCGCGCCAAGGTGATTGGCGTGGTCGAGAACCAGGCCCCCACCAAGGCGCTGACCCGCGACCTTGGCGTGGTGGATGGCTTGGTGGAAAGCGACGAAGCGCAGGATGTATGCCAGATCGCGCTGGTCGAACGTCACCGCGCGACGGGCGAGGTTGTTAACGGGCTTGTGTCGGGCTTCGGGTATGCCGGGCGGATGGCCATCGCCTCGACCGTGGCGCATGACAGTCACCACATGATCGTCGTCGGCACCAGCCGCGAGGATATGGCGCTGGCCGCCAATCGTCTGGGCGAGGTTGGTGGCGGTATCACCGTGTTCAAGGATGGCGAGGAGCTGGCGCTGGTCGAACTTCCCGTGGCTGGGCTGATGTCGGACGCCCCCGCGCGTGAAGTGGCCGCGAAGGCCGATGCCATGGTGGCCGCGATGGCGCAGTGTGGTTGCACCTTGAACAACGCCTATATGCAGCACTCACTTCTGGCACTTGTTGTCATTCCCGAGTTACGTATCTCTGATCTGGGACTTGTGGATGTCACCCGGTTTGAACTGACCAACCTGATCGAGGAGCCTTGATGCCTTCCAACGGAAACGCCATTCCCGTGATCACCCCGCCCGGCGGTCCGCACGAGACATTTACCAATGCCAAAGCTGCGGTGCTGCGGTTGCAGGAGCTTTATGAACAGTCCTGCGCCTTTCTGCGGGACCGGTTCGAACAATCGGTGTCCGGCGATCAGCCCGACACGCGCTTTCGCGCGTTTTATCCACAGATATGCCTGACCACGACCAGCCATGCGCAGATCGACACACGGCTCAGCTTCGGTCACGTTGCCGCACCGGGACAATACAGCACCACGATCACGCGCCCGGACCTATTTGAAAACTATCTGACGCAGCAGATCGCGCTTCTGTTGGAACATCACGGGGTGCCGGTTCAGATCGGCCTTTCCGACACGCCCATCCCCGTGCATTTCGCGGTCACGAACGAGCCCGATATTTCTGTCCCGCAAGAAGGCGTGACGAGCTTTCCCTTGCGCGATGTGTTCGATGTGCCCGACCTGTCCAGCACCAATGATGACATTGTAAACGGGGTTGGGCCAAAGGTTGCGGATGGTGTGGCCCCACTTGCGCCCTTTACGGCGCAGCGAGTGGATTATTCGCTGGCGCGGCTCACACATTATACCGCGACCAAGCCCGAGGATTTTCAGAACTACGTTCTGTTCACCAACTACCAGTTCTATGTCGACGAGTTCGAGGCTTATGCCCGGCAGATGTTGGCGGACCCAAACAGCGGATATACTGCATTTGTCGGCCCCGGACATCACCGGATCACGGCACCCGACCAGGCGCTTCCGGTGCTGACGAAGTTGCCGCAAATGCCATCCTATCACCTGAAACGGCCGGATGGGACGGGAATCACCTTGGTGAATATCGGGGTCGGTCCGTCCAATGCGAAAACGGCCACCGACCACATCGCGGTCTTGCGCCCTCACGCGTGGTTGATGGTCGGCCATTGTGCGGGGCTGCGCAGCAGCCAGAGGCTGGGGGATTTCGTGCTGGCCCACGCGTATTTGCGCGAAGACAAGGCGCTGGACGATGATCTGCCGATCTGGGTGCCGGTGCCGCCGCTTGCCGAAATCCAGATCGCACTGGAGCAGGCCGTTGCCGAAGTGACCGAGTTGGAAGGTTACGATCTGAAGCGGATCATGCGCACCGGCACGGTCGCGTCGCTGGACAACCGGAACTGGGAACTTCGTGACCAATCCGGCCCGGTGCAGCGGCTCAGCCAGTCGCGCGCCATCGCTCTGGACATGGAAAGCGCCACCATCGCCGCCAACGGATTCCGGTTTCGCGTTCCCTATGGCACGCTTCTGTGCGTGTCCGACAAACCCCTGCATGGCGAGCTGAAGCTGCCTGGCATGGCGTCCGATTTCTACAAGTCACAGGTGGCACGGCACCTGCTGATTGGCATCCAGGCAATGGAGACCTTGCGCGACATGCCGATCGAACGAATCCACAGCCGGAAACTCAGAAGCTTCGAAGAGACCGCTTTCCTTTAGGGAAACTCGCGCGAAAACAGGGAAAAACCGCTTTTTATTGGGGAAATGGGCACAACAAATCGTTGTGTCCCCCCGCTACATACAGTTAAATGCGCCCAATGAAGCCCAATCAATGGGTAAATGTGAGGAGTGTAATACATGTCGAAACCTATGACGAAGACCCAGCTGGTCGCTGCCTTGGCCGAAGAAATGGGCTCGGACAAGAAATCGGCGTCGAGCGCGCTGGACGGTATCATCAACATCATCACCAAGGAAGTGTCCAACGGCGGTGCCGTGACCCTGCCCGGTGTTGGCAAGATCTATTGCCGCGAACGTCCGGCCCGCATGGTGCGCAACCCGGCCACCGGCGAGCAGATCCACAAAGACGCGGACAAGGTCGTGAAAATGACCATCGCAAAGGCTCTGAAAGACAGCGTGAACGGCTGATCTTCTGCCTTCGGGGCTTGTCCCCGCACAGGATTTCGGAAAGGGTCGCCCAAGTGGCGGCCCTTTTCTATTGCCGGAGGAAACATGGATCTGCGCGCGATCGTAATGGGGCTGGCTTTTGCCCTGATGTGGAGCTCGGCCTTCACCTCGGCCCGTATCATCGTGGCGGATGCGCCGCCGCTTTACTCCCTGGCGCTCAGGTTTTTGATCTCCGGCCTGCTGGGCGTGATCATCGCCCGCGCGCTGGGCCAAAGCTGGTCGCTGACGCGCAACCAGTGGCGCGCAGTGATCATATTCGGTGTGTGCCAGAACGCGCTGTATCTGGGTTTGAATTTCGTGGCGATGCAGTGGGTCGAGGCCGGCCTGGCCTCGATCATCGCATCGACCATGCCATTGATGGTCGCGCTGGCGGGCTGGTTGTTCATGGGTGACCGGATGCGTCCCTTGGCGATGCTTGGCCTGATGGCGGGGATTGTGGGCGTCGCGCTGATCATGGGGTCGCGATTGTCCGGCGGCGTCGATGTGGTTGGCGTCATCCTGTGCTTCGTCGGCGCGGGCGCATTGACGGCAGCAACCCTTGCGGTGCGCACGGCATCTTCGGGTGGTAACCTGATGATGATCGTCGGACTACAGATGTTCGTGGGCTCCGCTGTGTTGGCGGTGGTTGCCGTCTTTCTGGAAAGCCCCGGCTTTGAACCAAGCCTGCGTCTTGGTCTTGCCTTTGGCTACACGGTGCTGGTGCCCGGCCTTCTGGCCACCTGGGTCTGGTTCGCACTGGTCGGACGCATTGGCGCGGTCAAGGCGGCCACCTTCCACTTCCTCAACCCGTTCTTCGGCGTCGCCATCGCGTGGCTCTTGCTGGGCGAGGCGCTGACCATGATGGATTTCATCGGCGTCGCCATCATCACCTTCGGCATCCTTGCCGTGCAACTGTCCAAACAAACGCCCGCACGACCCTGAAAACCCCCGCTTCTTCTGGCCCGAAATATCCCCGCCGGAGGCCTCAAATCTGCCGGGCACCGCCCGGCGCCCTTCAACCGATCTTGCCGCGCACCCCTTCGCCCATCTGCGCGCGGTGCAGCATGACGTGATCAAGGATGACACAGGCCGCCATCGCTTCGCCCACGGGCACAGCGCGGATGCCCACACAGGGGTCATGACGGCCCTTGGTGACCACTTCAATGGGGTCGCCCGATTTGGTGATCGACTGGCGTGGGGTCAGGATGGAACTTGTCGGCTTCACCGCGAAGCGCACAACAATGTCCTGCCCGCTGGAAATCCCGCCCAGAATACCGCCCGCGTGGTTCGAGGTGAACACCGGGCCATCATCCCCCATCGAAATCTCGTCGGCATTCTCGGTGCCTTTCAGTCCTGCCGCCGCCATGCCTTCACCAATCTCGACGCCCTTCACGGCGTTGATCGACATCATCGCGGCGGCCAGATCAGTGTCTAACTTAGCGTAAATTGGGGCGCCAAGACCCGCAGGGGCACCGCGCACGACGACCTCTACCGCCGCGCCGACACTATCGTTTTCCTTGGTGCGCAGGTGGTGCAGGTAATCTTCCCATTCCTTGACGGCGCTGTTGTCCGGCAGCCAGAACGGGTTTTGGTCAATCGCGTCCCAGTCGAACTTGTCGCGATCCAAATGAAGCGCGCCCATCTGGGTCATGTAACCCTTGATCTGAAGCCCCGGCAGCAACGCCTTCAGCGCCTCGCGCGCCACGCCGCCAGCGGCCACCCGCGCCGCTGTTTCACGCGCCGACGATCGCCCCCCGCCGCGCGGGTCGCGGATGCCGTATTTCTGCCAATAGGTGATGTCAGCGTGACCGGGGCGAAAGGTTTTCTCGATCTCGCCATAATCCTTCGACCGCTGATCGGTGTTTTCGATCATCAGCTGGATCGGCGTGCCGGTGGTCTTGCCCTCATACACGCCCGACAGGATGCGCACCTGATCGGGTTCATTGCGCTGGGTCGTGTGCTTGTTCTGACCAGGGCGGCGCTTGTCCAGCCATACCTGAATCATCTCGGCCTCAAGCGGGATGCCGGGGGGGCAACCATCGACCGTTGCACCCAAGGCAGGCCCGTGGCTTTCACCCCATGTGGTGACGCGGAAGATATGACCGAAACTGTTCATCGACATGCGCAAGCTCCTTCGTTCTCAGGGTGATAGCGAAGGCGCGTGCGAAAGGGAAGCGCGGGCGCGTCAGCTTTGCGGGCGACGGTGTTTCGGTTTCGGCCCCGGTCCGGTGTCATAGCGCGGGTTGGGATCGCGCAGGATCGGATTGCGCACGGACACCGACGGGCGGCTTTCGCGCCAGACGATGAATATGCCCGAGGCAATGATGACAGACGCGCCCACACCCACCCACATATCCGGCCATTCCTCGAAAAACAGCGCCCCGAACAGGGTAGCCCACAGGATCTGACTGTATTGAATGGGCGCGACCACGGCGGCGGGGGCGGCGCGGTAGGCGGCGATGATCATCACCTGTGCGCCCACCGACAACACGCCAAGGCTGGCGAACATGCCCAGTTGCGTCACCTCCATCGGGCGATAGACGAAGGGCAGCACGACCGCCATGAAGGCGATCGAGGACAGCATGGGATAGAGGATCATCACGGCCGTCCGCTCTTCCCCGCCGATCTTGCGCATGATGACCGAGCCAAGGCTGGAGCAGAACGCCGCGATCAGGGCGCATACATGACCGAGTGATATTTGCGTGACGCCGGGTCTGAGCACGATCAGAACACCGATCAGGCCGACCATGACCGCAGCCCACCGCTGCGCGCGCACCGTTTCCCCCAGCACAAGCGCGGACATTGCGGTGATCAACAAAGGGGTGGCGAACAGCAGCGCATACACTTCGGCCAGGGGCAGGACGGTGAAGGCATAGAACGCCGCGGACATGGCAATCAGTGATGTGGCCGACCGCAGCAGGATCAGCCACGGATGGTTTGGTCGGAAATTGTCCACCTGCCGGTCTGCCAGCATCAGAACCGACATTGGCACAAAGGCAAAGAGCATCGCAAAAAAGATGATCTGGAACACCGAGAAGTTGACGCCAAGCGTCTTGATCACGGCGTCATGCGTCGCGAACACGGCAAAGGCTGCAAAGGCAAAACCCAGCCCCCTGACGGGCGATTGTGAGACGTCCGACATGTTCGGCTCCGATATGGTGGGTGTTAGCGGTCACATTGCCGATTGCCGCCCTTACGTCAAGGGGGGCTTGCCAAGTTGGGCCAAACCCGTCAGGTATGGCGTCACCTCGGGGGGCCGGAGCGAACCGGCTGAGATGCAGACCATGCGGACCCGTTGAACCTGAACCGGCTAGAACCGGCGGAGGGAAGGTAATTTGGATGCCCCAAATGCCACTCCGTCCGGCGCATTTGGAGGATGCCATGAAACAGACCCTTTCATTTGTCGCAGGACTTGCACTGACGGCCACGGCAGCGACCGTGGCGACGGCGGAAACGCCCGTGCTTCAAGTCTATGCCCCCGATTACTTCGCGTCCGAATGGGGCCCCGGTCCCGGCATCGAGCAAGGCTTCGAAGCACAATGCAATTGCGACCTGCAATTCATCACCGGTGACGTGCTGCCGCGCATTCTGCTGGAGGGCGAGCGGACGGAAGCCGATGTGGTCATTGGCCTGAACACCGATGTCACCGCACGGGCGCGGGCGACCGGCCTGTTTGCGCTCCATGGGCAGGATGTCAGCGGTCTGACCATGCCCGTTGACTGGACCGATGATGTGTTCCTGCCGTTCAACTATGGCTACACCGCGTTCATCTATGACAACACCAAGATGGAAACCCCGCCCGCCAGTTTCGAGGCGCTGCTGGACATGCCGGATGATGTGAAAATCGTTCTGCAAGACCCACGCAGCTCGATTTCCGGGCTGGCGCTGCTTCTGTGGGTCAAGGCGATCTATGGCGATGACGCGCCGCAGGCGTGGGAGCGGCTGGCCCCGAAGGTTCTGACCGTGACGCAAGGCTGGTCGGAAAGCTATGGCATGTTCACGGATGGCGAGGCGGACATGGTGCTGTCCTACACCACCTCGCCCGCCTATCACATCATCGCCGAAGACGACATGAGCAAGTCGGCGGCAATCTTCGAGGAAGGTCATTACCTGTTCGTCGAACTGGCCGCGAAGCTGAAAACCACCGATCAGCCTGAACTGGCAAGCGCCTTCATGGACTATGTGCTGAGCGAAGAGTTCCAGAAGGCGATCCCGACCGCGAACTGGTCTTACCCGTCGAAGCTGGATGCGTCGCTTCTGCCCGAGAAGTTCGAGCTGCTGGGTGTGCCCGGCAAGGCCATCTTTTTCCCCGAGGACGAAGCCGAAGCCCTGCGCAAGCCTGCGCTGGACGAATGGCTTGCGGCGTTCTCGAAATAAATGATGCGGTCGGGCCGGACAGATCGCCCCATCTGGGTGTCGCACTGGCCCGGCCTTCTGGCTGTCCTGTTGTTGGTCGTGCTGGTGTTCGGCACGCTTGTCGCCGTCATTCTCAGGGCCGATGGCGGGCGCGGTCTTGGTCCATCGGATTGGGCCGCGATCCGGTTCACGTTGTGGCAGGCGGCGCTGTCGGCGGGGGTCAGTGTCGTGCTGGCCATACCCGTGGCGCGCGCCCTGGCACGCCGCTCGTTTCCGGGGCGCCGATTGCTCGTCACTTTGCTGGGCGCCCCCTTCATTCTGCCGATCATCGTCGCGGTGCTGGGCCTGATTGCTGTCTTTGGACGCAACGGCATCATAAGCGCGGCGCTGGGCGTGGTGGGGGGCGAGCCGATCTCGATTTACGGCTATCATGGGGTCATTCTGGCCCATGTGTTCTTCAACCTGCCGCTGGCGACACGGCTGATCCTGCAAGGCTGGCTGTCGATCCCGGCTGAACGCTTCCGGCTGGCTGCATCGCTGGGCATGGGTCCCCGCGACATCGCGCGCACACTGGAACGCCCGATGCTGCGCGAGGTGATCCCCGGCGCGTTTCTGGTGATTTTCCTGATCTGTCTGACCTCCTTCGCCGTGGCACTGGCGCTGGGTGGGGGGCCGCGGGCGACCACGGTCGAACTGGCCATCTATGAGGCATTCAAGTTCGATTTCGACCTTGGCCGCGCGGCGCTGCTGGCGCTTATCCAGTTCGCGATGGGGGCAGGGGCAGCCCTGATCGCGTTCCGGGTCGCCATTCCGGGCGACATGGGGGCGGGTCTGGATCGCGCGGTGCAGCGGTGGGACGACACGCGGGCGCAGCGCGTCTTGGATGTGGTGGCCGTGAGTTTGGCCAGCCTTTTTCTGCTGCTGCCCCTGACCATGGTCATCGTCGATGGGGTGCCGGGGCTTCTGACCTTGCCCGCATCCGTGTTTCAGGCGGCGGTTCGATCCCTTCTCGTGGCTTTCGGATCGGCTTTTCTGACCCTGGCGCTGGCCCTGGCGATTGCAGCCCTTGTGGTGCAACGCGGTGCGTGGCTGGTTGAGGGGTTGGGCTATCTGACCATCGCAGCTTCCCCTTTGGTGGTGGGAACAGGACTGTTTCTGATCCTGTTTCCTTACGTGAAACCTTCGGATCTTGCATTGCCAGTGACGGCGGTGGTCAACGCAGCGATGAGCTTGCCTTTCACCCTGCGCGCGCTCGTCCCGGCGCTGAGGCAGGTTGAAAGGGACTACGGCGCTTTGGCTGACGGGTTGGGCCTGCATGGCTTGGTACGGGTGCGCCTGTTGTGGTTACCGCGGTTGCGGCGTCCGCTTGGCTTTACGCTGGGTCTGGCGGCGGCCTTGTCGATGGGCGATCTTGGCGTCATCGCGATGTTCGCCACGCCCGATGGGGTAACATTGCCCTTGCAGCTTTATCGCCTGATGGGGGCCTATCGGATGGATGACGCGGCGGCAGCGGCGGTGCTGCTGCTGGGCCTGTCGCTGTGCCTGTTCTGGATCTTTGACCGAGGGGGTCGCGTGAATGCTGACGATTGAAAACGCGCGCGTTGACATGGGGGATTTTACCCTGAGCGCCGATCTGCATGTGAACCGGGGCGAGCGGGTGGCGGTTCTGGGGCCATCCGGGGCGGGGAAGTCCACCTTGCTGGCCATGATCGCCGGGTTCCAGCCCTTGGCGCGCGGTGTGATCCGCTGGCACGGGAAGGTGTTGCCCGACGATCCCGCTGACCGGCCCATCAGCATGGTGTTTCAGGATAACAACCTGTTTCCCCACCTGAGCGTGGCGCAGAATGTCGGGTTGGGACTGCGGCCGGATTTGCGGTTGACCCCGGAAGACAGGCGACGGGTCGACGCTGCGCTGAAGCGCGTCGGGCTGGTTGGCAAAGAGGATCGAAAGCCCGCGCAACTGTCCGGGGGTCAGATCGCCCGTGTGGCGCTGGCACGGGTGCTTTTGCGAGATCGGCCGCTGCTGCTTCTGGACGAACCCTTCGATGCGCTTGGTCCGGCCCTGCGCGCCGAGATGTTGCGACTGGTCGCAGAGCTGGTTGCCGAAACCGGCGCAACGCTGTTGATGGTCAGTCACAACCCGGAAGATGCGCGGCGGCTGGCGGACAGGGTGATTCTGGTCGAAGGGGGGCAGGCCCATGCGCCTGTGCCGACCACCGAGATTTTTGAGAATCCTCCAGACGCGCTGCGGGATTATCTTGGCGGCTAGATGGGGCGGCCGAACCAAAGAAAAAGGGCGCCAAGGGGCGCCCTTTTCTGTTCATTGGTCGATCTGATTACAGATCAAGCTGTTTGCCCTTGTGCGGGGCCCACAGTTTCTTGTTGGTCAGATACAGAAGCGAGGTCAGCAGCACCAGCAGCAGGACCGACACGAAGCCAGCCTGTTTGCGGGCCATCATCTTCGGTTCTGCGGTCCACATCAGGAACGCGGCCACGTCTTCGGCCATGTGATGGGCCGAGTTGTTGTGACCGTCGTCATAGTCGACCAGGCCGTCTTCCAACTGCGGGGGCATCGACACCCAGCCGCCCGGGAAGGCGGTGTTGCCATAAAGGACGCTGCCGGCAACCTCGTCTTCTTCACCATTGAAGCCCAGCAGGAAACTGGCGATGTATTCAGCGCCACCCATGCCGCGGAACAGCTGGTTCAGACCGGTGCCTGCGGGGCCATGAAATCCTGCGCGGGCCTTGGCCATCAGGGACAAGTCCGGCCCCATGCCTTCGCCCGATACGGTGGGGAAGAAATCCGACGGCTTGCGCGGGCGGTCATCCTCAAGCTCTTCATCATAAATGGTGAAGTTCTCGGCGGCATAGGCACGCACTTCATCTTCGGTATAGTTCGGACCACCGGGGTCGGCCAATGTGCGCAACGGCACGTAGCGCAAGCCATGGCAGGCCGCGCAGACCTCGGTATAGACCTTCAGGCCGCGACGCAGCTGTTCCTGGTCATAGGTGCCAAACGGCCATTCGAACGAAAACGCGATGTCTTCGATGTGACCTTCGTCACCGGCTGCCAGCGCGCCACCAGTGGTGAGCGCCAGCGCGACGACGGCGGATTTTGTGAGCTTCTTGATCATAGTTTTCAATCCTCTCACTCGGCTGCGCCGGGATAGTGGGCTTTAAAGTCTTCCTCGATCGTCGCTGGTGGCGTGGTCGGTTTCTCGAACAGGCCCAGCAGCGGCAGGATGACAAGGAAGTAGGCGAACCAGTACGTCGCTCCGATCAGCGAAATCCAGTCATGCGGGAAGTTCGTGTCGCGTGCCCCGACCCACATCAGAACGATGAAGTCGATGACCAGCAGGCGGAACCACCACTTGAACGCCGGACGATACTGACCAGAGCGGACCGACGAGGTGTCGAGCCACGGGGCCAGCGCCATCACGAAAATCGCGCCGAACATCGCCAGCACGCCGAAGAACTTCGCATCGACGATGCCGCCGGTCAGGAAGCTGACCGCTTGCACGGCCCACACATCAGCGGTGAAGGCGCGCAGGATCGCGTAGAAGGGCAGGTAATACCATTCCGGCACGATATGCGCAGGCGTCGCCAGCGGGTTGGCTTCGATATAGTTGTCGGGGTGGCCCAGATAGTTGGGCATGAAGCCGACAATGGCGAAGAAGATGATCAACACGATGCCAAGGCCAACCAGGTCTTTGATGACGAAATAGGGCCAGAAGGGCAGGGTGTCTTTCTCGGCTTCTTCTTTCGAGCCACGGCGCACTTCAACACCGGTCGGGTTGTTGTTGCCCGTGGTGTGGAAGGCCCAGATGTGCACGGCGACCAATGCGGCGATCACGAAGGGCAGCAGATAGTGCAGCGAGAAGAAGCGGTTCAGCGTGGCGTTGTCCACAGCCGGTCCGCCCAGCAGCCAGGTTTGCAGGCCTTCACCGATGAAAGGGATGGCGCCAAACAGGCCGGTGATGACGGTTGCACCCCAGAAGGACATCTGACCCCAGGGCAGAACGTAGCCCAGGAAGCCGGTCGCCATCATCATCAGATAGATCAGCATGCCGATGATCCATGTGACTTCGCGCGGGGCTTTATATGAACCATAGAACAGGCCGCGGAAGATGTGGATATAGACGGCCACGAAGAACAGCGAAGCGCCGTTGGAGTGAACATAGCGCAGCATATGCCCGCCATTCACGTCGCGCATGATGTGTTCGATGGACGCGAACGCCATGTCGACATGCGGCGTGTAGTGCATCACCAGAATGATGCCGGTCACGATTTGCATCACCAGACAGAAGGTCAGGACGATACCCCAGATCCACCACCAGTTCAGGTTCTTGGGCGTGGGGATCATCAGGGTGTCATACAGAAGCCCGACCACGGGAAGCCGCTTGTCGAGCCATTTTCCGAACCCCGACTTGGGTTCGTAATGATCATGAGGAATTCCGGACATATAAGCCTCCCTTAGCCCAGTTTGATCGTCGTTTCGTCGACAAACTCGGCGACGGGAACGGGCAGGTTCTCAGGTGCCGGACCCCTGCGGATGCGGCCAGATGCGTCATAGTGCGAGCCGTGGCAGGGGCAATACCAGCCGCCGAAATCGCCAGCACCATCGCCCAGCGGCACACAGCCAAGGTGGGTACAGACGCCCATCATGACCAGCCATTCGCCCGCTTCGTCCATCGAGCGGTTTTCATCGGCAGCCGACAGGGATGCGTCAACATTGGCATTGCGGGCCTTGTCGTCCGGCAGGGCCGCGTCATCATCGGCACGGGCGGCGGCGATTTCCTCTTCGGTGCGGCGGCGGATAAAGACCGGTTTGCCCAGCCATTTCACCGTGATCTGGCTGCCGACTTCGACACCCGAAATATCCACACGGATCGAGCTGAGCGCCTTCACGTCAGCCGAGGGGTTCATTTGATCAACGAGCGGCCAAACTGCGACGCCGGCCGTAACGGCTGCGGCACCACCGGTGGCGTAATAAAGGAAATCCCGGCGGGTTCCTTGGTGGTCGTCGGCTTGTGACAAGAGCGCATCTCCCTAGCTAGGTCGCAGAATTGCAACCGACACGACAAAAGACCGCCCAAGAAAGCAGTCCGTTTCGCGGCTGTTTATCCAAGGAATTGCGCCCAGTCCAGAAGTCATTAGGGCGCAGGGGCGGCTTTTCAAGGTTATGTTGCCGCAGTTAGCGCGCACAGGCGGAAAAACTTCGTGAAATACCGGCGCGATCGGGGCCGGGCGACTCAGGCAGGTGTCGTGGCTTTGAAGCTGTCGCGCGTGGAAAACACCGCGAACCAGTCGTCCAGCGCATCGCGCCCCTTGCGCCATTCCCGGTCCGCATGGCGGAAATCCAGATAGCCCAGGGCACAGCCCACGGCGATTTGCCCCATGTCCAGCGGACCGGACAAATGGCTCATCCAGCGGGTGTTCAGTGCGTCCAGCGCGCCTTCGATCTTGCCCCATTGCGCATCCATCCAGCCACCGAACTGCATGTCTTCGGGTCGGCAGCGGTTTTCGTAAACCATCAGGACGCCCGCATCCATGATCGCATCGCCTGTCGCTTCAAGGATCAGCACATCCCATATCCGGCTTTCAGGATAAAGCGCGCCGCCGGCGCGTGCGTCCAGATAACGCGTCACCACACGGCTATCATAAAGGGTCGGCCCGTCGCTGCGGATCAGGGCGGGGATTTTCGACATCGGATTGGCTGCGGTCAGTTGCGGATTGGGCGCGGTGGGAGAGGAGATGACCTCGACCAACTCCACATCATCCTGCTGACCCGTCTCGATGATTACCATACGGGCCTTGCGCGCAAAGGGGGATGCGGGCGAGGTAATAAGCTGCACGGTTCAGACCTTTCGAAAGCGAATGCGGGTCAGGCTGACGGCGTCAATCTCGATCCCCGGTCCGGCGTCGCCAAACCGAATCACGCGCCGCATCCGTGCGGTTGCGTTCACCTGTTCATTGTCGCGCCGGGCAGTGACGCCTTCGGGCGCATCATCCAGCGCGTCCTCGTGACGCTGATCGCGCCGCCCCCGCTCGATCGAACGGGCGAAAGCATAAGTGGCGACGGCAACAGAGCCATAGCGGATGGCAAAAGCCGCAATCGGGGCAAGTGGTAGGGGCATGTGATCCTCCTTCACATTGAATGTAGGGAGGGCGAGGCCATATGTCTATGATTCCACGACGCGCAGCGGATGGTCGCCGACTTGTTCAGGCCAGCAATTGGTCGCCCGTGATCCCCTTGGGTGTGACCGTGACAATCGCGCCCTCGATCTGCGGGGTTCGGAACACAACTTCCGCGAATTGTTCGGTGCGGCCCATGGTGGGGTTTTCCATCAAAACACGGTGCTGCCTCCCGACTTGGGCCGCCAGATGCCGTTTGGCCTGCACATCACCCGCCGCGCGCAGGCGGGCGGCACGGTCCTTGATGATCGCGCCGTTGATTTGCGAGGGGATTTTCGCGGCTGGCGTGCCGTCGCGTTTGGAATAGGGAAAGACGTGCAGCCATGTCAGGTCGCAATCCGTGACCAGTTTCAGGCTGTTTTCAAAATGCGTCTCGGTCTCTGTCGGGAAGCCAGCGATGATATCCGCGCCGAACGTGATGTCGGGGCGCAGTCGGCGGGCTTCCTCGCAAAAGGCAATTGCGTCGTCGCGCAGGTGGCGGCGCTTCATCCGTTTCAGGATCAAATCATCGCCATGTTGCAGACTGAGATGCAGATGCGGCATCAGGCGCGGTTCGGACGCGATGGCCAGCATCAGGTTCTCATCCGCCTCGATCGAGTCGATCGAGCTGATGCGCAAGCGCGGCAGGTCGGGCACAAGGCGCAGGATTCGCATGACCAGATCGCCCAGACGCGGCTCCCCGGGCAGGTCGGCGCCCCAGCTTGTCAGGTCGACGCCGGTGAGCACGACTTCGTTGAACCCCTTGTCCACAAGACGTTTGATCTGGTCGACCACCACGCCCGCAGGCACGGACCGCGAATTGCCCCGGCCATAGGGGATGATGCAAAAGGTGCAGCGGTGATCGCAGCCGTTCTGAACTTGCACATAGGCGCGGGACCGCGTGCCGAATCCGTCGATCAAATGACTGGCGGTTTCGGTCACGGACATGATGTCATTGACCTGCACCCGTTCGGTGTCACCGATCAGATCGGGGGCTAGGCCCGCCCATGTCGCGGGTTCCATCTTTTCGTGATTGCCGATCACGGCATCCACCTCGTCCATTGCGGCGAAGGTTTCAGGTTCAGTCTGTGCGGCACAACCGGTGACGATGACCTTGGCATCCGGATTCTCGCGCCGCAGCTTGCGGATTTCCTGACGCGCCTTGCGCACGGCCTCGGCCGTCACGGCGCAGGTGTTGACAACGACCGCACCTTCAACGCCCGCATCGTCCGCCAGGCGCTTCATCGCCTCGGTCTCATAGGCGTTCAGGCGACAGCCCAGTGTCGCAAAGATGGGAGGGCGCGCACCCATCCTAGACCTCTTTCAGAAATTCTTGGGTCAACTGTCCCTTGAACACAAAAGCCGTGGGGCCTGTCATCCAAACGCCATCGTCGCGCCAGTCCAATGTCAGCCAGCCGCCATCCAGCTCCATCCGCACGCGCTTGTCGGTCAAGCCGCGTTGGTGCGCGGCAACGGCAGTCGCACAGGCGCCGGATCCGCAGGCCAGGGTGATCCCGGTGCCACGCTCCCATACCCGCATCCTGATTTCGTCGCGTCCGCGCACCTCGGCAAACTCGACATTGGTGGCTTCGGGGAACAGCGGATCATGTTCGATGCGCGGCCCGATCGAGGCCACGTCAACGGCCTCGGCGTCATTGACAAAAAAGACGCAATGCGGGTTGCCCATGCCGACCGCTACCGGGTCGCCATCCAGCGGAAGATGGGCGGTGTCGATATCCGAAGCCAAGGGTACTTGATCCCAATCCATTTGCGGCTGCCCCATGTTGACGGCCACCTGATCGCCATCGGCGCGCGCCTGCAGAATGCCGCGCGCGGTACGAATGGTCAGGGCGTCTTTCCCTGTCGTGTCCATGACAAACTGCGCCACGCATCGGGTCGCGTTGCCGCACGCGCCCGCGCGGCTGCCATCGGCGTTCCAGAAATCCAGGTCGATATCGGCCGCGTCCGAGCTTCTGATCTCGGCCAACTGGTCAAACCCGACTCCACGGTTGCGATCTCCCAGTTTCGCCGCCAATTCTTGCGTGACAACAGCATCCCGCCCCCGTGAATCGATCATCACGAAGTCATTGCCCGCGCCATGCCATTTCATGAAGTCGAGCGGTCGGGATATGGAGTCAGCAGATGCCATAGCGCGCGATATACGCCTTTGAAAAAACTTTTGCCAGAGATCGCGCGGATTCCGTGGAAATTGGGGTTGACCTGCCAAGCCCACAGCTATAGTCACCGCGCTCACAGAGTGGGCCGTTAGCTCAGTTGGTAGAGCAACTGACTTTTAATCAGTGGGTCGAAGGTTCGAATCCTTCACGGCTCACCACTTTTGTCTATATTGCCAAGATATCGCGGGCTGCGCAAAAGAGCGCGGCCATCTTTTCTCTGTATACCGGTTGCTATGCGAAAGCAGTGGGGGCAAGATTCGAATGTTGTTTCGGGGCCATGCTACTGTGATGTGCAACCTTCCGGTTTTCCTTTGATCGCGTTTGGACTCCTTGGACCTGACTGGCGTTGTTTGCCTAAGCTTGGCTTGAGGTCGGTGGAGCTGTGTGCATCGTCACTTCAAAGCCTAACCGCCACGGAACCGAGGTAGGTACTTACGCAGGCTGTAAAATAGCGATCTCTCGTGTTTGCCCCGCCGCGGAAAGAGCAGGCGGAGATAGAGCCACATCAATTGCGCTTGGCGATTCAAAGGAATTTCGTGGTGAGACGTTTGATTCAAGCAGAAAAACTTGGTCGGTTGCCGTCTGAGTTTCTGCAGTTTGCCAATCAACCTCAGTTGACCGGTGTCAATGTAGCGGTACTCATCCATGTCGCATCCAGAACGATCTGCAAGACCTAATCCAAGGATGTAATAGTATGCGAGGTTTCCGGTTGTATTCAGGTCTGTATCGGATCGAATACGTGCTGAACGAGTGTGAGAGAACCTTTCCGGGTGCTCTGCTTCAATCATTCTCAGCACCGACTTGCGCATTGGATGTGGTGTATGAAGCACCTTGGCAATGGGTGTCATTCGAAAACGCTTTTCGATGATATCAACCGTATTCAAGAATGCGGCATCAGTTGGCTTATTCCCAAGCTTAACAAAGTCAGGATTATGGGAAAGAGAAGGCGAAAAGAAGAGTCGTTGAGATCCGTCTGAGCCAAAAAAATCCTCGGGCGTTACAGGTTTTCCAAGGAAAACATCGTCATTAAAATACAAGAAGTGTTCCGAGAGGCCCGGTATGCGATGAAGGCAGCTTTCGATTGCGTGTGAGTTGAAAACAGGCAGTACCGATACATCAGGAAAAATCTCGCGATGCGATACGATTTTTATCCGGTCAGAACCTTTGAACCAGTCGGGCGTTTGCTCGTCGGTTACGATAAAGATGTTTCGCACCCATGGCGCATGCTTCAGAACTGATCTTAGTGAAAATCGCAGCTCTTCACGCGACATGAATCGCAATGCTGACGCATGAGTTGTAGTCGTAGTCTTGCCGACATGTTTCGCGAACTTGGCTTGCCAAACCGGGTCGCTTGAATCAACCCATGTATAGACGACATCAATTGGCCCCAAACCGCCTTGCGTTGAAGTCAACTCGCCAGCAAAATCTGTCGGCTGCACGTTTTGACTTGGATGTTCAAATTTGGTGGACGAGATCACGCATACTGGATCGCCTCGGCAAAACCCGACATATGGCTCAGTCAGGTTGTCGAAATTCATGTGCCGCAACGGAGCGTTCTTACTTCGAGCAGAGTATCGACCATCCATACTCGTTTGGTTGTAGAAATAGAGCGAGATACCACATTCGCCCACTTCCAACGAGGAGATCTGGAGTATTTCTGAGTCTTTCAAACTCGAAACATCTTCGACGCCGGAAACATGTCTTGGTGGTTGAGATCGACGAAAACAGAGATGAGAGCTTAAAGATGGATTACTGCGGATCCATTGGATCAACGGCAAGAGCGCTTTTGCTCCTACCAGGATATTGAAATGTCCGCTTTCATCTTCAAGCCGAAAATACTGGTGCGTGTGTTCTGCTATCAGTGCTTCCAGACTACTACGCACACTCTCTTTGTCCACACCGCTGCCCTGTTGTGTCAGATGTGCGCCGCGTTTCAAGGACATGCCAGTCACATTGGTGCTGCCCACTGTCATTGGCCGGAAACCCATCGATCGAGTCTTTGCCGCAGTGCTGTGCGAAAGCTTATCACCACGGGTTTGGTGGGCCG
>NZ_JALPQE010000005.1:0-377961 GCF_023195575.1 Aliiroseovarius sp. S2029
TGTTTCGCATGGCATGCATGCGCGGCGATATCGAACTCGAAGGGCCGTTCAAGAAGGCGCTGGAAGGCTTGATGGAAATGGCTGAGGTGGCTTCGGCAAGCAGATAGGCCAGCTGAGATGTCAGAGAGCAAGACGAGATACCATTGCGGATAATTTATCTATGTAGCCACAACGTAAATTATCTGCACGGCTTGCCTTCTGCCAAGTGTGCTTCCGGCTAGAGTGCTGCCGTCACAAATGGAGATCCAATAGAATTTGGGTGTGATGGCGTGATCGCAAGGTGGTCGATCTTAACCACCTGTAATTTGGTGAGATTTCTTAGAATCTTGATGGGAAAACACCCGACGGCTTAATCCACCCTCGCTATAATATGTTCAGAACAATCGAAAAGGAAAACTGCATATGGGTAAGCCCAAGAAAACCGTCTCAGATGCCTGCGATAGCTGGTTGAAAACCTGTCTGCGTAATGAGCTCGAACGCTCTACGCTGAAGGCTTATCGAAGTCATGCCAAGATCCATATTGAACCGAGGATAGGACATCTTCTGGTCAGTGATCTGTCGCGCAGTGAAGTCCGAGATTTCATGGATGAACTGCTTGACGACGACGTATCCCGTGCGCTGGTAAAGAAGATCATGATCAGCCTGCGAGCCATTCTTTCGGAAGCCGTGGAACGCGAATGGGCGACCCATAATGCTGCTGCTGAAGTGAAAGTCAAACGAAGCTCACGTCGCGATGCGAAGCGCGCTGAAATTCCCACCAAGGAAGAGATCCGGAAGATCATCAACAATGCCCCAAAGACACATCGGGCCATGTTCATCACGGCTATCTTCACGGGTATGCGGATTTCCGAATTGAGGGGACTGACCTGGGAAGCTGTGGACTTCGATCGTAAAGTAATACGCGTATTCCAGCGCGCAGATGAGTATTGCGAGATCGGCTTGCCAAAGAGCAGGGCAGGGGCCCGTGAGATCCCGATGGCTCCGATGGTACTCAACACACTAGGCGATTGGCAGGCGCTAAGGCTGAAGAGCGATCAGAATCTGGTCTTCCCAAATACGGTTGGCAAAGTGCAGAATTACTCAAATATCTACAACCGCGTGTTCAAACCAATGTTGGTTGAGAACGAGATTGTCGATCACGAAGGAAATGCAAAGTTTGGCATTCATGCACTCCGACATGCCGCCGCATCGCTGTTCATTGAGCAAGGCTGGACGCCGAAGAAGATTCAGACGCTTCTTGGGCACGCTTCGATCACCATGACAATGGATGTCTATGGGCACCTCTTCGAGAATGCGGAAGAAGATGTATCTATGTTTGAGAAGTTGGAGCGAGATCTGTTGGCCGCGTAGATACAGCGCAAAAATGCGTCACGCATCCAATGCCGCCGTCATGATCACGAAACACACTTTGCGCGAGGGGTGTCAATAGTTTCGCTCCTTGGTCGCTGCGGTGAACCAGAAATCCTTCGTTACGAAAACCTCAAATCTGTCCCGCAGGCGCTGATGTTAAACACCCATCAGGACGTGCTTCGAAGACCGAACCAGAAAAGAAAGATTGGTTCCTTTAGGATTGCAGCGGTTCTGAACTGTCTCTATGTACCACGTTCCGGGTGTGCAGATGCTTTCTTGTTCTTCCATCTCGAAAGAGAGTAGCCTCATCCCGACTTCTGAGCTCTTACGGAGATCGACTAGATGACGCCATTCGCAGTTGCCGGTGTGCAAATGTACGTGAATGCATTGCAGCCGAACGTAGACGGCATGATCCATCGACTGGATGTGCTCATGGCACGGTTTCCGTGGACGCAAATGGTGCTGTTCAGCGAGCTTGCGCCCTTTGGGCCGTTGACCAAAACCGCGCTGCCATTGCAGAATGAGGCGATTGACCGGTTCCGCGAGGCTGCGGTGAAGCACAATATCTGGCTGATCCCTGGCTCGATGTTCGAGCGTACTGAGGATGGACAGATCTACAACTCCTCTACGGTGTTGAACCCGCAGGGTGAGACGGTGGCGGTCTACCGAAAGATGTTCCCCTTCCGCCCGTATGAAGCGGGGGTGGCGGCTGGAACCGGGTTTTGCGTGTTCGACGTGCCCGAGGTTGGTCGGTTCGGCTTGTCGATTTGCTATGATATATGGTTTCCCGAGACCACGCGCCAACTGACCAGCCAGGGCGTGGAGGTGTTGTTGCACCCCGTCCTGACCGGCACCACCGATCGCGATGCCGAACTGGCGATTGCGAGGGCCACCGCCGCACAGTTCCAGTGTTATGTCGTTGATGTCAATGGGTTGGGCGCTGGCGGGGTTGGCCGATCCTGCGTCATTGACCCGTCGGCGACCGTTCTGCACCAATCGGCAGGGCAAGAGGACATGTTCCCGCTGGAGTTGGACCTGAACCAGGTGCGCAGACAGCGCGAAACCGGGATGAAGGGACTGGGCCAGGTGCTCAAGAGCTTCCGCGACCGTTCGGTCGACTTTCCGATCTATGACCGCAGCAGTGGCACCGACGCCTACCTGCATCAGCTGGGGCCGCTTGAGACGCCCAAGCAAGGCTCTCGCGCAGGTATCCTTTTGGACGAGGAGGGCAGGGCGGCCATGCCGGTCAAGCCCTTCGCGCGCCGCACCCATCCGAAGGATCATCAGGAACTGTTCGATCCGGTAAAATCCTCGAGTAGTTGACGTGAAGCGATAAACAGTCAGTATGGGAGGCTCGTCCGTTTTTACAACGCGGGGATCCTGCCATGCAGTCCATGAGTGACTACTACTCGGCGATCCAGCTTCGATCGGATCGATGGAGCGCCATGCGCGAGGCGACAGCAGCACTTGCCCGCGACCCTGGTGGAACACGCTCCGACAAGCAGATCGAGAAGATTAACCAGCTGTTCGAGTCGCTCGCTCTGATCGAGGCGTATTGGGCTTTTCCAGGCGTGCAGGCCTTCGATCACATTCGACGGCAGTTCGAACACAAGAACTATGAGGACGTTGCATTCGCCGTGCAGCGGATCACCCGGGCACTTACGACGGGTGCATATCGACGGCGACACATTCCACTGGAACGCGACAGCGCAGATGCCGAGGAACATGAAGACGAGGTGATCCAATCCATCGAAGCTCGTGCTCTGGCAAAGCCGTATTTCGAGGTGATGATCGTCGATGATGTGAACGAGCATCAGGAGCGCTGGCTGAAGAGCAACTTTTCTAGGATGCGGCGGTTTGAAGACCCCTTCCACTATGAAACGGTTGTGGTTCCCAGCCTGCAGGACGCGCTGATCGGGATTCTCTTCAATCACAATATTCAGGCCATCGTGGTTCGGCCGGGCCTGATCATGGAATCCAAGGTTGAGCTGTCTATTCTGACCCGCTACTTGAACCGTGCGGGAGGGATTGATTCAATCGAGGCGCTGTTGCCCGAGGATTATGGTCCCGAGCTTTGCCGTTTGATCGCCAAGGTGCGCCCCGAGCTGGATGCCTATCTGGTGACGGATCGTTCCGTTGAAGATATCGCCGGGCTTGATCTGGGGATATGCAGGCGAGTTTTCTATAATCAGGAAGACTTCCTGGAGCTTCACTTGAATATCCTGCGCGGTGTTCAGGCGCGCTACAAGACCCCGTTCTTTACCGCGCTCGTCGAATACTCCAAGCAACCAACCGGCGTCTTTCACGCCATGCCGATCAGCCGGGGCAAGTCGATTTCGCGCAGCCACTGGATTCAGGATATGGGTGCGTTCTATGGACCCAACATCTTCCTTGCGGAGACCTCGGCCACGTCTGGCGGGCTTGACAGCCTGCTGGAGCCGCATGGCCCCATCAAGGAAGCGCAGGAACTGGCCAGCCGGGCCTTTGGATCGAAGCAAACCTATTTTGCCACCAACGGCACCTCGACGTGCAACAAGATCGTCGTGCAGGCGCTGGTCCGACCCGGCGATATCGTTCTGGTCGACCGCGATTGCCACAAGTCGCACCATTACGGCATGGTTCTGGCTGGCGCGCAGGTAGTCTATCTCGACAGTTACCCACTCAATGAATACTCGATGTATGGCGCGGTTCCACTGCGCGAAATCAAGCATCAGCTCTTGCGGCTCAAAGCAGCGGGCAAGCTTGATCGGGTGCGCATGCTTCTGCTGACCAACTGCACATTTGACGGGGTTGTCTACAACGTCGAGCGGGTGATGGAGGAATGCCTCGCGATCAAGCCCGATCTCGTATTCCTCTGGGATGAGGCATGGTTCGGATTTGCCCGGTTTGGCCCAACTTACCGGCAACGCACCGGTATGAACGCGGCGAACAACCTGCGGGAAAGGTTACGCACCGCGGACCATGCCCGTGCTTACGAACAGCAGAAGACAGAGTTGGAAGGCGCTGACGAGGAAACACTGCTCAACACGCGACTTCTTCCGCCACCTGCAGCACGTGTGCGCATATATGCAACGCAATCCACCCACAAAACGCTGACGTCGCTTCGGCAGGGCTCGATGATCCATGTGAACGATCAGGACTTCAAAGGTGAGGTCGAAGCGAGTTTCCAAGAAGCCTACATGACGCACACATCAACGTCGCCCAATTACCAGATTATCGCCAGCCTTGATGTGGGGCGGCGTCAGGTCGAGCTGGAAGGGTTCGAATTTGTCCAGCGGCAGGTCGAAGCGGCCATGTCGATGCGCCGCGCCATCGCAACTCACCCCTTGCTTCAGAAATACTTTAAGGTTTTGACCGCCGGCGACATGATTCCCGAACAGCACCGCGAAAGCGGGGTGCAAACCTATTACGACCCCGAGCAGGGCTGGACCGATATCTGGGATTGCTGGGAGAAGGACGAGTTTGTCTTGGATGCCACGCGCGTGACGCTGGCAGTCGGTGGCACGGGCTGGGACGGCGACACCTTCAAAACCGATATCCTGATGGACAAGTACGGCATCCAGATCAACAAAACCTCGCGCAATACTGTGCTGTTCATGACCAATATCGGAACGACGCGATCGTCGGTGGCCTACCTGATCGAGGTGCTGGTCGAGATCGCCAAGGAACTCGATGAATTGCTTGACGACGCTTCGATTATGGAGCGGCGCGGGTTTGAAAAGCGCGTCGCCAACCTGATGCATGATTTGCCTCCATTGCCGGATTTCAGCCGTTTCCACGATGCATTCCGAACAGATCAGATCACCGGAGAGGGGGATATCCGTTCAGCCTTCTTTCTGAGCTACGATGAGAAGAATTGTGATTATCTCGAACTCGACGGATCAATTAACGAGGCGCTCGAAAGCGGTGAGGATCTGGTTTCGGCTTCGTTCATTATTCCGTATCCGCCAGGGTTTCCGATCCTTGTCCCTGGCCAGGTGGTGAGTAAGGAAATCCTGGGTTTCATGCGGGCTTTGGATGTGAGTGAAATCCACGGCTATCGCGATGATCTAGGGCTAAGGGTGTTCACGCAAGAGGCACTGAAGCAACTGGCCAAGACCAACGCCGCCCGGCTGAAACTGAACGATGCGCGCCATAAATGATAATGATGGGAGGACCCAATGCCAAAGGCCGTCTTGAAGAATATCTCGGAAATCCGCCGTCACTTCCACCGAAACGAGGATCCGATTTATTTCATCTCCGCGACCAACTTCAATCTGCTGGGCTTGGACGAATGGTGCAAGAATTTCAAATATATATGCTACATTGACTGCTATGATGGCAGGCATCCCAATGTCTTCTGCCCGTCTGAGCAGCCCCATGCCGAGTTTCAGTCGATCGAGGATATCAACAACTACCTTCTGCAGCACAAGGAAGTGATTGACCTGATCAAGCGGCGCGGGGGGAAACCGAAATTCGTCTTCCTGATGTTCGACGAAGAAACCGAGCGGCTGAGCAAGGAGCTGGGCGCCGAGGTCTGGTTCCCCAAGGCCAAGCTGCGTACCAGCATGGACAACAAGATCGAAACCGTTCGCATCGGCAACAAGGCGGGCGTGCCGTCGGTGCCCAATGTGCTGGCCGAGGTGAAATCCTACGAGGACTTGCGCAAGACCTGCGAGAAAGCCGGGATCGGACATGATCTGGTTTTGCAATCGGCCTTTGGCGATAGCGGGCACACGACCTTCTTTGTCAAATCCGAAGCTGATTTCCGGCGTCACGAGCACGAGATCGTTGGCGAAGGCGAGATTAAGATCATGAAGCGGATCGACTGTCGTGGCTCGGCGATCGAGGCCTGCGCGACCAAGGAAGGCACCATTGTGGGCCCGCTGATGACCGAGCTTGTGGGTTTCAAGGAACTCACCCCCTATCGTGGCGGCTGGTGCGGGAACGAGATTTTCTCGACCGCCTTTCCCCCGAAGGTGCGCCAACAAGCCCGCGAACTGACTTTCAAATTCGGCGAGCAGCTGCGCAAGGAAGGGTATCGCGGCTATTTTGAGCTGGATTTCCTGATCGACAAGAAAACTAATGAGATCTGGCTGGGGGAACTGAATCCACGCATCACTGGTGCATCTTCCATGACCAACCATGCGGCTTTCGCCCATGCGGATGCGCCCCTGTTTCTGTTTCACCTGCTTGAGTTTTCGAGGAAGAAGTTCAATCTGGATGTGGAGGAGTTGAACGAACGCTGGGCTGATCCTGCAATGATTGACAGCTGGTCGCAGATGGTGATCAAGCATACCGAAGACACGGTTGATATCGCATCGCAGGTGCCCGAAACTGGTATCTACAAAATGAACGAGGATGGCAGCATCAGTTTTGACCGTTTCGACTATCACCGCCGCGCGGTGGAAAGCGAGAACGAGGCGTTCTTCCTGCGCATACTCCAGCCGGGTGACTATCGATATGAAGGGGCCGATATCGGCATAATTGTCACTCGCGGCCGATCGATGACGCAGGGCTTCAAGCTAAACGAGCGCGGCAAGCGTTGGATCCACGGAATCAAACAGGGTGTCGCCGGGCGACCGTTGCCCATGGCCGAGGCGGGGCCTGCCTTGGCCGATCCCGCGTTCAAGATCATGTAGTGTCAGACCGGATGCAGCTGAACTGGCGGGCCATATCTGAGGCGGAGCCTGGTCCTGTCTGGGCCGAGCTATTCGGCGAATACTGGCCGGACTATCACCGCTGGTGGCTGCGCGATGGGGCCGAGGCGCGCCCAGGTTATTTGGACAGTGTAAAGGCCCTGCACGAGTACATGCCCGAACTGGTGCCGCTCTTCGAACAGCTGTGCGCGCTTGCCGGCGGTTCAGATCACGCCGCGCGGTTTTTGTCTCTCTATTGCCCGCCCCCCTATCTGTCGGGGTGCAGTCAGGCGATCTGGCCCGGAGCTGAGCCGGTTCTGGTGCGAAATTATGATTACAGCCCGCACGCCTTTGACAGCCTGATCCTGCACACTTCCTGGCAGGGCCGCACGGTGATGGGCACAAGCGATGGCATGTGGGGCCTTGTGGACGGTATGAACGATGCCGGGCTGGCGGTGTCGCTGACCTTCGGTGGCCGCAGGGTGGTGGGTGACGGGTTTGGCGTGCCGCTGATCCTGCGCTATGTGCTTCAGACCTGCGAAACCGCGAAAGAGGCGGGCGAAGTGCTGAAACGAGTGCCCACGCATATGAGCTACAATGTGACGGTTGTCGATGCCAAACGGAAGTATCTGACCGCCCTGATGGCCCCGGACCGCGAGACCATACTCACGACTGCGGCAGTCGCCACCAATCACCAAGAGCGTGTAGAGTGGGCCAGCCACGCCAGGTTTACCGCCACTGTCGAACGCGAACGGTTCCTTTTGCAACGACTGACGCTCCATGTCGAACCGCAAGAGAAGTTCATCAACTCATTCCTGCGACCGCCGCTCTATTCCACTGCATTCACTCAGGGCTTCGGCACGCTTTACACGGCTGTCTACAGGCCCAGGAAACGGAAGCTCGACATCCATTGGCCCAAGGCCCGGTGGGAGCTGCATCTCGACAATTTCCAAGGTGGCGCGAGGCAGATCTTCACTCCTGTACACACAGTTTGAACCTTTGTTGGAACCTGAGCCCGCTTCGTGTGACAAGTTTCTTTGCGCGTATTTTGTAGAAGCGACAAACGGCAAGATTGTGGGCAATCTGCGCCCCCCCCCTTTTTTGCACCAGACGCACTTTAAAGACTCTCGGCTAATCCATGAGGTCTGTGGTGTTCGACCCTAGAGCTACCCGCTAGCCTCGACTTCTGCGGTGCGGCCCTCCGGAGAAGGAGTTGCTAAGATTTCTTACGAATTCCTCACAGAATATCGATGATCAAATGATTGGATTTGTCACGAGAAACGCACCTTACGGTCGATACCGCCCTGCGCAAGATCATCGCGCAGAGATCAGCAGGTCGAATACTCCGGCGCCAAAACAAGGCCTCTTGTGTTGGTTCCCACCTCATCGGGTACAATTGCCCCACGAGATATCCAACACTCGAGCAACTCAAAATCGGACTCGGATAGCGCGATGTTGTCGTGTTCGGAAACCGTCGGCATAGCCCGCAAAATACCGGATTCCGCAGGATTGCCTGCTGTAATGAGTGAGCTGTTTCCCGCTATCCGCTCCAGTGTCTCGAGATTAGGGCTCATACCTGACGAGTTGTGGCAACCCGCACACTTGTCGAGCAGCAGGTCGTGAACGCCGGTTGCCAGCTCTGAGTCTGACATCAGAACGGTAAATCCGTCGACGCCACTCTCAATTGGATTGACAGGCGCCGGTCGAAGATCGAGCGCAGCAGTTTGAATGAAAGGATTGTCACGGCAAGCGTCCAGTAAGATCAACGTGTATTCCACGGTCGACTCACGGATCGCGCGGATGACACTGCGGATAGTCATTGCGCCCGCTTCGAGGTCTCGCTTGTTTTGTATGTCTGCATCAACAGGAAGCATGTAATTCTCATTGTCGACCTGCACTCCATGACCGGAATAGTAGAACGCAACAATGGTCGGCGCCTCGGAAGCTTCGATCAAGTCAACAACTCCATCCAACGTATAGTTTAGCTCTTCCAGTGATACATCCGTCGCTATCAATGTCATGAAGCCCAGGTCACGGAAGGAACTGGAGACTGAAACAACGTCCGAGATCGGAGTTTGTAGGTCGGGTGCATTTATATAGTCCGCATTACCGACAATAAGCGCGATCTTTCGAAAACTGCGATCTGCCAGATTTAGACTGACACCCAGTTCATTCTGAAAATCTGGAACCTGATCTCCACTCGTCTGCGTTGAAACGGCGGCCTTGACCTTCGGCGCGATGTAGTCGACATCGGTAGCGCCATCCCTAAGTGCCTCACTGAGCGCATAGCTGAACGGAGAGGTCTTTCCATCAATCGTGTTCACATCGAACGCCACCTTTCCCGGTGCAGTTGCGTACATCACGAGTGATCGCGTGGGTGCGTCAAACCCAGCCAAGCCCATCGTGCCGAATTTCTCAGTACCATCGTATCGGTTTGTTCCGACCCAGGATGTGTATGATAGCGCCAAGGCACCGATCAAAGCTGCAATGACCACATAGCGATAAGGAAGCCGCAGCATTCCGAGTGCCCAGTTGGGCCTTACGCCGGAGGCTTCGACCTTCGAGACAACAAACCTGTCCTCCCTGATCAGCGGAACCCAGAACTCGCGGGCAAACTCCAGCGATAGAAATTCGCTGTGCCCGAGGTCATGAAAGCGGTCACGGACCGCGACTGCTCCGAAGCCATCGACGCCTGACGTGCCATAGCCCCAAGTCAGGGATTTGGCCGCCAGAGGCCAGACATCACGCATGCCGCATTCGTTGACTATCGTATTGCGCTGCTCCGCCTCGGGGAATTGCGAGGCCAAACGATCCCAGGGGAAATCTTGAGCGATGATGGAGCCACACAAGATGATCCGCTTCAAGCGGATACGCGGATTGGAAAGTAGTACTCTTGAGAGCGCGTAGGTTCCGAAGCTATGCGCGATTATAGTAACTTCGTGATCCGGATAACGATGCAGTGTTTCTTCAATCCGTCTTTCAATCTTTCTTATTGTAGGTGTCTTCAGAAACCTAAATGGAAGCAGGAACCTCAGAAGATCAAACCGTCCGTATTTAACTGGAATAACGGTCGTGCCGGTCTCTTCCTCCAGCAAAATCGAAAGCGGCCCCTGCCACCAGGCACGAGTTCGTATGCCATGCAGCAGAAGGACAATCTGAGGGGCGCCAGACCTTTCTTCTTTCATTTGTACATGATGCTTCCTCGTACGAACCTTCGTCAACAAATGTTCAATATGCAGCGATCCGGCCTTTGGATCTCCTCGATCTGGTCCCGCGTGGATGACCCGATGGGCGGGACAACTATGCGCGAAATCGCCAACTCGGAGACCGAGAAGGACTGTCGGCAACTGGCTATGACTGGAACCACGCGTCGTGCGGGATCGTTGTTCAGTGACTGCTCTGGGGTCATGGTAAACCGATGCGTGCGAAACACCTGGAACGCTCGCCAAATCTCATTGTTGTTCGCGAACTAAACTCTCGGCCTCATTCATTACCAAAGTGCAGCAGGCGCACTTCGCCGGTGGTGATTTGGACAGCATAGATACGATACGCCCCAGCGTCTGAATGGGCGCTGTCGCGGCGCGCCACAGCTTCGAGAAGCAGCCACCCGTTACGATAGGCGTGGGGTGTCAGCGGTGGCCCATGTTCGTTTCCATAGTCGAACAGATCGGTCAGCCCGGGAAAGGCTGTGGTAAGGATGAAGATTGAAGAACGGCTTCCGTCCAAACCGAAAACCTTGATCTCGCCTGTTCGGGAAAAGGCGCCAGTTGTAATGAGCAAGCGACTCTTGGGATCATAGAGCAACCCGGCTGCGTCATACTCGTCCAGGCTGGTCACAACTGCCCACGCCCCGGTCTGTACATCGATAGAGTAAAGATAGCCTTCCGCGCCATAGGTGATGCAATAGATCGTCTGCGAGTCTGGGTCATAAACGGCCGCTGCCGGCAGGAAGATGTCAGGGACATTGGGTGTTGCCGCAAACCGGCGCGTGCCTGTTGGGCCAGTAAGGTCAATCCCCTTCTCATCGAATACCAGGGTGAACTGTGAGTTGCTGCCCCTGTTGTCGAACCAGTCGCGGATTTCCGGCGGCAGATCATCGGACGCGACGACCAGCTGCGAAAGGTAGTCACGCGCGAAACCGGCGGTTCTCGTATCAGCTTGATCTATCTTCACAGGCACGTCGGTGGCTTTGTGTATCCCCCGAAAGCTGCTGATCCGCTCTGTTTCCATACTGTCGGCCAAAGTGTCGATGAGCGTTCGGAATTTCCGCCCCAATGGGCGAAAAACAAGGGGCAGCCCAGAGACCTGAAATCCGGCCATCGGAATCCCAAAGAGAGTGACCTTGCTGTTTCTCGGGCTTGGACCACTCCTTATGATCTCGCCGATACTGGTCCCTTCCGTTGCCTCGACCTTCCAGTGCAGTTCCCCATCGTCCAGCAACACAAGACCGATTTCTCGACCTGGTCGATCCACCAAGACCCGGGCCTCGGGCAAGGCATAGTAATCCTCCGTCTGGTACCCTTTGCCGACCGCCACGACGTGTATCTCGCGCTGGGCCAAAACCGGACCGGCAAGTCCCAGCAAAAGGCAAATCAACAAGCTTCTGTGCAAACGGAACATCGGCGTCTCAGTTAACGACTGGGCGACGACGTGACTGAAGTCTGCCGTCACCGGGTTACGATGCATTTTACCGCGGCGGCTCGCTCCAGTCGAGAACAGCAGCCCACGGTTCTTTGCGCATTGTTCGGTTAAAGTAGCTGCAACGTAAATGTATGGATTCTGCACCAATCAAATCTTCTGGATGGATTGAAAATCCTCGTGTCGGTGGTTCGATTCCGCCCCCGGGCACCATTCGCTTCTCTCAAATTTGCCAATTAGCGCCCTTCCATCGGCATCTTTCCGTACAAGCCCCCCTTCAGCTTGACAGCATCAGGTAAAATTAGTTAACAAGTGAAATAAATATGCGCAGCAGTTTGCCTGCAACGTAAGGGGGCGGAATGAACAGTTTGACTGAGAACATGACCAAACTGGAAGGATATTTGGCAAGGTTTCGCGAAAAAGGTGTTCCGAACCGCATCGGAGGCAAGGACAGGGCCGGGGCAGGGGGGGTGTTCGCAAACCACACGCCCGTCGACGAAAGCCTGATCTGCAACGTGGCCCTCGGCACCGCCAAAGACATCGACACCGCCGCACAAGCTGCTCATGATGCGTTTGCCGACTGGCGTGACATGGCCGCGACCGAGCGGCGAAAGATCCTGATCCATCTTGCCAATGCGATCGAGGCACGGGCCGAAGAAATTGCCCTGTGCGAATGCTGGGATACCGGGCAAACCATCCGCTTCATGTCAAAGGCCGCGCTGCGCGGGGCCGAGAATTTTCGCTATTTCGCGGATCAGGTGGTGCAGGCAAGGGATGGACAGCATCTGAAATCGCCAACCCTGATGAATATCACCACCCGGGTGCCGATCGGCCCGGTGGGCGTCATCACGCCGTGGAACACGCCATTCATGCTGTCAACCTGGAAGATCACGCCCGCCCTGGCGGCGGGTTGTACCGTCGTGCACAAACCCGCCGAAGCCAGCCCCCTGACCGCGCGGCTCCTGGTCGAGATCGCAGAAGAGGCCGGCCTGCCTCCCGGCGTGCTGAACACCGTCAACGGCTTTGGCGAAGACGCGGGCAAGGCGCTATGTGAACACCCGAAAATTCGCGCCATCGCCTTCGTGGGGGAAAGCCGAACAGGGACACGAATCATCAGACAGGGGGCGGACACGCTGAAACGCAACCATCTGGAGTTGGGCGGCAAGAACCCGGTCATCGTCTTCGATGATGCCGATCTCGACCGGGCGCTTGATGCCGTGATTTTCATGATCTTCTCAATCAACGGCGAACGCTGCACTTCGTCCTCCCGCCTCATCGTGCAGGACACGATCCGTGACGCGTTCGAAGCGAAACTGATCGAACGGGTGAACAACATCAAAGTTGGCCACCCGCTTGACCCCGCGACGGAAATTGGCCCGCTCGTCACGCAAGAGCATTTCAACAAGGTGACGTCGTATTTCGACATTGCGAAACAGGACGGTGCAACGATTGCCGCCGGCGGGATGACGGTCGGGGACCAGGGCTATTTCATCCGTCCCACCTTGTTCACCAATGCCACCAACGACATGCGCATCGCGCGGGAAGAAATCTTCGGCCCCGTCCTCACCTCGATTCCCTTCACAACCGAAAACGAAGCGCTCGCCATGGCCAATGACACACCTTATGGGCTGACCGGCTATCTCTGGACCAACGATCTGACCCGCGCGCTGCGCTTCACAGACAAGCTGGACGCCGGGATGATCTGGGTGAACTCCGAAAACGTGCGCCACCTGCCGACGCCATTTGGCGGCACCAAAGCCTCGGGCATCGGACGCGATGGCGGTGACTGGTCTTTCGATTTCTATATGGAGCAGAAACATATCGGCTTTGCCACCGGCCAACACAAAATCATGCGATTGGGTGCGTAGCTGGTCTTTTTCTTGTTATAAATATCCCGGGGAGCACGAGGGGCTAGCCCCTCGTTCCGACAGACGCCAAAGGAAATCCGATGGGACAGATCGTTCAGGCCGCGAAAATCACCCATGTGCCCAGCATCTGGATGTCGCACACGATGGAAAAATACAAAGGCATCCGCCAACCCGCGCTGGATGGCTATGCAAGGCTCAGGCGGGATGCGATTGACAGGGGCGTCGAAACCTTCATCGTATTCGACACCCATTGGATCACCAACCAGGGATTTCACCTGAACGCCAAAGATCATCACAACGGACGCTTCATCAGCCATGAACTGCCGCATATGCTGGCGGATATGGAGTTTGACTACCGGGGCGACAGTGCTCTGGCCCACAGCATCCTGAATGTGCTTGAAGAACGTGGCGAACGCGCCATGGGTCACGCGCAACCCGATCTGGGAATGGAGTATGGCACACTTTTGCCAATGCATTTCATCAACGAGGGCGTGAATGCCCGCGTCCTGCCCGTCGCCGTGAACCAATTCTCGTCCATTGAGGAAAACCGCCGCTGGGGCGCAGCCATCGCCGAAGGCATCCGGCGGTCGGATCGCAAGGTCTCGGTGCTGGCATCCGGGTCGCTCAGCCATGACTTCACGCCGAACGAACGCTCGGTCGACGGGCTGAACTCGGTCAATGGCGAGTTCAACCGCCAGATGGACCTGCGCGTGCTCGATCTGTGGCAGAACGGCAAATGGGCCGAGTTTCTCGACCTCCTGCCCGACTATGCCGTCAAATGCACCGGCGAATGCGCGATGAATGACACCGCGCTTCTGTTCGGGGCGCTGGGCTGGAAGGATTACGAGGGCCGTATCGACATCTACACGCCCTATTTCGGCAGCTCCGGCACCGGGCAGGCCAATATCAGTTTCTCGGTCTGACGGGGCCTGCATGCGGATTTCCAGTTTCACCGCCGGGGGCAAGGCCCTCTATGGCGCGATCACCGAAGCCGGGGCGGTCGCCCTGTCGACAGAGTTTCCCCAATGGCCGACGCTGTATGACGCCATTGCGGCGGGGGGCTTTGGCAGGCTTGTCGAAGCGGGGCGGGGCCGGGCCGTCACGCACACGGATTTCACCTTTGACATGGTGATGCCCGATGCGCGGCGCATCCTGTGCGTCGGCGTCAACTTCCCGGATCGTAACGCGGAATACAAGGATGGCAGCGCGCAACCCGAACACATGTCGCTGTTTCCACGCTTCGCCAGCGGATTTACCGGGCACGATCAACCGCTGATCCGCCCACCGGAAAACCATACGTTGGACTATGAAGGCGAGGTTGCCATTGTCATCGGCACGGCCGGACGCCGGATCGCGGCCAAGGATGCCTATGATCACATCGCCGCCCTGACGCTTTGCAACGAAGGGACCATCCGCGACTGGGTGCGGCACGCCAAGTTCAACGTCACGCAGGGCAAGAATTGGGATCGCTCCGGTGCGATGGGGCCATGGCTCGTGCCGTTCACCGATCCTGCACAACTGGATGACGCGCGCCTCCAGACCCGCGTGAACGGTGAGCTGCGGCAGGACGATCACTTGCGCAACATGATGTTCCCGATCCGCGAAGAGATCGCCTATATTTCGACCTTCATGACGCTTCAGCCCGGTGACATCATTGTCACCGGCACGCCAACCGGGGCAGGCGCACGGTTCGATCCGCCACGCTATCTGGTGCCCGGTGACGTGGTCGAGGTCTCGGTCGTGGGCATCGGCACCCTGCACAACACCGTCGCGGACGAAGCGCCATGACCCCGGACGATCACACCGCAGCGGCTGCCGATTTGCTGGACGCTGAGCGGGCAGGCAAGCAAATCGGTTTGCTTACACTGCGCCACCCTGAAATGGGGATGGACGATGCCTATGCCGTGCAAAAGGCGCTCTGCGACCAGAAGCAGGCCGACGGGCGCCGGGTGATTGGCTGGAAGATCGGCCTGACCTCGAAGGCCATGCAATATGCGCTGGATATCGACATTCCCGACAGCGGCATCCTGTTCGATGACATGCTGTTTGACTCCGGTGCGACGGTGCCCGCCGGGCGCTTTATCCAACCCCGGATCGAGGCCGAGATTGCGTTCGTGATGAAATCTTCGCTGAGCGGTGCTGACGTGACGCGGGAAGATGTGATTGCCGCCACAGATTACGTCAGCCCGTCGCTTGAAATCCTCGATACGCGCATATGCCGGGTTGACCCGGAGACCGGGCAGACGCGGACCGTATTTGATACGATCAGCGATAATGCGGCCAATGCAGGCGTCGTTTTGGGCGAGGATCGCCACGCCATCGATGCGCATGATCTGCGCTGGGTGGGCGCAATCACCTTCCGCGATGGCGAGGTCGAGGAAACCGGGCTGGGGGCGGGCGTTCTGAACGATCCCGTTGAAAGCGTCGCCTGGCTGGCCCGGCGCATGACCCAATATGGCCAGCGCATCGAACCAGGGCAGATCATCTTGTCGGGCAGTTTCATCCGCCCAGTGGAATGCCCGCCCGGCACCGACATTCATGCCGATTTTGGCCCGTTCGGCGCTGTCGGTATTCATTTTGCCTGATGGTCGGCATGGGGTCTGCGCCGCAATCGCGCGTCGCTGGGGCGCAAATGGTTGCACGCCTTCGCAAACTGTTTGATAGAACCGGGGTCCATCCAGACGGAGACCCCGCGTGAAGCTGCGCTTTGATCACGGCTCAGACCAGACGCCCTGCCAGTTCGACACGCCCCGGCGGCTGATCGTGGCGCGCGAAGTGCAGGATGTTGCCCCCGCGCTGGCCGAGTTGGATCACGCCCGTGCGCGAGGTGCCTGGGTGGCCGGGTTTGCCAGCTATGAACTGGGATACGCGCTGGAGCCGCGCCTTGTGCCCCTGATGCCTTCGACCCGGCGCCTGCCGCTGTTGCAGTTTGGCGTTTATGACGACCCCTGCACACCCGACGTGTTTGCCGATGGTCCCGCTGCGTTGGCCGGACTGTCACCGGATTGGACCCGCGATCGTTATGACCGCGCGTTCCAACGGGCGCATGACTATATCTGTGCGGGCGATACCTATCAGGTAAACCTGACCTTTCCGATCCGCGGTCACGCGCCCGGACCGCATCACGCTCTTTATGGCGCGCTGGCCCGCATCCAGCCTGTGCGGTTCGGTGCGCATGTGCAGGCCGCGGGTCTGCCCGCAATTCTGTCCCGCTCGCCCGAACTGTTCTTCCGCACCTCTGCCACGGGCCAGATCGAAACGCGCCCGATGAAAGGCACGCAACCGCGCAGCGCCGATCCGATTGAAGACGCCCACCGAGTCGATTTCCTGCGCAACGACGAAAAGAACCTGGCGGAAAACCTGATGATCGTTGACCTCTTGCGCAATGACATTTCGCGGATCTGCACAGCAGGCAGCGTTTGTGTGCCCGAGCTGTTCACTGTGGAAAGCTATGAGACCGTGCATCAGATGGTTTCGCTCGTGCGCGGCCAGATGCAGGAAGGCACCGGGCTGGGCGACATATTCCAGGCACTGTTTCCTTGTGGCTCGATCACCGGGGCGCCGAAACTGCGCGCGATGGAGGTCATCGCCGAGCTTGAGGACAGCCCGCGCGAGATCTATTGCGGCACCATCGGTTGGGCCGCGCCGGACGGGCGGTCGGAGTTCAACGTCGCCATCCGCACCCTGATGGTCGAGGATGGCGCGGTGACGCTGAATGTCGGCGGCGGCGTCGTCTTTGACAGCACCGCGCCGTCGGAATACGAGGAAGCCCTATGGAAAGCACGTTTCGCGACGCAATTGATGACGACGCAAGGCTGATCGAAACGATGCTGTGGACGCCCGAGGGCGGGGTTCACAGGCGGGAACGACACTTGGCCCGGCTGGCGGGTTCGGCGGCGCGGCTGGGATTTGTTCTGCCGAAGGCAAATGCGGTGCTGGACGGGGTTGCGGCCCCATCTCCGCGCCGGTTGCGGCTGACACTGAACCGTCACGGTACGCTTGATCTGTCGACGACACCGCATCAGCCGCTGGTCCCTGACACGATCTGGTCCGTGCAGATTTCGTCACGGACGCTTCTGTCAGATGACCCGTGGTTGACGGTCAAATCCACCCGCCGGGCGCTCTATGACAACACCCGGGCGGCGTTGCCCCGCGGTGTTGATGAAGTCGTTTTTCTGAATGAACGAAGTGAGTTATGCGAAGGGACGATCACCAATATCTTTGCTGATTTCGGGCAGGGGCTGGTCACGCCGCCGGTCTCTTGCGGCTTGTTGCCCGGCATCCTGCGCGAAGAACTGCTGGCAGAGGGGCGGGTCCAGGAGCGTATCATATCGGCGGATGACCTTCGCCATGCAAAGGCGATTTTCATCGGAAACGCCCTTCGCGGCCTGATCCCGGCGCGTATGGTCTGAGACCTTCATCCTTTGTGGGGAGGCGCTTGCCGGGGGAAAGTGGTGGGCGACCTTGGAATCGAACCAAGCGTGCGTCTCCGCGAGGGAGTTACAGTCCCCTGCCACACCTTGCGGCCTGTCGCCCACTTTCCCGGCGCGTGTTGCGCCGAATGTGGGGCTGATTATCCCGCCCACGCCGAAGGGTCAATACGAAAATTCGTCCATTTTTCGCCCACTGTCCGGTGATCGGCCCTTGTCTCGCCTACGCAATCGCCGCATTGTCCAGGCCTTGCGAAAAGAAGGGCATGCGGCATGGTGAAAAAGCCGAAATGGGTGGTTCAGAAGGAAAAGGCACGCCGCGATGCTGCGGCCGAAACCGTGTGGCTGTTCGGGCTGCACGCGGTGCGCGATGCGCTGATGAACCCGGATCGGGAACGGTTGCGCCTGATCGTGACAAAAAACGCGGCAGACAAATTGGCCGAGGCCATCGACGCGTCCGGCATGACACCGGAAATCGCCGATGCACGGAAATTTCCCGCGCCCCTTGATCCAAACTCGGTGCATCAGGGGGCGGCGCTTGAAGTGAAACCCTTGGCTTGGGGCAGTGTGGCCGACCGGGTGATGGGCGGGGCTGGGGGGCTGCCCGTTGTGGTGCTTCTGGACCGTGTCACCGACCCGCACAATGTGGGGGCCATCCTGCGGTCGGCCGAAGTGTTCGGGGCCAGCGCGGTCATCGGGACGGCGCGCGGGTCGGCGCCGGAAACGGGGGCGCTGGCCAAGACCGCCTCGGGCGCGCTTGAACGTCAGCCTTACCTACGAATCCGCAACCTTTCCGACACGATGGTCGAGCTGCGCGAGATGGGATTTGTGGTGCTGGGGCTGGATGGCGAGGCCGACATGACCCTTGATGCCGCTCTGGACGCCCATCCCGACCGCCCTGTCGCGCTGGTTCTGGGGGCCGAGGGGCCGGGGCTGCGTGACAAGACCAAAGCCACCTGCGATCACCTGGTCAAGATCCCATTTGCGCGCGATTTCGGGTCGCTCAATGTCTCGAACGCGGCTGCAGTGGCGCTTTCCCGCACACGCGCGTCCCGCTGATCACTTCCCCTTGAGGGGGGTGGATTTTTCTGCAGATAGTGATCTGATAAGGGCGTGGGGGGCCACATGAAGACAACACAACGATCACGCCGACAGGTACTGTCGGGACTGCTTGCTGCGCCGATTGCGGTTGGCTTGGTGGTGCCGCGTGCGCGTGCTGCGGCGGCTGCAGCGGTGTATATCGAAGATGGCGTGGCGTGGGACGGGCATGATCCCGTCGCCTATTTCACTACCGATGGACCGCTGCCCGGCCTGCCGGAATTTGCCTTTGACCACAACGGCGTGACCGTCCTGTTTGCCAATGACGAGCATCGGGCGATGTTTGCCGATGATCCGATGCGCTATGCACCGCAATATGGCGGCTATTGCGCCTATGCGATGAGCAAGGGGCAGATTGCGCCAACCGTGCCCGAGGCCTGGACGATCCATGACGGGCGTCTATATCTGAATTTCAGCCTTGGTGTGCGCGAGCTGTGGCGCGCAGATATGGATGGCCATATCGCTCAGGCGGACGGGTTCTGGCCTGGTGTGCTGAGCGGCTAAAACCCGGCGTGCCCGGTGCCGTGACGTGGTCGCGCCGTGTTCACAAGTTCTTTACAACCCCTTTTCCTACGTGGGTTTGCACATACTTGTTGATCGAGAGCGGGCTGTGGAACGCCCGATATCTCATTTCACTGTCCCTCGTTCCACCAACTTGCGCCCGACCATCTGGTTTCGGGCGCATTTTTCTTTTCACGGGCAGGGTTGGGGGATTGGAAACGGACCCGCATCAGCCTATCTGTCGCGCATGACACATGACGATACAAATGCCCGCCTGACATCCATCCTGACCTCGACCCGCGTGATCGGGCTGGTCGGGCTGTCCCACAAACCGGAACGTGCAAGCCATGAGGTTGCGGGATTTCTAAATCGGAAGGGATACCGCGTGATCGGGGTCAATCCCGGACTGGCCGGGCAGGAGATATTCGGCGAAACCGTTGTCGCTTCGGTCAGTGATCTGCCGCCCGAAACCGATATGATCGACCTGTTCCGCCGCTCGGACGCTGTCGCCCCCATTGTGGACGAGGCGTTGAATGCGCTGCCGGGTCTGAAGACGGTCTGGATGCAGCTGGGGGTCGAGAATGCCGAGGCCCGCGCGCAGGCCGAGGCAAAGGGTGTCACCGTGGTGGAGAATCGTTGCCCGAAGATCGAGTATCCGCGCCTCTTTGGCGATGCCGCGCTGGAGGAACTGGTCGGCTAGGCTCACATCGTGAGCCTGAGGGGCCAGCCCCTCGCGGCGATGCCGCTCACCCCGGGATATTTTCGGCCAGAAGAAACGAAGCTCAGTCTTTGCGGGCGGCTTTCTCGGCAATGCCCGAGGTGCCCTCGCGACGTTCGAGTTCGGCCAGCACGTCTGCCAAGGGTATGTCGCGCGCTGCCAGCATGACCAGCAGGTGGTAGAGCACGTCGGCGGCTTCGGCGGTCAGGTTGTCGCGGTCGCCTTTGGTGGCGGCGATGATGGCCTCGATCGCTTCTTCGCCGAATTTCTCGGCGCATTTTTCCGGGCCTTTCGATAGGAGTTTTGCGGTCCAGGAAGTGCCGGGATCGGCCGTTTTGCGGGCGTCGATGGTGGCGGCGAGGTGGTCGAGAATGCTCATGTCAGCCTCATCGGGATGCCGGCGGCGGCCATGTGTTCCTTGGCTTCGCGGATGGTGTAGTCGCCGAAATGGAAGATCGAGGCGGCAAGCACGGCACTGGCGCCGCCTTCGGTGACGCCTTCGACAAGGTGATCAAGTGTGCCGACGCCGCCGGAGGCGATGACGGGCACGTGCACAGCGTCCGAAATGGCGCGGGTGAGCGGCAGGTTGAAACCTGCGCGGGTGCCGTCGCGATCCATTGAGGTCAGCAGGATTTCACCCGCGCCTTTGCTCACCATCAGTTTGGCAAATTCGACCGCGTCGATGGGATCGCCGCTTTCATCAAGTGCGGGTTTGCGGCCCCCATGGGTGAAGATGCCCCATTTTCCGGGGGAGATGGTCTTGGCGTCGATGGCCACCACGATGCACTGGCTGCCGAACCGATCAGCCGAGCGCGCAATCACGTCCGGGTCGGCGACGGCGGCAGAGTTGAAGCTGACCTTGTCGGCCCCTGCAAGCAGCAGGTCGCGGACGTCTTCGGGCGTGCGTACGCCGCCGCCGATGGTCAGCGGCATGAAGCACTGTTCCGCCGTGCGCGTTGCCAGATCATACATGGTGCCGCGGTTTTCATGCGTGGCCTTGATGTCGAGAAAGCAAAGCTCGTCGGCGCCGGCGGCGTCATAGGCGCGCGCCTGTTCCACCGGGTCGCCCGCGTCGATCAGGTCGACGAAGTTGACGCCTTTGACGGTGCGACCCTCGGCCACGTCAAGGCAAGGTATGATGCGGGTTTTCAGCATTTCTGCGCGGTCCTTGGCTGATCACGGTTTGTTTTATTTGTTCAAGCCGTGACTGACCAGAGCATTGTCGCATTCAAACTTGGATAAAAGGAATGGGCTGATGATGAAACTTACCCTTGCAACGCTTGTGTCGATGGTTGCTCTGCCAGCGATGGCTGAAATAGTGAAAGTGCCCGCATCCGGTTCTGTTCCTGACACAATGGATGCTTTGGAGGCCGCTGTTGGGAACGCGGGCGCAACCGTGTTCGCGCGTGTCGATCATGCTGGCGGGGCTGCGTCGGTGGAGATGGAGCTTGCGCCCTCGCAGTTGCTGGTCTTTGGCAACCCCAAGCTGGGCACACCTGCCATGCAGGATGATCCGTTGGCCGGGTTGATGCTGCCTCTGCGGGTTCTGGTGTATGAGGATGGCGATGGCGCGGTCTGGCTTGCCTATGAAGCGCCCGCCGACATGCTGGGGGAGTTCGGCATCGCAAATGACGCGCCTTATGTCGGCATGATGACTGGCGCGCTGGACAAGTTGACGGCCGCGGCGGCTGGGGGCTAAAGCGCCGCCAACGCCGCTTTCAGATCAATCGCCCCATCATAAAGCGCCCGGCCCGAAATGGCACCGTTCAGGGATGCGCCGCAATCGCGCAGCGCAATAAGGTCGTCCAGAGAACTGACGCCACCCGATGCGATCACCGGGATTGACACGGCACGGGCGAGGGCGGCTGTCGCTTCGACATTCGGGCCTTGCATTGCGCCGTCGCGGTTGATGTCGGTGTAGATGATGGCGGAGACGCCAGCGTCTTCAAACGACTTGGCAAGGTCGGTGACCATCACGTCGGTTTCCACGGCCCAGCCTTTGGTGGCGACGCGGCCATTGCGGGCGTCGATCCCCACGGCCACCTTGCCGGGGAAGGCGCGGGCGGCTTCGCGCACCAGATCGGGGTTCTCGACAGCAACTGTCCCAAGGATCACGCGCGACAGGCCCTTTTCGATCCAGCCTTCGATGGTCGCCATGTCGCGGATGCCGCCACCCAACTGGGCGGGAACGTCGATGGCGGCAAGGATCGCCTCGACCGCAGCGCCGTTCACCGGTTCGCCTGCAAAAGCGCCGTTCAGGTCAACAAGGTGAATCCACTCGCAACCTGCATCCTGAAACGCCCGCGCCTGAGCCGCCGGGTCGTCGTTGAAGACGGTGGCCGCCTCCATCTCACCGCGCAGGAGGCGCACGCATTGGCCGTCTTTCAGGTCGATGGCGGGATAGAGGATCATGGCAGGCTCCGATGCTTGGTGCTTTTGGTGCTTTTTGCACGGAAGTTGCCGCTTGCCAAGCCACGCCTCCCGTCACGTCACACTTGCCATAATCGGTGTCTCGGGGTCAGGATATTTCCAGATTCAGGGAGGAATGAATGAAACGTTTGGTTATGGCGCTTGCGCTGAGTGTTGGTATGGCAGCACCCGCCTTCGCGGATGCTGTGGAAGGCGTGTGGAAAACGCAGGTGGATGACGGGAATTACGCCCATGTCACGATGTCGAAATGCGGGTCTGCGATCTGTGGTGTGATTTCCAAGGCCTTCAACGCAGACGGGCCGATCAAGTCCGAGAATATCGGCAAGCGGCTGGTCTGGGACATGCAGCCGAATGGTGGCGGCAAGTATTCAGGTGGCAAGATCTGGCAGCCCTCGACCGGCAAGGTCTTCAAATCCAAGATGACGCTCTCGGGCAACAGCCTGAAGGTGGAAGGCTGCGTTGCGGTGTTCTGCAAGAAACAAACGTGGTCACGGGTGAAATAAGCGGAACGAAACAGGACGATCGGGAGGGCGCTGTTTCAGCGCCCTTTCTTTCACGGCGTCCAGCTCAGGAAATTGGCGATCATCCGAAGCCCCGCAGCCTGACTTTTTTCCGGGTGGAACTGCATGCCGATCATGTTGTCACGCCCGACAATGGCCGTGATGTCGCCAGCATAGTCGCAATGGGCGAGCCGGTGCGCGGCGGCGTCCACCACGAAGTGATATGAGTGTACGAAATAGGCATGATCGCCTGTCGCAACCCCGTCCAGCACCGGGTGGGCGTGGTCAATCACCAGATCGTTCCAGCCCATATGCGGGACTTTCAGCGCCGGATCTGACGGGGTGATCTTGCGCACATGGCCCTTGATCCAGTCGAAGCCGGGGGTGTCCTGGTATTCATGGCTCATGGTGGCCAGCATCTGCATCCCCACACAAATCCCCATGAACGGGCGAGCCTGACGGATTACGGCCTCTTCCAGCGCCTCATAGATGCCGCGATGGTCGGAGAGCTGCTGACGACATGCCGGAAATGCCCCATCACCGGGCAGCACGATGCGGTCGGCACGGGCCACGTCCTCTGGCCGGGTGGTGACGATCACCTTGCCCGCGTCGGTTTCCGCCGCCATGCGTTGAAACGCTTTTTCGGCCGAGTGCAAGTTGCCGCTGTCATAGTCGATGATCACGGTCAGCATTAAGGGTCTCCGAGTGGGGTTGCGTTACAGCGCGCCCTTGGTCGATGGAATCGCGTCCGCCTTGCGCGGGTCGGTTTCAACGGCCAAGCGCAGCGCGCGCGCGACGGCTTTGAACCCCGCTTCGGCCACGTGGTGGGCGTTGAAGCCGTGCAACTGATCCACATGCAGCGTGATGCCGCCATTGGTCGCCAGCGCCTGAAAGAACTCGCGCACCAGTTCGGTGTCGAACGTGCCGATTTTGGGAGCGGTGAACTCCATGTTCCACACCAGATAAGGGCGGCCTGACAGATCAAGCGCGGCCCGCACCTGCGCGTCATCCATCGGCAGGTGGCATTCACCATAACGTCGGATGCCCTTCTTGTCGCCAAGGGCTTCGGTCAGGGCCTGCCCCAGCGCGATGCCGGTGTCTTCGACCGTGTGATGGTCGTCGATGTGCAAATCGCCTTCGGCACGGATCGTCATGTCGATCAGCGAATGGCGCGACAACTGGTCCAGCATGTGATCGAAGAACCCCACGCCTGTCTGGTTGTCATACGTGCCGGTTCCGTCGAGGTTCACCTCGACAGAAATCTCGGTTTCCGCAGTCTTGCGGGTGATCTTTGCGCGCCGCATCGGGTCGTCCTTCTTCCGTCTGCGCCCCTTATAGGGGGCAGGTGCGGCGCGGGGAAGGCGTCAAATGCCGTCGCTCTCCGGGTGTGGCAATCAGGCGGCCTGCGCCTGCATGAAATCGCGCGGGCAGAGCGAGATCAGATGGTTCAGATCATCGCGGCCCATATAGGTCATGAACCCTTTCAGCGGGGTATTGCTGCCCTTGGGATACCACGCCAACGCACCGGGATCGGTGTGCATGTACCCTTCGCGTTCGGCCAGCCCGCGAAAGGCATAGCGTTCGGGCATGAAGCCGAAGACGTGATCGGGCGACCAGCGCAAGAGGCAGGTGGCCAGTGCGAACCGGGCCAGCAGCCCCGGCAGACCGGTGCCGCGATAGCGATCATCGCCCTTCACCCAAAGCTCGCCGTGATAACAGACATGGCCCCTGATGCGCCGTGCCCCGGGGCCGGGCTGATAGCAACTGCGCTGCATATCCAGATCCAGCCCGACGGGGGGGAAATCCCTGAAATTCTGTCCAAGGTAATCTGACAGCGCCAGACCACCCAGGTCGAACCGGCGCATGGCCTGGGTGTGGACCAACGCGCCCTGTGGGGTCCAGCCCAGAATCCAGAAGCCGTTCCGGTCGCTCATCCGGTGCCGTTTGGGATCAAAAGGCGCGCCGATCGGCTGATGGGGGCGGTGCGTGGTGATAAGGCGGTCATACAGATCGAAATCCGAGCCGATCTCAATCTCCATACCGTGTTCACGGGCCATATCCAGGATTGAGCCCACGAAGCGCACCCCTTCAAAACTGTCATGAATGGTCATTTGGATCTCCCATGCTCGTGGTTCATGGGAATCTTAACCTATGCGGGAAACTTTTCGAATCGATTTGCGTATTTTCGCGAGAAACGGGAAATCAGGCAGATTTATGCGCGGTTTCTGGCACTTTTCGGACCATTTCGCGGCCATTTGGCGACCCGCGCCCGGGCTGGGGCCTAATCGAACTGCGGCGGGATAACATTCATTGTGAACTCGGCGTCCATGGCGTCGCGCTCCGTGTCACTCAGATTGGCGATCACCACGTTGCGGGTCCGGTCGATCAAGGTTGCCAAAGCAAATTCGCCATCGGCAAACCGGCAGGCCATCGCCAGCCGCTGATAGCTGATCGCCTTCAGTTCGTTATCATCGCCGTGACCGATGCGCGTGTGGATGTGATCCAGACGGATGCCGCGCGTGGTGGCGACGTCGTGAAATGGTATCGCCAGCAGGTTGGCAAAGCCCGGACCACCGGGAAGGTTGGCAATGCCCTTGCCCACCGAGGACCGGTACTTTTTCCACCCGAACCAGGTGGCATAGGATGATGCCTCTCCCACTTCGGTGCAGATCCAGTCCCCCGTGTCGTCGTTGAAGCGAAACACCATCAGATAAGGGCGCAGCAGGGCAAAGGCCGGGCTTTCCAGCGCGCCTTCGGATCTGGCCCAGGCGTGAAAGCCGAACTGGATCAGCGGCGATCCCATGTCCCAGATCGCGGTCAGCGGGTGCTGTTGCAGGTAATAGGGCACGTCGCCGATCTGCTTGCCCAGATAAAACAGCTCGTTCACATGCTTGCTTTCGCCATGCAGCCAGGCCTCGCCGCGCGCGATCAATTCCTCGGCTTCCCGCAGGGCGTTCCGGCCATCTTCGGTCAACTGATATTGCCGGTTGTGAAAGCTGAACAGTTTCCGGCCCTTGTGGGCTTCCAGCGATGCAATGTGACGGCGGATGGTCTGGCGCGTGCTGTCCAGTTCGCGCACGGATTCGGACAGATTCAACGTGCGCGCCAAGGATGCAAAAGAACGCAGCATCTCGAACAGAAGCGCGGGGCTGCTTCGATTGGTCATTCTTGCACCCGAGCCGGCTTCACCAAACTGTTTCCGCTGTGGACTTTGTCATGATCCCGCCAATATATCGCAGAAAATATCGTTTTGAAATAGATGTTTAGTCTATCGGGTAAAAAAATCATCCATACAGGTTACATTTTTATAACCAAATCGTGCATGACTCATCACTTGGGTCCGCGGGCGAAACCTGACATTCTCTTTTAACGGGAAGCAATTAAGTGGTGAGAAAATGGTCCATCCAGTCGATGTCCATGTGGGTAAGAAAATCAGAGAAGTCCGTCTGCTGCGCGGTCTGACTCAGGTAAAAGTGGCGGAGCAATTGGGGCTTTCGTTCCAACAGCTTCAAAAGTACGAAACGGGATACAACCGTGTCTCGGCCAGCAAGATGTTCGAGATTGCACAGCTTCTGAACGTTCAGCCGGGTTATTTCTTCGAAGGGCTGGCCGAGGCCGGCACATCGGAAGACGAAGCCATGGATGAACGCACGGCGAAAGCCGCGCAGGCGCTGTCATCAATCCAGGACGTCAAGGTGCGCAACCAGATCCAATCCATGATCCACGAGCTGGCAAACCGCCAGTCGTTGAGCGCCTGAGCAAAAGCACGACCTTTCTGAGGGGGAAGGGATGTGGTGGAAGGGGGGCGTGCAATGCGCGTCCCTTTTTCTTTTGAACTTCCGCCACAGGCGTCGGAAGACCCGCCACCATGTGCTGTCACATCTATCCGAGAAGTCCCATTGGAGCGGGCGAGGCGATTCGAACGCCCGACCCTAACCTTGGCAAGGTTATGCTCTACCCCTGAGCTACGCCCGCATCCTGATGGGTATGTTCAGCCATTGGCCGAACCGGGGAACCGATTGGAGCGGGCGAGGCGATTCGAACGCCCGACCCTAACCTTGGCAAGGTTATGCTCTACCCCTGAGCTACGCCCGCATCCTTCGGTGAGCCGTGAGATATGAAATCCAACGCAGGGCTGCAAGGGGAAAAACGCATGAAACCGCGAAATTCGACACGGATGGGGGTTCTTGCCGCAATTTGCCTGCACGCAAACGCCGCCCGGTTGCGCGACAAAGAACAAGGACCGCCACGCGGGCGACCCCTGTCAGCACCCATCGTGGCGCTTATTCCAGTTCGATCATCAGATCCTTGGCGTCGATTTGCCCGCCGGGCTGGACATGCACGGCCTTTACGGTGGCATCGCGTTCGGCATGGATGCCGGTTTCCATCTTCATCGCTTCGATGGTCAACAGAAGATCGCCTTCGCGCACAGGCTGTCCCGCGACAACTGCAACCGTTGCCACCACGCCGGGCATAGGGGCGCCCACATGAGCCGCGTTTCCTTCCTCTGCCTTGGGGCGCTTTGTGGTCGTTGCTTTGACCAGCCGGTTCGCGACGCGAATGACGCGGGGTTGACCGTTCAGCTCAAAGAACACCTTAACCTCGCCGTCCTCGTTGGTTTCACCGACCGCTTGAAGGCGGATTTCCAACGTTTTTCCGGGGTCGATCTCGGTCGAGATTTCCTCGCCCGGCTCCATCCCATAAAAGAACGTTTTGGTGGGCAGGGTGCGCACCGGGCCGTATTGGCGGTGGCGTCCCATATAATCCAGAAAGACCTTTGGATACATCAAATACCCATTCAGGTCTTCATCGTCGATCGCCAACCCTTCAAGCTCTTTCGACAGGCTGGCACGGGTGGCTTCCAGATCGACAGGATCCAGATGCTTGCCGGGGCGTTCGGTGTTTGGCTTTTCAGCTTTCAACACTTTCTTGACGATCGCCGCAGGGAAGCCACCCGGGGGCTGGCCCAGATTGCCGCGCATCATGTCGATGACACTGTCGGGAAAGGCGACGTCGGTCTTTGGGTCTTCGACCTCGGCGCGGGTCAGGCCTTGACTGACCATCATCAACGCCATGTCGCCCACCACTTTCGAGGACGGCGTGACCTTCACGATGTCACCGAACATCTGGTTCACATCGGCATAGGTCTGCGCCACCTCGTGCCAGCGTTCTTCCAACCCCAGAGACCGCGCCTGGGCCTTAAGGTTCGTAAATTGCCCGCCGGGCATCTCGTGCAAATACACTTCGGACGCGGGCGCGGCCAACCCACTTTCAAAGGCTGTATATTGCGCGCGAACGCCTTCCCAATAGTTCGAGATTTCGCGGATGGCCCCGATATCCAGCCCGGTATCACGCTCGGTGTTGTCCAGAGCTTCAACAATCGAGCCAAGGCATGCTTGCGATGTGCCGCCCGAAAAGGCATCCATAGCGGCATCAACAGCATCGACACCCGCATCGGCCGCCGCAAGGATCGTCGCGCCCGCGATACCAGACGTGTCATGAGTGTGGAAATGGATCGGCAACCCGACCTCGTCCTTCAGTGCCTTGATAAGCACCCGCGCGGCGGCAGGTTTCAAAAGACCCGCCATGTCTTTCAGGCCCAGAACATGGGCGCCCGCGGCTTCAAGCTCTTTCGCCATGCCCACGTAGTAGTTCAGGTCATACTTGGCGCGATCCGGGTCAAGGATGTCGCCCGTGTAACAGATCGTGCCTTCGCAAATCTTGCCCGTGTCGATCACCGCATCCATAGCAACGCGCATGTTTTCGACCCAGTTCAGGCTGTCGAACACGCGGAAAACGTCCACGCCGGTCAGCGCGGCCTGTTTGACAAACGCCTGCACCACATTGTCGGGATAGTTCGTGTATCCCACCCCGTTCGAGGCCCGCAACAGCATCTGCGTCAACAGGTTGGGCATGGCTTCGCGCAGATTGCGCAGGCGCTGCCATGGGCATTCCTGCAAGAAGCGATAGGCCACGTCAAAGGTAGCCCCGCCCCAGCATTCGACCGAGAACAGGTCCGGCAGGTTGGCGGCATAAGCGGGCGCGACCTTGATCATGTCGATCGAGCGCATGCGGGTCGCCAGAAGCGACTGGTGTCCGTCGCGCATGGTTGTGTCGGTGATCAGGAGTTTCTTCTGCGCCTTCATCCAGTCGGCCACGGCGTTCGGCCCGCCGTCCTCCAGCAACTGGCGGGTGCCGGGGGCGGGATCTGCGCGCAATGCCGGGGGTTTGGATGGCTTCAGATCGGCGGGCGGCGCGGCGCGGCCTTGCGTTTCGGGATGTCCGTTTACCGTGATATCCGCTATATAGGTCAGAACCTTCGTGCCCCGATCGCGACGTTTCTTGAACTGGAACAGCTCCGGCGTCTCGTCGATGAACTTGGTCGTATACTGGTTGTTCAGAAAAGTCGGGTGCTTCAGCAGGTTCTCGACAAAGGCGATATTGGTCGACACCCCGCGCACCCGAAACTCGCGCAGCGCACGGTCCATCCGTGCGATGGCTTTTTCGGGCGTCGGCGCCCAGGCCGTCACCTTCGTCAAAAGACTGTCGTAGTAGCGCGTGATGACGCCGCCCGCATAGGCCGTGCCGCCATCCAGCCGGATGCCCATGCCGGTCGCCGAGCGATAGGCAGTGATGCGGCCGTAATCCGGGATGAAGTTGTTTTGCGGGTCTTCCGTGGTCACACGGGTTTGCAGAGCGTGACCGTTCAGACGGATATCATACTGGCTGGCCTTGCCGGTCGCTTCCGCCAGCGATTTACCCTCGGCAATCAGGATTTGCGCCTGCACGATGTCGATCCCGGTGACTTCCTCGGTCACGGTGTGTTCGACCTGCACGCGTGGGTTCACCTCGATGAAATAGAACTTGCCGGTTTCCATATCCATCAGGAATTCGACCGTGCCCGCGCATTCGTAATTCACATGGGCGCAGATCTTGCGGCCAAGTTCGCACAGCTCTTCGCGCTGGGCTTCGGACAAATAGGGAGCAGGCGCGCGTTCGACGACCTTTTGGTTGCGGCGCTGGACCGAGCAGTCGCGCTCATACAAATGATAGATGCTGCCGTGACTATCACCCAGGATCTGCACCTCGACGTGGCGGGCGCGGGTGATCATCTTTTCCAGATAGCCTTCGCCATTGCCGAAGGCGGCTTCCGCTTCGCGCCGGCCTTCCAGCACTTTTTCTTCCAACTCGTCCGGGCCGTGGATCGGGCGCATGCCCCGGCCGCCGCCGCCCCAACTGGCCTTCAGCATCAGGGGATAGCCGATTTCGGCGGCCTCGGCGCGGATCGCATCCATGTCGTCGCCCAGCACCTCGGTCGCAGGGATAACCGGCACACCGGCCTCGATGGCCACCTTGCGGGCCGAGGCCTTGTCACCAAGCGCGCGCATGGTGGCGGCCTTGGGGCCGATGAAGGTGATGCCGGCGGCCGTGCAGGCGTCCACGAAATCGGGGTTTTCTGACAACAGGCCATAGCCCGGATGGATCGCATCGGCCCCACAGTCGCGCGCCACGCGGATAATCTCGTCAATCGAGAGATAGGCCGCAACCGGCCCCAGACCCTCGCCGATGCGATAGGCTTCGTCTGCCTTGAAACGATGCAGGCCCAGCTTGTCCTCTTCGGCATAGACGGCGACGGTTTTCTTGCCCATCTCGTTGGCGGCGCGCATCACACGAATGGCGATCTCGCCCCGGTTGGCAATCAGGATTTTCTGAAAGTCCCGCATCTCACTCTCCCCCTAAACATGGCGCAACGGGCCGGTTTGGGAAAAGTGGTAGGGCGTGCTGCATTGCAGCGCAATAGGGTTTGTAAGGATTTGGTAAGGATTCTGGCCAAATTGGTAATTTTACTTTACCAATTAATCACAAGTCCTGCACTGACCTATTGCGCGCGGGATAGCAATCCGCCTGGCTGGCGTGTGATTCGGCCCTCAAGCTCCAGATTGACCAGTTCGGGAAGGATGTCACCTGATCCCGCACCTGTCTGATCACCCAGATCGCGGATCAACTGATCCTCGGCCAGCGGGCTGGGGCCAAGCCGCGCCAGGATCTGGCTGTGCAACGCGGCAGTTTGTGCCAGCGTTCTTTTGTCCTTGGGTCGTGCATTTTCTTCGACCTGCGGAGGTGTCGCTTGCGCGGAAGCGTTCGCGTCCTCGTTCGTGTCCGCCGCGATGGCCGGACCGATGGCGTCGATCACATCCTGCGCCCCGCGCACCAAGGCCGCCCCGTCACGGATCAGGAAATTGCAGCCCGAGGCACGGGCGTCAAACGGATGGCCGGGCACGGCCAGCACATCACGCCCCTGATCCAACGCGTTGCGTGCGGTGATGAGCGACCCAGACTTGGCAGCCGCCTCGACCACGACAACGGCGCGGGCAAGGCCCGAGATCAGGCGATTGCGACGAGGAAAATGACGGGCTTGCGGGGTCAAGCCGGGCGGTTGTTCGGACAGACGCAACCCCTTGCGCCCGATGTCTTCGGCCAGGACGGTGTTTTCTTTGGGATAGATGACATCAACGCCACCGGCCATGACCGCGATGGTGTGCCCGGCCTCAAGCGCCACCTGATGCGCCACTGTGTCCACACCACGCGCCAGCCCGGAGACGATGGTGAAGCCCGCGTCGCTCAGGTCTTGGGACAGTTTTCGCGTCATGCGCAGCCCGATCGAGGATGCGTTGCGCGCCCCGATCAGGGCGACCATCGGGCGGTGCAGCAACGCAATGTCGCCCATGGCCCAGAAAAATGGCGGCGGGTCCGCGATTTCTGACAACAGTTCAGGGTAGTTCGGCGTGCCCCACGTGACCATTTTGGCCCCGGCAAAGCGCGCGCGGCGGTGTTCGGCTTCCGCCACTTCGGGCGGGCAGGGGGTGTAATCCTTGACGCCCGCTTGGGCGGCGACTTCGGGCAACGCCTCAAGCGCGGCCTGAGCGGAGCCGTGTTCCGTCAGCAGTCGAAAGAAGGTTGCAACCCCGACACGACGCGAGCGCAAGAGACGGATCCACGCCAGTTCATCTTCCTCAGACTGAGGGGTGGGGGTGGGGTGAAGCAGGGAAGCTGAAAGGTCCATGGGCGTGTTGATTCCGTCTCTTGCGGGTTAACCATGCGCCACCAATGGTTAACGGGTGGTGAACACATGCCAGATCGCCCAGAAATAAATCGCCACCCCCAGAAGCAGGGCGAGCGCGGTGATCTCTTCGGTTGGAATGCGCCAGCCATTATCCCATAAAAACCAATAGCCTAGACTGGCGGTCACCGGGGTGATCACAACCACCAGATAGCGGTGTGCGACCAGCCCACCGGATGGAAGGCGCCACCTTTTGGCGGGGGTGCGCGGTGCGTTGCGGATCAGCAGCCACCACGTTGTCACCGCAATCGTCAAGATGCCCGCTGACATGGGAAGGGCCATGGTGGCCATTGCCCCGCCCAAAACCGCGGCCGCAGCGCCAAGCACCCAGTGTTCCGTCTTGGTCGCGCTCCAACACCCGCCATGATCCAGAAGCACAAGGCCCGTCAGCCAAAAGGCGGAGCTGGCAAAGGCATAGAACACGAACGCGCCGGGGGTGGTGCGATCCATGCCGGGCCCGCCCCATGTCCAGGTTGCCCAGATCGCCCAGATCAGGCCCAGCCCGGCAAACAGACAGCACTGCGCGGTCAGGCCAAGACGGCGCATTGCCCATCGCAGCGCGAACAACCCCAGCAATACGTCGATGAGCGCGTGCCAACTGATCGAGGGCCAGACCCAGGACACCGGCGGCGCTTCGTGAACCAGCGGAATGACCGTGCCTTCGGTCACCCAGCCGAACAGGCAACCAGCCAGCAGCAAGCCCGCCAGCCCGAACCGTTCGGCATAGGGCAGCAACAGCAGCAGAATCCAGGCGAAAAAAGCATAGTATGCCGTCAGTTCCAGAAGTTCGAGGCCAGCCTCAGCCGGCCGGGACAACAGGTCACGAACCGTTTGCGACGGCCCTTCGTTGACGAAGAACAGCTCGGAAAAGAACATCAGGATCAACGCCGCGCCGCAAATCGTTAGGATCCGCGCGCGCAGGGGGGTCACGCCGCCGATCCGCCCACGGTCAGCCCGCCGATCAGCAGCGACGGCTGGCCCACGCCCACCGGCACCGATTGGCCCGCCTTACCGCAGGTGCCGATGCCCGGGTCCATCGCCATGTCATTGCCAATCGCGCGGATCTGTTTCATCGCGGCCGGGCCGTCGCCAATCAGCGTCGCCCCCTTGACGGGCGCGCCGATCTTGCCGCCTTCAACGCGGTATGCCTCGGTGCAGGAGAACACGAATTTGCCGTTGGTGATATCCACCTGGCCACCGCCGAAGCCGACGGCATAGATCCCGTCTTTCAACTCGCCCAGCACCTCTTCGGGCGTGGCGGCGCCGCTTTCCATGATCGTGTTGGTCATGCGCGGCATCGGGGCGTGGGCATAGCTTTGCCGCCGCCCGTTGCCGGTGGGGGCAACGCCCATCAGGCGGGCGTTCTGGCGGTCTTGCATATACCCGACCAGCACGCCGTCTTCGATCAAGACCGCACGACCCGTGGGCGTGCCCTCGTCATCCACTGACAGCGACCCGCGCCGGTCGGGCAGAGTGCCGTCATCGACCACGGTCACGCCCCTGGCGGCGACCTGCGTGCCGACAAGGCCCGAGAAGGCCGAGGTGCCCTTGCGGTTGAAATCGCCTTCCAGGCCATGCCCCACAGCTTCGTGCAACAGGATGCCGGGCCAGCCATTGCCCAAGACCACGTCCATCACGCCCGCAGGGGCAGGGACCGCGTCCAGATTGACCAGCGCGATGCGCAAGGCTTCGCGGGCCGACGCCTGCCATGTGTCGGGGGTCATCAACCCGGTCAGACCTGTCCGACCGCCCCCGCCGGACGAGCCGCTTTCGCGCCGCCCGTCCTGTTCGACAATGACCGAGACATTCAGCCGCGTCATTGGGCGTGTGTCCGAAACCAGAACACCATCCGGGCGCAGGATATGAACCTCTTGCAAACTGGCGGCCAAGGTGGCCGACACCTGAACCACGCGCGGGTCAAGGTCGCGGGTGAAGGCGTCGATGTCGCGCAGGGTTTCGATCTTCAGGCCAAAGCCCGCATCGGCCATCGGGTCGGCATCGGTATAGAGCTTCTGATTGGTGCGGGCAGGGGCGTCTACCCAGGTGCCGCCCCCGTCGCCCACAGCCAGACGCGCAGTGGCCGCTGCGCGGCGCAGGGCGGCCTCGCTGATCTCGGAGGAATGGGCATAACCCGTCGTATCGCCCTTGACCGCACGCAGCCCGAAGCCTTCGGATGCGTCATAGCTGGCGGTGCGCAGCCGCCCGTCGTCAAACACCAGCGCCTCGGACCGCATCCGCTCCAGAAACAGCTCGCCATCATCGGCACCATGCGTCACTTCGGTCAGAAGGGCACGGGCGCGGTCGGCATCCAGGTGGGTCTCAAACGGGCGAAACGGTGTGGCGTCTGTCATGGGGGCCTCGAAATAGCGCGAATGGTGGATTTGTTGCTTAACCTGAGAAGGTTTTTCCTTGTTCCCAGCTTTGTAATATGGTTTCTCGTCAAAGAGAAACAAGGAATCCCGCGCAAGGGCCCGGGAGAGGTATGAGCGAGCGATTGCCGCGCCGCCTGAAAGGGTGGCATTCGGATCACGCCGCACAGGGAAGAGAAAGACGAACATGATGCGTGTCAGCAGCCTTTTCGCCACTGCAACTGCCATCCTGACCGCGGGTCAGGCGATGGCACAGGATAAACTGGAAATCATTGGCGCGCCGGTTGATGGCGCGATGGGGTTCCAGCCCTCGGCTACCAGTGTCGCACAGGCAACGCATGGGCTGGATGGGATGATCAACTATATCATCATCGCCATCACGATTTTTGTGACCCTGTTGCTGGCCATCGTGATCGTGCGCTTCAACCGCCGCGCGAATCCTGAGCCCGCAACCTTCACCCACAACACCCCGATCGAGATTGTCTGGACCCTTGTACCGGTGGTCATCCTGGTGTTCATCGGGGCGTTTTCCCTGCCGGTGCTGTTCCAGCAGCAGGTGATCCCGAAAGGCGACGTGGTGATCAAGGCGACCGGCTATCAGTGGTATTGGGGATACGAATATCCCCAGCATGAATTCGGCTTCGACAGCTTCCTTCTGGCGAAGGAAGAGCTGGAAGAATACGGCTATAGCGATAGCGAATACCTGCTGGCCACCGACACCGCCGTTGTCGTGCCCACCGGCAAGAAGGTCGTCATTCAGGTCACAGGTGCAGACGTGATCCATTCCTGGACCATCCCGGCCTTCGGTGTGAAACAGGACGCCGTTCCTGGTCGTCTGGCCGAACTGTGGTTCGAGGTCGACGAGGGCAAGGAAGGCATCTATTTCGGCCAGTGTTCTGAACTGTGCGGCAAGGACCACGCCTATATGCCGATCACCGTCAAAGCCGTCACCCAGGCTGAATACGACACCTGGCTCAAGGGCGCGGTTGAGGAATACGCAGGCAACGTCAATTCCCTGCCGACCGTGCAGGTCGCAACCGCCGAATAACCCGTGTCAAGGGCGCGGCCCTGTGCCTGCGCCCTTATCAGGCCGTCCTGTTCGGGGCGGCTTTCGCAAACCGAAACCGACAGTCAAATTCAGATCGCATAGGATCCCATGAGCGACGCGAGCATCCAGACCAACACCGACACCGGCGAGGCCGGGTTTGGCGACTATTTCGCGCTGTTGAAGCCGCGTGTGATGTCGCTGGTCGTGTTCACAGCATTGGTGGGGCTGCTGGTCGCCCCGGTCGGCGTGAATCCCGTGGTCTGTCTGGCCTCGATCCTGTTCATTGCCGTTGGCGGAGGCGCCTCGGGCGCGCTCAATATGTGGTGGGACGCGGATATCGACCGCAAGATGCGCCGCACGCAGTCGCGCCCCATCCCGTCGGGTAAAGTGACCGAGGGCGAGGCGTTCGCCATCGGCATGGCCCTGTCTGCCATGGCCGTGGTGATGCTGGGCCTTGCCGCAAACCTGATGGCGGCGGCGTTGTTGGCGTTCACCATCTTCTTCTATGTGGTGATCTATACCATGTGGCTGAAGCGCTGGACGCCGCAGAACATCGTTATTGGTGGTGCCGCCGGGGCCTTCCCGCCGATGATCGGCTGGGCTGTGGCCACGGGCGGCATCTCGATCGAAAGCGTGCTGATGTTCGCCCTGACCTTCGCCTGGACCCCACCGCATTTCTGGGCGCTGGCGCTGTTTACCAAGGGTGACTATGCCAATGCGGGCGTGCCGATGCTGACCGTGACGCATGGGCGCCGGGCGACCCGCGCGCATATCCTCGGCTATTCGCTGGTGTTGGCTGTTGTGGCCATCGCGCTGGGCCTGACCTCCATCGGCGGGCCGGTCTATATGGCGGTGGCCCTGATCCTGAACGGTATGTTTATCAAGGGTGCATGGGACGTGTTCCGCCGCGACGATGCGGCGTCAGACGCCGACCGCCACAAGGCCGAACGCGGGCTGTTCAAGCTGTCGCTGGCTTATCTGTTCCTGCATTACGGCGCGCTGCTGGTCGAAGCTTCGCTGAAACCCTTTGGGCTTGGGGGTTGGGGCTGATGGCGATCAAGGTTGATCACGAACTGCACAAACGCCGCCTGAGCCGCAATATTGGCGTCGGTGTCGCGCTGATCCTGTTCGTCGGGCTGGTCTATGGCCTGACCGTTGCCAAGGTCAGCGACATCTATCAACCCGATCCCGCCGCGTCGGAGGTCAGCAAATGAGCTTGACCCGCCCGCAGAAAACAGCCGCCAAGATGGTGGGCGTGGTGATCCTGATGGGGTCTTTGTCATGGGCTGCAGTGCCGTTTTATGACTGGTTCTGCCGCGTGACGGGCTTTGGCGGGGAAACCGCGGTGGCGCAGCGCGGGTCGGATGTGGTGCTGGATCAGAAGGTGCTGGTCCGTTTTGATGCCTCGAAAGAACGCGGTATGCCGTGGGAATTCAAGCCCATGCAGCACGAGATGGAGATCAATCTGGGTGAAACCGGGCTGGCCTTCTACGAAGCTTACAACCCAACCGACCGCCCCGTCGCCGGCACCGCCAGCTACAACGTCGCCCCGTTCTCGGCCGGTGGCTATTTCACCAAGATCGACTGTTTCTGCTTTGAACAGCAGGTGCTGCAACCGGGCGAACGCGTGACCATGCCGGTAACCTTCTATGTCGACCCGGACATTCTTGAGGACCGCGAAGCCAAATACCTAAAAGCCATCACGCTGTCATACACATTCCACGAAACAGAACTGCCGGACGAGGTCGCACAACTTGCGCCAGACGCCCCGGCAGTGCAAAACTGAGCCAGAAGAACAGGGACTATACGCTTATGGCACATGCAAAAAATCACGACTATCACATCCTGCCGCCCTCGGTGAACCCGTTCCTCGGGGCCGTGGCGGGGTTCATCATGTTGTTCGGTGCGGTTCAGTGGATGGCCAATGGCGTGCCATGGATCTTCTTCATCGGTCTGGCTGGTGTGCTTTACGTCATGTATGCGTGGTGGACCGATGTCGTGCACGAAGGCGAAACCGGCGATCATACCTCTGTGGTGAAGATCGGCCTGCGCTATGGCGTGATCCTGTTCATCATGTCCGAAGTCATGTTCTTCGTCGCCTGGTTCTGGAGCTTCTTCAAACACGCGCTGTATCCCATGACCGAAGGCTCGCCCGCGATTGACGGCGTCTGGCCGCCCGAAGGGATCGAGACGTTCGACCCTTGGCACCTGCCGCTGATCAACACGCTGATCCTGCTTCTGTCAGGCGCGGCCGTCACCTGGGCCCACCATGCGATCGCGCATGAAAACAACCGCAAGGATCTGGTCACCGGCCTGGCGCTGGCGGTGATCCTGGGTGTGCTCTTCACCATCTTCCAGGCTTATGAATACAGCCACGCCGCCTTCGATTTCGCAGGCAACATCTATGGTGTGAACTTCTTCATGGCGACGGGCTTTCACGGCTTCCACGTGATTGTGGGGACGATCTTCCTGTTCGTCTGCCTTCTGCGTGCGATGCGTGGGCATTTCACCCCGGAAAGCCATGTCGGTTTTGAAGCCGCCGCCTGGTACTGGCACTTCGTCGACGTTGTCTGGCTGTTCCTGTTTGCCAGCATCTATATCTGGGGCAGTTGAACCTGACCCGAAAATAGTCCTATTCGGGGCGCGAGGGGAAACCTTCGCGCCCCTTTCACTTGATTTGCCGGACCCGCATATGAGCCTTCGCCTGATCCTGACCACCGTTCTCAGCTTCGCCGTTCTGGGCGTGTTTCTGGGGCTTGGAAAATGGCAACTGGATCGGTTGCATTGGAAAGAAGGCGTGCTGGACGAGATTGACCGTCGAATCGCGGCGACCCCTGTTGATCTGCCCGCGCAGCCCAATCCGGACCATGACAAATTCCTGCCGGTGAAGGTGATGGGAACGATGGGGTCTGACACGCTGCGCGTGCTGGTCAGCAGCCGGGACGCGGGTGCGGGTTATCGGCTGATTTCTCCGCTTGCGATGGAAGACGGCGCGATCCTTGTGGACCGGGGGTTCATCCGCGTGTCTGATCCCATGCCCCCGACGCCGGATGGTCCGGTGACCGTCATCGGCAACCTGCACTGGCCGGATGACCGAAATAGCGCGACACCCGAAAATGAAATCGACACCAACACATGGTTTGCCCGCGATATCGACCAGATGGCCGATGTTCTGAACACCCGCCCTTTGCTGGTCATCGCCCGGCAAACCACGCCCCCCGAGTCGGGTATCCTGCCGATGCCCGTCACCAGTGTTGGCATTCCCAACGACCACCTTGAATATGCCGTCACATGGTTTTTGATGGCGGCGACATGGGTGGTGATGACAGTCTTTGCGCTTTGGCGTATGAAACGCCGGACACGTGACACCCTCGCCCCAAGGAGCGACTGAAATGCGCTATATTTCCACCCGTGGCGACGCCCCGGTTCTGAGCTTTGAAGATGCCATGCTGACGGGTCTGGCCCGTGATGGCGGCCTTTATGTGCCCGAAACCGTGCCGACCATGAGCGCGGGCGATATCGCCGCCCTGGCCGGGCTGCCCTATGAAGAGGTCGCGTTTCGCGTGATGCGCCCGTTCGTGGGTGACACGTTCACGGATGAAGAGTTCGCCGAGATCATCGCCAAAGCCTATGCCGGCTTCAACCACGACGCCCGCGCGCCGCTGGTGCAGCTTGGCCCGAACCACTTTCTGCTGGAACTGTTCCACGGTCCCACGCTGGCCTTCAAGGACTTTGCCATGCAACTGATCGGGCAACTGTTCCAGGTGGCGCTGAGCCGTCGCGGCGAGCATGTAACCATCGTCGGCGCGACCTCTGGCGACACCGGGTCCGCGGCGATCGAGGCGTTCAAGGGGTTGGATGCGGTCGACGTGTTCATCCTGTTTCCACATGGCCGGGTCTCGGATGTGCAGCGCCGCCAGATGACAACCCCCAACGAGGCGAACGTTCACGCGCTGGCCGTGGATGGTGATTTCGACGATTGTCAGGCGCGCCTCAAGGATATGTTCAACGATTTCGCCTTTCGCGACGCGGTGAAACTGGCCGGCGTGAACTCGATCAACTGGGCGCGAGTGCTGGCGCAGGTGGTGTATTATTTTACCTCGGCGGTTGCGTTGGGTGCGCCGCATCGCACGGTCAGCTTCACGGTGCCCACCGGGAATTTCGGAGACATATTCGCAGGCTATATCGCCAAGAAAATGGGGCTGCCGATTGATCAACTGGTGATTGCCACGAACCAGAACGACATCCTGCACCGCACCATGGAAACGGGCGCCTATACCAAGGCGGGGGTGGCGCCCTCGATCAGCCCGTCGATGGATATTCAGGTATCGTCCAACTTTGAACGTGTGCTGTTTGACGCCTATGGGCGCGATGGCAAGGTGGTGGCCGATCAGATGGCCGACCTGTCAGAAGGTGGCTTCAAGATCAGTCAGGGCGCGATGGAGTTCCTGCGCGACACGTTCGACAGCGGACGCGCCTCCGAGGATGAAACCATGGCGCAGATTCGCGCCGCGTTCGCGCAGACGGGCGAAGTCCTCTGCCCCCATTCCGCCGTTGGCGTGAAGGTCGCAAACGAGCATCTGGGCGCAAGCCCCATGATCACGCTGGCCACCGCACACCCGGCCAAATTTCCTGCTGCCGTCAAGGAGGCCTGCGGGCAGGACGCGTCCTTGCCGCCGCATATGGCAGGCCTGTTTGACCGGGACGAGCGTGTAACCCGCGTGGCCAATGACCTTGAGGCGCTGAAAAGCATGATCTGCGAACGAACCGGAAAGGTCATCTCTGCATGAGCGTATGTCTGGACAGGCTGCCCAACGGCGTCAGCGTCGTGACCGAGCATATGCCGGGGCTGGAAAGCGCCTCGGTCGGGGTGTGGGTGACGGCGGGCGGGCGGCATGAAACCCCCGCCCAGAACGGCATTGCCCATTTTCTTGAGCATATGGCGTTCAAAGGCACCGAAAAACGGTCCGCCCTCGAAATCGCCGAGGAGATCGAAGATGTGGGGGGCTATATCAATGCCTACACCTCGCGCGAGGTGACGGCTTACTACGTGCGCGTGCTGAAAGATGATGTGGCGCTGGGGCTTGATGTGATCTCGGACATCGTGCTGAACCCGGTGTTCGACGACAGCGAGATCGAGATCGAGCGCGGCGTGATCTTGCAGGAAATCGGACAGGCGCTGGATACGCCGGACGATGTGATTTTCGACTGGTTGCAGGAAGCCGCGTTTCCCAATCAACCGATGGGGCGCACGATCCTGGGGCCGGTGGAGCGTGTGCGTTCGTTCGCAAGAGATGACCTCTCGGCGTTCGTGGGGCAGCATTACGGGCCGGAGCAGTTGATCCTGTCGGCAGCGGGGGCGGTCGATCATGACCAGATACTACGCCTTGCCGAAGCAGCCTTTGGGCATCTGAAGCCCCGCAATCCCCGTGTGACCGACCCGGCACGCTGGGCAAGCGGGTCGCGCATCGAACAGCGGCCGGGGCTGGAACAGGTGCATTTCACATTGGGGTTTGAAGCCCCCAGCTATCGTGACGATGCGTTTTATGCGGCGCAACTGTTCAGTTCGGCCCTGGGCGGCGGCATGTCCTCGCGTCTGTTTCAGGAGGTGCGCGAAAAGCGGGGGCTGTGCTATTCGATCTTCTCGCAGCTCGGCGCCTATGACGACACGGGAATGATGACGATCTATGCCGGGACATCAGGCGACGATATTGCCGATCTGTCGCGGCTGTGCATCGACGAGATGAAGCGCGCCGGAACGGATATCACGGAGCGGGAGCTGGACCGGGCGCGGGTGCAGATGAAGGCAGGGCTGCTGATGGGGCTGGAAAGCCCGTCGTCGCGGGCTGAACGGATGGCGCGGCTGGTTGCGATCTGGGGCCGCGTGCCGCCGTTATCGGAAACGGTTGACAAGATCGACGCCGTGACGCTGGCCGATCTGCGTGATTTCGGTGCCGGGCTGATCCATGGCGAAATGGCGATGGCGGTCTATGGACCCGCAGAGCAGGCGTTGAGCCTTAAGGCCCTGCAAGAGAGGCGTGTGGCCTGATGCTGGGTCGGTCCAAGAAGGTCAGGATCGAAACCGAACGTCTGACCATGCGTCCTCCCGCACATGGCGACTTTCGCGGTTGGGCGGCGTTGCGCGCCGCCAGCCGCGACTTCCTGACCCCGTGGGAGCCGACCTGGGCACAGGATCATCTGAGCCGCAAGAGTTTCACAAATCGTGTTTATTGGGCCAATCGTTCGATTCAGGGGGGCACCGCGCTTCCACTTTTCATGTTTCGACGGGCGGACAAGGCGCTTGTGGGCGCGGTGACGCTGGACCATATAAGGCGCGGCCCGTCTCAGGCGGGCACGACCGGATACTGGATCGGGGAACGGTTTGCGCGCCAAGGATATATGCGCGAAGGGCTGGAGGCCGTGGTCCATTACGCGTTCAACGAGCTTGACCTGTCACGGCTCGAGGCCGGATGCCTGCCCGAAAATGCCGCGTCGCGCGGGGTGCTGGAAAAGGTCGGCTATAAATACGAGGGCGTCGCGCAAAGCTATTTGCAGATCAACGGGCGCTGGCGTAATCACGTGCTTTATGCCAACCTTCGGTCCGACCGGCGCGGGCGCACGCAGGCCGGATAGGTCAGAGGCGGGGCGGTCATGGGCGATCTGAAACCAGTGGACGTTGCGTTTGAAACACGGCTGCGTGCCGTGTTGCCCGATCCGGTGTTTCGCCCCCTGACCCCCGCCTATCAGGAAGAACCGCGTGGACTGTTTCGTGGGGCCGGGGGTCTGGTGCTGGCGCCATCCTCTGTCGACGAGGTCGCGACGATCATCCGCGAATGTGCTGCGTCGCGCGTGCCGGTGGTGCCCTTTGGCGGCGGCACTGGTCTGGTGGGGGGGCAGGTCATGCCGGACGCTGCCCCGGTGATCCTGAGCCTGGAGCGGATGGCAAAAATTCGCGCCGTTCACCCGTCCGAGAACGTGCTTATCGCCGAGGCCGGAGCGGTGTTGGCCGACATTCAGGCCGCCGCGGATGAGGTGGATCGACTGTTTCCCCTGTCGCTGGCGTCCGAAGGATCGTGCCGGATCGGTGGATGCCTGTCCACCAACGCGGGCGGGGTGAACGTGCTGCGCTATGGCTCGGCGCGCGATCTTTGCCTCGGGGTCGAGGCGGTTTTGCCTGATGGGTCGATCCATCATGGGCTGAAACGATTGCGCAAGGACAACACGGGCTTCGACCTGCGCGCGCTTCTGTGCGGGGCCGAGGGAACACTGGGCGTGATCACCGCCGCCAGCCTGCGACTGTTTCCGCAACCGGCCCGGCAAGGCACCGCACTTTTGACGGTCCGCAATCCATCGGCGGCGCTGGATATGCTGGCGATGGCGCAAGCGCGGCTTGGGCAGGGAATCAGCGCGTTTGAGCTGATCAAGGGGACCGGGCTGGATTTCCTGCGGATCGCCGATTTGGGCGGCGCGCAGCCTTTTGCCGCGCGCCCGGACTGGTCGGTGCTGATCGACCTGGGACTGGGTGCGGGCCAAGACCCCGAGGCCGAACTGGCTACCCTGTTTGCGGACGCCGCACGTGCCGGGCTAACCGACGATGGCGTGATAGCCCAAAGCGAAGGCCAGCGCGCCGCCTTTTGGAAACTGCGCGAGGACATTCCGCTGGCCAACCGTGCCATCGGTGTGATCAGTTCGCATGACATATCCTTGCCGCTGTCGGCCATCCCCACATTTCTGAGCGAAGCTGATTCCGCCCTTGCGCAACTCGGTCCGTTTCGGGTCAATGCGTTCGGTCATTTGGGTGATGGCAACCTGCATTACAACGTATTTCCGCCCGAAGGGCAGACGGTGGCGGCATATGCTGATAGGCGCCAACGGGTGCGCAGCATCGTCTATGATTTGGTGCAATCTTATGCAGGATCGTTCAGCGCGGAGCACGGGATCGGTCGCCTGAAACCTGAGGAGTTGAACCGCTATGGCGATCCGGCGCGGCTGGTCGCGATGCGCGCGATCAAGGATGCGCTGGACCCTTGCGGCATCATGAATCCTGGCGTGATCTTTAGCTCGGCGTGAATTGTTGCAAAAAGCAACAGATAAATAGCAAAAGAAAACGCCCCGCCGGGGTGAGGCGGGGCGTTGCACGATATGTCATGCCAGCAAGCAGCGCCTGAACTCCCGTCAGGCAGGGACAGGTTTAGCGGCACGTCGTTAACAAGAGGTTCACAGCCCTTCGAAATCGCACAGGACATGGACATCCATGCCCATCCCCTCAAGCAGCTTGCGCCCGCCCAGTTCCGGCAGGTCAACGATGAAGGCGCAGCCGACGATCTCGCCGCCCAGCCGTTCGATCAGCTTGATCCCCGCTTCGGCGGTGCCGCCCGTCGCCAGAAGGTCATCGACCAGCAGGATCTTTTCGCCGGGCTGGATCGCGTCGTCATGGATTTCCACCACTGCCTCGCCATATTCCAGCGTATAGGATTGTGACAGCGTGGCGCCGGGCAGTTTGCCCTTCTTGCGGATCGGCACGAAGCCAAGGGTCAATTGGTGGGCAATCGCGCCGCCCAGAATGAAACCGCGCGCCTCAAGCCCGACAACCTTGTCGATCTGCTCGCCCGCGTAAGGATGCAGCATCTGGTCGATCGCCATGCGAAACCCGCGCGGGTCGGCAAACAGGGTGGTCACATCGCGAAACAGGATGCCTTCGTGCGGAAAATCAACGATGGTGCGGATGTAGTCCTTGACGGTCTTGCCCTTGTTCATGGGAACGCCTTTCGCAGAATGGGTCGGCATTTGTGTGGCGCAATCCGGTCACTGACGCAAGTGGCGCGTGGTCACAGCACCCGCCCGGCCACGGCGTCCAGTTTGCCCAAAAGGGTGGGGTCGCGCTTGTCCGCTGCCGTCATGATCGCCATGTCCAGCGCCCGGTCGCAGCCATGCGGGCAGGGCGCGCGGTTGGCCCCCAACAGGGCCGGCAGCCCCGCCACCATGCGTCTTGCCTTGTCGCCATTGCCGGTGAGCGTTGCGATGACCTGTGCCACGTCGACCTCGTCATGGTCGGGGTGCCAGCAGTCGTAATCGGTGACCATCGCGACCGAGGCATAGCAAAGCTCGGCCTCACGGGCGAGCTTCGCTTCGGGCATGTTGGTCATGCCGATCACGTCCGCCCCCCATTGGTCCCGGTACATCCGGCTTTCGGCCAACGTGGAAAACTGCGGGCCTTCCATCGCCAGATAGGTGCCGCCCTCATGCACCGTGACACCCGCCGCGCGGGCCGATTGAGTGCAGGCGGCGGACAGGCGTAGGCAGGTCGGGTGGGCAAAGCCCACATGCGCCACGCAGCCCGATCCGAAAAAGCTTTTGGGCCGCGCGAACGTGCGGTCGATGAACTGGTCCACGATGACGAAATCGCCCGGTGCCATATCCTCGCGAAACGATCCGCAGGCCGACACGCTGATCACGTCCGTGACGCCCAAGCGTTTCAGCGCGTCGATATTGGCGCGATACGGCACGTCCGAGGGCGCATGCACATGCCCGCGCCCATGGCGGGGCAGAAACGCCATGTTCACGCCGCCCAATCGCCCGGTCAGAACCTGATCGGATGGGGTGCCCCAGGGCGAGGAAACGTCCTGCCACTGCGCCTCCTCCAACCCGTCAAATTCGTAAACACCCGACCCACCGATGATGCCAATGACCGTGTCCATGCAAGCCTCCTGCCGTGATAGTTGTGGCGACTTTGGGCAATCAATCAGCGGGTGGCAAGGTGGTATTAGGGCGCAATCGGCAAGGTGGGCAGCCCGCGCAAGCCGGACTGGGCGTTGAAGCGTTCCAACGCGTCGGCAAAGCCTGAAAGGGGCCAGCGCAGGGATTGCGATGTGCCGTGTCGGTCACGGAACTCGAAGGCAAACTCCCCTTCGGATTGCATGACGCCGATCAGCTTCAGGGCATCGTCACCAGTAAACGTGCACCTCAGCCCGGTCAGGCACCCCGGGCGCAGCGTGTTCCAGACCCGCCTGCCACCGTTCTCGATCCGGAAACCGCCGGGTGAGAACAGCGTGCCGGCCTCGGTGCCGAATGCCACTTCGGGACGGTTGTCTGCATTCGTGATGAACACGAACAGCGCGGCGAATTTGGGCTTGGGCGAAAACACATCGACCCAGCGGATATAGCAGCGTTGTTCCAACGCCTCTCCCGCCCCGCGCTCATCACAGGCGGTTGTCCAGATCCCGGATTTCGATTGATGGGTGACGCGCCAGTTTGACGGGCGGTCGTTGCCGTCAGCATCCTGCGCAGCGGCAGGGCTTGCGGCAATGATCAATGCGGCCAGCACAGGCTTGAACATGAGATCTCCGGTTTTGCTGATGGTCTGACCATGCCGGGCAACATGCCTCACGGTCCAATCACGAAGCGGCGACGGAAAAACGGGGTGAACCATGTCGCATGCTTCTTTCATTCCGCGCGGATACCCGTTAGACACCCCCATCGCGAACAACCCCTCCTGCAAGGTGACCCCATGCCCCGAGCCCTTCTGGCACGCTATGCCGCCCGTATCGAACGCCCTGATCTGCGCCTGTCGCAATCGGAAGAGCTGACGCCGAACCGGCTGAAGATCGAAATTCTGTCCGGTCTGACCGTCGCCCTTGCGTTGGTGCCCGAAGCCGTGGCGTTTGCGTTCGTGGCCGGGGTTCACCCGCTGGTTGGCCTTTATGCGGCGTTCATGGTCGGTCTGATCACGGCGGTGATCGGGGGGCGGCCCGGCATGATCTCGGGTGCGACGGGGGCGCTGGCGGTGGTCATGGTGTCACTGGTGGCCAAGCACGGCGTCGAATATCTGTTTGCGACCGTGATCCTGATGGGGCTTTTGCAGGTGTTCGCGGGCGTGATGCATTGGGGCAAGTTCATCCGGCTGGTGCCGCATCCGGTGATGCTGGGCTTCGTGAATGGGCTGGCAATCGTGATTTTCCTGGCGCAGCTGACACAGTTCAAGAACCCGGACAATACGGATCAATGGCTGTCCGGCCTGCCGCTTTACAGCATGTTGGGCCTTGTGGGGCTGACGATGCTGATCATCTGGGGGATGCCCAAACTGACCCGGATCATTCCGGCCCCTCTGGCCGGAATCGGGATTGTCGCGGGCATTGTCATTGCCTTTGGCATCGACGTGCCCACGGTGGGGGACCTGGCCTCGATCAAAGGCGGGCTGCCCAGTTTCCACAACCCCTTCGGCACGGGTGAAGGGATTTACCCCCCCGCAATGATGGCCCCTTTCACGCTTGAGACCTTGTGGATCATCCTGCCCTATGCGATCATTCTGGCGGCCATCGGCCTGATCGAAAGCCTGCTGACGCTGAACCTCGTGGGCGAGATGACCGGTCATCGTGGCGGTGCCTCGCAGGAATGTATCGCGCAGGGCACGGCCAATGTCGTCACCGGGTTCTTCGGTGGCATGGGGGGCTGCGCGATGATCGGGCAGTCGATGATCAACGTGAAATCCGGCGGACGCACACGGATTGCGGGGATCGCGGCGGCGCTGTTTCTGCTTCTGTTCATCGTCGTAGCCTCGTCGTGGATCGAGATGATCCCGCTCGCGGCCCTTGTCGGTGTCATGTTCATGGTCGTGATCGGCACGTTTGCCTGGAACTCGCTGACCATCCTGCGCCGGGTGCCCAAGACCGACGCGTTCGTCATCCTGCTGGTCACGGCCGTGACGGTTTACGAAGACCTTGCGGTTGCGGTTGTCGTGGGCGTGATCGTCTCGGCGCTGGCCTATGCGTGGAACGCGGCGGCGCGCATTCACGCGGTCACGCGCGAAGAAAACGGGGCCAAGGTCTATGACGTCGAAGGTCCGTTGTTCTTTGGCTCGACCGACGGGTTTGTCGAACTGTTTGACGTGAAGAACGACCCCGATCTGGTGATCATCGAGTTTGCCCGCTCGCGCGTGGTCGACCAATCGGCCTTGCAAGCGATCGAAGCCGTTGCCTCCAAATACGAGGCTGTTGGAAAGAAAGTCCAATTGCGTCATCTGAGCCGCGATTGCCACCGGTTGCTGACCAAAGCCGGCCACCTGATGGTCGACAGTGACGACGACCCCGATTACGAGGTCGCGGCCGATTACTCCGTTCGCACGGGGATCCTGGGCAGCCACTAGGCGCCGGGGGCCAACGCCTCCAACCCATCCAGATCGCCCGTTTCCAGCGCAACCCGCGCGCGGGCGATCAGGTCGACCGGCCAGTCCCACCAGGCCAGCCGGTTCATCCGCGCAATGTCGTCGGGCGGCAGGCGCATCTTGACCACCTGCGCCGGGTTGCCCACGACGATGGCGTAATCCGGCACGTCCGAACGCACCACCGCGCCTGCGCCGATAATCGCGCCATTCCCGATGGTTACGCCGGGGCAGACAATCGCGCCAAAGCCCAGCCAGACATCGTGACCAATCATCGTGTCGCGACTGTCGGGTTGGCCCATGACCTCTTGATTCAGGGCGAAGATGCCGAAAGGAAAGCTGGTCAGCCCGGCAAACTCATGGTTTGCTGCGGCGGTGATGAACCGCACACCATGGGCGATCTGACAGAATTTGCCGATGATCAACTGCCCCTCGGACATCGGGAAATGATAGGGCGCAAGCCGCGCGGCCCAGCCTTCGGCGGGCGGAGGATCGAAATCCGAAGCATAGGTATAGTCGCCCGCGTCGATATTGGGCTGATCTATGACGTTGGACAGGAACACCGTGCCTTCGTGGATCGAACCATCGGGCAGGGTGACGGGGTGGACGCGCGCGGCGTCGGGCATGGAAAACGGCATGTGACCTCCTGAAATAACAGCATTGAAGACATCAGGCCGAATTGTTCATGTCACCCTCCATGGTTGCGAAGCCAGATTAGCAGGCGGATGGCCCCGCGTCTATTCACCCGGTCGGTTCAGGGTGAATTTGTTGGTGACGATCGTGTAATCACGATAGCCCAGCCGCGCCAAGGGGCGGGCGAGGGTGATGTCAAACACGCCGTCAACCATGCAGTCATCGCGCATGTGGATGCCCGTCACCTCGCCAAAGCAGACAAGATTCTCGTCGCCGGGCAGGCGGGTTATCTGGGTCAGCTTGCATTCAAGCGCGGCCGGGGCGGCGGGCAGGCGCGCGGCGGCGATGGTATTGCACTCCACTCGCTCCAGATCTGCCAAGGCAATTTCGTCCACATCGCGGGGATAGCTGCCCGAGGTAAGGTTCATCGCATCCGTCAGCGTGTCCCCGACCATGTGAATGCAGAACACCCCGGTGGCGTTGATGTTGTCCAACGTGTCCTTGCCCAGTTCGCGATCACCCTTGCCTGAGGTCGAGGCAAACATCACCTGTGGCGGGTCATAGGCGGCGCCGTTGAAAAAAGAATAGGGCGCAAGGTTGTCCGTCCCGTCAGACCCCCGCGTTGAAATCCACGCGATGGGGCGCGGGACGATCAGCGCGTTGAACGGATTATGGGGCAGCCGGTGCCCGTTTTTCGGTTCATAGAACACCTGCTTCTCCCTTTCTTTTCTGCGTGTTGACGTGATAGCAGCAAAGAACGGCAAATGGCGAGGGGCGGCAGGTGTATCACCTGACACAAGAAACCGACAAGGACTGGTGGGAGGTCGAAGCGCTTTACGATCTGTGCTTTGCGCCGGGGCGCGAGGCCCTGTCTTCGTATCGATTGCGCGATGGCGTCGACCCGGTGGCGCGCCTGTCACTGGTCGCGCGGGACGATGCCGGGATCATGGCCGGGGCGATCCGGTATTGGCCGGTCGTGATCTGCGGCAAGTATGGGTCACATGACGCGCTGTTGCTTGGCCCCGTTGCCGTCCACCCTACCCGGCAGGGTGAAGGACTTGGGGGGCACCTGATCCGCGAAAGCCTGTTGGTGGCGCAGGATCTGGGCGGGCAGCGGGTGATGCTGGTGGGTGATGCCCCGTATTATGCGCGCTTTGGGTTTTCCAGACTGGATGGTGTGGAAATGCCGCCACCCACCAACCCGGACCGCGTGTTGGCCTATCGGCTTCAGGATGGCGGATGGGAGGGTGTCACCGGCAAGGTCTCACGGGTTACATCCGCACCTGACGCCCCCGCTTGACGCCCCCGAACAGGCCGACCTGCGGCGCACCGCCCGACTGGCTGGCCATCTGGCTCAGCCGGTCATGCCAGCCCTTGCGCGGCCAGAAATTGTGTCGGATCGACGTAATCGCCGCAGCGCCCAGAATGGCGAGGGCGCCGGACAGGGCATAGGACAGAAACGCCCAGATAGCGCCGATGTCAAAGCTGAGGGCCAGCGCGGCGGCTGCGGTTCCCGTGAAGATTCCGGTGATGATGAAACTGATCGGCATGAGGGGTCTCCTTGTTTCGTTCCAGTTTTGTTCCAAACTGGTGAACAAAGTGATAACTGCCGAAAATTTTCATCAATCCCTACACGGCGACCGACGATTGCGCGGGTTTTCTGCGGGTCAGCATTTCCAGCACAGCAGGGCGAACCGACTGGGCACCGGACAGCCGTGCTTCGTCGATGACATCGCGCAGTTCCAGAATATTTGTACGCCGTATCAAATGCTTGACCGGTCCAATCGACGCTGGCCGCATGGACAGATGACGCACGCCAAGCGCCGCAAAGCAGACCGCTTCGATGGGGCGACCCGCATCTTCGCCGCAAAAGCTAAGCGGCGTTCGGGCGGCGTCGCAGCGCGTCACGATTTCTTCGATCAGGTTCAGAAATGACACGTTCAAAGTGTCATAGCGCCGCCGCACACGTTCATTTTCGCGGTCGGCGGCAAAGAAAAACTGTTTCAGATCGTTGCCACCGATCGAAATGAAATCCGCCAACTCATAAAAATGCTGCGGCGCAAACACCATGGACGGGGTTTCCAGCATCGCGCCAATCTCGGTTTTCTCGGGCAGAATATGGCCCAGAGCGCGTTCGCGCTCCAATTCGGCCAGCACCATTTCACGGGCATCCCGAAACTCGTCGGTCTGGGCGATGAACGGGAACATCACGCTGAGATCGCGACCGGCGGCCGCCCGGATCAACGCCTGCAACTGCATTCGCATGACGCCGGGCTTGTCCAGCCCGACCCGGATCGCACGCCACCCCAGTGCCGGGTTCGGCTCGTCTAGAGGGTTCATGTAGGGCAGCACCTTGTCTGACCCGATATCCAGCGTGCGAAACACTACTTTCTTGCCCTTTGCGGCATCCAACACACGGGCATAGGTGGCCGCCAGATCTCCGCGCCGTGGCACGCGATCAACGGTCAGGAACTGAAGCTCGGTCCGGAACAGGCCCACCCCGGCCGCACCTGAGTTTTCAAGCGAGGGCAGGTCGGCCATCAGCCCCGCGTTCATATGCAGCTTTACCTCGGTGCCACACAGGCCCATGGCCGGCTTGTCCCGCAGGCTGCGATAGCGTTCCTGTTGCGCGGCCTCCATCGCCATCTTGTCGCGGAAGGCGTTGACGATGGTTTCCTCCGGTCGCAGATGCACAATGCCGTGTTCGCCATCGACCAGAATGTGATCGCCATTCAGCGCCTCGGTCGAGATGCGACCGGCCTGCACGATCAGCGGGATGGCCAGTGCGCGGGCCACAATCGCGGCATGGCTGGCGATCGAGCCTTCTTCCAGCACGATCCCGCGCAATCCGCGCCCGTATTCCAGCAACTCGCCTGGCCCGATATTGGTGGCGATCAGGATCGGGTTTTCGGGCATTTCCGCGCCGGTTTCCTTGCCCTGACCGGTCAGGATCCGCAGCAGACGGTTGGACAGGTCGTCCAGATCATGCAGACGCTCGCGCAGGTATGCGTCGGGCACCTGGCTCATCCGGGCGCGGGCGGCGGATTGTTCTTTTTCAACTGCGGCTTCGGCGGACAGGCCGCGATCTATGTCCTCTTCCATGCGCCGCAGCCAGCCCTTGGAGTTGGCAAACATCCGATAGGCTTCAAGGACTTGCATCTGGTCCTTGTCCTTGGTCAGCGTGTTGGCCAGAAGCTCGTCCACGGACACCCGTAATTGTTCAATTCCTTCATGCAGGCGTATCTTTTCCGCCTCGGGGTCATCGGCCACGGGATTGGTGACGACAACGCGCGGATCATGCAGCCAGACATGGCCTTCGGCCGCCCCTTCCTGCCCGACGCCTCCGGTAAAGGTGGTTGGACGCTGGTGCAGCGCCCCCATGGCCTCGCCTTCGCCGACAAAGGCGCCCAGCTCGGTCATTTCGGCCAGCACCATCGCGACGACTTCCAACCCGTAGAGTTCGTCGGCCGAATACTCACGTTCATCCCTGGATTGGATGACCAGAACACCAAGGTTTTCGCCCAGACGCTGGATCGGCACACCCAGGAAGCTGGAGTAGATTTCCTCGCCCGTTTCGGGCATGTAGCGGAACCCGCGCTCAGACGGGGCATTCTTGGTATTGATCGGGCGGCCACGGCGGGCAACGCGTCCGACCAGACCCTCACCCACGCGCAGGCGCGTTTGGTGAACGGCCTCTGCTCTCAGCCCCTCGGTCGCGCACAGTTCCAGAGTTTCGCTGTCCCGAAACAGATAGATCGAGCAGACCTCGACCCCCAGGCTTTCCGCGATCAGAGAGGTGATCCTGTCCAGCCGCTCTTGCCCCTGCGACGCCGACGCAAGCGTTTCACGCAGTTTGACCAGAAGTTTGCGACTGTCACTTTGCTGGCTTTCTGCCATACATACCTTTCCCTGTTCCTGCGGGTGTTGCCGATCCATCCGATATCGGGCAGAGCGGCGAACCACTTGGACGAACCCTACCGTAATGTCTGCGCAATCTGTTTTCCAGAAACTCCTTACATTCTTTTTGGGGATATTGGGTTTGGTGGCGGGGAATTGCGCATATGGAGCAGAATATGGGCGACTTCCAAACGGGAATGGCCTTGATATCCTGTGCTCAGGTAAAGCGGTGTAAGCACTTGAAAAGCGGTGCTGGCGAAAGGTCCGTAGTGCGGGACTTGTGAGCTTTCGCTGCGGCTGCACCAATGGCTGATTTCGGTCGGTCGGACAGAAACCATGTGGTTTTGACCAAGCTCTTCGTTGTTTCTAGGGTTGCTCCGCCCAGACCTTGTAGTCGAACAATGCGCCATCGGCCTTAGCGTATTGAACTTGCTCGCGGACATAAATGGCAGAGCGAGCGGGGTCTAAGTGGTGCATCCAGTGTTCATCATCGCCGGGAAAAGGTTGTGGGGTCACACCGTAGCCGAAATTTGGCGGCTTGGTTCCGCCTTTGGCCCGCGCAACTTCCATGCGCGAGACGCCAAAACCGCGCGCAGCAAGATATTCGTTGAATTCCAGAAGTTCAGCCTCGGAAAGCCACTCTGTGCCAGCGCCCGTCTGAGCCTGCTCTATGAGCTTTTCAAATCGCGCGTTCATGTTTATCGGTCAAACTCGGCCGTATCCATTCCGAAATCATCGACAAGCGCCCGAACTTCCGCATCATCGAGGACGCCGGGATGTCGTTTGTGAGCGACATACACACCTTCCAATGCAAGATCATATTCCCCGACATCAAAGAATTCTCTATCTCCAGGTATGATTTTCTCTGCCTTCTCAAGCGCATCGAGTTGCTTTTCTAATAGGTCAATTGCTTCTTTGTCATTCATGAATCGCCTCAGGTTGTCTAAAACGCCGTCACCGGAAACAGGATATCCTGTTCGCACTTCACCGTTCGGTCGGACGATGACTTTGATTGTCACTCCGTCTACCTCGCCAACGATAACGAGATCACCTGGACGATGTGCAGGACGGTCCACCGTGCCATTCCCCGCAACTTCCCTGATTGCGTCCAGAATGTCATCATCTGACCAGCTTTCGGGAAATTCAGTTTTACCGGGTGTTCCGGTCCCAAACCTGTGGCCACCACTGCGACCATCTCCGTCCAGAATATGCCGTGCGCGATCCTCCGGAATGGATATGCTTTCAATCGAATGCGGGTTTTCCATTGCAACAATATTTGGCCCAGTTTCGTCAGGTATCGGGGTTGAAATGACGTTGTCGGTCGGATCACCGGGAATTGGTGTGCCGGTATTGTTCGGCGGGCCCAGCTCTTCAATGGGATAGCTTTCTAACCATTGTTCGATCCTTTCCGGGGTGAAACCTCGGAGCTCTCCTAAACGGCGCTCATCCTCCGTCAATTCGGGGAAGATCTCGACCCAGCCTTGCGCCAGTTCACCCTCCTGAAACCGTAAATCCCCGCGCGCGAACGCTGCTCCAGCAGCCTCGATGAATTCCTGTAAAGCGCGCTGCTTTGCGGGATCGCCGCCCACGCCCGTTTCGAGAATGGTGCCAGGGTTCATCAACTCGTAAAGCGCTGCTGCCTCAGCTCCGATGCGCGCAAATTCGGGGTTCTTGGGCAAGACTGGATACCCGCCGCTACTGATCCCTTCCTGCACGAGGGCATACGCGGTCGCGGCCAGACGGCCTTCGACAGCTGTCAGATCGACCCCTAGTCGTGCGCCTGCATCATGCACACGCCGATCACGCATGGCCTCCGTCCAATCCAGTAACGCATTAGATGCAAGGAGCGCCGCGCCAACACCAGTCAGAGCGCGCATGCCACGTATCACGTCAGTTAGGTCGAGAGCAGGGGCACCATTTGCCGTGGGTGCAAAATCGGCGAGCACCACATTGCTCTGAACTCCCGGCAAACAGGTTCGGCATAGCATCGGCAATTGTGTGCAGTGCCGGGATGCCCGCCTTCTGGGGGATTATCCCATCGGAAAACGCGGTCATCATATGCGGCGTGGCCATCACGTACCTTGGCATCATCTTACGAGCGCCAGATATGATGCTTAATCCCGAGGTCTTCCTGCCGAAGCTGGTTGATCAGCCCGGCGAAGGCCCGCAAAAGGCGTTCTTCCATGGCCGTTCGAAGCGGTCGAAGCCGTTGCGGGTGGTTTTGATACTGGCTGAATATGCTCTTAAGTCGCGCATCCCTAGCATTGAGGGCTTCCTCTTTGGCGTCTGAAACATCTCGCAAATCGGATACCGAAACAGTTGGCACTGTGTCAGGCGGTGTCAGCGCGTTCAGGAGCATCCAAGTGTTTTCGGAAGTCACCTTGTCGAGGCGTTCGCTGAAATCGGCTCGTAAAGCGGAATAGTTTGGGAAAGTGGATTTGAGCGACAATCCCACGCGGTAGCCAACCAGACGACCATGTCGCTGCTCTATTCTGTACTGGCTGTCACCGCCATGCCGGAGAAAATCGCTGAAACCGTGTTGCATGGAATCTCCGAGTACGTGCGAGACAGGTTCTACTTACAATTTGTAAAGAAAGGATAAGACCACCGTTCGCAACTTGCATCGCTTGCGTCAGAAGCAGACATTCGAGCGCTGCGCAGCATTCGGTAGTATGGGCTCAAACCGGACTTTCCTCACACACACACGCACGGCCCACCCACCCGGCGCGACCGCGCAACGAAACGTAAACCGTTACGCTTTTTCCAGCTCGAACGCATCATGCAGGGCCTGCACGGCAAGTTCCATGTATTTGCGGTCGATCAGGACCGAGATCTTGATCTCGGATGTGGTGATCACCTTGATGTTGATGCCTTCATTTGACAGCACGTCGAACATCTTGGCGGCGATGCCTGTGTGGCTGCGCATCCCGATGCCGACGACCGAGATCTTGGCCACATCCTTGTCGGCCACGATGTCGTGGAAATTGATGTCACCGCGCGCTTTGGCGTCGGTCATTGCCTTCTCGGCGCGGGCGACCTGATCGACGGGGCACGAAAACGTCATGTCCGTGCGACCCTCTTCCGAGATGTTCTGAACGATCATGTCCACATTCACGCCCGCTTCGGCCAGAGGTGTGAAAATCGCCGAGGCGATGCCGGGGCGGTCGGCGACCGAGATCAGCGTCATCTTGGCTTCGTCGCGTTGATAGGCGACACCGGCAACAACTTTACTTTCCATGATATCCTCCTCGTCGCAGACCAGAGTGCCTGCATTGGGGTCGTATTCCTCGAAGCTCGAGAGCACCCGCAGCTTTACCTTGTAGCGCATGGCCAGCTCGACCGATCGGGTTTGCAGCACCTTGGCCCCCAGCGAGGCAAGCTCCAGCATCTCTTCAAACGCGATCCGGTCCAGCTTGCGCGCCTTGTCCGAAATGCGCGGATCGGTGGTGTAAACCCCGTCCACATCGGTATAAATGTCGCAGCGTTCCGCCCCGAAGGCTGCGGCGAAGGCCACGGCGGTGGTGTCTGATCCACCCCGGCCCAGCGTCGTGATCCGGCCATCATCGGCAATGCCCTGAAAACCGGCGACCACGGCCACGCGCATGCCTTCGCCGAACTTCGCCATGATGTTTTCGCTTGGGATTTCCTCGATCCGCGCGGCGGAATGAACGCCCGTGGTCTTGACCGGCACCTGCCAGCCTTGCCAACTGCGCGCAGGCACGTCCATTTCCTGCAGCCGCAGGGCCATCAGACCCGCGGTCACGTTCTCGCCCGAACTGACCACCGCGTCATATTCACGGGCATCGAACAGCGGCGAGGTTTCTTCGACCCAGCCCACCAGTTCGTTCGTCCGCCCGGACATGGCCGAGACAATGACAATCACGTCATAGCCATTCGCCACTTCGCGTGCGACCCGTTTCGAGGCCCGGTGAATCCGGTCCAGCGTGGCGACCGAAGTGCCGCCGAATTTCATCACCAGAATTGGCATCTTGGCCCCAAATCCCGTCCGTTTTCCTGTGTTTGCGCGTGTTTAGGGCGTGGGGCGCAAAAGCGCAAGGCTGCGCGTGACGGGGCAGGCAGCCTGCGGTTCAGTTTGCCTTGCGCGTCGGTGTAAACGGCAGGGGCATCACCGGCACCCCATCTTCCAGCAATTCGCGCGCGTCGGCCAGTTTGGCTTCGCCATAGATGGACCGTTCGGGTGCATCGCCCAGATGCATGGCGCGCGCTTCGCGGGCAAATGACCCCCCCACATATTCGCTTTCGGCTTCGATCTTGGCGCGCAGCCGCGCGATCTCGGCCTCGATCTCGGAATTGGGGGCGGCGAGGGGGGTGGGCTTGTCAGGGGCTGTCGACCCGGGTGAGGTGGCCGCGGTTCGGGCCGGGCGTACTTTGGGGGCCATCAGGCTTTTTTCCACCTTGGTCGACCCGCAATCCGGGCAGATAACATGGCCCGCCGCGCGCAACCCGTCATAGGCTGCGGCGTTCTGGAACCAGCTTTCGAATGTATGGTTCCGGTCGCATTTCAAGGCATAGCGGATCATCGTCTTTTCCGAAGTTTCCTGACCGAATATATATGGCGATGCGCAAGGGCGGGTGCAAGCCATCGCAGGCGAAGCCGCTGTTTTTACAAGCCGCGCTTGACCGTGGACGGGTCAAAGCCACGGATGATGCGGCGCAGTTCCGGCTCCCACACCAGTTGGGCAGCTTTCTTCTGCGACACCCATTTGCGCCGCCTTTGCCCGTGTTCGGGGAAGGTTTTGTGCTGCTTGCGCACCTTCAGCGGAAATACCGCGACGACACAGGGCAGGCGTTCGCCCTCATGCGATTTCGTATAGGAGTAAAAGCCCAGCACCTCGTGGCTCAACTTGCCTTCGACACCGGCTTCTTCGAAGGCCTCCTTGGCTGCCGAGCCGGCAGGGGTTTCCCCATCCATCGGCCAGCCCTTGGGCAGGATCCAACGGCCCGACCCGCGCGTTGTGATCAGCAGCACTTCGACCTTGCCGTCTTTCACTCGATAGGGAAGGGCACCGAACTGTGTGCGCACGGACCGCTTGTCCCCAAGCGAAAGCCGTATCGGCCGTGGCTTACCCTTAGCGATCGTCACTTTGTTGCTGCCCTTGATACCCATCTTTCCGGTGAAAACACCCGGTTATTGTTCTGCTAACGTCAAGATAGCCCGTTTGGACGGAAAGGAAAGAGAAAAGCCATATGTGGTGCGGATGCGCATGGCACCCGCCACATCCGGTATGAATATGCCGGGTCGGTCAGTCTCGCGTACCAGCAAAGCGGGCCTGCCAGCTTTCCCGATCCTCGTCCGAAATCTTGGCAAACACGTTTTCCGGCACGTTAAAGCTGTGCCCGGCGGGCAATGCGCTAAGTGCTGCGGGCACGTCGTCGGGCCAACTGTCATCCTCCGCGTTCATCGCCTTGAGCATTGTGTCCGCCGCATCGGGGATGAAGGGCGCTGACAACACGGCATAAAGACGGATCAGGTTCAATGCCAGACGGATTTGCGCCGCCGCCTGATCAGGATCTGTCTTGAAGGTCGTCCACGGGGCGGCCGTTTGCAGATATTCGTTGCCCGCAACCCAGATGCCGCGCAATTCCTGGGCGGCTTTGCGGATATCCATCGCTTCCATATGCGCCTCATATGCGCGGACCTTGGCGGTCAGATCAGCGATCAGCGTGTTTTCCAGATCGCCATAGCTGCCACCCTCCGGCACGGCTTCCGAGAATTTCGAACGGCAGAACTTGGTCACGCGGCTGACGAAATTGCCCAGCACGTCGGCAAGGTCTTTGTTGATGCTGACCTGAAAGTTCTCCCACGTAAACTCGGCGTCCGAGTTTTCCGGCGCGTGGCTCAGCAGCCACCAGCGCCAGTAATCCGCGGGCAGAATCGACAGCGCCTGATCCATGAACACGCCGCGCCCCTTCGAGGTCGAGAACTGCCCGCCATCATAGTTCAGATAGTTAAACGATTTGATGTAATCGACCAGTTTCCACGGCTCGCCCGACCCCATGATGGTCGCGGGGAAGCTGAGTGTGTGGAACGGCACGTTGTCCTTGCCCATGAACTGCACGTAACGCACGTCATCCGCGCCCTTGTCGGTGCGCCACCAGCGGTGCCAGAAATCGTCGCCTTCCCCCAGCTTGTCGGCAAGCTCGGCGGTGGCGGCGATATATTCAATCGGCGCGTCAAACCAGACATAGAACACCTTGCCTTCCATGCCCGGCCAGTCTTCATCGCCCTTCTTGACCGGCACACCCCAGTCCAGGTCGCGGGTGATACCCCGATCTTGCAGACCGTCACCATCATGCAGCCATTTCTTGGCGATGGACGTGGTCAAGACGGGCCAATCGGTCTTGGTGTCGATCCACGCGTCCAGCTTGTCCTTCAGTTTGGACTGGCGCAGATACAAATGTTTGGTCTCGCGCACTTCCAGATCGGTCGACCCGGAAATCGCCGAGCGCGGATTGATCAGATCTGTGGGATCGAGCTGCTTGGTGCAGTTTTCACACTGGTCGCCGCGCGCGCCGTCGTAACCGCAGTTGGGGCATTCGCCCTCGATATAGCGATCCGGCAGGAACCGCCCATCGGCATTGGAATAGACCTGCTTTTCGCTGACCTCTTCGATCAGCCCGTTTTCGGCCAGCTTGCCCGCGAAATGCTGGGTCAGCTTGTGGTTCCGCGCGGACGACGAGCGTCCGAAATTGTCAAACGACAGGCGGAACCCATCCGCGATCTCTGATTGCACCGCGTGCATTTCGGCGCAGAACTCAGCCACAGGCTTGCCAGCTTTTGCGGCGGCCAGTTCGGCGGGTGTGCCGTGTTCGTCAGTGGCGCAGATGAACATGACCTCGCGACCCCGGCCACGGTTGTAGCGTGCATAAAGATCGGCGGGCAGTTGCGAGCCGACCAGATTGCCAAGGTGCTTGATCCCGTTGATGTAGGGAATAGCCGAGGTGATAAGGACGCGGTTCATGTGTGCTCCGGTTCTGCGGTTTGCTTGCGGTTTTCGGGCCGTATACGCCAAGCCCCACGCCAATGCCAGAGGGTCGCGGGCAGATCGTCACAGGGGGCCGCCTCAGCCGCGATCCCGCATCTTGCCCAACAGCCGCCCCATCGAAAATGATGTGCGCGGCGTATAGGTGTATGGCGTGCGAACCTCGCGGGTGGGGCGCTGGCGGCTGCGGGCAACCCCGAAGACGATCAGACCAAGGTGACCCACCGCAATGAAGGCAAACAGCGCCGGTGGTCCGAAGCGTTCGATCAGCCCGGATGCCATCAAGGGCGAGGCGATGGCCCCGACCGCATAGAAGAACATCAGTGCCGCAGACAGCTCGACCCGTTGTTCGCTGGTGGCAAAGTCATTGGCATGCGCCGCCGAAATCGAGAAGATCGGGAAGGTGGTGAAGCCAAAGAACCCAGCCGTCAGGAAGGCCACGCCCTGTCCCATGCCCGACGCCATAACGGTGATGGCGCAGCTTGCGATCGCGGCGGCGGACAGCCAGATCAGAACCCAGCGGCGGTCGTATCGGTCTGCCAGCCAACCCACCGGCAGTTGCGCCAGTGCCCCGCCCAGCACGAAACTGGCCAAGAACCAGGCCAATTGCCCGGTGGCCAGTCCGACCTCTTGGCCGTACACCGGACCGACCATCCGAAATGCCGCCGAGGTGATCCCCGCCACGATCACGCCCGCCACCGCAAGCGGCGAGCATGTCCAAGCCAGTGCTGGCCGCAGGCGCGGGGCCAGGGGCGTGTCGGGTTGCGGGGTGCGGGTTAGTGCAAGCGGTAGGATCGCCGCGCAGCAGGTCAGCGCCAGTACGTTGTAGGACACGTAATGGGCCGGCTCCAACACACCGATCAGAAGCTGGGCGGCCAGCGACCCGCCCAGATCGACCAGGCGATAGCCCCCCATTGCACGACCGCGTGTTTCATTGGTGATGCGGGCGTTCAGCCAGGCCTCGATCACCGTGTAAGCCCCCGCGATGCTGAGGCCTGTGGCAATCCGCATGACCGCCCAGGGCCAGGGCGCGATCCACAGCATATGCGCCAGAAGGCCGATGGCTCCCATCGCGGTGAACCCGGCGAAGGCGCGGGCATGGCCGACGCTGCCCATCAGCCGCGGGGCCCACCAACAGCCCACGAAGAAGCCGATGAAATGTGCCGACCCCAGTAGCCCGATCTCGGCCTTGGTAAATCCAATCACCAGCCCGGACACCGCGTCCAGTGGCCCCACGCCGCCCGAACTGAGTTGCAGCAGGATGACGGACAGCAAAAGCGGCGCAAAGGAAATCAGAAAACGCATCAAAGCCTCGGGGTTTTGACCAGCATCCGGGATTTGCGGGTCAAGGCTAGGCCGAAAACGACCCTATGGGGGCGGGCTGTGTCGTATCTGCGACAAATCCGGCGACGGGCTTGCGGGCGAAATGGGGGGCTGATATGCCCATTCAAAGCCTGATGGAATTCATCGGGTATCTGCCCGCACCCGCGGGACCGGCACAGGAACGATCTTGCAACCATGGACGGGACCAATTTGACCACCGCACGGCTGGACATCCGCGATCTGCACCGGGAATTCGGGGGGCGCCCCGTGGTGCGCGGCGTGTCCCTGTCGCTTCAGGCCGGGCAGGTCACGGGGCTGCTTGGCCCGTCGGGCTGCGGCAAGTCCACCACGCTCAGGATCATCGCGGGGGTGGATCAGCAAACCTCTGGCGAGGTCTGGATCGACGGCCAGCAAGTGGCAGGGCCGGGGGTGTTCGTCCCGCCGGAACGGCGCCAGATCGGCTTGATGTTCCAGGATTTCGCCCTGTTTCCGCACCTGTCCGTGGCCGACAATGTGGCCTTTGGCCTGAAAGGCTCGCGCACGGAAAAGCGGATCAGGGTGCACGAGCTTCTGGAGAAGGTCGGGCTGGCGCGGTTCATCGACAGCTTTCCGCATGAATTGTCGGGGGGCGAACAGCAACGGGTGGCGCTGGCGCGCGCACTGGCTCCGCGCCCGTCGATCATGCTGATGGACGAGCCGTTCTCGGGCCTTGATAACCGTCTGCGCGACGGCATCCGGGACGAGACGCTGGGCATCCTGAAGGACGAGGGTGCGGCGGTGCTTCTGGTCACGCATGAGCCGGAAGAGGCAATGCGCATGGCCGATGAAATCGCCCTGATGCGCGACGGGCGCATCGTGCAAAGCGGCGCGCCTTACAACATCTACAACGCGCCGGTGGACCTGAAGGCGGCGGCGTTCTTTTCCGATGTGAACGTGATCTCCGGGGTGGTCGAGGGTGCGTTGACCGATACGGCCTTCGGGCAGTTCCTGGCCCCCGGCGTTCCCGACGGGGCCAAGGTGGATATCGTGATCCGCCCGCAGCACCTGAAGATCGACTTTGATCGTGGTGGGAAGGGGCCAAGCCCGACCCATGACCACGGGGTCTGGGCGCGCGCGCTGGTGGATCGGGCACGTTTCATCGGCAAGGAAAGCCTGGTCGATTTTCGGATGGAGAACGATGGCTCGATCCTGACGGCGTCGGTCCCGTCGGTGTTTCTGCCGCAGCCGGGCACGCCGCTGTGGATCGCGATTCGCCGTGACCGGTGTTTCGTGTTTCGCCACGGCGACAGGCCGGGGCCGGATGCCCCGCCGCATTAACGCGCAATCCGCGCCGGTTGGCGCCGGGCGAAAACGCGTGATCAATGACATGACAGATGGGCGATAAAACGCGCCTGCGCGCATTTTGCACATCATTTTCCTGCCAGTTTTGCGCTTTGGGGCTTTGAACTTGCCCCGCAAAGCAATAAATGTGGCAGGCGTTATTGATGTGGACGGGCCAAACGCCCCTCCGAATGGGAGAATACAATGCTCAACAATATCGGCCTTCCGGGCCTTCTGCTGATCGCCGTCGTGGTGCTGGTTCTGTTTGGCCGCGGCAAGATCTCGTCCTTGATGGGCGAAGTGGGCAAAGGCATCACCGCGTTCAAGAAGGGCGTGGACGAAGGCAAGCAAGAAATCGAAGACCAGGCCGCCGACGTCGCCAAGGATGTCACCCCGAAAGAAGACGAGAAAGACAAGGAAAAGGCGTAAGCCCGACCGCTTTGGGGGGCGTAGCCCATGTTTGATATCGGGTTTTCCGAACTTCTGGTGATCGGGGTTGTGGCCCTGATCGTTGTCGGTCCAAAGGACTTGCCGGGCATGTTCCGCACGCTGGGCCGGTTCACCGCGCGCGCCCGTCAGATGGGGCGGGAATTCAGCCAGGCAATGAACGAGGCCGCGGACGAAGCCGGGGCCAAGGATATCGCCGATACGTTCAAATCGGCCACCTCATCCAAGGCGATGGGGCTGGATGCACTGAACAAGGCCGCGGACGGGTTCGAAAAATGGGATCCCACCAAATCGCTGCGGGATCAGAAATCATCGGACAAGAAGCAGAAATCCGATGACAAGGACGATGACGAGGCAACGGCGGCCGACACGGCAGGCGATGTCGCTGGACGCAAGATGCAGGACGCCACCGCAACGTCAGCCGCCGATCGCAAGGCCGCCGATGAGGCGCGCAAGGCCGAAATGCTGAAGGTCAAGCAACCCCCGTCAAAACGCCCCACTGAACGCCGGATTGGCGAAGACCCCGCATCCGCGAGCCCCGCGCCGAAGCCCGCCGCGAAACCTGCCGCCAAGAAACCTGCCACCAAGAAACCTGCCGCCAAGAAACCGGCTGCCGGGAAACCGGCCAAGCCACCGGCATCGAAATCCAGGGCGAAACCGAAATCCGCCCCCAAGCGCAAACCTACGGACACCTCTGACGCATGAGCGACACTGACGAGATCGAAGACAGCTCGGCCCCGTTGATCGAGCATCTGACCGAACTGCGCACGCGCCTGATCCATTCGGCGCTGGCCTTTATCGTCGCGATGGTGATCTGTTTCACCGTCTGGAATCCGATCTTCAACTTTCTGACTGAACCGCTCTGCGCCACCATGGCCGAACGCGGCCAGGACCAGTGCGGGCTGATCCTGATCAAATTGCAAGAAGGCTTCTTCGTTGCGATCTCGATCTCGCTGTTCGGCGGGCTGGTGTTGTCGTTTCCCTTCATCAGCTATCAGCTGTGGCGCTTTGTGGCGCCGGGTTTGTACAAATCGGAAAAGAACGCCTTTCTGCCCTTCATGATTGCCTCGCCGGTGATGTTCTTCATCGGCGCATCCTTTGCCTTCTATGTTGTGATGCCCCTGGCCTTCGACTTCTTCCTGGGCTTCCAGCAGGCTGGCAATGTCGCCGATACCGGGGTCGAGGCGTCAATTGATTTCCAGGGGTCGGTGCAGGAATATCTGCGCCTGACCATCAAGTTCATCGTGGCCTTCGGCCTGTGTTTCCAACTGCCCGTTCTGCTGACCCTGATGGGCAAGGCGGGGCTGGTCAGCGCGCAGGGTCTTGCCGAGGTGCGCAAATACGCGGTGGTGGGCATTCTGGTGCTGGCCGCGCTGGTCACGCCGCCCGATGTCATCACGCAGGTGATCCTGTTTGTCGTGGTTTACGGGCTTTACGAAATCTCGATCCAGCTTGTGAAACGGGTCGAGCGTAAGCGCGAAGCCGATCTGCGCGCGCAGGGCCTGTGGTTTGAGGATGACGAAGACGAAGCCGACGAGGATGAGTTGATGGCCAAGTTCGATGCGGGTGAGGACGACGATCCCGGCCAGGTGGAGAAAGGGCAGTGAGTGACGCTGCGGCTCTGATCCGCATCGCTGATGCGTTGGAGCGGATGTCGCCTGCGCCTCTGTCTGCCCCGGATTTCTCGACCGAGGACGCTTTTGTCTGGCACACCGCACCGGACCGGCTGGAACCGGTCGCGAAGGTCAACCGCGTTGCCATCGAGCTTCTGGTCGGGGTCAACCGGTCGCGCGATACGCTCCTGGACAACACTCTGCAATTCGCGCGCGGCTTGCCCGCCAACAACGCTCTGTTGTGGGGCGCGCGGGGGATGGGGAAGTCCTCGCTGGTCAAAGCGGTCCATGCCGAGGTGCTGCGCCGAGGCGAGGCGCTGAAAATCGTCGAGGTGCAGCGCGAAGACCTGCCGTCGATCAGCCGTCTTCTGGGCTTACTGCGCGCCGCGCCGCACCGTTTTCTGCTGTTCTGTGATGATCTGAGTTTCAGCCATGACGACCAGCACTATAAAAGCCTGAAAGCGGTGCTGGATGGCGGGATCGAGGGGCGGCCTGACAATGTGGTCTTCTATGCCACCTCAAACCGCCGCCACCTGATGCCGCGTGACATGATCGAGAATGAACGCTCGTCCGCAATCAACCCGTCCGAGGCGGTGGAAGAGAAAGTATCGCTGTCCGACCGGTTCGGGCTTTGGCTGGGCTTCCACCCCTGCGATCAGGACGAATACCTGGCGATGATCCGGGGCTACTGCGACGCCTATGGGGTCACGATTGACGATGACACGCTGCGCAGGGAAGCCATCGAGTGGCAGGCGACGCGGGGCGCGCGGTCAGGCCGGGTGGCGTGGCAGTATTTTGTTGATCTGGCGGGGCGCAAAGGCGTGACGCTGGGCTAAGGGAGGGGCCTTGCCCCTCTGCGCGTTCGCGCATTCACCCCAGGATATTTTTTAGCCAGAAGAAGCACCGTGTCAGACAAGGTCGCCGTCAGCGGTGATCCGGGTTTTGCCACGCAAATAGGGATGCAAGGCTTGCGGCAGCAAGACCGAGCCGTCTGCTTGCTGTCCGTTTTCCAGCACTGCGATCAAGGCGCGACCCACGGCAAGGCCGGAGCCGTTCAGCGTGTGAACGAATTGCGGCTTGCCACCATCTGCGGGTTTGTAGCGCGCGTTCATGCGGCGGGCCTGGAAATCCCCGGCCAGCGAGACCGAGCTGATTTCGCGATACTGGTTCTGGCCGGGCAGCCAGACCTCGATATCATGGGTGCGTTTCATGCCGAAGCCCAGATCCCCGGTGCACAGAACCACGGTGCGGTAGGGCAGGCCCAGGCGTTCCAAAATGTCCTCGGCGCAGCGGGTCATGCGTTGATGTTCGTCGACCGAGTTTTCCGGGCGGGTGATCGACACCATTTCAACCTTTTCGAACTGGTGTTGGCGCAGCATGCCCGCCGTGTCACGGCCCGCCGATCCGGCCTCGGACCGGAAACACTGGGTATGGGCGACGTAGCGGCGGGGCAGATAGTTGTCGTCGATTGTCACCCCGTTGACGATATTCGTCAGGGTGACCTCGGCGGTTGGCACAAGCCACCAGCCATTGGTGGTCTGATAGCTGTCTTCGCCGAATTTCGGCAATTGCCCCGTGCCATACATCATCTCTTCCTTGACCAGAACCGGGGTCCAGGTTTCGGTCAGGCCGTTTTCTTCGGTGTGCACGTCCATCATGAACTGGGCCAGCGCACGGTGAACGCGCGCGACAGCCCCCGACAGCACCATGAAACGCGAGCCGGACAGCTTGGCAGCGGTCTCGAAATCCATGCCGGATGTGACGGCGGGCAGTTCGTAATGTTCCAGCGGTTTGAAATCAAAATTCGCGGGGGTGCCCCAGCGGTTGATCTCGACATTGTCGTTTTCGTCTTCGCCGTCGGGCACATCGTCGCCCGGAATGTTCGGCAGACCCATCAGAAGATCGGTCAGCTTGGCGTCCAGCGCCTTGGCCTCGTCATTCAGCTTGGCGATCTCGGATTTCTTTTCCGCCACCAGCGCGCGCAGGCGTTCAAATTCCGCCTCGTCGCCCGACGCTTTCGCGGCACCAACCGATTTCGCGGCCTTGTTGGCGTCCGCCTGTGCGGTTTCAGCCGCCAGAATCGAGGCGCGCCGCGCTTCGTCCAGCGCCAGAATTTCACCTGACAGGGGCGACAGGCCGCGACGGGTCATTCCGGCGTCGAAGGCTTCGGGATTGTCGCGGATCAGACGAATATCATGCATGGCGGTCTTCCTTGTTTTTCTTGCCCGGCATATGCCAGATGCGGGCGCGAGGGGGAAGGGGGAATGATCATCACCCGCTTGCTGGACAACCCCAAGACCCCCATATAGTGTGCGCCAACGTTTGGGGCCAAGGCCCGCTTGAGAAGGAATATCCATATGTTTGCCACTCCTGCTTTTGCACAGGCCGCGGGTGCGCCCGCCGGTGGGCTTTTGAATTCGATGCTGGTGCCGATGCTGCTGGTGTTTGCGATCATGTATTTCTTCATGATCCGTCCGCAGCAAAAGAAGATGAAAGAGCATCAGGCGATGCTGGCCGCATTGCGCAAGGGCGATCAGGTGGTGACGCAGGGTGGTCTGATCGGCAAGGTCTTGAAGGTCAAGGATGACAGCGAGGTCGAGGTCGAGATCGCAACCGGCGTCAAGGTTCGCGTTGTGCGGGCGACCATCGTCAAGGTGATGGGCAAGACCGAGCCGGTCGAAAGCTGACCACGGGCGGGTGAGCCGCCAAATCACCAATATATCAAACGCTTGTTAGGCAGGGGCTGATGCTTCAAATCGCGACTTGGAAACGTCTTGTGATCTGGGGGCTGGTGGCCCTTGGCTTGTATTTTGCGGCACCGAACGGGTTCTATACCCGGGTTGAGCAGCACAATGATGCGGTCTCGAAGATCGAGACCACGGGCACCACCGCCGAGCTTGAGGCGGATCGCTCGGCCTGGCCGGACTGGGCGCCCAATTCGCTGGTCAACCTGGGGCTGGACCTGCGTGGCGGTGCGCATCTGCTGGCCGAGGTTCAGGTCGAGGATGTGTATGCCGCGCGGATGGATGCCCTGTGGCCCGAAGTGCGCGACGCGTTGCGCGACGAGCGCGCCACGGTCGGAACGATCCGCCGCCAGGACAGCGCCGATGATGAATTGCGCGTGAAGGTGTCACAGCCCGAAGGCCTGCCGCGCGCGATTGAGGTGGTGCGGTCCCTCGCGCAGCCGGTTGTCAGCCTGTCTGGTGTCGGGTCCACCGATATCGAGGTCTCCACCGGCCGCGAAGGCGAACTGATCGTCACCCTGTCACAGGCGGAACGCGTTGCCACGGATGATCGGACCATCCAGCAAACCCTTGAAATCATTCGCCGCCGTGTGGACGAGGTGGGCACGCGCGAACCGACGATCCAGCGTCAGGGCGATGCGCGCATCCTGATCCAAGTGCCGGGGATCGGCAGTGCCTCGGAGTTGAAAGAGATTATCGGCAAGACCGCGAAGCTGACCTTCCATCCGGTGGTCAGCCGGTCCACCGACCCGACCACGACGCCTGGGCCGCGCAACGTGCTCTATCCGTCGCTGGACGAGGAGGGCGTGTTCTACGTGCTGGAACAGACCCCTGTCGTGACGGGTGAAGAACTGAACGATGCGCAACCGGCCTTTGACCAGAACGGCCAGCCTGCGGTGAACTTCCGCTTCAACGTGTCGGGCGCGCGCAGGTTCTGCGATTATACCGGTGCCAATGTCGGCGCCCCCTTCGCCATCGTATTGGATCAGGAGGTGATTTCCGCCCCGCGTATCAACGAACAGATTTGCGGCGGATCCGGGATCATCACCGGGAACTTCTCCATCGAGGAATCGACCAACCTGGCGGTGCTGCTGCGCGCCGGTGCGCTTCCAGCGGAACTGACCTATGTGGAAGAACGCACCATCGGCCCGGAGCTTGGGCAGGACAGCATTGATGCAGGCAAGATCGCCTCGATCGTCGCCTTTGTCGGCGTGCTGGTCTTTATGGTGGCCGCTTATGGCTGGTTCGGCGTGATCGCCAATGTGGCGCTGATCCTGAACGTGGGCATGATTTTCGGCCTGTTGTCGATGATCGGGGCCACCCTGACCTTGCCCGGTATCGCCGGGATCGTCCTGACCATCGGTATGGCGGTGGATGCCAATGTGCTGGTGTTTGAGCGCATAAGGGAAGAGCTGAAGTCCGGCCGTGGGCCGGCCCGCGCCATCGAGCTTGGCTATGAAAAGGCGCTGTCAGCCATTCTGGACGCCAACATCACGACCTTCATCACGGCGGTGATTCTGTTCATCATGGGCTCTGGCCCGGTGCGCGGCTTCTCGGTCACGCTGGCGCTGGGGATTCTGACATCGGTGTTCACGGCGATCTATCTGACCCGGCTGATGCTGGTCATGTGGTTCGAGCGCAAGCGCCCGCGCCAGCTTGAGATCAAGGGCATTCGCCTTGCACCGCAGACCCGCGTGTTCGACTTCTTCCGCCGCTCGATTGCGACCCTGGGCGCGTCGGGGCTGGCAATGATCGCGTCGGTTCTGCTGTTTTTGATCGTCGGGCTGAACTTCGGCATCGACTTCCGCGGTGGCACGACGATCCGCACCGAAAGCACCCAGGCCGTCGATGTGGGAGAGTATCGCGACGCGCTGTCCCCGCTGGGGCTGGGCGACATCTCGATCGCGCAGGTGTTTGACGTGAATTTCGCCGAAGATCAGCACGTAGCGCAGATTCGCATCGAAGCGCAGGAAGGGCAGGAGGCGATCATGCCCGAAACCATCCAGACCATCGAAGACGCGCTGGTGCAGGTCGATCCCTCGATCACCTTCCCGAGCGTGGAAAGCGTCGGGCCGAAAGTGTCGGGTGAACTGGTGACAACGGCCATCCTTTCGGTGGTCGCTGCGCTGGCGGCGGTGCTGGTCTATATCTGGCTCAGGTTCGAATGGCAGTTCAGCCTGGGCGCGGTTATCTCGCTTGTGCATGACGTGGTGTTGACGATCGGGATATTCAGCCTGCTGGGGATCAAGTTCGACCTCGCAATCATCGCCGCCCTTCTGACCATCGTCGGCTATTCGCTGAACGACACGGTGGTGGTTTTTGACCGGGTGCGCGAGAATCTGCGCCGCTACAAGAAGATGGACCTGAAAGAGGTTTTGAACCTGTCGATCAACGAAACCCTGTCGCGCACCATGATCACATCACTGACAACCCTGGTCGCGCTGATCGCGCTTTACGTGCTGGGGGGCGATGTGATCCGTGGCTTCGTTTTTGCGATGATCTGGGGTGTGGTCGTCGGGACCTATTCCTCGATCTTCATTGCCTCCGCAATCCTGCTGAAACTGGGCGTGAAGCGCGACTGGTCGAAGCCTGACGCCAATGCGGGCAACCAGTTTGCAGATGTAGATGCCTGATCTGCTGGCCCAGGCCCTGGCGCTGCCGGGGCTGGGCTGGCTGGTCATCATTGCGTTTGTCGCCGGTCTGGTGCGCGGGTTTACGGGCTTTGGGACGGCGCTTGTCTTTCTGCCTGTCGCTGCCCAGATCATTGATCCGGTCTGGGCGGTGACAGTGCTGATCGTGATGGATCTGGCCGGACCAGCCCCGGCCATTCCCCGCGCCTTGAAAGAGGGACATCCCAAAGACCTGTTGCGGCTGGTTGTGGCGACCGCGCTGGCCTTGCCGCTGGGGTTGACGGCGCTGTTTGCGGTTGAGCCGCAGGTGTTCAATCTGGCCGTTTCGGTGATCAGCCTGCTTATGCTGGCTGCCCTGATAAGCGGAATGCGGTATCGCAAGGCAGTCACGCCGCCCGTCGTCTGGACGACCGGAGGCATCGCAGGGGTGCTGGGCGGGGCAGCGGGCGTTCCCGGACCGCCGGTGATCCTGCTTTACATGGCGTCAACCCATCCTGCGCGCGTCATCCGGGCCAACACCACCGCTTACCTGTTCTTCTTCGATGTGATGATGCTGGTCGGGTTTCTTGTCGCCGGACGCCTGGCCGGGTTGCCTCTGATCCTCGGGTTTCTTGTGATGGTGCCGAACTTGTTGGGCAATCTTGTCGGGGGTGCGGTCTTTCGCCCCGAGTACGAATCCCTTTATCGTCGGGTGGCTTATCTGATCATTGCGGCGTCCAGCCTGTCCGGGTTGCAGGCCGCGCTTTTCTGACCCAACCTATTCCACGCGCCCATCCCTGAAGGAGCCGACATGCAGTTTCACGAAGTCACCTATGACAGTGCCCAGCCGGTCGACAGCTATGGCCCCGGGTTCTTTCGTGTGGCGGGCGAGGTGATCCACGGCGCCGTCCTTGTGACAGAGGATGTGGCGACCAGTTGGGACGGCCCGGACGATCTGGCCCCTTTACTGGCCTTGGCTGGCAAGATCGACGTGTTGTTTTATGGCACCGGCGCCGATCCGGCCCATCCACCCGCCGCCCTTCGCGAAGCAATGGAAGAGGCAGGCATCGGGGTCGAGGCGATGGCCTCTGCGCCAGCCTGCCGCACCTATAATGTGCTGATCGCAGAGGGACGGCGCATTGCGCTGGCCGCCCTTCCGGTCTAAGGCTTCTGGCATGGAAATGAAGGTTGAAAACCTGTCCGTCGCGCGTGGCGGTGTGCCGGTTCTGGAAGGGGTGAATTTCACCCTTTCTGCCGGGCATGTGCTGATTCTGCGCGGGCCGAACGGGTCGGGTAAAACCACGCTTCTGCGGACGCTCGCCGGGTTGCAGCCTCCCATTGCAGGGCAGGTGTCGGCAGACCCGGAACACATCACCTATGGCGCCCATGCCGACGGGTTGAAAGCCACCCTGACGGTTGAGGAAAACCTGCGCTTCTGGGCGTCGGTGCACGGGATCGGCCGTATTGACGTTGCAGTCGAGGGGTTCAACCTGACCGGTCTGACCCATCGTCCGGCGGGCAACCTGTCAGCTGGTCAGAAGCGTCGCCTTGGTCTGGCGCGGCTGTTGGTCACCGGGCGGCCGATCTGGCTGCTGGACGAACCGACCGTGTCGCTAGACGCGGCCTCGGTCGGGCTGTTTGCCGACGCGGTGCGCGCCCATGTGGCGGGCGGGGGCGCGGCCCTGATCGCGACCCATATCGATCTGGGTCTAAAAGCGGATACGTTCGACATCGGACCGTTCCGTGCCAACGGTGAACGCGCGACATCCTCTCAACAACGCGACCGCTACGCAGACTTTGACGAGGCGTTTTCATGATTGCGCTGCTGGTTCGCGACATGCGCTTGGCAATCCGCGCCGGCGGTGGTTTCGGTTTGGGGCTGGCGTTCTTCCTGATCGTCTCGACCCTCGTGCCCTTTGGCGTTGGGCCGGAAGCTGCGATCCTGTCTCGTATCGCGCCAGGCATCCTGTGGGTTGGCGCCCTGCTGGCCTGCCTTCTGTCGCTGGATCGCATTTTTCAGTTGGATTTCGAGGATGGATCGCTGGACCTTCTGGCCACCGCCCCGATCCCGATGGAAGGCACGGTCGCGATCAAGGCGCTGGCGCATTGGCTCGTTACAGGCCTGCCCCTAACCCTGGCCGCGCCCGGCTTCGGGGCGCTGATGAACCTGCAATCGCCGGGGCATTACTGGATCTTCATCACGCTTCTGATCGGCACGCCCGCGCTGTCGATGATTGGTGCCTTCGGGGCAGCGCTGACCGTGGGGCTGAAACGTGGCGGGCTTCTGTTGTCCTTGCTGGTCTTGCCACTTTACATCCCAACGCTGATTTTCGGGGCCGAGGCCGCGACGCGCGGCACCGCCGGGTTGTCGGCGCTGACGCCGCTTCTGATGATGGCGGGCATCACCGCCGGATCAATCGCGCTTTTGCCCTTTGCCGCCGCCGCCGCACTGCGGATCAATCTGAGATAGGTCAAGTCGCCGTGAGTTGAGACCCACTATGCTTGCGCAAATCACAGCCACCGAATAGAGGAAGCAAATGTCACTTTGGGAATTCGCAAACCCGGTCAAGTTCATGGCGCTCAGCGGCAAGGTTTTGCCCTGGGTCGTCGGGCTGACCGTGTTGACGCTGGTGCCGGGCATGATCTGGGGCTTCTTCTTCACGCCCGAGGCCGCCAATTTCGGAAACTCGGTGAAGATCATCTATATCCATGTGCCGTCGGCGATGATGGCAATCAACATCTGGGTGATGATGCTGGTCACGTCGCTGATCTGGATCGTGCGCCGCCACCACGTGTCGGTGCGCGCGGCCAAGGCAGCGGCACTGATTGGCGTCACCATGACGGTGATTGCCCTGATCACCGGTGCGATCTGGGGCGAACCGATGTGGGGCACCTATTGGGCCTGGGATCCGCGCCTGACCAGTTTCCTGATCCTGTTTCTGTTCTATCTCGGCTACATGGCGCTGTGGGCAGCGATCGAGAACCCGGATACCGCGGCCGACCTGACCTCGGTCCTGTGCATCGTTGGATCGGTCTTTGCGCTGCTCAGCCGCTATGCGGTGAATTTCTGGAACCAGGGCCTGCATCAGGGCGCGTCGCTGTCGATGGACAAGGAAGAGCATGTGGCGGATGTCTATTACCTGCCGCTGCTTCTGTGCATCGCAGGTTTCATCCTGCTGTTTGTCGCCCTTGTACTGATCCGCACCCGGACCGAGCTGCGCCTTGTGCGTCTGCACCGGCTGGAGATTCGCGAAAGGATGAAAGATGTTTGATCTGGGGAAATATGCAGATGCGATCCTGTCCTCGTGGGGGATCACTCTCGTGCTTTTGATCGCTCTGGTCCTTGTCACCTGGCGCCGTTCGGTCCAAGTGAAGAAGGCACTTCATGCAGCTGAACAAAGGGCGTCGAAAAATGTCTGACAATGACGTGGTAACGGAAAAGAAAAAAGGCATCTCGTGGCTGATGCTGTTGCCGCCGATCCTGTTTGTCGCGCTGGCGGCAATGTTCATGTGGGGCATGAAGCAGGAAGACCGCAACACGCTGCCCTCGACCCGAGAAGGCGGTATCGTGCCGGCGTTGCAAGTGACCACGTTCGAAGGGGCTGACGGGTTCACCCATGACGACCTGACCACGGGTGGCGTGAAGCTGGTGAATTTCTGGGCGAGCTGGTGCGCACCCTGCCGTGCCGAACACCCGCAGCTTGAGACACTGGCCCAGGAGGGCGTGGTGATCAACGGGATCAACTACAAGGACGACCCGGCCAACGCGCGCCGTTTTCTTGCACAACTTGGCGATCCCTATGCCGCGTTGATGGCCGACAATGACGGACGTACAGGGCTTGATTGGGGGCTGTACGGTGTGCCGGAAACCTTCATCATCTCTGCCGACGGCATGGTGGTGAAACGCTTTGCCGGGCCGATCACCGAAAGCATCCTGGAAAGCGTGATCCGACCGGCAATCGCGGACGCCGCTAGCCGCTAAAACGTTATACGAAATATCCAGAACTGTTGATTTCAGGAAACGCGCGCGACCTATCCATGTCGTGCGCGTGTCGCACCGATCTGATGTCACAGGTTAAAGGCGACACGCTTTAACCGGCGGCGTTCAACATCAGGATAAACGCGCCAAAAGCCAGGGTTTCCAGTAGCGGAAGCGGGACTTGGCGCAAGAGATTAAGCATGATTGACCTGTCCAATGGCGATCTAAAATTCGTTTCAAACTGGCCAGAGAAAATTTCCGACCTTGCCGGGTGGTAACATTCCCGAGAACGGGACCGCAAAGTTTCCCGTCGCGATTTACAAATTACGTCCGGGCAAGATTAACTCCGTTCTCCGATTCCCGCTGTGCTTCCGGTCACATCTGCCGTCACCGGCGAAAACCCGCCCAGCAGGTTCCGGCTTGAACGAAAAAACGCGCCCATTCGCGGGCGCGTTTACATTCGTGTCTTCTGGTCAGGTCCGGGGAATGCTGTTCCCGCTAGTGGCCCATCACGCCAAGTTCGTTCGAAATCTGAACGCGTTTCTGCTTGGCGTCCGTCTCGATCATTCCGGGAATCAGGAAGGCATCAACCAAGAGCCAAATGCCCAGAGCAATCAGGAAAGCAAACCCGACAACGAAAGCAACGGTCAGCCAACCCAAGACAAACAAGATGATCTGACCGACTGCGCTTCCGGTCTTTCCAAGGTAAAAACGGTGTGCACCAAACCCACCCAGAAAGCCCCAAAGCAAATAGGCGACGACGATGGATTTCTTGTCATTGGCAAGGCGTTGTTCAACGAGCATCTGCTGCTCAGTGGTAAGAGTCATCTTTGTTCCTCATCTGCTAATACTCATAAGATGAGACACCAAAAACGCGAGTAGGTGGGGGCGAAAAATCGTTATAAATGTGTTATTTTGAAGATTGTACGTTCTCGCAGGCGACCGCCGGGTCGCCTGCTGAAGTGGGTTCAGAGAACCCTTACGACTTGGCCAGATTGCGCAGCACATAATGCAGCACGCCGCCGTTTTCGACGTATTCAATCTCGACTTCCGTGTCGATCCGGCATTTCAGCTCGATTTCTTTCACGGTGCCGTCGGCATAGGTGATTTCGCACGGAACGTTCGACAGCGGTTTCAGATCACCGGCCAGGCCCTTGATCGACACGGTCTCATCCCCGGTCAGGCCCAGTGTCTTGCGGGTGTCACCGCCGGTGAATTCGAACGGGATCACGCCCATGCCAACCAGGTTCGACCGGTGGATGCGCTCAAACGATTCGGCGATCACGGCCTTGACGCCCAGCAGGCTGGTGCCTTTGGCCGCCCAGTCTCGTGACGACCCCGCGCCATATTGTTCACCGCCAAAGACGACCAGCGGGGTGCCGGCCTCCTGATACGCCATCGAGGCGTCATAGATCGAAGTCTGCTTGCCATCGGGGCCTTTGGTGTAACCGCCTTCGACGCCTTCCAGCATCTCGTTCTTGATGCGGATATTGGCAAACGTGCCGCGCATCATGATCTCGTGGTTGCCGCGGCGCGAGCCGTAGGAGTTGAACTCGCGCGGGGCGACCTGGCGTTCGGTCAGATACTGACCGGCGGGCGAGGTGACGGGGAAGGAGCCCGCAGGCGAAATGTGGTCCGTGGTGATCATGTCACCCAGAACCGCCAGCACTTTCGCGCCTTCGATGTCCGAAATCACACCTGCATCCTTGGACATGCCCTGGAAATAGGGCGGGTTCTGGATATAGGTCGACGACGCGGGCCAGTCATAGGTTTCGGCGTCCGTCGTTTCGACCGATTGCCACTTCTCGTCGCCCTTGAACACGTCAGCATATTTTGACTGGAACGCATCGCGCGTGACCGTCTGTTCGACCAGTTCCACGATTTCCTGCGTGGATGGCCAGATGTCTTTCAGATAGACATCGTTGCCGTCCTTGTCCTGTGCAATTGGGTCATTGACGATGTCGATGTTCATGTCACCGGCCAGCGCATAGGCGACGACCAGCGGCGGCGACGCCAGATAGTTGGCGCGCACATCCGGCGAAATCCGCCCCTCGAAGTTGCGGTTGCCCGACAGGACCGAGGTTGCGATCAGGTCGTTTTCGGCAATCGCTTCGGACAGCTCTTTCTGGATCGGGCCAGAGTTGCCGATACAGGTAGTGCAGCCATAACCGACAAGGTTGAAGCCGACGGCGTCCAGATCTTCTTGCAGGCCAGCAGCCTCAAGATAGGCGGACACGACCTGCGAACCGGGTGCGAGCGAGGTTTTCACCCACGGCTTGCGGTTCAGACCCAGCGCGCGGGCCTTGCGCGCCACCAGGCCGGCGCCGATCATCACATAGGGGTTCGACGTGTTGGTGCACGAGGTGATCGAGGCGATCACCACCGACCCGTCACGGATCTTGTAATCCTCACCTTCCACGGCTGCCGATTTGCGTGGATCAGCGGGGGCTTTCGGTGTCGGCCCTTCCGCCGCCATTTCGGCAGCGGCAGGTTCGTCGTCGATGCCACGATATTCATTCACAACGTCCAGAAAGGCTTTCGACGCCTGATCCAGCGGGGTGTAGTCCTGCGGACGTTTCGGGCCCGAAATGGCGGGAACGATTGTGCCCATGTCCAACGACAGCGTGTCGGTATAGATCGGCGCGTAATCTGCACCGCGCCAGAACCCGTTTTCCTTGGCATAGGCTTCGACCAGCGCAATGCGGTCCTCGTCGCGACCGGTGGTGCGCAGATAGCGCAGGGTTTCACCGTCGATCGGGAAGAAGCCACAGGTCGCGCCATATTCCGGTGCCATGTTGGCAATCGTGGCCCGGTCGGCCAGCGGCAGGCGGTCCAGTCCTTCACCATAGAATTCGACGAATTTGCCGACCACGCCTTTTGCACGCAACATTTCGACGACTTTCAGCACAAGGTCGGTGCCGGTGGTGCCTTCCACCATTTCGCCGGTCAGTTCAAAGCCAACGACTTCGGGGATCAGCATCGAGATCGGCTGCCCCAGCATTGCGGCTTCGGCCTCGATCCCGCCGACACCCCAGCCCAGAACGGCCAGGCCGTTGACCATGGTGGTGTGGCTGTCGGTGCCGACCAGCGTGTCGGGGTATGCAACCTGCTCGCCGTTCTGATCTTCGTCTGTCCAGACGGTCTGGGCCAGATATTCCAGGTTCACCTGGTGACAAATGCCGGTTCCGGGGGGCACAACGCGGAAGTTGTTGAACGCCGACTGACCCCATTTCAGGAATGTGTAGCGTTCAAGGTTGCGTTCATATTCGCGGTCGACGTTCATCTGGAACGCGCGCGGGTTGCCAAATTCGTCGATCATGACCGAGTGGTCGATGACCAGGTCAACCGGGTTCAGTGGGTTGATCATCTGGGCGTCGCCCCCCAGCGCCTTGATGCCATCGCGCATCGCGGCAAGGTCAACCACGGCCGGCACGCCGGTGAAGTCCTGCATCAGAACGCGGGCAGGTCGATAGGCGATCTCGCGCGGGTTCTTGCCGCCCTTGTCGGCCCATTCGCTGAACGCCTTGATGTCGTCCACGCTGACCGTGCGGCCGCCATCTTCAAACCGCAGCATGTTTTCCAGCACAACCTTCAGCGCGGCGGGCAGGCGCGAGAAGTTTCCAAGGCCAGCGGCCTCGGCAGCGGGGATCGAGTAATAGGCGACGGATGCACCACCTGCCGTCAGCGACTTGCGCGTCTTGGCGGTGTCTGAACCTACGATAATGGTCATGGAATGGCTCCCTTTTAGGTCAGGATACAGGGTTGGGCTGGCTTGCATTTGCCCTGAAAACGAGGGGCGGCGCAAGAGGATTCCGGGGTTTTGTATACGATTGCACACCAGAAATCGACCCCCTTCCGCCTTGAACGGTGAAAACTGTAACAAACCCCTCGCAAAACCTTGATTGGCGACACCCCAAGCGGCGCGTTATCTAGGGAAAGAGCCCAACGGAAAAGAATGTTGATGAGAGCAGCCCTTCCCCTGATCCTGTTATGCGCCGTTTGGTTTGGTGCCGTTCCCGCCACCGCTGATGAGCGTCCGGTAACTGTGGTCGAGCTGTTCACCTCGCAAGGGTGTTCGTCCTGCCCGCCCGCAGACGCGTTGCTGGGCAAGCTGGGCGAGTACGAGGAAATCCTGCCGCTGGCGCTGCATGTCGATTACTGGGATTACATCGGCTGGAAAGACACGTTTGCCCGGGCGGCGCATACCAAGCGGCAAAAGGCCTATGCCTACAGCTTTGGCACAAGATCCATCTACACCCCCCAGATGGTGATAGGCGGGGTCGATCAGGCGGTTGGCAGTCACGCGGTCGAAGTGATGGACGTGATACATCGTCACAAGGCCAAGCCGCAGCGCGTTGCGATCCGGACGACGCAAGCCACGGATGGGGTGGCGCGCATCAGGATCGAACGTATGACGCATCGCGATCTTCCGGCCGAGATGCTGGTGCAGATCGTGCGATTTGTGCCGCGGGCGAAAGTAGATATCAGCCGGGGCGAGAATGCCGGGCTGTCGATCACATCCACAAATGTCGTCACGGATATTCAGGGCTTTGGCGTCTGGAACGGGATGGACGCTGCCGAGTTCGACCTGCCCAATCCCATCGCTCCAGAAGGGCAGGCGGCGGCCATCATCCTGCAGGCGGCGCGCAAAGGCGGGTATCCCGGCGAGATCATGGCCGCGATCAAACTGGACTGACCCTGACTGCGCGTCGCGTTTTGCCCTACGTGCCTTCGTCGATGTCGGGTAATTGCCAGCGGTTATGGATCCACAGGAACTGGTCCATGTTCTGACGCACGCGGGCCTCGAACCGATCGTTGAATTCCTGCATCATGGTCTCGGCGTCGCTGTGGGCGATCGGCTCTTCCACCACAACGTCGAAATCCAGACCGTTTTCCTTGCGGATGGCAAAGACCGGGATGAACAACGTGTCGTATTTCAGCGCCATTTCCGCCACCGCCAGCGTGGTCATCGCGGGTTGGCCAAAAAAGCTGAGCTTTGCGCCCTGATCTTCGCGCTGGTCCAGAAGGATCGCCAGAAGCCCGCCCTTGCGCAAGTGTTTGACCATCTCGGCCATGCCGCGACGGGATTGCTCAAAAGCCTTGCCTTCGAACCCTTCCATCCGGGCCTTGTAGCTTTCGTTGAAATAAGCGTTGGACATCGGACGATACAGTGCGCCGGTGTTGAACCCCGCCTGGATGGTCACCGCGCGCGCGGCGTCATAATTGCCGAAATGCCCGGAAATCGCGATGATCGGCCGCCCTTCGGCCTTGGCCTGTTCCAGCGCGGCCAATCCGGGGCCGGACAGTTTGGTGTCCGTCAGGCGGTCATAAAAGGTTTTTCCGGACCACATTTCGGCCAGGAAACGTCCGGCATTGGTCAAGACGGCGCGCACCATCTGATCGACTTGTGCGGGTGGCATGTCCGGGCAAGCCAGAGCCAGATTGTTGCGGATGCGCTTGTCATAGCCGGCAATCGGGCCGACCACATGCGCCGCCAACCAGCCCACAGCGGGCAGACGCCAGCGATAGGGCAAAAGGCGCGGCAGGTTCAGAACGGCGGACAGTGCCACATGCGTCAGATAAGGGCCAATCCCCCGTTTTTCTTGCACCATTCTGCCTGTCTCCTGGGGCGCGGCGTCGTGGATGCGCGCGCGCGGGGTCTATCGGGGCTCAGACATACAAGCGGGGACGCAGGCTCGCAAGCACTTGCGACCCGGGGGCGCGCAACGGGTGGCCGGTCAGTCGTCATCATCGGGGATCAGGGCGATTTCCTGAGCAGCCTCAAGGGCGCGGATCTGCGCCACGATGGCAGACATTGCCGCTTCGCCGTCCTTTGGCTTCACCGGACCGCGTTCCGCCATTTCCTCGCGGATCTGTTCGGACATGCGTTTGGAAATGGCGCCAAGGATGAAATCGGCGACTGGTGCCAGATCGTCCGTGGCCGCCACCAGCGCCGTGACCAGCACCGCCTGATCCACATCCCGCGTGATTTTCGGGATATCGGTTGGTGTGATCCGCGTGGGGATGTCGGCGAATGTGAAGATCGCCTTGCGCACCGCCGTGGCAAAAGCGGTGTCATCCTGATCCAACCCGTCCAGCACATCGTCGCGCGTTGCTGCGGGCGAGGCATTCAGGATCGCGCCGACCCGTTCAACCGGTCCGTCATCAAAGGCCCGGGGCGGGCGCGCGCCCAGTTGATCGGCCAGGGACCGGCCGATCCGTTCCACCACATCCGGTGCAATCGCACCGGTTTGCGACACGGCATAAGCCACCTTGCGCGCGCGAGGTCCAGGCAGTTGCCCCAGCAGATCGGCCGCGACCGAGACTTTCAGCTTTGACAGCAGCACCGCCGCGATTTCCGTGCTTTCCGTTTCCAGAACATCCAGCAAAAGCGCCGGATCCAGCGCCGCGATTGTGGCCCAGGGATCGCCGGTCAGCCGGACACCGGCCATTTTGCGCATCCGCGCTGCGGTTGACGGGCTGATCGCCCCATCCAGGATCGACAGGGTAGTTTCAATATCCCCGGGAAAGGCAAGGCCGATATCCTCGATCTCGTGCACAAATTCCTCGATCACCGATTTCAGGGTGGCGCGGTCGACATAGCGCAGGTCCGACATCTGGCGGATCAGCTCGGCTTGCAGCGCCTCGGGCAGATCCTGCAAGGACAGAACGGCCCCCTCCGCCAGCAATAGACGCACAATGATTGCGGCCTTCTGCTTGCGGGTCAAAAGCCGCGTGACCGCCGCGGCGCGACCGGGCGGAGCCATGTCTTTCGAGGGTACAAAGTCAGTAGACGACAACGCCGCCTTCATCGGCACGATGTCGGTTTGGTCGGTATCCAATGCGGTCAACGCGCGGCCTCTTCTTCTGGTTTGTGCCAGATTGCCACGGTCGGGTTAAGGCGGGCTTACCGCCACCGCGATTTAGCTGGATACAGCGTCAACGCAGGATTGCGTGGCGTCGTCCCAGGTTTGACCTGCGTCACAGCTTGCCACCGTGTGCTTGCCCCGTTCGCAGCCCATCGCAACGGACAGCGTCGGCAATACGGTCAGCACAAGTGCGCAGAGTAGGGTCTTGAATTGCATTGGGGCCTCCTTTCGGACGCCCCATGATAGCATGAAACAGTGCGTTTCCCAAATTGCTTCGCGCGTTCACATTCTGTCAGCTGTCGCCGAACACGCGTTTGAAGATCGTATCGACATGCTTGGTGTGATAGCCCATGTCGAATTTCTCGTTGATCGCCTCCACGCCAAGCGCGTCGACCACGGCTTCGTCGGCCAGCAGCAGCTCGCGGAAATCAAGGCGTTCTTCCCAGACCTTGAGCGCATTGCGCTGCACCATGGCATAGGCGTCTTCGCGGCTGACACCAGCCTGCGTCAGGGCCAGCAACACACGCTGCGACATGACGAGGCCGGGGAACTTGTTCATGTTGTCCAGCATGTTGTCGGGGAAGATCAGCATCTTGTCGATGACGCCGGCCAGACGGTGCAGGGCAAAGTCCAGCGTGACCGTTGCATCCGGGCCGATGCCGCGCTCGACTGAGGAATGTGAAATATCGCGCTCATGCCAGAGCGCCACGTTTTCCATCGCCGGGATCACGGTCATGCGGACCAGACGGGCCAGGCCGGTCAGGTTCTCGGTCAGCACCGGGTTTTTCTTGTGTGGCATGGCGGACGAGCCTTTTTGACCCATCGAGAAGAACTCGGCCCCTTCCAGAACCTCGGTGCGCTGCATGTGGCGGATTTCGACGGCGATGTTTTCGATCGATGAGGCGATGACGCCCAATGTGGCGAAGAACATGGCATGGCGGTCACGCGGGATGACCTGCGTCGAGATCGGCTCGGGCCGCAAGCCCAGCTTCTCGCAGACATGTTCTTCGACGGCAGGGTCGATATTGGCGAAGGTGCCAACGGCACCGGAAATCGCGCCGGTCGCCACTTCCCAGCGGGCTTTTTCCAGACGGTTCTTGTTACGGTCCATCTCGGCATAAAAACGCGCGAAGGTCAGGCCCATGGTGGTCGGCTCGGCGTGGATGCCGTGGCTGCGGCCCACGCGTACGGTGTCTTTGTGTTCAAAGGCGCGTTTCTTCAGGGCGGCCAGAACCTTGTCCATGCCCACAAGCAAAAGGTCGGCGGCGCGGACCAGTTGCACGTTCAGGCAGGTGTCGAGCACGTCGGACGAGGTCATGCCCTGATGCACGAAGCGGGCTTCTTCGCTTCCCACGTGTTCGGCCAAGTGGGTCAGGAAGGCGATGACGTCGTGCTTGGTGACGGCTTCGATCTCGTCAATCCGCGCCACGTCAAATTCCACGTCCTTAGCTTTCCAGACCGCATCCGCATTTTCGCGCGGGATGACACCAAGATCGGCCATCGCATCGCAGGCATGCGCCTCGATCTCGTACCAGATCTTGAACTTGCTTTCGGGCGACCAGATGGCGACCATGTCGGGGCGGGCATAGCGTGGGATCATGCGGGCAGGCTTTCCTGAGTTGGTGGCAGTCGCCGCTTTCATAGACTGCTGCGCCGCAGCGAACAAGAGAAGGCTTTGGGGGCGGGAAGGGGCCTTGCCCCTCTTGCCCCCGGTGGGGGCAATTCACCCCAGGATATTTGAAGCCAGAAGAAACATGGGTCAGTCGTAGAGGCGCACAGGTTTTTCGGGATGCGCGCGATAATGTTCCAAGCGGGTGTCGAGAGTGCCCTGGTGCAGTTCAAGCTTGTGGCCGTCCGGGTCGAGGAAATAGACCGAGGCACCTTCGGATGTGTTGTCCTGCCAAAGTTGGGCTGTCTGTTGAATCCGGGTGACGAGCGCGGGGAAATCGGCGGGAATGCAGGACAGCGCGATGTGGGAATAGTCGGTGCGCGGTGCGATGGGGTGCGCGGACAGGGTCAGGCAGAGCCAGAGCGCGCCCAGTTCGAGATAGGCCCCGCTGTCCCATTCCGCACGCAATCGCCCGCCCAGAAGGTCAGTATAGAAGGTAATCGCGCGCGGCAGATCCGTGACCGCAAGGGTGATGTGGTTCACGCCGGTGACGGTCATCAGAAGCCGCCGTCGGACCCTTGCTGCCATTTCTGGACGAGGTTGCCAAAGCGGGTGAACTGCGCTTCGAAGGACAGCTCGACCGTGCCGATCGGGCCGTGGCGCTGTTTGCCGATGATCACCTCGGCCTTGCCGTGCAGGTTCGACATTTCGTCCTGCCACGCCGCCATCTTGTCCAACTCGTGATCGCCGGGTTTTTCGCGCTCTTTGTAATACTCCTCGCGGAAAACGAACATGACCACATCGGCGTCCTGTTCGATCGAGCCGCTTTCGCGCAGGTCCGACAGTTGCGGGCGTTTGTCGTCGCGGCTTTCCACCTGACGGCTGAGCTGCGACAGGGCGATGACCGGGATGTTCAACTCCTTGGCGATGGCCTTCATGCCCATCGAAATCTCGGCAATCTCGTTCACGCGGTTGTCCGCCGTGCCGCGGCAGAGTTGCAGATAGTCGATGATCAGAAGGTCCAGCCCGTGGGTCCGTTTCAGGCGCCGGGCGCGGGCGGCCAACTGGCTGATCGGCAGCGCGGGCGTGTCGTCGATGAAAAGCGGGCAGCTTTCCAGTTCCTTGGCAGCGTTGACGAAGCGGCGAAACTCGCCTTCATCCATGTCGCCTTGTCGGATCTTGTGGGACGAGATTTCGGAGGCCTCGGCCAGGATACGACCGGCAAGCTGTTCGGCGGACATTTCAAGCGAGAAGAACCCGACGACACCGCCGTCAATCGCGCCTTCGGTCCCGTCGGGCCGGGTGCCTTTCTTGTAGGCCTTGGCCACGTTGAACGCGATGTTGGTCGCCAGCGAGGTTTTCCCCATCGACGGGCGACCCGCAAGGATCAGAAGGTCGGACGGGTGCAGCCCGCCCAGCTTGGTGTCGAGATCGGCAAGCCCGGTCGACACGCCGGCAAGACCGCCTTCACGTTGATAGGCGGCGTTGGCCACTTGAACAGCGTCGGTTACGGCCTTGAGAAAGCTCTGAAACCCGGTGTCGGTCTGGCCCGCTTCGCCCAGTTTGTAAAGCGCCTGTTCGGCCTCAACGATCTGTTCCTTCGGCTCGGACGAGATGTCGACTTTCTGCGCCTTGGTCGAAATGTCCTGACCCAGTTGGATCAACTGGCGCCGGATCGCCAGGTCATAGATCATCTGTGCATAGTCACGCGCCGCGAAGCTTGAGATCGCCGCGCCCGCCAAACGCGCCAGATAGGCGGGGCCGCCGAGTTCTTTCAGCCCTTCATCATCCTCCATGAACGCTTTCAGCGTCACGGGGCTGGCCAGCGCGTTCTTGGAAATGCGGCTGGCAGCGATTTCCCAGATACGCGCGTGCACGGGTTCATAGAAATGACCCGCATTGATGATCGACGCGACCCGGTCATAGACGTCGTTGTTGGTCAGGATCGCGCCCAAAAGCTGCTGTTCGGCCTCAATGTGATGGGGCAGTGCATCCTGCACATCATTACCCGCGCCGGTCGTGTTTGCGTCCTGAGGAATACTGCTGATCTCGTTCATCACTGCCTGCCCCCTTTTGTGGGGTTGTTTAGCGCCTTGGGGTGGCCCAAGGCAAAATGTATGTTTTTGTGACTATCGTGTGGATAAGTCGAACGGCACGCGTCACCCTACCAGATTTGGTGGGGTCCCGCAAAATGGTACCTATAGGTGGTGGCGCGTCAGCCCTTCATGCGCGCTTTTTGCCAAGCGCGGGGGTCGTTCAGGAAGCGTTCGACTTCGTCCAGGGTCTCGGTCGAAAACACGCCCTGGGCCTTGGCTTCGGCCAGAACATCCCACCATGTGCACAGGTGGATCAGTTGAACGCCATGATCGGACAGGGTTTTTTCCGTTTCGGGGAAGATGTCGTAATAGAAGATCACGGCAGTGGCCGCGCAGTTCGCCCCGGTGTCGCGAATCGCATCGACAAAGCTGAGCTTGGACCCGCCATCGGTGGTCAGATCCTCGACCAGCAGCACGCGCTGGCCTTCGGACATTGCGCCCTCAATCCGCGCGTTGCGACCGTAGCCCTTCGGCTTTTTCCGCACATAGGTCATGGGCAGGGCCAGGCGCTCTGCCACCATCGCGGCGAAGGGAATACCAGCGGTTTCGCCACCAGCTATGTTGTCGAAGGCTTCAAACCCGGCTTCGCGCATGATTTCGACCGCCATGAAATCCATCAGGGTCGAGCGGATGCGCGGGAAGCTGATCAGTTTGCGGCAGTCGATATAGGACGGGCTGGGCAGACCCGAGGCCAGCGTATACGGCTCGTCCGTGTTGAAGTTCACAGCCTCGATTTCCAACAGCATCCGCGCGGTCAGGCGGGCAATCTCATCCTTGGTGGGGAAGGTCGAAGGGATCATGGGCAGCGTCCTTGTTCTGGTTAAGCCTGCACCCGCCAATGCAGCGGAAAGCCGGGGTCAAAGGTGGTGACGGTATGGTCGCCTGCCTGCAATGTTGCAGGGTAGCTGACTGGGTCGCCCTTGGTCAGCGTGATCGTGTCCTCGTTCACGGGCAGGCCATAGAAGGCCGGGCCGTGGAACGAGGTGAAGCCTTCGAGCTTGTCCAGCGCCCCCGCAGCCTCGAAGGTTTCGGCAAGGATCGACAAGGCGTTGGGCGCGGTGAAACACCCGGCAGAGCAGCATTCGCTTTCCTTGGCATGTGTGGGGTGCGGCGCACTGTCCGTCCCCAGGAAAAAGCTCGGATCCCCCGATATGGCTGCGGCCAACAGGGCTTCGCGGTGTTCGCGACGCTTCAGGATGGGCAGGCAGTAATAGTGTGGGCGCATACCGCCGACGAGCATGTCGTTGCGGTCCAGTATCAGGTGCTGCACCGTGATGGTCGCGCCGATATTGGAGTCATTTGCCCGGACGTAGTCTGCGCCGTCCTTCGTGGTAATATGTTCCATCACCACGCGCAGATCGGGGGTTGCGCGGCGGATCGGGTCCAACACGCGGTCGATGAACACCGCCTCGCGGTCGAATATGTCGATGTCCGGGTCGGTGACTTCGCCATGCACGCAAAGGGGCAGGCCGATTTCGGCCATCTTTTCAAAGACCGGGCGGACCTTGTCGAAATCCTGCACGCCGGAGGCCGAGTTGGTTGTGGCGCCTGCGGGATAGAGCTTCACCGCTTTCACCAATCCGCTGGCTGCGGCGGCGGCCACGTCATCGGGGTCGGTGTCTTCGGTCAGATAAAGTGTCATCAATGGTTCAAACCGCATATCCGCAGGCAGCGCGGCCATGATGCGGTCGCGATAGGCGGCGGCATTGGCGCTTGTGACCACCGGTGGCACGAGGTTCGGCATGATGATTGCGCGGGCAAAATGGCGCGCGGTTTCGGGCAGGACGGCTTGCAACATCGCGCCATCGCGCAGATGCAGGTGCCAGTCATCGGGGCGGCGGAGGGTCAGGGTCTGGGTCATCGGCACTGGACATAGCGCAGCAACCGGGTTCGTTCCAGATGATTCGGCGCCACCGGACAAATCGTTCGGTGGTCGGGTCTAGTGACGACCCGCCCGCCCTCCTTTCGCGTTGCGATCAGGTTTAGGACGACCCCTGTGCCAGCGCGCGTTCAGCCCTGAGCAGTGCCCGTTGGAAACGTGGGGCGTGCTTATGGGATGCAACGGATGACAGCACGAACATCGCCAGTTGCTTGACCAGCAACGGGCCGCCGCGCGCCTCGGCCAATGCCAGCAGGTTGCGCAGATAGGGGCGGTATCGCCGCCGCTGGCGCAATGCGCGATGGCAATTGCGCGGCGTCAGGGCGTCCTTTGCGGCCTGTGTGATCAGGTCGGGTGTGACGCCCATGTCGCACAGCGCCCGCGCCAGCATGTCGCCAAAATGGCGGCAGGAGATGTGATGGATATGATCGCCCTGAAACATCGCCGCATGTGCTGTGTCTTCTGTGATGGCCGGGTCAAAAAGCAAAAACACGTCGCGCGCCATTTCGACCATGTCCGGGGCATAGGTATACCGATCTGTGAAATCACGGTGTCGCGCCTTGGGAAAGCGGGTGTCAAATCCCGCCTGCGCCGGATCCATCGTGGCCTGGGGTTGAATGGCGATGACCGTGACCTCGGGCGCCACGACGGAAAACGCCGCAGCGGCATAGCCACACATGCCCGCGCCCAAGAACACCACCTTGTCAAATTCTTCAAAGAACCCGTCTTCGATCAGGCGGTCGAAATAGCCATAGACGGCGGGGTCGCGAAACCAGCTGTCCGTATGGGCCAGCAGACACAGGTTGGACCATCCGTTCTGACGCACAAGGCGCCACCCCTGCGGTTCCTGCAAGGGCGAGTTGTCGCGAATGTCGCGGACCGTTTCGAAGGTGACCAGCAGCGTCCGTCCCTCATCGGTCAGGATTGCCGAATGTTCATTGCCAAGCCGTTCGAAATACCCTCGCGCGTCGCCGAGCTCCTCCAGTTCTGCCAACCACGGATCATCGGGAGTGATAATGGAATCGGTCGTTGTTTCGCCCGCTGACGGGTCGTCCTGCATCTCGCTTACCTCGGTATTGTTTATTCCATCCCCATGTCCTCTTTCGAGGTGAAACGGGGCAGATTTAGGCGCGCAATGCGGCAAAATATGGGAGAGTGTGACCACCCGCAGGTCATTGTTTCCGCACAGATTTTAATCTTCCGAGATGCGTCTGATTTTAGCGAATTTGTATATTCTTTGCGCGGCGTCCAGGGGAATCGGACGCGCCGGAGGCGTCATCAAAAGTCGACCGAACAAGGCGCGGTTTGCTTCGTCCTGCATCAATATTTGAAACCGCTCTCTGCGCCACTCGACCGCCGTCTGATGCAGCTTTGCCAGGGTCGGGTCAGACATGAGGTTCGCAAGGGCAGCCCTTCGGGGGGCCTCCGACGCGTGGATCGTATCGTCGTCAACGCTGCACCAGTTCCGCTCGCACCAGTAATCCATTCCGATGGGGTGATCTGCCCGGTTCACGCGGCCCCGGTCACATTTCAGAATGAAACTTTCCATCGCGCCAAGCGGATAATGGTTCAACTGCACCAGGTCGTAATTCGGGCGGTTAAACGGGGAAAAGATCTGACCGCGCTGATACGCCGGGTCCAGAGCCCGGCCGGATCCGTCAAACCAGCGCGTGGCCTCAACCCGCCCATCCACCGGCGCGCGCGGGCGATGGACGCCCAGTTTGCGATAGGCACCCTGATTGCGAAACAGCGTCTTGAACATGAAGGCACGCCAGGGCCATGTCATGATGTCAGGCGCGGCGCGGGTGAATTGCGCCGTGACGGGCCGGTCTTCATATTCGATGACACCGTCATTGCCAAGAAGCCGCCAGGTCAGGGTGATCGCATCCGCATCGGGCAGGGCGGCAAGCAGGGCCGGGATGGTGTGATCCCCGACATGAATGTTCACGAACTCGTCTATATCAAGTGTCATGAGCCAGTCGGCCTGACGCACCAGCGGGTGGGTGTCGGCGATCTTGAACCCGGTCCACTGGATGCCGCCCTTGTCATAGGGTCCATCGTTGCGCAGATGGGTCAGAAGACCCATCTGTTCCAGCCGATCCAGCATCAGGTCGGTGCCATCGTCGCAATCATTGGACAGGACCAGAAAATCGGTGACCCCGATCGACGTGTGATGGGCAAGCCATTCCAGAAGGAATGCGGCCTCGTTCTTGACACAGGTGACGGCAGTGACGCGCATCATGCGGCCATGTCGGGGCGATAACAGGGGGGCGGTGGATTAAGGTTTTCGTTCTGTAACATATGCTTGGCCGATGACCCTTCCTGCCGTGCCGGGCGCGGCATCCGCCCCGGACGACATTGGCAGACGTGGCAAAACCCGTCAACGTCGCGCCGTCGCCTGCGTCCACGCCCTATCGCCACGGTAGAGTTTACGTGACGGAAGGCCATATTTTCTTGCCCCAATCAATCTCTGGATGTCATTTATGCTGGAGCCCATAACGTGGAATCAGTTGGGTATGTCGGTTGCCTGAAGCCGCGATCGCGACTGACGCGGGCCGGGTTCAGGATGCGAGGCGGCCATTGCTTGCAGGGCCGATGCGCACCGGATGTGTGTGGTAAATGGTATGCTCCATAATGGGCCGCCTGATCTTTCAGGCGGTCCGTTTACTTTATGCGGGTTGCAAAGCCGCCGTGTGCCGGTGACAGTCCGCCTTTGAACGGCAAGTAGGGGTCTACCGGCGTGACAGGGGTCAGCACAATTCCGCAAACGGCGCTGTATTGGGTGCGCGCGGGCAAGCGAGTGGCGCTTGCCACGGTCGTGGACACCTGGGGCAGCGCGCCGTGCCCGGTGGGCAGCCAGATGGTGGTTGATGCCGATGGAGCCATCGAAGGGTCGGTTTCGGGCGGGTGCGTCGAAGGCGCCGTCGTGACCGAAGCCCAAGAGGCGATCGCAACGGGCCAGCCGCGATTATTGCAGTATGGGGTGGCGGATGAGGACGCGTTCAGCGCCGGGTTGGCCTGTGGCGGCACCATCCGCATACTGGTTGAGCCGATTTCAAACGCGGGTCCCGCCGGGGGTGCGCTTTCGGTCGACCTGTTGGAAACCCTCGTCCGGACACAGGCCGCGCGTGCGGTGGTTGTGTACGAGGTGGACCTGACCACATGGGCGCGGCGGGTCGAGCTGCCGGACGCTGATCCGGGCTGGACCTCTGCGCAAGAAACCTCGGTGAAGGACAGAATGTTCACCCTTGTCCTTGCCCCGCCGCCGCGTCTGATTCATGTCGGCGCGGTGCATATCGCACAAGTGCTGGCGCCGATGGCACAGGCCGCAGGGTTTGCGCCCCTCGTAACCGACCCGCGCTCGAGCTTTGCTACGCCCGCACGCTTCCCCGGCGTGCAGGTGATTTGCGACGACAGCGACGCCGCCCTGTCACAGATCGGGGTGGATCGGCACACCGCAATCGTCACGCTGGGCCACGATCCCAAGATAGATGACCCTGCGATCATGGCAGGGCTGGAGGGCGGTGCTTTCTATGTCGGATGCCTGGGATCGCGACGCACCCATGCCGCCAGACTGGCCCGGTTGCGCAAGCAGGGTCTGACGGATCAGGCGCTGGCACGGCTGCATGGCCCTGTCGGGCTGGACATCGGCGCAAAAGGCCCTGCCGAGATCGCGGTGTCGATCCTGTCGCAGTTGATCGCCGCACGGCGCGGTCGATTATGACCAAAGCGGTCTAGGCGCTGTCGCGTGGCGGTTTGATGCGCAGGACCAAAAGGCGCGCAATCAGGATCGTGGCAAAGCCAAGTCCCGCCGCCAGTGCATCGCCCAGATAGGTCAGCATCACCAGATAGACCGCCCCACCCAACAGCGATAGTGTGGCGTAGAGGTCCTCTTTCAGCAGGCTTGGCGTCATGTTGCACAAAAGGTCGCGGATCATGCCGCCCGCGGTTCCGGTGACACAGCCGATCACAATGGCAAGCAGAGGGGTGATTCCAGCATCCAGCGCGACCTGAACCCCGGTCAGCGTGAACAGGGCCAAGCCGATGGCATCCAACTGCATCAACACCCTGAGCCTGCGCCCGTAACCCGATGACATACGCGTCGCCAGCGCGAAACTGATCAGCGCCACCGGGACTGCGACGGCAAGATACCGGCTGTCGGTGATCCAGAACACAGGGGTCAGCCCCAAAAACAGATCGCGCAACGTGCCGCCCCCCATCGCGGTGGCAATCGCCAGAACGGTGGCGCCAAACGGGTCCATGTGCACCCGATGAGCCTGGATAGCCGCCGAGGCCGCCATCACGGCCGTCGCCAGCAAGGACAGCGGAACAAACAGAAAGGACAGTGTTTCCATCAGGACCCCCCAGATGGCCGGACGAACGATAGGATGTGGCGGTATCAGTATCAGACGGCGTGCTATGGCACTTCTGTTGGGTGACGGACGATGAAAACGATCATTTTTCCGGCGGGCGCGACAGAAACTCGGCCAGCGTGTCGAAAATGAGACGGATACGCGGGCTGGTGTGCAGGTCGCGATGGGTGATCAACCAGACCGGAAAGACCACGGGCGGCATGTCGGGCAACACCCGCTCGATCCCCGGTGTGGTGTCGCCGATATCGGCGGACATGAAGGCAATGCCCAGCCCACGCTGCACATATTCCCATGCAACCACGCCGCTGTTCGATCCCAGATGAAAATTCTGCGCGGTCACGTGAATGCCCAGCGGCGTGAGATAGCCGATCATCTCGTCTGTCGATCCGAAATTGATGAAATCGTGCTGTGACAGGTCGGCCTTGTCCAGCGGGCGCCCCCGGCGCGACAGATAGCTGGCGGCGGCATAAAGATGGGCTTCGGCCTCGTTGACCAGCCGGGCATAAAGCTCGGGTTGGGCGGGGCGGACATGGCGGATCGCGATATCCGCTTCGCGCCGCTGGATGTCGCGGATATCGTTGGCGGCGATGATCTCGACCTCGAGCCGCGGCGCAATGCTTCTAAGGTGTTGCAGCATGGGCGGCAGGACATAGGCGGCAAACACGTCCGAGGCGGTGATGCGCACCTTGCCCTCGATCCCCTGAGTCTGGCCGGCTGCCACCAAAGAGATCTGGACCGCTGCCTCGGCCATCTTATGAACATGTTCCAGCACCGCGCGCCCCGACGGCGTCAGCACCAATCCCCGCCCGATCCGTTCGAACAGGGCGATGCCCAGCGTATCCTCCAGCCCCGCGACCTGTCGTCCAATGGTGGGTTGGGTCTGTCCCAGGACGCGGGCGGCGGCAGACAATGACCCTTGGTCTGCCGTGGCCATGAACGCCCGAACCTGATTCCAGTCAAACGAGATAGTGTCCCAATTCATGCATATATGTATAGCTCTCAGGCAAAGATTGGCAATTCCCCTTGCTGGCACGCATGGATAAACACGTCTTTGAAGGAGATGACACATGATTCAAGCGGCAAAATTCTGGGACGGCATCGCGGCGAAATATGCGAAATCGGCGATCAGGGACCCCGAAGGATATCAGTTCACGCTGGACCGCACACGCTCCTATCTGGGCGCGCAGGACAAAGTGCTGGAAATCGGTGCAGGCACGGGAACGACCGCTCTGGAACTGGCCCCGTCTGTCGGACATGTCACGATCACCGATATCTCGCCCGAGATGATCCGGATCGGCAAGGCCAAGGCGGAAGAGCAGGGGATCAGCAACGTGTCCTTCCAGGTGGCGGACGCGACATTGGGTGACGTGACGGGGCCGTATGACGCAATTCTGGCCCATAACGTGCTGCATCTGGTGGATGACCTGCCTAGCGCGTTGGCGCGCATCCATGACCTGTTGGTCCCCGGTGGTGTGTTCATCTCGAAAACCTTCTGCAAACCGGTGCGCCGTGGGCCGTGGTTTTACTACGCAATGCGTCTGGCGCTGCCGCTGATGCAACTGGTCGGCAAAGCGCCCTATGTCGCGATAATGCGCGTTGACGAGCTTGAGGCACAGCTGATCGCGCAAGGGTTCAGGATCGTGGAAAGCGGAAACTTCCCGGCCCGCGAATTGCGCCGCTATATTGTCGCCCGGCGCTGACAGGGCATTCGCCAACATGACGTCCAAACGCAAAACGCCCCGCAGAAGCGGAGCGTTTTCGTGTGCGTGAAGAGGTGGTGACCGGGTCGCTATTTCGAGACCGGTCCGATCATCATGACCATCTGGCGGCCTTCCATCTTCGGCATGTTTTCAACCTTGCCGATCTCCTTGACGTCCTCGGCAACCCGTTCCAGCAACTCACGGCCAAGATTCTGGTGGGCCATTTCGCGGCCACGGAACCGCAAGGTCACTTTGACCTTGTCGCCGCCTTCCAGGAACTTGAACACGTTGCGCATCTTGACGTCATAGTCATGCGTGTCCGTGTTCGGGCGGAACTTGACCTCTTTCACGTCGATGGTTTTCTGCTTCTTGCGGGCTTCGCTTTCCCGCTTCTGCTGTTCATATTTGAACTTGCCGAAATCCATGATCTTGCACACGGGCGGGTTGGCGTTGGGCGAAATCTCGACCAGGTCAAGCCCGGCGTCTTCGGCCATCACCAGGGCCTGCGCAGGCGTGACCACGCCGACGTTTTCGCCATCGGCGCCAATCAGTCGAATTTCGGGGGCTTTGATGCGTTCGTTCACGCGGGGGCCGGTATCGCGCGTGGGCGGCGCGTTGTGAGGTCTGCGGGCTATTGTGTCATTCCTTCTGACGTTTCAGGGTTCTTCGGATGCGGAAGGTAAGGCCCCTGCGGGCGCGTTTCAACCCGATAAAGCGTTTTGCGAAAGATTGTTTCGGCACATGCGCCAATTCGACCTGGATAAACGCGGGTCTGGGGCGTCGGCGTAGGAATTTATGAGTTTTTCCGCGGCGTTGGCGTATTGACGCGCATTCCCGCAATCTCCCCTTGCGCCGGGCGGGTTTAGACCTCACATGCCTAGGGGATGCTGCGCAGTTCTGCGCCGCGTATGTATGGACAAGTTGAGGATGTCGACATGAAAAATACCATTATCGCCGCTGGGATTGTCGTTGTGGCCGCCGTGGGTGGTTATATCTGGTACAACAACACCCAGGCCAAGATGATCGCGGAAGAAGCTGCCGCCGAAGCGGCTGCCGAGGCAGAGACCGCCGAACAAGCTGCCGCGAAGGCTGAAGCCGAAGCGAAAGCCGCCGCTGATGCCGCCGCCGAACAGGCTGCCGCCGCCGAAGCTGCCGCCAAGGAAGCTGCACAAGAGGCCGCCGATGAAGCTGCTGCCGCAGCAGAGGCGGCTGGTGACGCCGTTCAGGATGCCGCCGACGCCGCCGGCGAGGCCGTTCAGGGTGCCGCTGAAGCGGTGGGCGAGACGCTGAATGAGGCCGGTGAGGCCGTGACCGATGCCGTCGACGGGGCGATCGACTCCGTCACTGGCGCCGCCAGCGACGCCGCGGACACCACCGCCGGCGAGGCCGGTGCAGAGGCGACCACCGAAGGTGCGGCAGAGGCCACAACAGAAGGCTCTGATGCAGCCGCTGACACATCGACCGAAGCGACGCCGGACGCGCTGACCAAACAGGGGTTTGACGCCGCAAAAGTGAACGAAATGATCGAAAACTCTTCGCTGGGCGAGGCCGAGAAAGCCGGGCTGAAAGCCGCTGTTGAAGCTGCCGCCAACAATCCGGCCCTGCTGGAAGCCGCCATCGCGCAGGTGAAATCTGCACTGGGCATGTAATCCCGCGCCATATGACACGGAAAACGCCGCGCAGGACACCCGCGCGGCGTTTTTCATTTCTGCCTTCGCGGTGCGCTTTTTCGTCAGCCCGGCGGGCGAAGGTCGAACTTGTCGGCCTCAAGCGGTTCGATCAGTTCCGGGCCATCGTCCTTCAGGCTGAACTTTGCCACCGGATCCACCAGAAACCGCCCGTCCCAATGGGTGCCGAAGCTGTCGCGAATGGTGTCATCCGATGCCGTCTTGTCCAGCCAGGCCGTGGCCTCGTCGGCGGTCAGGATGACCGGCATGCGCGGGTGCAAGGCCTCGATGTCGGGCAGGGCGGGGCGGGTCAGGACCGTACAGGTGCGACGCCCATCCGACAATTGGCTGTGCAGGCCCGCCAACAGCATAACTGGCTGGTTCTGGGACAGTCGCACATGGTTTGGCATCCGTTTGGTCTTCGGACCGCTCCATTCATAATACCCGGTGGCGGGGATCAGGCAGCGCCCGGATGACCAGGCCTGCCGGAAGCTGGGTTTTTCAAACGCGGTTTCGATCTTGGCGTTGAAGGTTGTGGGCTTCCAATCTCCCGCCGCACCCTTGAACCAGCTGGGCACAAGCCACCAGCGCGCGGTCGACGCCATCACGGCACCGCCCTGTGGAAAGACGATGTTCACCTGCTGCGTGGGCTTGATGTTGTAGCCGGTCTCGGCTGGCGGCGCGTCCACGTCGATCACCACCGAGCGGGTCGGATAGACAAAGCCTTCGATGATCGCCAGCATCTGGGCCTGCGTCATGTTGCCTGCGATAAGTCGTCCACACATGAGCGCAGTCTGCCCGCAGACCCTGCGTCTGTCCATCGCGAACGCGATGTCGCACACGGGGCGAATGGCACACAACGGAAAGGCGCACGCACTGTCGCGCAGCCCTGTGCGGAACGGCGCATTCGGTGGATCTGCCAAACCGTGCTAGACTGGACCATCGCGCCTAATCGTGGGCGGGTGGGTCGAACGCATCCTCATAGCGTTCGTGGAAAGGGACAACATCATGTATGCCCGTGTCACGCCTTACAAAATGAAACCCGGAAGCAAAGCTGCTGCAACCAAGATCATGGAAAGCCTGAAGGACAAGATCATGGCCTTGCCAGGTCAGAAATCCTTCCTGAATGTCATGAATGACGATGAGGGCTCAGGTTATGTCATATCGACCACAGAACTGGCCGAGATGAGCCCGGAGACAGGCGAGAAAGTCAAAGCGCTCTGGTCCGCTTTTTCCGAGTTTCTGGAAAAAGACCCCAAGGTTGAATCCTATACTGTCATTGCAAACTGGAAAGCCTAAGGGTCGCCAAGTGACCGCGCTGTGTGGCGTGACACGTTCTATTCGTGCTGGATGATTACGGCTTCGAAATCGACATCGCTCGTGACCATTGTGTGATGACCTTTGCCGCGCTTGTCTTCCATGTGCCAGACGTCGCCCTTGGCGATCTCGCGCGTCGCTCCGTCGCTTGCGGTTACTTTGATGCTGCCTGCCAGACAAATCAGCTTTTGGCGCACTGGGGTGGGATGGATTGGTTCGTTCCACCCTGCGCGCAATCGCAGAAACATCATCTGGCGCGCAGGTTCCGGGTCCGAGACCTCAATGCCTTGCGCGGGTGGCGCGAAGCTGCGCGGCGCAAGCGTGATGTCGATATCGCTCCAATGACTTTCGCCCGCATCATCTGCATAGAGTTTGGCGTAGTGCATGATGTCCCCCCGTTGGCCCAATGCCCGCGCAAGGATATCATATCCTTTGGTTATGACCTATGCGCGTGTGGCGCGTTCGAGACGCCTCGCAATGAGAAGAACGAGAAAAGGGTGGATCGATGATCCACCCTTTCCGCTACGTGTTTTCGACACTGGACGGGCCAGATTAATGCCGCTTCATTCCAGAAACGCCTTCTCAACCACGTATTGCGCGGGTTTCGAGTTCGCGCCTTCCTCAAGCCCCGCCTCTTCCAGCAATTCCTTGAGCTCCAGGTTGAACGGCAGGTTGCCACAGATCATCGCGCGGTCGTTCTGTGGGCAAATCGGGTCGATGCCCAGATCGTCGAACACCTCGCCCGAGCGGATCAGGTCGGTGATCCGGCCCATCTTGGGGCTCTCTTCGCGGGTGGTGGTGGGGTAGTATTTGATCTTCTTCCAGAAGCCGTCCCCGATCACCTCGTTCAGAAGCTCGTCGTCTTTCAACGCCTCGATCAGGTTGCGACCATAGGTCAGTTCGCCCACTTCGCGGCAGGTATGAGTGATAATGATCTCGTCATAATCCTCATAAGTCTGCGGCTCGCGCAGAAGCGAGGCGAAGGGCGCAAAGCCTGTGCCGGTGGCGAAGAACCAGATGCGCTTGCCGGGGATCAGCGCGTCATGCACCAAGGTGCCGACAGGCTTGGGGCGCAGGATGATCTGATCGCCCGCCTTGATGTGCTGCAGTTTCGAGGTCAGCGGGCCGTCCGGCACTTTGATCGAATAAAACTCCAGCTCTTCGTCCCAACTGGGTGACGCGATGGAATAGGCGCGCAGAAGCGGCTTTTGCTTGCCGGTTTTGGGGTCCGGGTCGCCCATCAGCCCGATCATCACAAACTCGCCCGACCGAAAGCGCAGGGTTTGCGGCCGCGTGCAGCGGAACCGGAACAGGCGGTCGGTGTAATGTTCGACCTCGGTCACGGTTTGCGCGTCGGGCAGGGTGGGGACGGGTTTTACTTTGGCTTCGGCATCCATAACGGGCGTCACTTCATTCATGTGCTTCAACGGGGCACGCGGCCCCGTCCTTTTCTGTCTGCGTATATAGGGAGGTTCAGGGGCAGGGTCTAGCCAGTCAGCCGCGACCTATAGTCATAGGCCTGCCAGTCCGCGCGCGACAGCCAATCGGCTTCCGGCTGGCGCAGGGACAGGTCTTCACTGATCTCAACCTCGTCAAAGCCAGAGCGGCGCGCCATGGTGTATTGGTCCGAGATGACATGCCCGTGGGCGCGCAAGCGACCCTTGTAGCCCAGCAAGCGCAGCTGGCGCGCCAGCGAAAAGCCGCGCCCATCGGCGAAGGACGGAAAGTCGATGCGGATCATGTCAACACCCACCATCAGATGCGCCAAGGCGGCGGGGTCGGTGTCCGATGCCAGATGCAGCCCGCGCGTGTCATTTGCCGCGCGGTCATCCGGCGTGGCAAAGCCATTGTCCCAGTCATCATGGGCAAAGCCCGTGTCGGTGACGATTACAGTCATGCGCTTGCTCCTATTCGCACCATTTTTCCGTCGACAAAGTGAATGCCGCATTCCGTCTTTTCCGCCCCGCGCCAGCGCCCGGCGCGCGGGTCCTCGCCGGGCTTCACCGGTGATGTGCAGGGGGCACAGCCGATTGACGGGAACCCACGCCCGACCAGCGGGTGACGCGGCAGGCGGTTGTTGATCATATAATCGCGCACATCCTCGGACGCCCAATGGGCCAGCGGGTTGACCTTCAGGCGATCATCTTCGGCCTCGAAGAACTGCAGATCGACACGTTTGCCACCCTGGAACCGTTTGCGCCCGGTGATCCATCCGTCAAAGCCTTTCAGGGCGTTGTCCAACGGCTCGACCTTGCGCAATTCGCAGCATGCATCGGTATCGGCCAAATGCAGGATGTTGTCCGGGTCGCGTTTGAACAACTCGTTTGCATCGGGTTGAATGACGCGCACATCGGTCAGGCCCAGTTTTTCCGACACCTCGACCTGATAATCGAGTGTTTCCTGAAACAGCATCTGCGTGTCCAGAAAGATCACCGGAACCGAGCGGTCGATGCGCGCCACCATGTGAAGCAGCACGACGCTTTCCGCGCCAAAGCTGGAGACCATCGCCAGCGCGCCGATGGTGCTGTCGGTCAACGCGCGTTCGATCACCGAGGTCGCCGAATGGTGCTTATAGCGCGCATTCAGCGTCTCGACCCGCTCAGCGGGGGCGGGAAGGGGGGCTTCAAGCGGCATTGGTTTTCGCCTCCTCAGGATAGAGCGCGGCCTTGAACGGCGCTTCGCCCAGACGGCGGAAGGCGTCGATGAAGGTCTCGCTCTCGTCCTCGCGCAGGTCCAGATAGGCCAGAACAAGACGTTCGATGGCGGGCACGATCTGGTCATAGGCAAAGCCCGGCCCGGCGCGCTTACCGATCACGGTATCGGGGCCAGCGTCACCGCCAAGCGTGATCTGATAGTTCTCGACCCCCGCGCGATCCAGACCAAGGATGCCGATATGGCCCAGATGGTGGTGCCCGCAGGCATTGATGCAGCCCGAGATCTTGATTTGCAGATGGCCAATGTCGTGCTCGATTTTCAGCGCGTCGAACCGCTCGGCAATCTCCTGCGCGACGGGGATTGAACGGGCTGTCGCCAGTGCGCAGTAATCCATGCCGGGGCAGGCGATGATGTCCGAGATCAGTCCGGCATTCGCGGTTGCCATCCCATGCGCGCGCAAAGTCGCAAACAGCGCAGGCAGGTCGGCGCGGTGCACATGGGGCAGGATCACGTTTTGCTCGTGGCTGATACGAATATCACCATGTGCGAACTGCTCAGCCAGCTCGGCGATCACGCGCATCTGGTCGGCGCTTGCGTCCCCCGGCGTGGCCCCGTGTGCTTTCATCGAGATCGTGACAATCCCGTAGCCGTTCGCGCGGTGGTCATCGACATTCGTGTCACACCACGACCGGAACACCGGGTCGGCATCGCGGGCGGCGTGATAGGTGTCGAGCGGCGCGGTCTTGAATGCGGGTGCTTTGAACTTCGCGGCGATATCTTGGAAATGCTCCTGATCGACGCCGCTAAAGAGCGGGCGTATTTGGGCAAACCGCGCTTCGACCAGCTCGCTGATTTTGTCGATCCCGTTCTCCATCGTGGTGATCTTGATGCGCGCCTTATACTTGTTATCGCGCCGTCCCAACGTGTTGTAGACGCTGACGATCGCTTCGACATAGGGCAGCAGGTCGGCGCGGGGCAGGAAGTCTTTCAACACCTGACCAACGACGGGCGTGCGGCCAAGGCCACCACCGACGATGATCTGATAGCCAACTTCGCCCGCCTCGTTTTTCACTATGCGGATGCCGATATCATGCGCCTTGGTCACGGCGCGGTCGGCCTTGGACCCGGTCACGGCCAGCTTGAACTTGCGCGGCAGGAACTGGAATTCAGGGTGGTCGGTGGACCATTGGCGCAGAAGCTCAGCGGTGGGGCGGGGGTCTTCGACCTCATCCGCGGCGGCACCGGCGAAATGGTCCGCGGTCACGTTGCGGATCGTGTTGCCCGAGGTCTGGATGGCATGCATCCCCACATCGGCCAGCGCGTCCAGCATGTCGGGAATGTCGGCCAGGCGCGGCCAGTTATACTGGATGTTCTGGCGCGTGGTCCAATGGCCATAGCCCTTGTCCCAACGCTCGGAAATCATCGCAAGCTGGCGCAGCTGGCCCGGGTTGAGCGAGCCATAGGGGATCGCCACCCGCAGCATGTAAGCGTGCAGTTGCATATAGACGCCGTTCATCAGGCGCAGGGGTTTGAATTCATCCTCGGTCAGCGCACCCGAGATACGGCGTGCTACCTGGGCGCGGAACTGGCTGACGCGGTTGCGCACAAAGCCTTCGTCGAAATTGTTGTAATCATACATGAGCGAAACCCTCCTGCGATGCCGTGGCGGTTTGTTTGCCATGGAAACGGTTCGACGGGCCTTTGGCTCGGAACGCTTCGCGGAAATGGGTGGGGACAGGGCCGTTCGGGCCAGCCTTGGCATCAGCCAGATAGGCACCCACGGCGATTTCCGGCTGGGTTTCGGCCAGCGCAAGTTGGGTGGCGGCCTCGGCCTCATCCTCGATCAGCCAGGCCATGCACATGTCGCGCACCCAGGACCCATCGCGGGCCAGATAAATCACATCGCCTTCGACAAGGTCGTTTGCGGTTACCACTTTGGGTGTGAAGGGGCGGGGCATGGCCAGTCCTTTCCTGTTGCGTTCCCGCTCTATATAGGACATTTTCCCGTCAAACGGCGATACCATGCGGCAGATAAGGAATTATGTTTCGGTTTATCGCCCTCGCAGAACGTATGGACCAAATGAAGGAAAAAATCGAAATGCCTGTTCGGTTGGACGAGATAGACCGGAAAATCCTGCGTGAGCTTCAGCGCGACGCGGGGCAGTCACTGGACGTGATCGCCAAGAAAGTCGGGTCATCCAAGACCCCGGTCTGGAACCGGATTCGCAAGATGCGCGAAGGGGGCGTGATCGGCAAGAACACGATGGTGATGGATGCTGAAACCCTTGGGTTTGAAGCCTGTTTCTTCGTTCTGATCCGCACCTCGGAGCACGAAGCGGATTGGCAGGAAAAATTTCTGGCCGCCCTGCGTGCGCGCCCCGAAGTGATGGAAGCGCACCGGTTGGCGGGCGAGATCGACTATATCCTGAAGGTCCGCGTCGAGAACGCCCGCGCTTATGACGAGTTCTATCAGGCGCTGATTTCCGAGGTGAAGATCTTCAATGTCACCGCGCTTCTGTCGATGGAAGAGATCAAGTTTTCGACCGAGTTGCCGATCTGATGTGACGAGCAGTGGCGTGCATGGCGCGCTTGAGGGGCGCTGCCCCTCCGCGCAAAGCCTGCGGCTTTGCGCTACCCCGGGATATTTCTGGCCAGAAGAAGCAGGCAGGAGGGCGGATCAGCATCGCACCATGAGGCGCTTGAGACCGTGAAAATGGTAGACATTGCCAAATTGCGGTGGGGCAGTGAGGTGCAGATCGGGGCAGCGGTCAAACAGGATCGGCAGGGCGCGCGTCAGTTCCAGCCGCGCCAGAGGTGCACCAATGCAGAAATGCGCCCCCGCCCCGAATGAGGTGTTGGGCTTGATAGGGCGTGTTGGGTCGAAGTCGTTCGGGTCGTCCCAGACATCCGGATCGCGATTGGCACCGCCCAGAAGCAAGCCGATCTTGTCGCCACGCTTGAAATTTTCGCCGTAAAGCACCGTATCTTCGTAAACATATCGCGTGAACATATGCAAAGGGGGATCGAACCGCAGCGTTTCTTCGACGGTTGCGTCGCGGGTGTCAGGGGTCAGGAATGACGGGTCGATTGCCTGCTCCAACAGGGTTTTCACGGCAATCGCCATAGCATGGACCGTGGCCTCGTGCCCCGCATTCAAAAGCAGGATACAGGTGGAAATCAACTCGTCCGTCGACAGCTTCTCGCCCTCGGCTTCGGCGGCGATCAGTTCTGTGATCAGGTCGTCACGCGGATCGCCGCGCCGTTGGTCCACATAGTCGCGCATGAAGGCGACGAAGGCTTCTGTGGCGGCGATGGCGTCGTCCTCGATCGCGCGGGTGCGGCGCGCCTGATACATCGAGACCATGGCGTTCGACCATCTGAGCAGGTCATCCGCCATATCTTCGGGCACGCCCAGCAGGCGGCAGATCACGATGACGGGAATGCGCGTGGCAAAGGCGGGCAGGAGGTCGAAGTCTCCGGCAGGAAAGGCGTCGATCAGCTGATGAGCCAGTGTGTCTATTTCAGGCCCCAGCGTGGCGATCCGGCGGCTTGTGAAGGCGCGCAGCACCAGCTTGCGCAACCGCGTGTGCCTTGGGGCTTCCAATTCCAGCATTGAATGCGCCTCGACCGCATAAAATGGCGCGAGGTGGTCGGGAAACGCAATTGGCTCAACCGGTTCCCGCCCAAACCTGCGATCGCGCAACAGCGCGTTCACCGCGCGAAAGCTGACCGCCATCGGCATGTCGTAATCGTCCCACCAGACTATATCACCACCCTTACGGGCGCGGTCATAAAACGCATAGGGGTTCTGGATGAAGTCGGGGTCCGTCGGGGACTGGGTCAGGCGCAACATGGGCGCATGTTCCCCAAAGCCACTGGCCTTTGCAAGCGGGGCTTTCTATTCTTCGCGTCATGTTTCGATACTTTCGCACGAAATGGTTTTTTCCCTTTCTCCTGGCCACCCTTGCGGTCAGCGCGGGGGCTGGGGCGTTGGCCTGGCGCGCGGCACTGGTGCCCTTGTCGGAACAGGCGGCATCCGAACTGGCGCTGGCGTCGGACCAGTTGACGCGGCATCTGTTTCGGTATCGCGAGCTGGCGGTGGTTCTGGCCGAGCACCCGGTGTTGCGTGACCGTCTGGGTGGCGAGGTGGACAGCGAGGGCGAGGCTGATCGCCTGTTGCAGGCAATGGCGGATATGACAGGGGCGTATCACCTGTCGCTGGTCGGGCTGGACGGCAAGGTGCTGGCAGCTTCGGGCGAAGGCGAGGCACAGCTGGATCCCGCGGCCCCTCTCATCCATCGCGCGTTGACGGGTGCGCTGGGGGTGCAGGCACGGTTTCAGCCAGTGCCATCGGGCGCGACACAGCGCATCTTTTCGTTCGCCGCGCCGATACATAGCCGTCAGGGCAAACCGCTGGGCACGGTGGTGGCGCGCACCGACCTGCTGGACTTTGAAGAGAACTGGCCATCCACCGATGCGGCGCTGTTCTTTACGCTGCAAGGCGACCGGGTGTTTGCCGCCAATCGGCTGGAGCTTGCCGGGGCAGAGCGTCCGCGGGAAGGATTCCTTAAAAACACCGTCAGGCGCTGGGCCGGGCATGAGGTCTGGACGCTGGATGCCGGTCCCTATCTGCCGGACCGGGCCTTGCACCTGACCCGTGACCTACCGGTGATCGGCCTGGCGGGAGAGATCCTTCTGGACACAGCCCCCGCCGAACGCACGGCCGTTTTGCTGTCGGCAATTGCCGCCGCGATCTGTCTGGGGATCGGGGCGCTGCTGCTTGCCGTGGGGGAACGGCGGCGGGCGTTGAACAATCAATTGCGCCTGAAAGCGGCCGCCAATGCCCGGCTTGAGGCGCGTGTGGCCGAACGCACCAGGGCGCTGTCGGCGGCCAACACCGATTTGTTGCGTGAAAACAGGGAACGTCGCGAGGCCGAAGCCGCCTTGAAGAAGGCGCAGGCCGATCTTGTGCAGGCAGGCAAGCTGTCGGCGCTGGGGCAGATGTCAGCGGGTATCAGCCACGAGCTGAACCAGCCCCTGATGGCGATCCGGTCTTTCGCGGACAACGGGATGGTGTTTCTGGAACGTGGGCGGACCGACCAGGCCGAACAGAACCTGAGCCGTATTTCGCAGCAGGCGGGCCGCATGGACCGTATCATCAAGAACCTGCGGGCGTTTGCGCGGCAGGAAAGCGAACCGATCGGGGACGTGGATCTGGTTCATGTCGTCGATCAGGCGCTGGAAATGCTTGGGCCGCGGATCCAGTCCGATCGCGTGCACGTGGACTGGTCGCGACCAGCCACTGCGCCCAAGGTGCGTGGCGGTGAGGTGCGGCTTCAGCAGGTGGTGATGAACCTGATGTCCAACGCAATGGATGCGATGGCCGAGCGGGTTCACAGAAAGATCGAGATCACGATGGAGCCGTCCACGGATCGGGTGACCCTGTCGGTGCGCGACACGGGGCCCGGCATTGACGAACCCGACCGCATTTTTGACCCCTTCTATACAACCAAAGAGGTCAGCCCGACCGAGGGGATGGGGTTGGGGCTGTCGATCTCCTATGGTCTGGTGCAGAGTTTCGGAGGGGCGATACGAGGGCGCAACCATCCAGACGGTGGGGCCATCTTCACCGTGGAACTTGACCGCGCAGGCGCGCAGGAGGCTGCATGACCAACACCGTTCTTCTGGTCGATGATGACGCGATGGTGCGCGAGGCTCTGGGCCAGACGCTGGAACTGGATGGGCTGACCACCATCCAGGCGGGCAGTTATATCGAGGCCAAGGACCACATCGCGGCAGGGTTCGACGGGGTCATCCTGTCTGACATCCGTATGCCCGGAAAGGACGGGTTCGCCCTTTTGGCCCGCGCGCAATCTGTTGACCCGGAACTGCCGGTGATCCTGTTGACGGGGGAAGGGGATGTTCCCACTGCCGTGCGCGGAATGAACGAGGGGGCGTTTGATTTTCTGGAAAAACCCTGCGAACCGGCGGCGCTGCTGGCGGTGGTCGGGCGGGCCTTACGCACCCGTGCGCTGGTTCTGGAAAACCGCGCGTTGAAGGCGCGGGCAGAAACTGGCGACGCAGCGGCGCGCCTGCTGTTTGGCGAAAGCGTGCTTGCCGAGGAACTGCGCAACCGGGTGCGGGCGGCAGCCCGTGCACAGGCCGAGGTGCTGATCTGCGGCGAGCCGGGCTCGGGCACGTCGAAAGTGGCTGAGGTGGTGCATCTTTTGTCCGGCGATGCCACGCGCCCCTTTGTCAAGCTGCCTGCTGCCGGGCTGACCGCCGAGGCGCTGGACGCGGCGTTCGACCGCGCCGACGGCGGCACTTTGTTTCTGGACGAGGTCGCCGCGCTTGAGGCGGGCGCGCAATTTCGGTTGCTTGACCTGCTGGACCGGGTTGCCAACACACGGGTGGTGGCGGGAACCTATCGAGACCTGGAGGCCGAGGTCGCCGCCGGGCGGTTCAATCCCGATCTGTTCTATAAGCTCGACGTGCTGCGCATCCGCATCCCGGCGCTGCGCGAACGCAAGGACGACATTCCGGTATTGTTCCGCCACTATGTTTCGATCGCCAGCGAACAGGCGGCGTTGACCCCGCCCGAGATAGAACATGACGTCATTGCGCAATTGATGGCGCAGGATTGGCCAGGCAACGCGCGCGCCCTGATGAACGCGGCGATGCGATTTGCCATGGGGCTGGGGCTGGCGGATGCCGAAGGGGCGGCCCAGGACGCCCGGCCCGGACTGGCCGAGCAGCTTGCGCAGGTCGAACGCTCGCTTCTGATCGAGGCGCTCAGGCGGCATGAAGGCGGGGCGACAGCAGCGGCGCAAGAACTGCGCCTGCCCCGCAAGACCTTCTATGACAAGCTGGCACGGCACAAGATTCGGCCTGAGACCTATCGGACCTGACTGTGCGGTTTTCCGCACAATGCCGCAGGCGGGATGTGCGAACTTTCGCTCACCTATGTCGATTGCGGCATACGGGGTGGATGAGATATGGCCGGTAGCACCTTGTTATAAAAGGTTAATATCAAATATCACGCTGGTGTAACTGTTTTTCTTGGTGCCGAAGCCGAACCGTGCCCCAATAGCGGACAGGCGCCCAACCGGGCTGCCGGAGGATATCTGTCTGGGAGGACACCTTATGTAATTCCTGACCATGGCCGTATCGGCGATCGCGCTGACGGCAACTGTAAACACCGCTTCTGCTGCCTGTGACGAAGGCGAGCTTGTGATCAAGTTCAGCCACGTCACCAACTCTGACAAGCACCCCAAGGGCATCGCAGCTTCGCTGCTGTCGGATCGTGTGAACGAAGAAATGAACGGCAAGGCTTGTATGGAGGTCTATCCGAACTCGACCCTCTACAATGACGACCAGGTGCTCGAGGCGATGCTGCAAGGCGACGTGCAACTGGCCGCGCCGTCACTGTCGAAGTTTGAAGCCTTCACCAAACAGTTCCGCATTTTCGACCTGCCGTTCATGTTCAAGGACATGGCTGCGGTCGACGCTTTCCAGCAATCAGAAACAGGCGAGGCGATGAAGCAATCCATGGCGCGCCGCGGCCTTTTGGGGCTGGAATTCTGGCACAACGGCATGAAGCAGTTCTCGGCCAACAAGCCGCTGATTGAACCCGGTGACGCTGCCGGGCTGAAATTCCGCGTGCAGCCCTCTGACGTGCTGGTCGCCCAGATGCAGGCGCTGGGTGCAAGCCCGCAGCCGATGGCCTTCTCGGAAGTTTACGGCGCGTTGCAACAGGGTGTTGTGGATGGCCAGGAAAACACCTGGTCGAACATCTATGGCAAGAAGTTCTTCGAAGTGCAGGACGGCACGACCGAGACCAACCATGGTGTGCTGGACTATCTGGTCGTGACCAATGTCGACTGGTGGGAAGGTCTGGATGCAGAGATTCGCGACCAACTGTCCACGATCCTGAGTGAAGTCACCGAAACCCGCAACGCGGCTGTTGGCGAAGTTGACGCCGAAGCCCGTCAGGCGGTTCTGGATGCCGGCGGTGTGATCCGCGAATTGACACCGGAGCAGCGCCAGGCATGGGTCGATGTCATGAAACGGGTCTGGAGCCAGTTCGAAGCCGATGTCGGTGCCGAAAACATCGCCATCGCACAGGAAATCAACGAACAGTTGACAAACTGAGAATCCGGGGCCCGCGCATCATGCTCGGGCCCCCGTTGTATCCCACTATGCGCCCCATAAAAATCTGACTTTGGGTAAACGGCGCCCCCAGCAACATGGGAAGGGACAGCCATGAGCACTCATTCCAACAATTCCAACGGGTTCGAGGAAACGTTGATCGCCCTGATCCTCGGCCTGATGACAATGATTACCTTCGTGAACGTGGTTTTGCGTTACGTGTTCAACTCCTCGCTGATCTGGGGGCTTGAGGTGACGCTGATCCTGTTTGCATGGCTCGTGCTTCTGGGCGTGAGCTACGGTGTGAAAGTTACCGCGCATCTTGGTGTAGATGCATTGACAAACCTGCTTTCGGACGGACCGCGCCGGTTTCTGGCCCTGACGGCAGCAGCGATCTGTATCGTTTATTCGTTCCTGCTGCTAAAAGGCGCGTGGGATTACTGGGCGCCCTATGCGGCCCTCGACCGCACCTCGGGCCGGTGGTTTCCCACGGGTTTCGAGCAGACCCGCGATCAGGCCTGGTACATCACCGACCAGGTGCCAATGCTTGATTTCTTGCGCTTTCTGGAAGGCTGGATCAATCAGGGCGAAACCTATGACAAGCTACCGCGCGTGATCCCCTATGCGGTTCTGCCGGTCGGCGTGGCACTGCTGCTGTTTCGGTTCATTCAGGCCACCATCCGGATCTGGCGGGGCCAGCAGGACAGCCTGATCGTCAGCCACGAGGTGGAAGACGAGCTGGAAGAACTGCAACACAAGTCCGAGGAGGCATAAGCCATGGACGTCCTCTTCCTTTTCGCCATGGTCGTCGGGTTCCTGATGATCGGCGTTCCGATCGCGATTGCCCTTGGCATGAGCTCGATCATCTTCCTGCTGCTGTTTTCCGACACATCACTGGCATCGGTTGCGCAGAGTTTCTATCAGGCCGAAGCCGGGCATTATACGCTCTTGGCGATCCCGTTCTTCATCCTCGCGTCCAGTTTCATGTCAACAGGTGGTGTGGCGGCGCGGATCATCCGCTTCTCGATTGCCTGTGTGGGCCACTTTCGGGGCGGCTTGGCGATTGCGGGTGTGTTTGCCTGTATGCTGTTTGCGGCACTGTCCGGCTCGTCGCCCGCCACCGTGGTTGCCATAGGGACAATCGTGATCGCCGCGATGCGCCAGGTCGGCTACACCAAGGATTTCGCCGCCGGTGTCATCTGTAACGCGGGTACGCTGGGCATCCTGATCCCGCCCTCTATCGTGATGGTGGTCTATGCCTCGGCTGTGGAAGTGTCGGTGGGCCGGATGTTCCTGGCCGGTGTCATCCCGGGCATCATGGCAGGTGTCATGCTGATGATTGCGATCTATGTGATCGCCACGATCAAGGACATGCCGAAAGGCGAGTTCGCCGGGGTCCGCGAGGTGTTGGAGAGTTTCGGTGACGCCGTCTGGGGTTTGCTTCTGATCGTGATCATCATGGTCGGCATCTATGGCATTCCCGGCATTACCGGCGCGTTGTTCACGCCAACTGAAGCCGCCGCCGTTGCCTCGGTCTATGCGTTCATCGTCGCCACATTTGTCTATCGCGACATGGGGCCGCTGGCCGACAAGGGCGAAGGCAAGAAGAACCTGCTGCAAAAACCGCAGGCTCTGGTCACCGCGTTCTTCCACGCCGATACGCGCCGGACGCTGTTCGATGCAGGCAAGTTGACGATCACGCTGATGTTCATTATCGCCAACGCGCTGATCCTGAAACACGTTCTGACGGACGAGCAGATCCCGCAGCAGATCGCCGGCGCGATGCTGTCGGCCGGCTTTGGAAAGATCATATTCCTGATCATCGTGAACATCATCCTGCTGATTGGCGGGCAGTTCATGGAGCCGTCGGGCCTGATCGTGATCGTGGCGCCGCTGGTGTTCCCGATTGCCATCGAACTGGGTGTCGACCCCATTCACCTGGGCATCATCATGGTGGTCAACATGGAAATCGGGATGATCACGCCACCGGTCGGACTGAATCTGTTCGTCACATCGGGCGTCGCTGGCATGCCGATGATGAAGGTGGTGAAAGCCGCGCTGCCCTTCCTGGCCGTGCTGTTCGTCTTCCTGATCATGGTGACCTATATCCCGTTCCTGTCGACCTGGTTGCCGACCACGCTGATGGGACCAGAGATCATCACCAAATAAGAAGGCCGGGCTGCATAAGCGGCCCGCCCCTCAAAAACACAACGCCGGGCGGATATCGCCCGGCGTTCACCGTTTCACTCGTTACACCCTCGGGTCTAACGATCAAAAGTTGAAAATTGCTTAGTTTTTCAGCTTGCAGGTATTGATCCCCAAAAGGCTGTACAACGCGCAAAACCCCAATGCGCCAGTGGCCAGTGGAACAATCCCGATCAGCGCCCAGACAGGGCCACCTGCGAAAAAGTACCACCCCAGAAGGGCAAGACCCACGACGATCCGGATGATGCGATCAACATTGCCGGTATTGGTCTTGAACATGGTGATCTCCTTTCTTTGTCCTGTTTGCCTGACCTTAGAAAATGCTGCTGGAAAAAGCATGTGACGTGGTCACATAGAACCTCGGTCAAAATGCCGCGCCGCGCACGATGTCGTTCAATGCGCTGCGGTTCAGGATCGTCACGCTGCCGCGTTCCTGCGCCACCGCACCCGCCTGTGCCAACTTGTCCAACCGGCGCGAGATCACTTCGCGGGCGGTGCCGACTGCCGTGGCCATCTCGGCCTGGGTCATGTGCAAACAGCCATCAGGGCCGGCGCGATCCAGAATCAGCGCTGCAAGGCGCGATTCCACCGACATGAAGGACACGTTTTCGATCAGTTGCATCATCGACTGCATCCGGTCCGCAAATGCGGCAAACACCAACCGCCGAAACCCCGGTGAACTGTCAAGAAGCGCAAAGAACACATCGCGTGGGATCAAGACCAGCCGTGCCGATGTTTCGGCCATCGCCTCGCCGGTGTAGGCGTCCCCACCCAGCAGACCCAGAGTGGACTGGATGCAGCTTTGCCCCGGCTCTACCCGGTACAACAGAATGTCGCGCCCATTGGGGCCGATCAGGTTCACATCGACCTGCCCGGACAGCATGACCACATATCCTTTCACCGCCTCGCCGGGACAGAACAGCACAGTGCCCCTTGGCACCTCGACCGGATCCAACGTCCCCAAAAGCGTACGCGCCGGGGCGTCAAGTGCCGCAAACTCGGTGTTGTCGTCGACCCAGTTCATTGGATTTCATGCCTCCGGCGGGGATATTTGGAACAAGAAAAAGGCGATCCGTGCTTTTTCTTGTTCCAAATATCCCGGGGGAGGCGAGCCCCGCAAGGGGCGCGCCGTGGGGGCAGCGCCCCCGTCGATCTCCTGTCAACTGCGTGACCGTTTTTCAAAGCGCGGCAGCATGGCCGAGAAGTCCATGCCCCGTCCGTCTTCAGATTCGACAAACTGCTCGTAAAGCGCGGTGGCGGCTTGGCCCAACGGTGTGTCGGCATCGGCAGCCTCGGCGGCATGCTGGCTCAGCCGCAGGTCTTTCAGCATCAGTTCGGCGGCAAAGCCGGGCTTGTAGTCATTGTCGGCGGGCGATTGCGGGCCGACACCGGGCGCCGGGCAATAGGCGTTCATCGACCAGCTGTAACCCGACGAGGTCGACACCACATCGAACATCTTTTGCCGGTCCAGCCCCAGTTTGTCGGCCAGCGCGAAGGCTTCGCAGGTGCCGATCATGGTAATGCCAAGGATCATGTTGTTGCAGATCTTGGCGGCTTGACCCGCGCCGCTGTCGCCGCAATGAACGGCTTTCTGACCCATGATGTCAAACAGGGGTTCTGCCTTGGCAAAGGCGTCCGCCGAGCCGCCGGCCATGAAGGTCAGTGTGCCGGCTGTTGCCCCGCCGACACCGCCTGACACCGGCGCATCCACGGGCAAAAGCCCTGCGTCCGCGGCTTGTTTGGCGACGTCGCGGGCGCTTTCCACATCTACGGTCGAGCAATCGACGAAAGCTGTTCCGGCGTCCATCGCGGGAATGATCTCATTCGCCACGGCGCGCAGGATCTGGCCGTTGGGCAGCATGGTGACGACCACGTCCCGTCCCTTGGCCGCTTCAGCGCCCGAGGCGGCCATGGTCACACCGTCGATGTCGACGGGCACCATGTCGAAGCCTGTTACCTCGTGGCCAGCCTTGGCAAGGTTCGCGGCCATCGGTCCGCCCATGTTGCCCAGTCCGATAAATCCGATTTTCATTGCAGGTCTCCTTAGAAGGTCAGTGTGTTTTCACCCAGCGGGGCAAGCATCTTGTCGACGGCGTCGTCGGGCAGGTCGTCCAGGCCGTGCTTCCAGTTCGGGCTGCGGTCTTTGTCGATGACGGCGGCGCGGATGCCTTCCATCAGGTCTGACTGGTCAAGTGCGCGATAGACGAAGCGGTACTCCAGTTCCAGTGATTTGCGGACATCGTGGGTCGTTGACAGGCGGTGGATCATTTCGACCGTGCAGGCCATCGACAGGGGCGAATTGCGGCCCACAAGTTCCAGCGCGTTGGCGGCAAAGATACTGTGATCGCTGCGCAACGAGGCCACGATTTCTCCGAGGCTACCGCCACCGAAATGGGTGTCGATCATCGGCTGCATTGCAGACAGGTTGCCGGGAATTGCGGGGATGGCGGCTTCGTTGATGTGGCTGGGGTCTCCGGTGCGGATCAGATCGGCTTTGAGTGCGGGCCATTCTGCCTGCCGGATCACGTAATCCGCGAAACCTGCGTGGATCGCATCGCCCGGTGCCATGCGCGCACCCGTCATGCCGATATATTCGCCCAGCCGTCCCGGTGCATGGGCCAGGATCAGTGACCCCCCCACATCCGGCACCAACCCAATGCCGCATTCCGGCATCGCCATACGCGAGGATCGCGCCATGATCCGGTGCGAGGCATGGCAGCCCACACCAACGCCGCCGCCCATAGTAAAGCCCTGCATGAAGCTGACGATGGGCTTGGGAAATTCGAACAGGCGCGCGTTCATCCGGTATTCGTCACGCCAGAAGTTTCGGGCGCGGGTCGGATCGCCGGACTGACCGATCTCGTAGATCTCGCGAATGTCGCCGCCGGCGCAGAAAGCGCGGTCGCCTTCAGCGTCGATGATGATCAACGCGACCTCGTCGTCGTCGATCCAGTCGATCAGGGCGACGTCAATCGCCAGACACATGTCGTAGGACAGCGCGTTCAGGGCGTCTGGCCGGGTCAGGGTGATCCGCCCGGCCTTGCCTTCTTTCCGAATCGAGATATCAGACATCAGCCGCGGTCGCGTTCTGCCAGCAATTGACGGGCAACGATCAGGCGCATGATCTCGTTCGTGCCTTCCAGAATCTGGTGGACCCGCAGGTCACGCACGATCTTTTCGATCCCATAATCGGCCAGATAGCCATAGCCGCCGTGCAGTTGCAGGCAGCCATTGGCCACGTCAAAGGCGGCGTCTGTCACCATCAGCTTGGCCATGGCGCAGAATTTCGAGGCATCTGGCGCGTTGTTGTCCAGCTTCCATGCGGCCTGACGCAGGAAGGTGCGGGCGGCTTGCAGGCGGGTTTCATATTCCGCCAGCTTGAATTGCAATGCCTGGAACTGGTCGATGGTGCGGCCGAACGCCTTGCGTTCGCCCATATATTGCAGCGTCAGGTCCAGCGCCTTCTGTGCGCCACCAAGGGCACCTGCCGAGATGTTCAGGCGGCCGCCATCCAGCCCGGCCATGGCATAGGTAAAGCCCTTGCCTTCCTCGCCCAGCAGGTTTTCGTGCGGCACGGCGCAATCGTCGAACTGAACCTGGCTGGTCGGTTGCGCCTTCCAGCCCATCTTGCGTTCATTCGCGCCGAAGCTCAGACCCGGTGTGCCCGCTTCGACGATCACGGTTGATATCCCCTTGGGGCCGTTTTCTCCGGTGCGACACATGGTGACGTAGACGTCGGAATAATTGCCGCCCGAGATGAACGCCTTGTTGCCGGTCAGCACATAGCTGTCATTTGTCTTTTCGGCGCGGGTTTTCAGGGCGGCGGCATCCGATCCCGACCCCGGTTCTGTCAGGCAATATGAAAACACCTTTTCCATCGAACACAGGGCAGGCAACCATTTCTGCTTGTCTTCGTCCTTGCCAAACTTGTCGATCATGCCGCCGCACATATTGTGGATCGACAGAAAGCTGCCGACAGCGGGGTCGGCCATCGCGAGAGCTTCAAAGACCAGCGTTGCGTCCAGCCGCGACAGACCCGACCCACCGTATTCTTCCGAGACATAGATGCCGCCCAGACCCAGTTCAGCCAATTGCGGCCAGAGGTCTTTCGGGATCGTGCCCTCGGCCTCCCATTTCTCGGAATTGGGGGCGATATTTTCTTCGCCGAACCCTTTGGCCATGTCGAAGATGAGGGTCTGTTCCTCGGAAAGCGCGAAATCCATGTCTTTCTCCCGTCCAGGTGTTTTCCGGATACGTTATGGCGCAATCCTTACAGGAGTTTTTCAAGCCGGAGGAGAGTTCCGTCGCGTCGCAAGCTGCCGTTACGTCAGATGAGCGGATGTGGCGGGCAAGACGGGTCAAAGATCGGCGTGGTATTCCTCGATCAGGTGGCGCACAACGTCTTGAAGCGCATACTCTTTCGGCTTTTCCGCCTGAATGCTGTCGTGAAAGACGGCGCGCTGGCGATCCGCTGAAATCCCGGTTTCAAGAACGCCACGCGTGGCTTCGACCTCGATGCTGCAGCCAAGGGCCTCGGCATCTTGTTCAATCAGGAGGAACATATCCTCAAGCAGTTGCGGGAACTCCACGATCTCGCCGATGCCAAAGTCGATCAGCCCGCCCGCGATGCCATACCGCTGCGCGCGCCAGCGGTTTTCGGCGACCAGGAAGTTGTCATAAAGCCGCCAGCGTTGGTTCTTGGCTTTCAGGCGCCACAGCATACGGGCCAGACATTGAGTCAGCGCGGCCAGGCTGATTGTGTGTTCCAGGCGCGGTTGCACATCACAGATACGGCTTTCGATCGTGGGAAAGCGCGACGAAGGGCGCAGATCCCACCAGATTTTCGAGCTGTCTTCGATCACGCCGATATCGACCAGCGCCTGCACCGAGCGGTCAAATTCGGACCAGCCGGACAGATGCGGCGGCAAGCCGGTGCGCGGCAGGTTGTCGAACACCGTCAGCCGATAGGAGGCCAGCCCGGTATCATCGCCTTGCCAGAACGGCGAACTGCCCGACAGCGCCAGCAGGTGGGGCAGGAAATAGCGAAGCTGGTTGACCAGGTCGATCCGCGTGTCGGGATCGGGAATGCCGACATGCACATGCATCCCGCAAATCAGCATCCGGCGCACCACACCGGCCAGATCCCGTTTCAGGTCGTTATAGCGGTCCTTGTCGACATGGTGCTGTTCCTTCCAGTCGGCAAACGGGTGGCACGAGGCGGCAATCGGGGCCAGGCCATAGGTCTTTGCATGTTTGGCAACGGTCGCACGCAGGCGTTTCAGGTCTTCGCGCGCCTCAGAGACATTGGCACAGACGCGGGTGCCGATCTCGATCTGGCATTGCAGGAATTCGGGGCTGACCTGACCTTCAAGCTCGGCCTTGCAATCGTTCATCAACCGGTCGGGGGCGCGGGCCAGCGCATAGCTTTCACGATCCACCAGCAGGTATTCTTCTTCGATCCCAATCGAAAACGGCGGTTCTTTCAAGGCCATGAGCTGTCCTTTCGGTCGTGCTGGTCACAGCTTTGCATCATTGAGGGCAGGCGACAAGCATTCGGCGCCGGGATCACTTACGGCGCGGCAAACGTAAAAGAATCTGGCGTTCTAAGGTTGACCTTGGGTAAGCCACACGCTTTGTTTGAGGTGGCGCAATCGCGCCGGGGTTGAAAATGCATACTGCTACCTATTTTGAAAACGAAAACTTTTTGCTTGTCCGATGCACCGCGCATGTTCATTTCGCAAGCCTGATCGCGCGGGTCGCCGAGTGGATCATCACCATTGATGCCCCCAAGGGGCGACTGGTGCTTGTCGATCTGCGCGACTTGCGCACAATTGATCGGCCCAATGAAGGACCGCTGGAATATGTGCAGATGCAAAAAAAGCTGTCGCGTGACTATCATTTCGCCAGCAAAGTGGCCTTGCTGGCCCCGCAACCCGAGGCTTTCGTTCTGGCACGGATCTTCGAACAATCCGCGCAGGGCCGGATCTCGACCGAGATGGATGTGTTTCGAAGCGGGGCTGAGGCGCTGTCCTATCTGGGCATTGCTGCCGATGATGTGGACCTGTTCATCCAGACCTTGGGGGACGGGCGGCCGCTGGATTGAAAAAGCCCCGGTCCAAGGACCGGGGCTGTGTTGTTCAGGGTGCCAACTGGCGCTTAGTCCATCGCTTTGAAGTTGAACTCGCCACCTTCCTTGATGCCTGATGGCCAGCGCGTGGTCACGGTTTTGGTGCGGGTGTAGAATTTGAACGCGTCCGGGCCATGCTGGTTCAGATCGCCAAAGCCCGACTTCTTCCAGCCGCCGAAGGTGTGATAGGCCAGCGGAACCGGGATCGGAACGTTGATCCCCACCATGCCGATGTTGATCCGGTTGGCAAAGTCGCGCGCGGTATCGCCATCACGGGTGAAAATCGCGGTGCCGTTGCCATATTCGTGGTTCATGGCGTGGCCGATGGCTTCTTCATAGTTTTCGGCACGGACCATGGACAGGACAGGGCCGAAAATCTCGGTCTTGTAGATGTCCATGTCGGTGGTCACCCGGTCAAACAGGTGCGGACCGACGAAAAAGCCGTCTTCATAGCCTTGCAGGCTGAAATCGCGGTTGTCCACGACAAGGTCCGCGCCCTGTTCGATACCTGAGTTGATCAGGCGCAGGATGTTTTCCTTGGCCGCCGCAGTGACGACCGGGCCGTAATCCACATCATCGCCCGCAGTATAGGGCGCGACTTTCAGCTTCTCGATCCGTGGCACCAGCGCGTCGCGCAGCTTGTCGGCGGTTTCATCCCCCACCGGCACGGCGACCGAGATCGCCATGCAGCGTTCGCCCGCGGCGCCAAAGCCCGCGCCGATCAGGGCATCGGCGGCCTGTTCCATATCCGCGTCAGGCATCACGATCATGTGGTTCTTGGCGCCACCAAAGCACTGCGCCCGTTTGCCGTTTGCCGTGGCACGCGAGTAGATGTAATGCGCAATCGGGGTCGATCCAACGAAAGCCACCGCTTGGATGGTCTCGTTGTCAAGGATCGCATCCACCGCGTCCTTGTCACCGTTCACCACCTGCAACACGCCGTCGGGCAGACCGGCTTCCTTGCACAGCTCGGCCAGCATCAGGGGGACCGAGGGGTCACGCTCGGACGGTTTCAGGATCATCGCGTTGCCCGAGGCCAAGGCCGGGCCCATGCCCCAGAGCGGGATCATGGCGGGGAAGTTGAAGGGCGTGATCGAGGCGACAACACCCAGCGGCTGGCGCATGGAATACATGTCGATGCCGGGGCCGGCGCTGTCCGTGAACTCGCCCTTCAGCATCTGGGCGGCGCCGATGCAGTATTCGATCACCTCAAGCCCGCGCTGAACGTCACCCTTGGCATCCGGGATAGTCTTGCCGTGCTCGCGCGAGAGCGCCTCGGCCAGCTTGTCCATGTCGCGGTTCAGAAGGCCAACGAGGGCCATCATCACGCGGCCACGTTTCTGCGGGTTGGTCGCACCCCATTCCTTTTGCGCCTCGACGGCCCTTGCGACGGCGGCGTCCAATTCGTCTTTCGTGGCCAGGGCCACTTTCGCCTGAACCTCGCCGGTTGCGGGGTTGTAGACGTCGGCGGTGCGGCCTGATGTTCCGTCGACCAATTGGCCGTTGATCCAGTGTCCCAGTGTCTTCATGGTCTGTCTCCCATCTGTTCGGGGGCAAGATAGCCTTGCATTTATGCCGGGAAAAGAGGCAGTTTACCAAAAAGGTTTTGCAAAAATGCAAGCCTTGGCAGCGCCGAGAGGACGGAAGCCTCCGGCGGGGATATTTGGAGCCAGAAGAAACCCGATGTCGCAAATGTCGAAAGGTGAGAGATGGACTGGGATGATTTGAGGGTGTTTCTGGCCGTCGCGCGGGCTGAAAGCCTGTCGCGCGCTGGCAAGGTGCTGCGACGGGATGCCGCCACCGTGGGGCGGCGGGTGGCGAAGCTGGAGGGGGATCTGGGGCAGCCGCTGTTCACCAAATCTCCGCAGGGTTATGCGCTGACCGAGGCCGGATCACGGCTTTTGTCGCATGCGGAACAGGCTGAACAGGCGGTGTTGTCGGGGGTGGACGAGTTGGCGGGACCGTCGGGCCAATTGTCGGGGCAGGTGCGCATTGGGGCGACGGACGGGTGTGCAAGCTATATCCTGCCGCAGGTCTGCACCACGATCCGGAAACAGCATCCCGAGCTGGAGTTGCAGATCGTGGCCTTGCCGCGGGTGATCAACCTGTCCAAGCGCGAAGCGGATATGGCGATCACCGTCTCGCCTCCGCAGGCGGGGCGGCTCACGTTGCAGAAGATTACGGATTACCATCTGCACCTGGCGGCGGCGCGGGATTATCTGGATGCGGCTCCGCCGTTGCAAAATCTGGAGGATCTGCACGCCCATCCCGTGGTGGGGTATATCCAGGACATGATCTTCTATCCGGAACTGGACTTTCTGACCGGGATGGGGATCGAGAAGGTGGCATTGGCCTCGAACCTCGTGTCGGTTCAGCTTGGCATGGTTCGGCAGGGGGGTGGTGTGGGGATCACCCATGATTTCATTCTGCCCTTTGCGCCCAATCTGGTGCGGGTTCTGGTCGAAGAATTGTCGATCACACGATCCTTCTATCTGATCCGACATGAAGGCGACGTGCGGGTCGAACGTTTTGCCCGCGTTGCCGAAGCCTTGACGCGGGGGATCCGGGACGAGGTGGCCCGGCTGGAAGCGATGGTGTGAGGCGATTTTTCCTTTGCTGCGATTGCAAACAGCCCTTGACATATTGTTGCGCTTGGGGTGACGCTGAGGACAGAAAAATACAAGAATTACACCAGAATGGAGGGCACAATGCTCATTCACCAGATCCTGAAAAACAAAACGCTGGCGGGTGTTGCGACGGTCAAGCCGGGCAGCAAGGTTGCTGACGCGGCAAACCTGTTGTCCGAGAAAAAAATTGGTGCGGTGATTGTTTCGCAGGATGGTGTGCGCCCGGTCGGGATCCTGTCCGAACGTGACATTGTGTCGGCGTTGGGGAAGGTGGGGTCAGGGTGTCTGGATCAGGTGGTGGATGATCTGATGACGTCGAAGCTGGTCACCTGTGCGCCCGGCGATCGGGCCATTCAGGTGCTGCAAATCATGACCGAACGCCGGTTCCGCCACATGCCGGTGATGGAGGGGGACGAGATGATCGGCCTTGTATCCATCGGCGATGTGGTCAAGGCGCGGCTGGACGAGCTGTCGCAGCAGGCGGATGCGTTGAAAAACATGATCATGGGGTACTGACCCGGGTGGGATAGCACCGGCACGGTCAAGCGCCGCGCTGCGGAAAAGACTTGCAATGCCGGTCGCAATATTGTTGCGTGCCGGCATTTAAGAAAGGCCAGATCATGCGTGTCGGACTGTACCCCGGAACCTTTGACCCGATCACGTTGGGGCATACGGACATTATTCGGCGGGCCTGTGCGCTGGTGGACCGTCTGGTGATCGGCGTGGCGGTCAACACGGGCAAGGGGCCGGTTTTTTCCTTGGAAGAGCGTGTCGCGATGGTCGAAGCCGAATGCGCCAAGCTGGCCGCCGAGACCGGCACCGAGATCATCGCGCATCCGTTCGAGAACCTGCTGATTGATTGCGCCCATGATGTCGGGGCGCAGATCATCATTCGCGGCCTGCGGGCTGTGACGGATTTCGAGTATGAATATCAGATGGTTGGCATGAACCGCGCGATGGATGCCAGCGTCGAGACCGTGTTTCTGATGGCCGAGGCCAAGTATCAGGCGATTGCATCGAAACTGGTGAAGGAAATCGCCAAACTTGGCGGGGATGTGTCGAAATTTGTCTCGCCCAGCGTGAAAGACCAGTTGTATCTGAAAATTGGTCGGGACTGAGGTTGAACCTGCGCCGGATGCAGGTGGTCATCCCAGTGCCGTGACGACATAGGCGGCATATCCTGTCAACATCACCACGCCCAGCCAGCGTCCAAGCCGGGGCCGCAGAAGCAGCGCCGCAGCAATGAATGCCGTCACCGCTATCAGGATGGGCAGGTCGAAACGTGCAAACCGGCTGGCCAGTGGAATGGGTGTGATCATTGCCGTCACCCCCAAAATACCCAACAGGTTGAAGATGTTCGAGCCGATCACATTGCCGATCGCGATGTCGGATTGGCGCCGCATCGCGGCGATGACCGAGGTGGTCAGTTCGGGCAGAGAGGTGCCGATGGCGACGATGGTGAGGCCGATGAACGCTTCGGACACGCCGAAGCCACGCGCAATCGAGGCCGCACCATCTACCAGAAAACGCGCGCCCAGGAGCAAAACAGCCAACCCGCCCAGCAACCAGAGCGCCGACGCAAACGCCGTGGGGCCGGCGATCTGCATATCAGGATGGGCGGGGGTCTTGCCAGCAGCGAGATAAGCCCATGTCAGGTACCCGATCAGGCCCGTCACGAGAAGTGCGCCCGACACACGGCTGACCTCGGCGAGGGCGAAGATGGGCAACAGCAGCAGCGTCGCGATCATCATGACAGTGACGTCCCGGCGCAGCGTGGAGCCGGATACCTGTATCGGCCAGATCAGGCAGGTCAGCCCGAGGATCAGCAGGATGTTGGCGATGTTCGAACCGATCACGTTGCCGATTGCAATGTCCGGCTCCCCACGCAACGCAGCGTCCATCGACACCAAGAGTTCCGGGGTTGACGTGCCGAACCCGACGACGGTCAGACCGATCAGCAGCGGCGGGATGCCCAATCGGTTGGCCAAGCCGACACTGCCGCGCACCAGGGCTTCACCACCAAAAAACAGCGCCAGCAAACCTGCGGCGACAAAGAGATAGTCCAACCCAGCGATCCTTGCCCGAGAAATGTAACCTCGGCGCTTAGATAGGGAGCGGCTGATCCACTCTGCAAGAGCGATTGGCGCGGCGTGTGATAATATTTCTGGCGATGTCGCGAAACGGGGATGCGGCGCGTCAAACCGACGGGCCAGGGGCGGCACCCTGGCTTCGTCGTGGATGCACGTGACTCAGAGGTGTTTTGCCATTACCGCGGCTGTATCCAACATCCGGCAGCTGAAGCCCCATTCGTTGTCATACCAACTGAGCACACGCACCATGTTGCCATCCAGCACCTTGGTCTGATCCAGCGCGAAACTTGACGAATGCGGGTCGTGGTTGAAATCGCATGAAACCAGAGGGCGGTCGACGACGCCCAGGATGCCCTTCATCGGGCCGGTCGCGGCGGCGATGATGGCGGCGTTGATTTCGTCCACCGTGGTGTCGCGCGCAGCCTCGAATGTCAGGTCCACACAGGACACGTTCGGGGTAGGCACCCGGATCGCCACGCCATCCAGTCTTCCTGCCAGATCAGGCAGAACAAGGCCAACGGCGCGGGCAGCCCCGGTGGTCGTAGGGATCATGCTGAGCGCGGCGGCGCGGGCGCGATAGAAATCCTTGTGCAGCGTGTCCAGCGTCGGCTGGTCGCCGGTATAGCTGTGGATGGTTGTCATGAAGCCCTTGTTGATGCCAATGGCGTCTTGCAGAACCTTGGCAACCGGCGCCAGACAGTTGGTCGTGCACGACGCACACGAGACATGCACATCAGCTGCGTCCAGCGTGTCATGGTTTACACCATAAACGATGGTCTTGTCCGCGCCCGAGGACGGCGCCGACACCAGCACCCGGCGGGCGCCGTTTTCAAGATGCACCTTGGCCTTGTCGCCTTTGAAGATACCGGTGCATTCCAGCACGATGTCGATATCGCCCCAAGGCAGGTCGGCGGGATTGCGGATCGCGGTGACGCGGATCGGGCCACGGCCCGCATCGATCGTGTCATCGGTGTAACTCACCTCGTTCGGGAATCGTCCATGCACACTGTCGAATTGCAGAAGATGGGCGTTCATCTCGACCGGTCCGAGGTCGTTGATCGCCACCACCTCGATATCCGTGCGTCCTGTTTCATGCAGGGCGCGCAGCACCAGCCGCCCGATCCGTCCAAATCCGTTGATGGCCACTTTGACTGTCATGTTCTTCATCCTTGCATGAGGTGACACAGGTCGAAACCCGGTGCGGTCAACCGAGATGTGTGAGCGCTAACATCAACATTTCGCTCAAAAGGTCAAGAGAAGATCCTGACGCGCCGCTGCAGTGATCAGCGCCAGAAGGCAATCCATTCGGTGAATTCAAGGAATTTCCTGGACAGAAACAACAGGCTGGCCCCGTCGGCAAGCAGCAGGTCCGCCCCGATCAACCCGACGATCAATATGCCAAGGCTCAGCGCGATCTGGTTTGTCAAAGCCTGCTCCTGCCTGTTTGGCGCATTGTTGCAATGGCGGACGGGCAGGGGCAAGGGCAAAAGAAAACCCCGCCACAAAAGGGGGCGGGGTTGAAATTTCGGATGGCGCGTCGGCCTAGAACGAGCCCATTTTCACCGCGACATCGGCCATGCGGGTCGAAAACCCCCATTCGTTGTCATACCAGCCCATCACGCGCACGGTGCGGCCGCCCACAACCTTGGTCTGGTCCGGTGCGAAGATCGAGCTTTGTTCGGTATGGTTGAAGTCGATCGAGACCTTGGGCTCTGCGTCATAGCCCAGCACGCGGGACATGGTGCCCTCGGCGGCTTTGCGCACGATCTCGTTCACTTCGTCCACCGAAGTGTCGCGCCCGGCCTCAAAAGTCAGGTCGATGGCCGAGACGTTCGGGGTCGGCACACGCATCGCGGTGCCGTCCAGCTTGCCGGCAAGTTCCGGCATGACTTCGCCAAGGGCCTTGGCCGCACCGGTCGAAGTCGGGATGATCGCCATGGCGGCTGCGCGGGCGCGATACAGGTCCTTGTGGCGGCGGTCCAGCGTCGGCTGGTCGCCGGTATAGGAATGGATGGTGGTCATGATACCACGCTCGATCCCCAGCGCCTCGTGCAGCACCTTGGCCAGCGGGGCCAGCCCGTTGGTGGTGCAGGACCCGTTCGAGACCATGTTGTGATGGGCTTCAAGCTCTTTGTCGTTCACGCCCAGCACGATGGTCTTCTGCACGTTCTTGGCGGGGGCCGAGATCAGAACCTTGCGCGCACCCCGTTCGATGTGGCGCTTTGCCTTTTCACCGTCATTGAAATTGCCGGTGCATTCCAGAACCACATCACAGCCGGTCCAGTCCAGTTCGCCCAGGTCATAGGTCGACATCATCTGCATCGGGCCTCGCCCCACATCCATGGTGCCATCGCCCAGGGTGATCTGGTTGGGGAAGCGTCCGTGGATGCTGTCGTATTTCAACAGGTGCGCGGCGGTCTCAAGCGGGCCGGTCGCATTGACCTTCACCACGTTGATGTCATTGCGCCCCGATGCGGCGATTTGCGCCAAGGTGCAGCGGCCGATGCGGCCAAATCCGTTGATACCCACTGTGACGGTCATACGTCTTCCCCTCAGGTTTTGGCCCGATGGCCCGAAAACTTTCCGCTGATATAGCGACCCTGACGCCGTGGCCCAACCCGCAAAACGCGTTTGACACCAGTTTGTTAGCGAAAACATGACGGGTGAACGAGTCGTTAGCGCAAACGACCTGAGGGATTTACGTGTCCTTGCCGCGATCGGCAAGTGCTTCACCCCGCGCGCGAAAGTGATTAGTCTCCGTTTCAGCACAAGCATAGGGGCAGGTTGATGAGTGGTTTGATTGCGCTGTTGGATGACGTGGCGGGCATCGCGAAAATCGCGGCGGCATCGGTGGACGATGTGGCCGGGCAAGCGGCCAAGGCGGGGGCAAAAGCGGCTGGTGCGGTGATCGACGACGCTGCGGTCACGCCCAAATACGTGCAAGGGTTCGAAGCCAAGCGCGAGTTGCCGATCATCGGGCGCATTGCCTGGGGATCGATCAAGAACAAGCTGATCATCCTGTTGCCGATCGGGCTTTTGCTGTCCTCTTTCGCGCCCTGGCTGATCCCGCCGCTTCTGATGCTGGGCGGGGCCTATCTGTGTTTCGAAGGGGCAGAGAAGGTCTGGCATGTGCTGTTTCCACATGAACACACCTGGGATCATGCCGAACATGACATCGGCGATCCGGCCCATCTGGAAAAAGAGAAAGTGGCGGGTGCGATCAAGACGGACTTCATCCTGTCTGCCGAGATCATGACCATTGCCCTGGCCGCCATCCCCGAAAGCAACATCTGGATGGAGGCCGCGACCCTGGCCGTCGTGGCCATCGGCATCACGGTGGTCGTCTACGGGTCCGTGGCGCTGATCGTGAAGATGGATGACGTGGGCCTGTATCTGGCCCAAAGCGGCCGGTTGTCGGCGACCCGTGCGTTCGGGCGCGGCATTGTCAATGCTATGCCGGGGTTCTTGAAACTGCTGACCATCATCGGCACGGCAGCAATGATCTGGGTCGGCGGGTCGATCATCATTCACGGGTTGCACGAGCTGGGTGTGCATCAGCCCTATGAAATCATCCACGACATCGCAGTGGCCGCAGCCCAGGCAGTGCCCAGCATGCCCGGGTTTGTCGAATGGGCGGTGACGGCGACGCTGGACGGCATCGTGGGGCTGGCGCTTGGCATCCTGATCATTCCCGTCGCCACCCGCGTGATCAGCCCGGTCTGGCAATCCGTGTTCAAGGGAAAGGCGTAAGATACCTGCCGATGGTACACCTCATCTTCGCGGACCGTAGTTGTACGGATTGGCGGCGTCCGACCTTCCTGAGATGAAAGCGGATGCGGTTCACGACGTCGACATTCCGATCTGCCATGCGATACTTGGCCTTGTGGGCCTGCGCCATCGCCATGGTGCTTGCCACGCTGGCTTTTATGGAACGTCAACGCCTGGTGCGGGAACTGACCGTCAAAAGCGAGGGACTGCACCGGCTCGCGTCGCAGCGCGCAGATCAACATGATGCGCATCTGACCGCCTTGTCCGCCATCCTCGTGGCCAGCGAAGAGGCACGTCAGGATCTGCTGATCGAGGTGGCGGCGACGATCACGCGATTCTATCCGCGTATTGTGTCGGTCAATGCCCTGTCACTGGACCCGACCCGACCTGATATCCAGACGCCGTTGGCGCTTGGCGCTCAGGATGCGACACGGGTTCGAGGCATTGCCCTTCAGTCCACGGGCGCTTTGCAGATCGCACCATCGATCGTCGATGCGGATCGGTATCTGCTGGTGAAGCGCAGCCCGAACTCGCAGGCGGCGCGATATGCGCTTGCCCTGAACATCAATGCCGCGGCGCTGGTGGCCAGTGACGATCCGTTCTGGCAACGTCCATCGGTGTCGCATCGACTGCTGAGCCCGCAGGGGGATGTGCTGACCGGGGGGCTGGCGACGGGGGATGCGACCTTTTCAAAGACGATCGGAAGCGCGTCGCAGCCCTTGATTCTGGAAACGGCGTTGCGCATCCGCACAGCGGATCTGTTGCCCATTGGCACGGTCCTTGTGGCAACAGCCTTGGCGACGCTTTTGTTTTGGCTGGTTGCGCTGGGCTTGAAACAGCGTGCCCGCCGGAAAGAGGCTGAACAACGCGCCGATCTGAGCGCCCTGGAAACCCGGCTGGCACACGCGTCGCGCGTCAACGCGATGGGGGAAATGGCCAGCGGTATGGCGCATGAGCTTGCCCAACCCCTGACCGCGATCCTGAGCCAGGCACAGGCCGGACGCCATTTGGTGCGGCGTGGGGATGTCGAAGGTTTGGCACGGGTGCTTGATGATACGGTCACACAGGCGCAACGTGGCGCGGACATCCTTGAACGGCTGCAACGATGGAGCCGCCCCAACCGTGATCTGGCGCAAGCCTGTTCCCTGAATGATGCCGCGATACGTGTGAAGCGCCTGCTGGGCAGGGAAGCGCAGGCCAAGGGGACGGTTGTCACCCTGGACCTGCCCAATGCGCCGTTGCATGTGAAAGCCGATCCGGTCGAGCTGGAACAGGTGATCTTCAACCTTGTGCGCAATGCGCTTGATGCCGCAGACCGGGCGCGCGTCCTGCTCCGTGCCCACCGGGTGGGGGACAGGGCCGTGCTTGAGGTATCTGATGATGGTCCCGGCGTGCCCGCCGACATACGCGAGCGGGTCTTTGAACCTTTTGTAACAGGAAAGAAAGACGGCACCGGGCTTGGTCTGGCCCTGTGTCAGCGCCTTGTCGAGGAAATGGGCGGGGACATAGAGCTGCTTTTCGGGACCTCGCACACCACGTTTCGGTTGTCTCTGCCGATTGCTGTTTCATAAACTGGGGCATGAGCAATGCGGTTTATCTTGTGGACGACGACGAAGCGGTGCGCAGCGCGCTGACGCTGTTGCTGGAAACCGTAGGCGTGACGGTCAAGAGCTTTGCCTCGCCCGAGGCGTTTTTGACACAGGCCGCAAACCTGCCGCCCGGATGCCTGATCCTTGATATTCGAATGCCCGCGATTTCAGGTTTGAAGCTGCAGGAAAAACTGTCCGCGCAGGGAATATCTTGGCCCACCGTCATCATCAGCGGCCACGGCGATATCGAAGCCTGCCGCCGCGCCTTCCGCAACGGAGCGATAGATTACCTGCGAAAACCGGTGGACGAACAGGATCTGATCGACGCCATCCAGAAGGGGCAGGCAGAGCTTGAAGCCTGTCAGCAGCGCGCCGCCGAACGTGCCGAGGCGCAGGCGCTTGTCAGCGCCCTGTCGCCGCGCGAAAGCGAGGTGCTTGAGATGATCGCGAAGGGCGTGACCACCAAGCAGATCGCGCACGCCCTTGGGCTGTCACCGCGCACGGTCGAAAGCCATCGCGCCGCCATCGCGGCCAAGGCCGGCACCACATCGACGGCAGAGCTGACCCGTTTCTGGCTGGAGGCACAGGGGGATCCGTAAAACTACGGACAGGGATGCGGGCGTTACGAATATTCCGATATGGCAGGGCAAATTAGACATGGATCATCACGCAAACAAAAGGAAACTGACCGATGATCCGCAAACTTGCACTCGCTATCGTAATCGCCATGCCCGTCGCGGCGAACGCACAAGACCTGCCCACCGCGCCTTACCTGCCGCTTGATCTGGCAACCAAAGCCGCACAGACCGCGCTGGACGCCTGCGCGGGCGAAGGCCACAATGTCAGCGTCGCCATCGTGGCGCGCAGCGGTGTGACCAAGGCCCTTTTGCGCGCTGACAATGCCGGTCCGCACACGGTCGGGTCAAGCACCGGCAAGGCGTTCACCTCGGCCAGCATGGGGCGTGACACGGCGGGGCTTGCCGGTTTCATCGGCTCTGCGCCTGAAAACGAGGGTCTGCGCGACATGGACAGCCGTCTGGTCATTCAAGCCGGAGGCCTGCCGATCAAGATCGGTGGCGCGCTGGTTGGTGGGATCGGTGTCGGGGGTGCCCCGTCAGGTGCGATTGACGAGACCTGCGCCCGCGCGGGCCTGGACGCGATCGGCGCGGAGTAATGCAAACTGCGGTCTGCCGCCGACCGGGGTGGCGGGCCGTACCGAAAGGGAGATATACCTATGCTTCGCGCTCTGACCACTGTGTTCACCTTGGCGTTCTCGACCATGGTCCATGCCCAAACCGCCCCGTCGGCATCCGACATTGCCTTGTATACCGGGCTGCATCTGGCTGCCCATGAAGGGCGCGCCAAGGATGTGGCGGCGTTGATTGCCGCTGGCGCCAACCCCGACGCCCGCGACCGACGGGGCCGCACCGCCGCCCATGTCGCGGCCTTTGCCTCGCATGACGCGGTTCTGGAGGCCTTGGCAAAAGGGGGGGCTGACATGAACGCGCTTGAACATGGCGTCTACGACGTCGTCACCATCGCGGCCGTGGCTGATGACCCGGATCTTGTATCCTTGGCAATCGAGTTGGGAAATCGACCGGATCTGATCACCAGTGTCTATGATGGCACTGCGTTGATCGCCGCCGCCCACCTGGGACATCACGAGGTTGTGGCCCGTCTGGTTCAAGCGGGCGCCCCGCTTGACCATGTGAACAACCTGGGCTGGACTGCGGTGATGGAAGCCGTGGTGCTGGGCGATGGCGGACCAGACCATATCGAGACGGTGCGTATTCTTGTAAGGGCCGGGGCGGATACCTCGATCCCCGACCGTGATGGCGTGACGCCTTTGGAACATGCGGTCGCGCGCGGGTATGACGAGATTGCGCAGTTGCTGAGCTGACAACAAGTGTTGCACAAAAAAACGCCCCGCAATCTCTTGCGGGGCGCTTTGCGTTGAAAAATCAGGTGTTAACCCAGCAGTTCCTTGGCCTTCGTAACCACGTTTTCAGCGGTGATGCCGAATTTTTCAAACAACACGCCTGCCGGAGCCGACGCGCCAAAGCTGTCCATGCCAACAAAGGCGGCTTTCGCCTCGCGGCCACGCTCGCCCAACAGCCAGCGGTCCCAGCCGCCATCGCGCACAGCGGCCTCGACCCCGACGCGCACAGGGCCTGCGGGCAGCACCTTGCGACGATAGGCTTCGTCCTGCTCGGCAAACAGCTCCATACAGGGCATGGAAACGACGCGGGTGCCGATGCCTTGGGCTTCCAGCGCGGCGCGGGCGTCCATCGCCAGCGATACTTCGGAACCGGTGGCGATCAGGATCACCTGACGCTTTCCTGCTTCGGCATCCGCCAGAACATAAGCACCCTGAGCGGTCAGGTTGCGTTGCTTGTACTCGGTGCGCACGGTCGGCAGGTTCTGACGGGTCAAGACCAGGGTTGATGGCACCTCTTTCGAGGTCAGCGCCAACTCCCACGCTTCCGCCGTTTCCACCGTGTCGGCGGGGCGGAAGGTATAGCTGTTGGGGGTCGCGCGGCAGATCGCTAGATGTTCGACCGGTTGGTGGGTCGGGCCGTCTTCACCAACGCCGATCGAATCGTGGGTCATCACGAACACCGTCGGGATTTTCATCAAAGATGCCAAGCGCATTGCCGGGCGGGCATAGTCGGTGAAGCAGAAGAACGTGCCGCCATAGGGGCGCATGCCGCCATGCAGGGTCATGCCGTTCATCGCCGCAGCCATGCCGTGCTCGCGAATGCCCCAATAGATGTAGCGGCCCTTGCGGTTGTCCACGTCAAAGACGCCCAGATCGCCGGTCTTGGTGTTGTTTGACCCGGTCAGGTCAGCCGACCCGCCCACGGTTTCCGGCATCACCGGGTTGATCACCTCAAGCGCCATTTCCGACGATTTGCGGGTGGCGACCGTGGGTTTGCCTTCGGCCACCTGACGTTTCAAGGCGCGCACGACGCCGCCCAGCTTCTTGGGCACGTCCAGTGCATAGGCGCGGTTGAACTCGGCCTGTTTACGCTCGCTGATCGAGGCAAAACGGGCGTCCCATTCGGCGCGCGCCGTGGCCCCTTTGGACCCGATGGCTTCCCACGCGGCTTTCACGTCGTCTTCAACCTGGAAGGCGCCGATGGGCGCGCCATAAACCTCTTTCGCGGCTTTCAACTGTTCTGCGTCGGTCAGCGCACCGTGACCTTTCGAGGTGTCCTGCGCGGCATGCCCCAACGCGATATGCGTCTTGCAGGCAATCATCGAGGGCTTTTTCGTGGTCTTGGCCTTGGCAATCGCGGCGTCGATCTGTTCGGGGTCATGGCCGTCGATTTCCTGCACGTGCCAGCCCGACGCCTTGAAGCGTTGCACCTGATTGGTGCAGTCCGACAGAGACACCTTGCCGTCGATGGTGATGTCGTTGTTGTCCCAGAACAGGATCAGCTTGCCCAGTTGATGACGCCCGGCCAGACCAATGGCTTCCTGACTGATGCCTTCCATCAGGCAACCGTCACCTGCGATCACATAGGTATGGTGATCGACGATCTTCTTGCCAAACCGCGCACGCTGGATTTCTTCTGCCATCGCGAAGCCGACGGCGTTTGCGATGCCCTGGCCCAGCGGGCCGGTGGTGGTTTCCACGCCCGAGACATGACCGAATTCCGGGTGGCCCGCCGTGATCGCGCCCCACTGGCGGAAATTCTTGATCTGATCCAGTGTTACATCTTCATAGCCTGTCAGGTGCAAGAGCGAATAGATCAGCATGGAGCCATGGCCGGCCGACAGGATGAACCGGTCCCGATCCGCCCAACGCGGGGCGGAGGCATCAAATTTCAGATGCTTTTCAAACAGCACCGTCGCCACATCGGCCATGCCCATCGGCATGCCCGAGTGACCCGAATTGGCGGCGGCGACCGCATCCAGCGTCAGCGAACGGATCGCGGTTGCTTTTTTCCAGTGATCGGGGTGAGTTTTGCGAAGCGTGGCGATGTCCAACGGTCAACATCCTTTGGCAAAGTTGAGGTTGGCCCCCTGATAGCAGCCATTCGCCAAGGGTCAAGCCAAGCTGAACGTCGCGGGCCAAGTGTTTGGAATTGAACGGGGGCGAAATTTAACCGGGGGTCGGTTAAGATCGGCACAGCAGGTCGCATGGCCGATTCGCGCGCAGGTCTTGCGTTGTCAGGTCGGCAGCCATGTGACAAGATCAGGCAAACAAAACTGGCTCAGGGCAGAATATGAGTGATATTTCCGAACTGGAAACCCGAATTACCACCGCGCTTGAACGGATCAGCAATGGCCTGTCCGCGCTGCCTGCGCAGGCAACGGGGGCCGCAGACGACATCGCGCGCCTGACGACGGAACTGGAAGAAGAGCGCACGGCGAACCGTCAGTTGGCCGAACGCGTGAAAGCCCTGCAACAAAGCCGCACCGAAGAGGTCGCTGCGCTGCGCAACGAAGTTGAGCGGCTGACCGCGCAACTGTCTGCGAGTGAGGAAGTGCTGGCAAAGCTGCGTCAGGTGAACGCTGACCTGCGCGCCAACAGCAATGCGCTGCGCGATGCTGTGGGTGGCGGGCTGGCTGATGCCGGCTTGGTCAACACGGCCATGGCCACCGAACTGGAAGGGCTGCGCGTCGCGCAATCCGCAGACCGAGCGGAACTGGATGCAGTGTTGGGTGAACTGGGGCAACTGATCTTCGAAAAAGGGCTGAAACCCTCGGGATCGGCCGAAACGGGGCGGGAGGGTGCAGATGCCTGATGTCAATATCACCATTGGAAGTCGCAATTTTGATGTGGCCTGCCAGGAGGGCGAAGAGCATTTCCTGCTGACTGCCGCCAAGATGCTGGACAATGAGGCGTCCGTATTGGTCAGCCAGATGAGCAATCTGACCGAAAGCCGGATGTTGCTGATGGCCGGTCTGATGCTGGCCGACAAGACGGCGGGCATGGAAGACAAGGTCAAACTGGCAGAGAAGAAGGTCGCTGATCTGGAAGCGCAGCTTTACGCGCTGCAAAACGCCGCCCCACAGAAGGTCGAGGTTCCGGTGATCCCCGATGCTGTGACGGACACGCTGGCCGAAATCGCGGCGCGCGCGGAAGCCGTGGCTGCCGAAATCGAAGAACGGGCGTCTTGACGATCGCAGGCCGGTTGACCATGCGTTCGTGTGTCAAAACACTGGCGACCCTTTTGGTGACCCTAAGCGTCGCGCCCGCTTGCTCTGCCGACGGGATCGAAACCATGCAGTACGACTGCGAACGCGGGGCGCGTGTTACGGCCACCTATATCAACACGGACGGCGCATCATTCGCTGTAATCGCTGTCGAGGGGCAGCAGATCGGCATGGTGATCAGCCCCTCCGGCTCTGGCGCCAAATACACCCAAGCCCCTGATGGGGCTGGCTATGTCTGGTGGACGAAGGGAGGTGAAGCGTTTCTGGCGTGGGAAGATGTCCCCAACAGCACGGACGACATGCTACTGTCTGACTGTGTTGCGCGCTGAGACGCTCCACAAATAATAGATGCACGAATATGTCTGACACGCGCGGCGCTCCGGGCTCGCGCGTGTCAGAAGGTTTGTGCCATCGGCGACCCGAAATGGCCGCGATTTAGCCGTTGGCTTCGCGGATCTTGTCGGCAGCCTCTTTGTCATAGGCCACGCCGTTTTCGTCAAACAGCGTGTCCAACTCGCCCGACAGGGTCATCTCGGTGATGATGTCGCAGCCACCCACAAATTCGCCTTTGACGTAAAGCTGCGGGATGGTGGGCCAGTCGGAATAATCCTTGATCCCCTGGCGGATTTCTTCATCCGCCAGCACGTTTACATCGGCGAAATCGACGCCCATGAAGTTCAGAACACCGGCCACGCGGGACGAGAACCCGCATTGCGGCATATCTTTCGTGCCTTTCATGTAAAGCACAACGTCATTGGCTTTGACGGTTTCGTCGATGCGGGTTTTTGCGTCGGTCATGTCAGTTCCTTGATGTCTGTTGTCGTCAGGCAGCGTCGTGCCCATCTGGTCATTCCGGGGCTTTGGTGGTCAGCGCCAGCGCATGAAGTTCGCCCTGGCTGCCATCCATCTTGCCTTTCAGCGCAGCATAGACGGCGCGTTGCTGCTGCACGCGGTTCTGTCCGCGAAAGCTTTCATCCACCACTTCGGCGGCATAGTGGTTTCCATCACCAGCCAGGTCGGTGATGGTGATCTTCGCGTCCGGGAAAGCCTCGCGGATGAGGGCTTCGATTTCGGATGCTTCCATGGCCATGGTCAGAACCTCGTTTCTGTTTCATTGCAATCTATGGTCGGGCACCGGGGGCCGCAAGAGCTAGCCGCGTGTTGCGGCATCACGAAAGCTGGACAAAACAGCGCGGGCATCGGACAGGATACCTGTCGCCTCGGCTTGGGCCAGTGTGTCGGCGGTCCACGCCGGTTCAGGCAGCAGGCGGTCCAACATGCCCTGCCGTGCAGTTTCCTGTGCGGGTGACAGCGGCAGCTTCTCGGCCACGCGAAACAGTTCGATCATATCGCAGATGGCGCGCATTCTGCGATAGGCCTCGGCAATGGCCTCAAGCGTCTCGCGGTCTTTGCGCCAGCGTTTGCGCGGAAACATGTGCCGCATGACGTACGGGCCAGCCCCCTTGCAGTCGAAGCGCGCGCAGCCCGGAAAGCCCTGGTCTTCCAGTGTTTCATGAATGCGGCACAGGTTGTCGGGGCCAAGGTGGCGGCAGGGGGCCAAGGCGCGTTTGTCAAAGGCGAAATCGTCGCCTGCGTCAAAGCCCGGCGCCACGCAACACAGTCCGGCGCAGGCGGCACAATCTGCCACCAATGCCGACATGTCCCGTGGGTCAGGGGCGCTGCTCATGGATCAACGATGCGCCTGATCGAACCCGGTCCGGAAGATCTCTGCCAGTTCGTCCAGCGGGGCTTCCGAGCCGCCCATCTTGACCGTATCGCCGTGAAAGCGCCCAACGGACGCAATGGGAATGCCCAGCTTGCCGGCCTCGATCATCAGGGCCTCGGCCTGGTCGAAATTGCAGGCGACCAGATAGCGCGCCTGATCCTCGCCAAACAGGGTGGGGGTGTCGTTGATGTCCAGTGTCACGCCGACGCCGCCGGCTTCCGCCATTTCGAATGCCGCCAGCGCAAGGCCGCCATCGGACAGGTCCGCACAGGCTTTGATCAAGTCGCGGTTGGAACGGATGAAATCGCCGTGCGTTTTCTCAGCCGCAAGGTCGACATGCGGCGCGTCACCGTCTTCGCGGTTGAACACTTCGGCCAACAGGGCGGATTGACCCAGATGTCCGGTGGTTTCACCGATCACCATGGCCACATGGCCGTCGCGGGCCACACCGTCGATCATGTCATCAAGGTTTTGCAGCAGTCCGACGGCACCAATCGTTGGGGTCGGAAGGATGCCTTGCCCGTCGGTTTCATTGTAGAGCGACACATTGCCCGACACGATGGGCATATCCAGCGCGGCAACGGCTTCGCCAATGCCTTTGATGGCCTCCACGAACTGGCCCATGATCTCGGGCTTTTCGGGGTTCCCGAAATTCAGGTTGTCGGTGGTGGCCAGCGGCTTGGCCCCGACTGCGGTCAGGTTGCGATAGGCTTCGGCCACCGCCTGCTTGCCGCCCTCAAACGGATTGGCCTTCACATAGCGCGGTGTCACGTCGGACGTGAAGGCGATGGCTTTGTCGGTGCCGTGCACGCGCACGATCCCCGCGCCCAGGCCGGGTGCACGCACCGTGTCGGCCATGACCATGTGGTCATATTGTTCATAGACCCATTGCTTCGCCGCGTAGTTGGGCGACCCGATCAGGGCGCGCAACCCGTCGATCGGATCAATCTCGGGCACATCGGACAGGGCGTCCGGGGCAGGGGTTTCGACCCAGGGACGGTCATATTCCGGCGCGCGGCCTGACAGGGGCGACAGCGGCAGATCAGCCTTTATTTCGCCATTGTGCATGATCAGAAAGCGATCCTCGGGCAGGGTTTCACCGACGATTGCGAAGTCAAGATCCCACTTTTCGAACACGGCGCGGGCCTCGGCCTCTTTTTCAGGCTTCAGCACCATGAGCATCCGTTCCTGGCTTTCGGACAGCATCATCTCATACGCGGTCATGTTCTCTTCGCGTTGCGGCACGTCTTCAAGGTTCAGCTTGATGCCAAGCCCGCCCTTGTCGCCCATCTCGACCGCCGAACAGGTCAGGCCCGCCGCGCCCATATCCTGGATCGAGATCACGGCGCCGGTTTGCATCAACTCAAGCGTGGCCTCCATCAGGCGTTTTTCGGTGAAGGGATCGCCGACCTGCACCGTTGGGCGCTTGTCTTCGATGGTGTCGTCAAACTCGGCCGAGGCCATCGTGGCCCCACCAACGCCATCGCGGCCCGTCTTGGCCCCAAGATAAACAACGGGCATCCCGACGCCGGACGCGGCGGAGTAGAAAATCTTGTCGGTATCCGCCAAACCCGCCGCAAAGGCGTTTACAAGGCAGTTGCCATTATAGGCCGGGTGAAAGCGCACTTCGCCGCCCACATTGGGGACACCGAAACAGTTGCCATAGCCGCCGATGCCTTCGACCACACCGTTCACGAGTTGTTTGGTTTTGGGGTGATCGACCTCACCGAATGACAGCGAGTTCATCGCGGCAATCGGACGTGCGCCCATGGTGAACACATCGCGCAGGATGCCGCCCACGCCGGTGGCCGCGCCCTGATAGGGTTCGATGTAAGAGGGGTGGTTGTGGCTTTCCATCTTGAAGACCACAGCCTGACCGTCTCCAATATCCACGATGCCCGCGTTTTCGCCGGGGCCGCAAATGACCTGCGGGCCGTCGGTGGGCAGGGTGCGCAACCATTTCTTGGAAGATTTGTACGAGCAATGCTCGTTCCACATCGCGGAAAAGATGCCCAATTCGGTGAATGTCGGCTCGCGTCCGATGATTTCGAGAAGAAGGTCATATTCATCGGGCTTCAGCCCGTGCGCTGCAATCAGGTCCGCGGTGATCTTCGGCTCGGTCATGCCCGTTTCCCCCTAAGGCTATGGTTGGCGCCTTTTAGGCGATGCGTGCGTGATGGGAAAGAGCAAAGGCGCGGGCGTGCGTAAAGCCAGAAGGGGCGTTTGCAAAAAAAAGGCCGGGCAAAGCCCGGCCAAGTCCAACAGGGAGGTAAAAGCCGACTAGAGCGATGCTCAACCATCGGCTTTGAACAAGAATTAGGGTTCCCGAACGGGCGGATCAAGGAAATTTGCTGCATTGCAGCTATGCGGATACTGCATGGCTTGGCGGGAAAATCGGGACGCAATCCCGAATAAGTAGAGTCGAGGGGCGATATTCCCTGACTTTAGAGCAGGTTAGGCGCCGCCTTATGTCGACGGTGGTATACAATGCTGCGCAGGCCGGAAATCCAAGTGTTGCGGAAAAGCACCATGATGCATGGGTTCACGAAAGGTTTTGCATATGTGGAGTGCGATCAGTCCTGCCGGCTCTTGCGGTGTTCGATCAGTTCTTCAACGACAAAGTCGCGGAAGGCCTCGATCCGTTTCGAGGCGCGCAGTTCTTCGGGATAGGCAAGATAGACAGGGATATCTGTGCTTTCGACATCTGGAAGCACGCGCTGAATCTCGGGGATGTCCTGGGTGACGTAATCCGGCAGCATTCCGATCCCCAGATTGTGCAGAACGGCCTGAAGCACCCCGAAATAGTTGTTGACCGTCAGCAGTGATTTCACGTCATAGGTCAGCAACTCGCGCGCCAGATCAGCCCCCGCGCGAACCTGCGCGGACGAGGTGTTTTGGCAAATCAACCGGTGTTCGGACAGGTCGTCCAGCTTTTCCGGGGTTCCGTTTTCCGCCAGATAGGCCGGGGTCGCATAAAGCCGCATATGCACGTCCATCAGGCGTTTGCGGATCAGGTCGGCCTGGCTGGGTTCTTTCATCCTGATCGCGACATCGGCTTCGCGCATCGGCAGGTCAAGCACATGCTCTTCCAGCATCAGGTCGATTTTCAGGTCCGGATATTTCTCGTAAAGTTTCGGCAGGCGCGGTGCCAGCCACAGTGACCCGAAGGCGGTGGTGGTCGTCACGCGCAGTTCTCCGAACACCTCTTCCTTGCTGTCACGGATGCGCGCCACGGCGGCTTCGATCCGCTGGTTGATCGAGCGCGAGGCGTCAAACAGCAACTCGCCCTGCTCGGTCAGAATCAGTCCGCGGGCATGGCGGTGAAAAAGGGTGGCGTTCAGGCTTTCCTCAAGCGCGCGGATCTGGCGGGACACCGCCGATTGCGACAGGTGCAACGCATCGCCTGCATGAGTCAGAGAGCCAGCATCCGCCACGGCGTGAAATATTCTGAGCTTGTCCCAATCCATGGCGAAAGAACCGATATCTGTTAGCGGATAAACCTTGCACAGTGTTATCATCAGAAATGTAATGATTTCCAGCACGGATTGTGATGCGAAATGAATTGATAGGTCATAAACTTTGACCTATAATTTCCCCAATCCAGTTATCACCGTAACGTATTGGGAGGTGCGTCATGGGCAAGCCAGACATCACTCTGAACGACCGATTTGACCTGAGCAAGAAGCACGTTCTTTTGAACGGCACGCAAGCCCTTGTGCGCCTGATGCTGATGCAAAAGGAACGCGACCGTGCTGCGGGGCTGAACACGGCTGGTTATGTCACCGGCTATCGCGGCTCGCCTCTGGGGGCGGTCGACCTGTGGATGGGACGGTCGAAAAAGATCCTTGAGCCCAATGACATCAAGTTTCATCCCGGCCTGAACGAAGATCTGGCGGCCACCGCGCTGTGGGGCAGTCAGCAGGCCGAACTGCGCGGCGAGGGCGCATATGACGGCGTGTTTGGCCTGTGGTATGGCAAGGGGCCGGGCGTGGACCGCACCGGCGACGTGATGCGCCATGCCAACATGGCGGGCACCAGCGCGCATGGCGGTGTGCTGATGGCGATGGGCGATGACCACACGGGCGAAAGCTCGACCGTGTTGCACCAGTCAGACTGGGCGATGGTCGATGCCTATATCCCAGTGCTCAGCCCGGCGGGTGTGCAGGAAATTCTGGACTACGGCATTTATGGCTATGGCCTCAGCCGGTTTGCCGGAGTCTGGGCCGGTCTGAAGGTGATGAAAGACACGGTCGAGGCGACGTCGGTCGTCGATGGCGATCCGAACCGGATGCAGCTTGTCACCCCCGAGTTCGACATGCCGGACGGTGGGCTGAACATCCGCCTTGGCGACCAGCCCGTGCCGCAAGAGGCGCGCATGATCGACTATAAACGGTTCGCCGCCGAGGCTTATGCCCGCGCCAACCGGATCGACCAGCGCAAATGGGGCAAGCCGGGCGCGAAAATCGGGTTCGTGGCAGCAGGCAAAAACTGGCTGGACCTTGTGCACGCGATGGGCCTTCTGGGCATCGACGAGGCCGAGGCCGAGCGGCTGGGCCTGACCACCTACAAGGTCGGGCAAACCTTCCCTCTGGACATGGACAGCTTCCATGAATGGGCCGAGGGGCTGGACCTGATCGTGGTCGTGGAAGAAAAGCGCAAGCTGATGGAGGTGCAGATCAAGGAAGCGATCTTTGATGATCGTGACGGTCGGCGTGTCTATGGCTGGCACAAGGGGGACACTTGGGAAAACGGTCGTCGGCTGGAGCTGTTCCCCACCCGGTACGCGCTGGATCCGATCATGATTGCCGAGAAGATCGGCGACATTCTGATCGAAGAGGGGCGTGGCACCGAATCCGTCAAGGCGGGGCTTGCCATGCTGGCCGAGGCGAAAGGCGCCGACAACGCGCCGAACCTTGCCGCGCGCCTGCCGTTCTTCTGCTCGGGCTGTCCGCATAACACCTCGACCAAGCTGCCGGACGGTTCGCGCGCCTATGCCGGGATTGGCTGCCATTACATGGTGCAGTGGATGGACCGCGACACGGTCGGCTTCACCCAGATGGGAGGCGAGGGCGCGAACTGGATCGGCGAAGCGCCGTTTTCAAAAACCAAGCATGTGTTCCAGAACCTCGGTGACGGAACCTATAACCACTCGGGCAATCTGGCGATCCGGGCGGCATTGGCCTCCGATGCCAACATCACCTACAAGATCCTTTACAATGACGCCGTCGCCATGACCGGCGGGCAGGCCAACGAAGGCGATCTGGATGCCCCGCGCATCGCCCGCGAAGTGCAGGCGATGGGCGTGAAGCACATCTTTCTTGTCTATGACGACAAAGAGGACATGGACCTTTCGGCTTTCACAAAAGGCTTGTCGCACCATACCCGTGACGAGTTGCTGGAAGTCGAAAAGAAATGCCGCGAAATCGAGGGTGTATCGGTCATTCTTTACGTCCAGACCTGCGCCGCCGAGAAGCGTCGGCGCCGCAAGCGGGGGCAGTATCCCGACCCAGACAAGCGCGTGTTCATCAACACCGATATCTGTGAAGGCTGTGGCGATTGCGGTGTGCAATCCAACTGCGTGTCCATTGTGCCGGTCGAAACCGAACTGGGCCGCAAGCGCGCCATCGACCAGTCAAGCTGCAACAAGGATTACAGCTGTGTAAACGGTTTCTGCCCCAGCTTTGTGACCGTTGAAGGGGCCAAGCTGAAGAAGGCCGCCACGGCCGAGGTTGACCTGCCGGATATGCCCGCACCCGCATTGCCCGTGATCGACGGCACCTTCAACACCGTGATCACCGGCGTCGGAGGCACCGGCGTCGTGACCATCGGCGCCATCATGGCGCAGGCGGCCCATATCGACGGCAAGGGCGTCGGCATGATGGAGATGGCGGGTCTTGCCCAGAAGGGCGGGGCTGTCACAGTTCATTTGCGCCTTGCCAACGCACCGGAAGACATCTCGGCCATTCGTGTGGCTACTGGGGAATGCGATGCGTTGATCGGGTGTGATCTGGTGGTCTCGGCGTCCCATACCACGTTGGGCCTGACCAAGACCGGGCGCACCGGCGCGGTGGTGGATAACCATGAAACAGTGACGGGCGAGTTCACCCGCAACACCGATTTCGCCATCCCCGGTGACCGTTTGCAACTGTCGCTGGCGGCGCGTCTGCGCGACCGTGTGTCGATGTTCGACGCGACCGAACTGGCGCGGGTGCTGATGGGGGATAACATCTTCTCGAACATGATGGTTCTGGGGGCAAGCTGGCAGGCGGGCATCGTGCCGTTGACCCATGACGCGCTGATGTATGCGATCGAGTTGAACGGCCAGGCCATCGAGCGCAACAAGCGCGCATTCGAATTGGGGCGCTGGGCGGTCCTTTACCCCGATGAAGCGGGCAAGATGGTCGTGGGCGAGGTGGTCGAGAAACCCAAATCGCTCGCCGAACAGATTGACTACCGTGCCGATCACCTGATCACCTATCAGAACAAGCGGCTCGCCAAACGCTATCGCGCCTTCGTCGATCAGATGCCCGAGGCGCTGAAAGAGCCGGTGGCAAAAAGCTATCACAAGCTGTTGGCATACAAGGACGAATACGAAGTGGCGCGGATGCTGTGCGAGACTCGCGCCAAGGCCGAGGCCGAGTTTGATGGCGATCTGAAGCTGACCTATCACCTCGCGCCGCCGATCCTGAGTGGTGAAGACCCGAACGGGCGACCGAAGAAGCGTGGATTTGGCGCGTGGTTTGAAACCGCGGCACCCTGGCTGGCCCGGATGAAGTTTCTGCGTGGTACGCCGTTTGATCCGTTCGGACGGGCCGCCGAGCGGCGCACCGAACGCGCGTTGATCGCCCAGTATGAGGCGGATATTAAAACCGTCCTGGCAGGTCTGACCGACGACAATCTGGCCATTGCGCAGGAGCTGGCTGCCTTGCCCCTGTCGATCCGCGGTTTTGGCCCGGTGAAAGAGGCCAATGTCGAGAAAGCCGCCGCCCGTCGCGCCGAGCTGCTGGCGCAGTTTGGTGGCGGCGCGGCACCGATGGCCCACGCGGCGGAGTGAGCCGGATCTGCCGCTGCGACGCCGCAATTCAGCGGATAATCGTCGCAGCGGCCAATCGGTGATGGATTTCCGCCACAAACGGACCTATGGCTTGCACCAGACAACACGGACAGGACCATAGAACATGGCAGTTGGGGTATTCGATTCAGGACTTGGTGGGTTGACGGTGCTGGACGCCGTGGCAAAACGCCTGCCGGATGTGGATTTCGTCTATTACGCGGACAGCGCCCATGCGCCCTATGGCGTGCGCGATGCCGATGACATTTACCAGTTGACCACGACGGCCGTTCAAGCCCTGTGGGATCAGGGATGCGATTTGGTCATCCTGGCGTGTAACACGGCCTCGGCCGCCGCCCTTCGCCGGATGCAGGAAAGCTGGGTGCCGGGCGACAAGCGTGTGCTGGGCGTGTTCGTGCCGCTGATCGAGGCGCTGACCGAACGGGATTGGGGCGACAACTCGCCCCCGCGTGAAGTGGCGGTAAAGCATGTGGCACTCTTCGCCACGCCGGCCACCGTGTCGAGCCGGGCGTTCCAGCGGGAACTGGCCTTTCGTGCCATCGGTGTGGACGTCGAGGCGCAAGCCTGTGGCGGTGTGGTCGATGCGATCGAAGAAGGCGACATGATTTTGGCCGAGGCGCTGGTGCGCAGCCACGTGGATGCCTTGAAGCGTAAAATGCCCAAGCCCGAAGCGGCCATTCTGGGCTGCACCCATTATCCCCTGATGGCCGAGGTGTTTCAAAGCGCGCTGGGCGAGGATGTGCGGGTTTACAGTCAGGCCAATCTGGTTGCCGACAGCCTGGCCCATTATCTGGACCGCCACCCTGACATGCGCGGGGCGGGCACGGGATCAAAATTCCTGACCACGGGTGACCCGCAGCGTGTGTCCAACAGCGCGACCCAGTTTCTGCGACGAAAGATCACGTTTGACGCGGCCTGATTGAAGCGGCCTGACAAAAACACTACATCTTTCGACGAACCCGCAGGAGGTCTGAATGACCCACAAAATCGCTATTCTTGGCGCGTCCGGTTATACCGGCGCTGAGCTTGTCCGGCTGATCGCCACCCATCCGACGATGGAGATCGTCGCCCTGTCTGCCGATCGCAAGGCTGGCATGGATATGGCGGAAGTCTATCCGCATCTGCGCCACCTCGACCTGCCCAAGCTGGTGACGATGGATAAGATCGACTTTGCCAATGTCGATCTGGCCTTCGCCGCCCTGCCACATGGGTTGAGCCAGGCTCTGGTGCGCGATTTGCCTGACAGTGTGAAGGTCGTCGATCTGGGCGCCGATTTCCGGCTGCGCGACCCGGCAGAATATGAGAAGTGGTATGGTGCCCCCCATGTGGCGACCGAATTGCAGAAGACCGCCGTCTATGGCCTGACCGAGTTCTATCGCGACGATATCCGCACGGCACGGCTGGTGGCGGGTACGGGCTGCAACGCGGCGACGGTGCAATATGCGCTGCGCCCTCTGATCTCGGCCGGGTTGATCGACCTTGACCGGATCATATGCGACCTGAAAAACGGTATCTCGGGGGCCGGGCGGTCGTTGAAGGAAAACATGCTGTTTGCCGAACGCGCGACCGATGTGCAGGGCTATGCACAAGGTGGAAAACACCGGCATCTGGGCGAGTTCGACCAGGAATTCTTGAAGCTGGCGGGGCGCCCCGTGCAGATCATGTTCACTCCGCATCTGGTGCCGGTGAACCGTGGCATTCTGGCCGATTGCTATGTGGAGGGGGATGCGGATAAAATTCATGCAGCCCTGTTTGAGCAATATCAAGACGAGCCGTTCGTGACCGTGCTACCGAAAGGCCAACTGCCGGGTATGGGGCATGTGACGGGGTCGAACCAATGCCATCTTGGCGTGGTCGGCGACCGGGTGCCGGGGCGTGCTCTGGTCGTGTCTGCGCTGGACAACCTGTGCAAGGGATCGTCCGGTCAGGCGATGCAGAACGCCAACCTGATGCTGGGCGAGGATGAAACGACCGGGCTGCTGCTGCCGCCGGTCTTTCCGTAAGGATTTGAAAAGGAGCCACTTATGGCTGGTTTGAAAAGTCTGAAGAAAACACGACGGATCCAGATCATCGTTCTGGCCTTCGTCGCGCTTGCGATTTCGACCGGGTTGATCGGATATGCACTGAAGGACGGGATCAACTATTACCGGTCCCCGACCGAGGTGCTGGCCGAACCACCCAGCGAGAACGAGGTGTTTCGCATGGGCGGTTTGGTTGCCGATGGCACCCTGACGCGCGGTCAGGGGGAAACGATCACCTTTTCCGTGACCGATGGTGCAGCGGTCGTGCCCGTTGCCTATAGCGGGGTGTTGCCGGACCTGTTTGGCGAAAACCAGGGCATGATCGGAACCGGAACTTATGTGGACGGCACGTTCCAAGCCACGGAAATTCTTGCCAAACACGACGAGGACTACATGCCGAAAGAGGTTCTGGACAGCCTCAAGGAAAGCGGCGTGTATGTCGAGCCGACCTCTTGATTTGAGGTTTCTTAACGCTTCTTAACCAGCCTGTGCCCCGTATTCCTTATGCGGGGTCAGGTCTGGATGAAAAGCGTTGAACAGATAGCAACCGAAATTGTTGCTCGCGAAGGCGGGTATGTGAACGACCCGGACGATCCGGGCGGCGCGACCAAATATGGCGTGACCATTCACACCATGCGCAGGCTAGGTCTGGATCTGGACCAGGACGGGCGCATCACGGCGGGCGATGTCAGGCGGCTGACCCGCGAGCAGGCCCGCGACATTTTTCTGAGACATTATTTTCGCAAGCCCAGACTGGACAACCTTCCGACGCCGTTGCAAGCCTCGGTTTTCGATATGTATGTGAATGCCGGCAGCAATGCGGTGCGCCTGCTGCAAGAGCTGTTTCGCAAGATGGGATACGAGCTGTCGGTGGACGGGGTGCTTGGCCCGCAGACGTTGGGCATTGCCCGCGACGCGATCCGCCGTGCCCCCGACCATCTGGTCGATGCTTATGGAATCGAACGGCGCAACTACTACTACCGGCTGGCGGACCGCCGACCGGCCTCGCGAAAATATGCCCGCCGCCGGAATGGCGGAAAGGGCGGGTGGATCACCCGCGCCGAGGAATTTCTGTCGGCCAGATATCACCTCTCTGACAAGGAACACCGTGAAAGGACCGCCGCATGGGGCTGATTGGGAATGTCTTTACGCTTTTGTTCGGGCGCGGGGGAAACATCCTGCGCGACACGGCAGAAGTGTTTCGTGAAAACACCGAAGCTGCGGCGATCCGCGACAATGATCTGCAACAAGCCGCGATCGAGGCGTTTCGGGCCGAGTTCCTGGCGACACATGGCGGGCGCTTCAATCGTTTCATGGATGGTATAAATCGGGTGCCGCGGCCCGCCCTGGCGCTGTCGACACTGGCCCTCTTTGTCGCCGCGATGATCAACCCCGACTGGTTTGCCGCGCGAATGCAGGGCATTTCGGTCGTGCCCGAGCCGTTGTGGTGGTTGATGGGGGTGGTGGTCAGCTTCTATTTCGGAGCGCGCTATCAGGTCAAAGGACAGGAGTTTCAGCGCGCGATTGCCGCAACGCTCATGCGTGATCTGGGCGCGCATCCGACGCGGCCGGTTTTCAAGCCTGCGTTGCCCGAGGCAGACGGCACGATCCACCGGCATCGCGACATGGCGGGCGTTGACACCACGGACAACGCTGCACTGGCCGACTGGCACGAGGTGTCGCGTGGCCAATGACATGCTGTTGAACCTGGTCGCTGAGCACGGACCATGGGTGCTGCTGGTGTTTTACCTTCTTTACCGCGACTTGCAGAAAGATCAGGCGACACGCGCGGTTCTGGACAAGAACTCCTCGATCCTGATCGAGATTACCACGATCATTCGCGAGCGCCTGCCAGCCGCCGGGGGGCGGGGCGGATGAGGGGGGTACTCTGGCAACTCAGATGCCGGTTGTGGTCCATCCTGGTGGGGTCACGGTTTCAACGGTCAATTGAACAAAACGAACACGCAGCGGCCGAACTGGACGCCGTTGTGCGAGAGGTCTTGCAGAAATGAAACAGGCATTCGGTTTGATGATGGGATTGGCTGTGGTGTTGCAGCTTGGCTATCTGCTGGCAGGCTATGATGCGATGTATCAGATCGGATATGGCGCGATCACCCTAATGGGGCTGATGATTTCGCTGACATTCCTGTGGCTTTACGTGCAGCGCGCAACGCCATTGGCGCTGGGCATGGCCTATAGCTGGTCCGGCGCCAGTCTGGTGCTGGGATGGTGGTGGATCTTTGCCCTGACTGGCGAACCGGCGATCATGTCGCAGAACGGCGCGCATTTCGTGCCGCTGGCCCTGTATCTGTCCGGCGCGCTTCTGCATTTCAGCGTCATCCATCGCTCGTTCGGCTGCCATGGCACCACCTTCCTATGGCCGGTGCTGGCGGCGGTGATCGCCTCGACGATGATTTTTCTGGCTGTATCGTGACCACAATGGCGTGACCTGACGCCGCAGAGGGCTAGGCCCCACCCGCGACTCCGTTTATGATCGCCACCATAATTACGGAATGGTCGCGAACATGATAACGGAACTTGGACATTTTGCGCTGATCCTGGCGCTGGGCGTGGCGGTCGTGCAGATGATCGTGCCGCTGGTTGGGGCACATAAGGGCTGGCGGGGTTGGATGGATCTGGCTGTGCCGGCAGCAACGATCCAGTTTCTGCTGGTGCTGGCGTCCTTCCTGGCGCTGACCTATGCGTTCGTCACTTCGGACTTCTCGGTGCAACTGGTCACGCTGAACTCGCATTCGGCCAAGCCGATGCTGTACAAAGTGTCGGGCGTGTGGGGCAACCACGAGGGCTCGATGCTGCTGTGGGTGCTGATCGTGTCGCTGTTTGGCGCGATGGCTGCATGGTTCGGAGGCAACCTGCCGCAACGGCTGAAAGCCCGCGTGCTGGCGGTGCAAAGCTCGATCGCGGTGGCGTTTCTGGGCTTTGTCCTGTTCACCTCGAACCCGTTCATCCGCATCGCGCAGCCGCCGTTTGATGGGCGCGACCTGAACCCGCTTCTGCAAGACCCCGGTTTGGCCTTTCACCCGCCCTTCCTGTATCTGGGCTATGTGGGGCTTTCGATGGCATTTTCCTTCGCAGTTGCCGCCCTGATCGAAGGCCGGATTGATGCAGCCTGGGGCCGCTGGGTGCGGCCCTGGACGCTGGCGGCCTGGATCTTCCTGACCATCGGGATCGCGCTGGGCAGTTGGTGGGCGTATTACGAGCTGGGCTGGGGCGGGTTCTGGTTCTGGGATCCGGTGGAAAACGCGTCCTTCATGCCATGGCTTTTTGCCGCCGCGCTTTTGCATTCGGCGATCGTGGTGGAAAAGCGTGAAAGCCTGAAAAGCTGGACGATCCTTCTGGCGATCCTGGCGTTCGGCTTCTCGCTGATCGGCACGTTCATCGTGCGCTCTGGGGTCATCACGTCGGTCCATGCCTTTGCCACCGACCCCGAACGCGGCGTCTTCATCCTGATGATCCTGGCGGTCTTTACAGGGGGCGCGCTGACCCTGTTTGCCGCCCGCGCCAGCTCGATGGAAGCGCGCGGCGTGTTCGGATTTGTCAGCCGCGAAAGCGCGTTGGTGGCCAACAACATCCTGCTGGCGGTGTCCTCCTTCGTGGTGTTTGTCGGCACGATCTGGCCGCTGATCGGCGAGATTTTCGGGCGCAAGATTTCCGTCGGCGCCCCGTTTTTCGAGGCGGCCTTCACCCCCTTCATGGTGGTGCTGGCGCTGATCCTGCCGGTGGGCGCGATGCTGCCATGGAAACGCGCCAAGTTGGGCCGCGTGATCAAGCAGCTTGCACCCGCCTTTTCCCTTGCGGTGGCGGTTGGCGCACTGGTCTGGGCAATGCAAACGGGCAAGACCGCCCTTGGCCCGATTGGTATGTTCCTGGGCACCTGGCTGGTGGCCGGGGCCGTGGTGGATATCGCCAGCCGCACCGGGCGTGGTTCGGTGTCGAACCGGTTGTCGCGGCTGACGCGTTTGCCGCGATCCGACTGGGGCAAGTTGGCCGCCCATGCGGGCTTCGGCATCACCGTCATGGGCATCTCGGGCCTGATGGCCTGGAGCATTGAGGACATTCGCGTGGCCGAGGTCGGTCAAACCTTCACCGTCGCTAATTACGAGGTTACGCTGATGGATGTGACACAAGAGCAGGGGCCGAACTATATGTCCACAATGGCCGAGATTCGCGTGGTGAGTGACGGCGGTGCGACCACGACGCTTTACCCCGAAAAGCGTGTCTATCCGGTGCAGGCCATGCCGACCACCGAGGCCGCGATTGCCAACGGCTTCTGGCGCGACATCTATGTCGTGATCGGGGATCCGCAGCAAGGTGGCGCCTGGGCCGTGCGGACCTTCATCAAACCCTTCGCGAACTGGATCTGGGCCGGCACCATCATCATGTCGCTGGGCGGGTTGCTCAGCCTGACGGACCGTCGCTTCCGCGTGGCTGCTGGGGCAGGGAAGTCGCGCATGCAGGGGGTACCCGCAGAATGAGAAAGACAATTCTAACCGCGCTTCTGTCGCTGGCGTTGGTCGCCAGCCCGGCGATGGCGGTCAATCCTGATGAAGTGCTCAGCGATCCGGAGCTTGAACAGCGCGCGCGCGACATTTCGGCGAACCTCAGATGTGTGGTGTGCCGGGGCGAGAATATCGACGAAAGCAACGCTGCGATTGCGCGTGACCTGCGCCTTTTGGTGCGCGAACGTCTGGTGGATGGGGATAGCAATGAAGAGGTCGTGGATTTCATCGTCGAACGCTATGGTGAATATGTTCTGATGAAACCCAACACAAGCGGTGCGAACGTGATCCTGTGGGCGGCTGGCCCTGCGCTGTTTCTGATCGCGCTGATATCAGGTGCGCTGTATCTGCGCCGCCGGTCGCAGGCCCGGGAAGGGGCTGTGGCCCTGTCTTCGGACGAAGAGGCGCGATTGAAAGAACTTTTGAAAGACAGCTAGGCAAATCTGTTCCGGCGCTTGACCCGGTTTCAACACACTGTTTTTCACTGGCGTGACGGGGCGTCCATCTTTACCTGACCGTATGGTCGGGTAAGCTACCCGAAATTTGCGGGAGGACCGAATGAACTATGAAACGATCACGCTGGACGTTACCGACGATCTGGCAGTGCTGACCCTGAACCGCGCCGACGTGATGAACGCCCTGAACACGCAGATGCGGGCCGAAATAACCCACGCGGTGAAAGAGGCGGGTCAAACCGCGCGGGCGCTGGTCATCACCGGCGCCGGGCGGGCGTTTTGTTCGGGCCAGGATCTGGGCGACCGGGCCAATGCCGCCCATGTCGATCTGGAACGCACCTTGCGCGATGAATATGAACCGCTGCTTCAGGCAATCTATACCTGCCCCATTCCCACCATCTCGGCGGTCAACGGCGCAGCGGCTGGGGCCGGGGCGAACATCGCGTTGGCGGCGGATGTGGTCATTGCTGCGCAAAGCGCGTTTTTCATGCAAGCCTTTTCCCGCATCGGCCTGATCCCCGATGCTGGCGGCACCTATTGGATGCCGCGTCAGATGGGGTTTGCCAAAGCGATGGGGGCGGCGCTCTTTGCGGAAAAGATGTCCGCGCGCGACGCAGCTGATTTGGGGCTGATCTGGGAATGCGTCGCGGATGACGATTTTGCCGACACCTGGCGCAAACGGGCCGAGCAACTGGCGAAAGGGCCGACCCTGTCCTATCGCAACATCAAGAAAGCCCTGCGCGCCTCGATGAGCAACACGCTGGACGAGCAACTGGCGCTGGAGGCGAAGTTGCAGGGAGAATGCGGAAACTCGCGTGATTTCAAGGAAGGCGTGCTGGCGTTCCTTGAGAAACGCAGCCCGAAATACGAAGGTCGGTAAACGCTCTTCACGGCTGCGGTAATTCCGCCCTCCACGTCCCATCACCAACGACGCACTGTCTCGGGTATCGGCGCGTAAGTGTTTGACATCGCAATCGGTAATACACGCTTAGTTGCTGCCCCGAGCAACCAGTGCGCAGACACTGCCGCGGCTTGAAAAAAAGGCCTGAAGTTTCACAGATGCATCCCTTGACGGTGGGGGGATCAGCCGTGGTCCCAGGATTGCCGCCCGCTCTCGAACACATCTTCGCCGCGTTGATACAAGGACGGATCATCCAGTGCGCCTGCGTATATGGCAATGCTGTCGGGCATTCGTGTTGTGGCCTTGAGCAGGGGTGATCCGCAGTCCCGGCAGAATATGAATTCCAGCATCGAGCCGGAATCAGCCCTCTGACGATAGGTTTTGGTCGGCCCCTTGGTCATCAGCCTGTTGCGATCCACAATCAACTGCGGGGCGTGACCTGCCCCTGTGACGTGCTGGCAATCACGGCAGTAGCATTGAAAGGTGAACCGGATTTCGCCGGTATAGTCGAACTGACACGCGCCGCACAGACATTTTCCCGAGATATACTGAGACATGCCAACCCCCCTTCGGGAAACAGACTAGCCCGTCGCTCTGCCTGAGCCAGCAAAACAAAAAAAGCCGCCTGGTTTCGGCGGCTTTTCTCTGGTTATCTGGTCTTAGCGTTTTGCGACGTCAACATAATCGCGCATGGTTTCCCCCAGATACAACTGGCGCGGACGGCCGATTTTCTGACCCGGATCGCCCAGCATTTCCTTCCACTGCGAAATCCAGCCGACAGTGCGAGACAAGGCGAAGATCGGGGTGAACATCGAGGTGGGGAAGCCCATGGCTTCAAGAATGATGCCCGAATAGAAATCGACATTCGGATACAGCTTCTTCTCGACGAAATAGGGATCTTCCAGCGCGATGCGCTCCAGCTCCTTGGCGACCTTCAGGGTTTCGTTGTTTTCGATGCCCAGCAGGCCCAGCACTTCGTCGGCGCTTTCCTTCATGACCTTGGCGCGCGGGTCGAAGTTCTTGTAGACGCGGTGCCCGAACCCCATCAGGCGGAACGGATCGTCCTTGTCCTTGGCGCGGTCAATATATTCAGGAATCTTGTCAACAGTGCCGATTTCACGCAGCATTTCAAGGCAGGCCTGATTGGCGCCGCCATGGGCCGGGCCCCACAGGCAGGCGATACCGGCTGCGATACAGGCGAACGGATTGGCACCCGATGATCCTGCCAGACGCACCGTCGAGGTCGAGGCGTTCTGTTCGTGATCGGCATGCAGTGTAAAGATACGGTCCATCGCTTTCGACAGGATCGGGCTGACCTCGTATTCCTCGCACGGCACGGCAAAGCACATGCGCAGGAAGTTCGAGGCATAGTCCAGATCGTTCTTCGGATACACGAAAGGCTGACCGATCGAGTATTTGTAGGCCATGGCGCAGATGGTCGGCAGCTTGGCGATCATGCGGATCGCCGCCACTTCGCGCTGCCAGGGGTCATTCACATCGGTCGAGTCGTGATAGAATGCAGACATCGCCCCAACCACGCCGGTGATGATGGCCATCGGGTGCGCGTCGCGGCGGAAACCCGAGAAGAATTTGTTCATCTGCTCGTGCACCATCGTGTGATTGGTGACGCGGCTTTCAAAATCGGTCAGTTCAGTTGCAGTTGGCAGCTCACCATAGAGAAGCAGATAACACACTTCGAGGTAATGCGATTTCTCGGCCAACTGGTCGATGGGATAGCCGCGATACAGCAGCTCGCCCTTGTCGCCGTCGATGAAGGTGATGGTCGAATCGCAGCTGGCGGTCGAGGTGAAGCCAGGATCGTAGGTGAACACGTCGCCTTTTGCATAAAGCTTGCGGATGTCGATCACGTCAGGCCCTGCCGTGGGCGAATAGATCGGTAGCTCAAGCTCTTTGTCACCAAAAGTGAGCTTCGCTGTTCCGGTTGGTTTGGCCATTTTGTATATCCCTTCGTGTTCGTATCCTGTCGCGCCGATCCCGGACGGATCGGTCGCGGTTTGTCTATTCTATGCGCTTGCGTCCTTCAGGCGGGCAACGGTTTCGTCACGTCCAAGCACAAGCATCATGTCGAAAACGCTGGGGGTTACGGCGCGGCCGGCAAGAGCTGCCCTTAGAGGCGCAGCCAGTTTGCCAAATTTTGTCCCGTGCGCTTCGGCCAACCCGTTCAGGATCCCTTCCAGCGTGTCGCGATCCCAGCTAGCATTTTGCAGCTGCGGCGTCAATTCTTTCAGTATACCACGGGATACTTCATCAAGGGATTTCGCGGATTTTTCGTCCGGTTCGATGGGGCGGCTGGTGGTTGCAAATGCTGCCTTTTCAAGAAGTTGCGGGAATGTCTTCGCCCCTGTCTTCAGAACGGGCATGGCATCGGATAAAAGTTGACGTTGCTGCGACTGCAAAGGGTTTTGCCCGGTTGCGGCCAGAAAGGCGTCCAACTCGGCCAGCACCTCGTCATCGTCCATCACTGCCAGGTGTTGCCCCGATAGGTTGTCGAGCTTCTTGAAGTCGAACCGCGCGGGGCTTTTGCCAATTCCCTTCAGGTCGAACCACGCCAGCGCCTGTTCGTCGGTGAAGAACTCATCATTCCCGTGGCTCCACCCAAGACGCGCCAGATAGTTGCGCATCGCGCGGGCGGGATAGCCCATGGCCTGATATTCCTCGACCCCCAGCGCGCCGTGGCGTTTCGACAGTTTCTTGCCATCAGGGCCGTGGATCAGCGGGATATGCGCCCAGACCGGCACGTCCCAGCCCATCGCCTCGTAAACAAGCTGCTGACGCGCGGCGTTGTTCAGGTGGTCGTCACCCCGGATCGCGTGGGTCACGCCCATGTCGTGATCGTCAACGACCACGGCCAGCATATAGGTGGGCGTGCCGTCAGATCGCAGGCAGATCATATCGTCCAGCTGGTCATTGCGGATCGTCACGTCGCCCTGCACCTGATCGCGGATCACGGTCACGCCCTCGCGTGGGGCCTTCAGGCGCACGACGTAAGGCGCATCCGGGTGGGTCGCCGGGTCGGCATCGCGCCACGGGCTTTGATACAGCGTCGATTTGCCTTCGGCGCGGGCCGTGTCGCGAAAGGTCTGGATCTCGTCCTGCGTTGCGAAACATTTATAGGCATGACCGTTTGCCAGCATCTGATGCGCCACTTCGGCGTGACGGTCGGCACGGTCGAACTGGCTGATCACGTCACCGTCATGGTCCAGCCCCAGCCAGTCCAGACCTTTCAGGATCGCCTCGGTTGCCTCAGGCGTTGACCGGGCGCGATCGGTATCCTCGATCCTCAGCAGGAATTTCCCGCCACGACCACGGGCATACAGCCAGTTGAACAGCGCGGTGCGCGCGCCCCCGATATGCAGATAACCGGTGGGCGAGGGGGCGAAGCGGGTGACGATCTGATCGGTGCTCATGGGACGTTAACCTTTTGGAAACCATACGGGCGTTACTCAGGTCTCAACACGCGCGGCGCGCATTGACACCCCGAACGGGCTGATTATGCGGTCAAACCGCAGGCCCGTGCGTGTCCCGACAGGCTTTACGCAAAAGGGAGGCTGTGAACAAGGGTGCTGGTCCAAACCTTCCTGACCCGTATCGAAGAAGAACGCGGTCGTCTGCTGCACTGGGCACCGTTGTTTCTGGGAACGGGCATTGGCCTGTATTTCGGCGTGAGCCGCGAACCGACGATGACCGTCTATGCGGGTTTGGTACTCGCGATCCTTGCTTGCCTGACGATTGCAAGGCTCTGGCCCTGGGGAATCGGACCGGTGGCAATCGGTGTGGCACTGGTCGCAACCGGGGTCTGTCTGGCCGGGGCGCGGGCGCATCTGGTGGGCCAGCCCGTGCTTGGGTTTCGGTATTACGGCCCGGTCGAGGGGCGGATCGTCAAGATCGACCGCTCGCAATCCGACGCGGTGCGCCTGACACTGGATCAGGTGCGGCTGGATGATGTGGGTCCGCGCAACCGCGCCACCACTGTGCGCGTGTCGCTGCATGGCGATCAACGCTTTCTTGCGCCCGCCATCGGTCAGCGTATCGCGCTGACCGCGCATCTTTCCGGCCCAAACGGTGCGGTCGAACCGGGGGGCTTCGATTTCCAACGCATGGCGTGGTTTCGCGGCATCGGCGCGGTGGGATACACCCGCGTGCCTGCCCTGTTGCTGGCCCCGCCCGAACCGGGGTTCGCCCTTGCGGTCGGGCGGATGCGACAGGCCATCGGAGCCTGGGTGCAACGGGTTCTGCCGGGCGAAACCGGCGCCTTTGCCGCCGCCATCACCACCGGCGACCGATCTGCGATGAGCCGCGACACGATCGACGCGCTCAGGGCCTCAAACCTTGCCCACCTTCTTGCGATTTCTGGGCTGCATATGGGGCTTCTGACAGGCTTCATCTTTCAGGCCATGCGCATGGGGCTAAGCCTTTGGCAAAGTGTCGCCCTTCGCTATCCCATCAAAAAACTGGCGGCTTGCGCAGCCATTCTCTCGGGCGCATTCTATCTGGCGCTGTCAGGCGGCAATATCGCAACAGAACGCGCCTTTATCATGGTTGCGACCATGTTCGTCGCCATCCTGTTCGATCGCCGCGCGCTATCTTTGCGCGCGGTCGCCATGGCGGCGGTGATTGTCTTGACCCTGCATCCCGAGGCGTTGGTCGAGCCGGGGTTCCAGATGTCCTTTGCCGCGACCACGGCGCTGGTTGCGGTGTTCGGCTGGTTGCGCGACAGGACGCGCAATGACGGCGCATGGCGCGCGCCGAAATGGGCACGGCCGGTTCTGGCGGTCGTCATCTCATCCTTCGTGGCGGGGCTGGCGACCGCACCCATCGGGGCTGCGCATTTCAACCAGATCAGCCATTATGGCCTGGCAGCGAACCTGCTGTCCGTGCCGGTCATGGGGGCTCTGATCATGCCGCTGGCGGTGCTGGCAGCGGTGTTGTCCCCGATCGGGCTGGGCTGGCTGCCCTTGAAGCTGATGGGGCCAGCGATTGACTGGATCATCGGGGTGGCGCGCGTGGTGTCGTCGCTGGACGGCGCAACCGGTCAGGTGCCCGCCCCACCTGATATGGTGCTGCCGCTGGTGGCGATTGGCGGCATCTTCGCAACGCTTCTCAGGGCGCACGCCCGTTGGCTGGCACTGGGGCCGTTTGTTCTGGCGGGGCTGATGTGGATGCAGGTCACGCGCCCCCCGGTTCTGATCAGCGCCACGGGCGGGCTGGTCGGTGTGATGACGACCGAGGGCCGCGCCCTGTCCAAACCGCGCGGCGAAGGTTTTGCCGCGCTGTCATGGCTGGAAAATGACGGCGACCCGGCAGATCAGGAAACCGCGTTCGCGCGTGCGGGCTTCACCGGCGCCAAGGGCCGGATGCGGGCCGAGGTTTCGGGTGCCACGCTGATCCATCTGACTGGGCGCGGGGCAGGGGATCGATTGGCCGATGCCTGTGCGGCGGCGGATCTGGTGGTGTTGTCGGGCAAGCGGACCACGCCCCGGCCCCCCGGCTGCACCGTTCTGGACCGCGCGACGCTGTCTGATACGGGGGCGGTGGCGCTATGGCCGGACGCGGCGGGTGGCTTTCGCCTCAAGACCGCGCGCGCCCAGGCAGGTGACCGGTTATGGACCCGCTGAGGTCAAGCCTGTTGCCCGCCGCGCCCAAAGTCCCTAGCTTTCCCGACAAAGGAGTGGGGAATGGTCGAAACAACCGGGCGCATCACCCTGTGGGGGGTCGAGGTCTTCGTCGCCGCCGCCGATGAACGCTCGATCTCGGTCGCGGCGCGCAGGCTGGGGGCGAGCCCGTCCTCGGTCAGTCAGCAACTGACCAATCTCGAAGCGGCACTTGGTGCAACCTTGCTGGACCGGTCGGCCCGTCCGATGGATCTGACCCCCGCCGGGGCGCTGTTTTTGAAGCGCGCGCAAGCCATCCTGAACGAAGCCGAACAGGCGCGCGCCGAACTGGCGCTGGGGGCGATGTCGCAACTGTCCCGCCTGCGTCTGGGGATGATCGAAGATTTCGACGCCGATGTGACGCCGCGCCTTCTGTCCGAGCTTGCTGGCGACATGCCCTCCACGCGGTTTCTATTGGAAACGGGCGCGTCACACCGGCTGCATGACCAGTTGGACGCCCGCGCGCTGGACGTGATCATCGCCGCCGACACCGGGGCGTCGGCGGATTGGATGGAGGTGCATGCATTGATGGAAGAGCCGTTCGTCGCTGCCGTGCCAAAGGGCGTCAGCGGCGCAGACGACCCCGCCCAAACCCTGCGGGATCTGCCGTTGGTTCAATACACCGCACGCCATCACATGGGGCGGGTGATTTCGGATCATCTGGCACGTCAGAACATCCACCTGAACAACCGGTTCGAACTGGACAGTTACCACGCGATCATGGCGATGGTGGCGGCAGGCGCGGGTTGGACGATCATTACGCCACTGGGCTATTTCCATGCGCAGCGGTTCCGCGCCCGGACCGCGCTGATGAAGCTGCCCTTCGCCCCGATCAGCCGCCGCATCAACCTGACCGCCCGCGAGGGGGTGTTGGGCAAGCTGCCCCAGGACATGGCAGATCGGGCGCGCAGGATCCTGACCGAGATGGTCGTGGATCCCGCCGCGACGTCCTATCCGTGGCTTTGCGACAAGCTGGTTGTGATGTAGCGTTCGCGCGCGTGGTTCAGGCAGCGTTGGTCCCTGCCGACGGCGCTTTGACATCCGCCACCGCCGCAACCAGTGCATCGGCGATGAAGTCCAGATCCGGCTTTTGCAGGCGAACGGGCAGGCGCGTGTCACAGGCGCGCATCAGCATGTCGCGGGTCTGCGGCAGCGGCCCCTGATCGCCGATGAACTGCCAGTTCCAGAAAGCACGCGCGTTGTCGGTGCTCATCCCGAAGACCTGCACCGAGACGCCCCGTTGCTTTGCGGCGTCCTGAAAGGCGCGGGTGTCGTCGTCGCTCATGCCGACAAGGTTGAACTGGATCGAATCGGGTGCGCGGGTTTCAGGTGCCAGCGGGGCAGGCACGTCGATCCAAGGGCTTTTGTTCAGCTTTTCAGCCACATAATCATGGTTCCTCAACCCGTCCGTGACCCGCCGCTGTAATTCGCCCAGTTGCGGCCGGATCACCGCCGCCGACAGGTTCGACAGCCGCGTGTTGTAAAGCGGCAATTGGTTCTGCCAGCGCGCAAACGCATCTTGCAGCGTCGATGTGTTGTCGCCGCGCGGGCCTTTGTGCTTTTTCCAGTTGTGCTCATAGGCGCCCGACATGATCACGGCGCGGGCAATCACATCGGCATCGTCGGTGATCAGAATCCCGCCTTCACCCGCGTTCAGCATCTTGTAGGACTGAAACGAGAAACAGCCGATCTTGCCGATCGTCCCGATCTTGTGCCCGTGCCACAGGGTGCCCAGCGAATGGGCGGCGTCTTCGATCACCGGAACGCCGGCTGCATCGCACAGCGCCATGATCGCATCCATGTCAGACGTGTGTCCGCGCATGTGGCTGATGATCACGGCCTTCACGTCGCTTGTCAGCTTGGCGGCGAAATCATCCATGTCGATGCGGTAGTTGTCTTTGACCTCGACCAGCACCGGCTGGCAGTCCGCATGTACGACCGAGCTGGGCACGGCGGCGAAGGTGAAGGCGGGGATCAGCACCTTGGCGTCGCGCGGCAGATCCAGCGCCTTCAGCGACAGAAACAGCGCCGCTGAGCAACTGGCCACGGCCAACGCGTATTTCGCGCCTATCAACTCGGCAAATTCGGCTTCCAGCAGGCTGACCGGGGCATCTTCGGGCGCGGTGTAGCGAAACAGGTCGCCCGATTGCAACAGCCGGTCAATCTCGGCGCGGGCAGTTTCGGGGATGGGTTCGGCGTCATAGACGTTGGGGGCAAGGGTCAAAACCGGCTCCTGCTCATAGGGGCGAGAATCGGCGTGTTTCGATATGCCGAAACTCTTCTTCGGAGAATCCGTAAATGACCCGCCCCCAAAAAACCAGAGGAATGTTGTCAGACCGACGGCATGCACATCCTTCTGCCGACCACAGATCGACGAGAGGCCTGTGGGCGTTGTCCTAAACGTTCAGCAGCAGGTGCTCACGCTCCCACGGGCTGATGACTTGCAGGAACTCGTTGTATTCCGTGTGTTTCACAATGGAATAGACGCGCGCGAATTCCGGCCCCAGCACGTCGTGCAGGCTTTTGGCTTCGTCAAACAGTTCCAGCGCGTAGCCCAGATCGCGGGGAATATCCTCTTCGCCCTCATAAGCGTCACCGCGATACTGGGGGGTCGGGCGCTTTTCTTCCATTAGGCCGAGGTAACCCGCAGCCAAGCTGGCCGCGATCCCAAGGTAAGGGTTGCAATCCATGCCTGCGATGCGGTTTTCCACCCGCCGCGCCTTGGGTGACGACAGCGGCACGCGGATGCCCGTCGTGCGGTTGTCACGACCCCATTCCAGATTGATGGGGGCGGCGTTGTCTTTCACATAACGGCGATAGCTGTTCACGTAAGGCGCCAGCACCGCGACCGCGCTGGGCAGGTGGTTCTGCATTCCGGCGATGAAATGGAAGAACGCGTCCGTGTCGCCGCCTTGTGGGCCGGCAAAGATGTTTTCACCGGTCTTGCGGTCCAGCACCGAATGGTGAATGTGCATCGCCGATCCCGGTTCCTCGGCAATCGGTTTTGCCATGAAGGTGGCGAAACAATCATGGCGCAGGGCGGCTTCGCGGATCAGACGTTTGAAGTAAAACACCTCGTCCGCCAGCTTAATCGGTTCGCCGTGGATCAGGTTGATTTCCAACTGACCTGCACCGCCTTCCTGGGTGATGCCGTCAATCTCGAACCCCTGCGCTTCGGCGAAATCATAAATGTCGTCAATGACGGGGCCAAACTCATCGACAGCCGTCATTGAATAGGCCTGACGCGCCGCCGCCGGGCGGCCCGAGCGGCCCATCATCGGTTTGATCTTCTCAGCCGGGTCTATGTTGCGCGCGACCAGATAGAATTCCATTTCAGGCGCGACAATCGGTTCCCACCCTTGGGCGTGATACAAATCGACCACGCGCCGCAGCACGTTGCGCGGGCTGAAGGGGATCGGGTTTTGCTTGCGGTCAAACGCATCATGAATCACCTGTAGCGTCCAGTCGCCCGTCCAAGGGGCTGCGGTAGCGGTGGACATGTCCGGCACCAGCGTCATGTCACGTTCGATGAACCCTTCATCGCCCGCCGCTTCGCCCCAGTCCCCGGTGATGGTCTGGTAAAACACGCTGTCGGGCAGGTGGAAATAATCCTGTCGGGCGAATTTACCCGCTGGCACGGCCTTGCCGCGCGCGATGCCGGGCAGATCGGAAATGATGCATTCGACCTCGTCCAGCCGTTTGCCGTCAAGATAAGCCTGTGCCGCCTCGGGCAGGTTTTGCATCCACGCGTTGGGACCCGGGTTTGAACTGTCCATCACTTGTTCCCTTTGTTCAGGATTGCAGCCATCTGATTGGCGAAGGCTTCAGCGTCTGTGGCCTGTGTCAGCCCGTCCTGGGCGTCGGACAGAATGTCCTCGGATATATTGCCGCGCCCGCGATATTTGATCAAAGCGTCGATCATCTTGGTGGTAAACTCCGGATGAGGCTGGATCGTCATGATCCTGTCACCGATCATCAGCCCGGCATTCTCGCAGAAATCGTTCGAGGCAAACACCCGCGCCCCTTCGGGCAGCTCGGTCACCTGATCCTGATGCCATGCGTTCAGGGCGATCTTTTCACCGTTCATGTCATAGACCTGACGCCCCACCGCCCAGCCACCGTCGAATTTCTCGACCTTGCCGCCAAGGGCTTGCGCGATGATCTGATGGCCGAAGCATACACCGACCAGGGGCCGGTCCGCATCGCGGATCGCGCGGATCAGATCTTCCAGCGGTTCGATCCAATCGTGGTCTTCGTAAGCGCCGTGCTTGGAGCCGGTGATCAGCCAGCCATCCGCCGCCTCTGGACCATCAGGAAACTCGTTGTCCACCACGCTGTAGATCGTGAAGTCATAGCCATGCCCGTCCAGAAGCCGCGTGAACATCTGGCCATAGTCGCCCAGATCATCGCGCACCTCGTCAGGAGAGTGGCCGGTTTGAAGGATGCCGATCCGCATGAATCACCGAATTTGATCAAATTACGAGATGGACACTAAACGAGCCGCCAAGTCGGGGCAAGGGGGGAAATCGAAGGCCCGGCGCCCCGTCACCGCATGATGGTGCGCAGGAAGTTCGGGCGCCGGATGGCCGCTTGCGGCAAATGCCGGTTCAGGTGCTTTCCGATCTGGCCGAAAATCGTGATCACCACTAGGGTCAACAGGATGAAGAACCCGGCCAGAATGGGGTAGGGCACGAAGGGGTTGAACGTCTTGTCGGCAAAATAGCTGGCGTAATACAGCGCGTCGCCGCGTTGGCCCCAGACGGGAAAGCCCGAGAAAAAAACCAAGGCGGTGGCGTGAAACAGAAAGATCGCCTCGTTCGTATAGGCGGGCCAGGCAAGACGCAGCATCGACGGCCAGACGATCCGGGTGAACCGCGGGCGTCCCGTGATGCCATAGGCATCTGCCGCCTCAAGATCGCCCTTGGGGATGGATTGCAGCGCGCCATAGAAGATCTCGGCGGTGTAAGCGGTCGTGTTCAGGAACAAAACCAGCGTCGCCCCCAGCCACGCCGAGGTGAAGGGGGCAAAGAACGGCATATTCTGTTTCAGCACCACAAAGACCGCATAAGCAAAGAACATCTGAATAAACAGGGGCGAACCGCGAAAGACATAGATGAAGAACTCGGCCGGTTTGCGCAGCCATTTGTTCTGGCTGTTCTTCGCCAGTGCCATCCCGGTGGCCGCAAAGAACCCAAGCGCAATGGCAATCAGGCCGAAATAGATGTTCCAGATCATGCCCGACCCGATCAGCGTCACCTGTTCGCACAGGGTGAAATCAGAGCGCGGCAACAGCCGTTCGCCAATTCCGATGGAGCGCAGGGCGTAATCCTGGATGGTCTGAAGGCAACTCATTGGGCAGCCTTTCGTAGCGCTTCACCGGCGGCGGTAGCCTGTCCGTGGGACAATCGGCGGGTGATGCGCTTGAAGATGCGTTCGCTGACCGATGTCAGCATCAGGTAAAACACCAGCAGCCCAAAGAAATAGATCGCGTGCCAGTTGCCATGCGGATAATCCGAAAAGCGCGCCGTCTTGGTGCCGCCCAACTCGCGCGCCCAATAGACGATGTCTTCGACCCCCAGCAGGAACAGAAGTGGCGTGGCCTTCACAAGGATCATCCACAGGTTCGACAGGCCGGGCAGCGCATAGATCCACATTTGCGGCACAAGGATACGCCAGAAGGTCTGGCGCGTGGTCATGCCATAAGCCTCGGCGGTTTCAAGCTGGGCGCGGGGCACCGCCCGCATGGCGCCGTAAAGCACGTTGGCCGCAAACGCACCGAACACGATCGAAAAGGTCAGAACCGCCAGCGCAAACCCATAGGTCTCATGCACCCATTGCGGACTTGTGGACAGGGGCAGTTTGGCCTGCGCGCACACCACGAAGTCATTGCCCTGCCGGACCGGTTCCGACCAGTCCGGGCACTTGACCTTGTGGCGCAGATATTCAAACGCCTGATCCAGCGCGATGACGAAAAACATGAAAAAGGCGATGTCGGGTACACCGCGCACAATTGCCGTATAGGTTTTGCCCAGAAGGCTCAGCGGCAGGAACCGCGATCGCGCAGCGGATGCGCCGGCAAAGCCGAACAACAGCGCCACGGGCGCGGTGATCAGCAAAAGCACGATCACCGTCACGAAGGACAGGTAGAAGCCCATGTGCTTGCCTGTGGTCAGGTAGCAGCTCAGCCAGGTCAGGCCCTCAAGCGTGGACGGATCAGTGCAATAGGAAAACATCGCGATTACCGATTGGGGGTGCCAGGATGCGCTGGATTGGGTGCATCAAACAGGCACAGAATTGGCCCGCACGGCAGATGCGCGCGGGCCAAAGGTTCAGATTACCACTGCGAGGAAACTTCCCACTTGGCAATCATCTCGTTCAGCGTTCCATCATCCTTCATCGACTGGATCGCCGCGTCGAACATGTCACGCAGTTCCGCGTCACTTTCGCGGAAGCCCATGCCGACACCGCCACCGATGGCTTCCATCCGCTCCAGCATCACCAGCCCGTCCGAGCCGACCATGGTGTCCAGGAAGCTCTTGTCGGCCAGAACCGCGTCCGCTTCGCCGCTTTTCACGGCGGCGACGGTTTCTTCGGGGGTCGGAAACTCGACCACGGTCCAGCCTTGTTCGGCCACGAACGCGGCCTGAATGGTGGTGGCCTGAGCCGCGATCACGCCGTTTTCAAGATCCACATCCGGCGACATGGCAAGATAGGCGGAGGGATCTGGCGGGGTGTAGGGCTGGGTGAAGTCGATGACCTCGTCGCGTTCGTCGGTGATCGACATGCCGGCGATGATCGCGTCATAGTTGCCGGACACAAGGTTCGGGATGATCGTGTCCCATTCGTTCTTGACCCATTCACAGGTCAATTCGGCGCGCTTGCACAGCTCGTCGCCCAGTTCGCGTTCGAAGCCGTCAATCTCGCCGGCATCGTTCACGAAGTTCCACGGGGCATAGGCGCCTTCGGTGCCAAGCCGCACGGTTTTTCCGTGATTGTCGGCAAAGGCGAAGCCTGCCGAAACCGCGAGAGCCGCGGTCGAAAGGATCAGCTTTTTCATCAGTTAACTCCCTTTAGGTGTTGGTTTCTTGGTTTTTCAAATCAGCCGGGTTGGGTGGCTGACAGAAACTGTTTGAGCCGCTCGCTCCTGGGCGATCCAAAGAGCGCATCCGGCGGGCCTTCTTCCTCGATCAGACCCTGATGCAGAAAAATGACATGGTCCGACACATCCGCGGCCAGCCGCATATCATGGGTGACGATCACCATGGTGCGCCCTTCGGCGGCCAGATCCTTGATGACCTTCACGACCTCTTGTTCCAGTTCAGGGTCCAGCGCCGAGGTCGGTTCGTCGAACAACAGCGCCTTGGGTTCCATGCATAACGCGCGTGCGATGGCGGCGCGTTGCTGCTGGCCGCCCGACAGTTGCGCAGGCCAGACATCGCATTTGTCGCCAATCCCGACCTTAGCCAGATAGGCGCGGGCCTTTTCTTCAACTTCCGCTTTATCGCGGCCCAGCACGGTGACGGGCGCTTCCATCACGTTTTGCAGGATGGTCATGTGGGACCACAGGTTGAACTGCTGGAACACCATCGACAGGTTGGTGCGGATGCGCGTGACCTGGGCACGGTCCGCTGGATGGCGGTGCAGCGCATGGCCGCGCCAGGCAATCGGCTCGCCTTCAAACAGAATGTCGCCTTGCTGGCTGTCCTCCAGCAGGTTCGCACATCGCAACAGCGTGGATTTCCCTGACCCCGAGGACCCGATCAGCGACACGACATGCCCGCGTTCGGCCACCAGATCGACGCCTTTCAGAACCTCAAGCGCGCCGTAACTTTTGTGAAGGTCACGGATTTCGATCACAGGCGTGGCTGTGGCGGGGTCTGGGGACGTTGTGTCGAATGGCACGCAAGAAACCTGATTGTGGAACAAGTGGTGTGACATCGGAGTAGGGCGCATATTTATCCGAAATGCAACGGCGAAAAGGCGGGGAAGTCGCGTAAATCCGGGCGGATAGACGGTCTGGCGGGGCAGATTGCACAGGTGGCGCCCGGTCATACGCGCTGTGGTTGACGGCCCGTGCTGAGGTCAGATGCGGTCGCCGTCTGCTGTGCCGTCCATGGCACGGGCGGCGCGCAGGCGTGCCTCGTTGCTTTCGCGGTCGGTGATGCCAAGAAAGCGCGGGATCATCCGCATCAACGCATCCTCTTCCGCCGTGCGCACTCCATCGGCCAGCACGACGGACCAAGCCGCTTCGATCACCGCGATCCGGTCGTCCAGCGGCACACCGTCCTTTACGGCATTGGTAAAGCGCACGGTGTCGGGGGCTTCGGCCTCGATTTTCTCTGCGTCCAGCCGCAGGGCGACGGCACCATCTTCCGTCAATCCATAGCGACGGGACAGGATGCGGGTGATTTCGTCCACCTCGGTCGCGCCATAGGCGTGGTCTGACCGTGCCAGCCGCACCAGCAGCGCGGCAATCGCCAGGCGCGCATCGTCATCACCCAGCGGGCTGGGGGTCGGTTGGCTGAGTTTGCTGAGAAGGGATCGGATCATGCCACCAACTTATGGAAATTCTGTGGAAATACCAGCCTGCCAATCCTGCTTCGGGTCACAACCCTGTCAGGACCAAACACACTGCTCACCTCAGTTGACCAGACCGGGTATGGAAAACCGGATGTCGTCAACCGCGATGCCGCCCGGGTCGCGATGGGTCACGGTGATGGCCTGCGCGGCAGGCGTGATCAGCACGCCAACTTCGTTCACGCCATGGTCGGGAAGGAGTGTGTGTTGCCCGATCACGTCACCGGCTTGGTCGAAAAAGGAAAATGTCACACGCCCCGGCTTCGGACGGGTGCCCAGCGGGTCGGGATAATCTGCATGCAGTCGAATGGCGAAAGCTGGCGTTGCCTGTTCAAACACGAAGGCAAGCGCACCTTCCCCGCGACCCGAAAGGCGTTCAAACCCATCGGGTCCAATCGGAAAAGCCGCGTTAGATCCAAACCCGGCATGAAATGCCACCGCGATGGGTGCGGCTTTGTTGCCCGTCTGCGCGGCAAGTGGTTGCGACGGATGGCCGGTCAGCATCTCGAAACCCTCGGCGGCTTGTCGCGTCTGTCCGGCAAGCATGGACCCAAGTGTCACGCCGTGAAAGCGCACCAGACCGGGCAATGGTTGTCCCGGTTCCGGCAGGGTTGCGAATCCCTCAAAATCGACAAGGCCGGGCAAATGCCCGGCCAGTTCCGTGTAATCGACTGATGTAACTTCACCACCCCATAGTGGAGTTGCGCTCAAGGCCAGAAATATGGCCCAGACCTTGGTCACACCAGCCGCTCGATCTCTTTCGCGGCGCGCACGAAGTCGGCAAACAAGGGGGCCGGGTCGAAGGGCTTGGATTTCAGTTCCGGGTGAAACTGCACGCCGATGAACCACGGATGGTCCTTCCATTCGACGATTTCGGGCAGGCGACCATCCGGCGACATGCCGGAAAAATGCAGACCGCAATCTTCCAACTGATCACGATACTTGGTGTCTACCTCATAGCGGTGGCGGTGGCGTTCTTCGATGGTGGTGGTGCCATAGATCTCGGCGACCTTGGACCCTTCGGCCAGTGTCGCGGTATAGGCGCCCAACCGCATCGTACCGCCCTTGTCGTCCGAGACCTTGCGCTTGACCCGATAGTTGCCCTGCACCCATTCCTTCAGGTGATACACCACGGGGGTAAACCGGGTTTCTCCGGCCTCGTGGTCAAATTCCTCGGACCCGGCGTCCTTGATTCCCGCCACGTTGCGCGCGGCTTCCACGACGGCCATCTGCATGCCCAGGCAGATGCCCAGATAGGGGATCTTGCGTTCACGGGCAAACTGCGCCGCCTTGATCTTGCCCTCGGTGCCGCGTTCGCCGAACCCGCCGGGCACAAGGATCGCGTGGAACCCGGCCAGATAGGGCGCGGGGTCTTCGTTGTCGAACAGTTCGGCATCCACCCATTCCAATTTGACGCGCACCCGGTTGGCCATGCCGCCATGCATCAACGCCTCTTTGATCGACTTATAGGCATCCTCAAGCTGGATATACTTGCCGACCACGGCCACGCGCACCTCGCCTTCGGCGTTGTGAATGCGGTCTTCGACATCTTCCCAGCGGCGCAGGTCAGGCTTGGGGGCGGGGGCGATCTGGAACGCATCCAGCACCGCCTGATCCAGCCCGACATTATGGAACGCCATCGGCGCTTCATAGATCGATTTCAGGTCATAGGCCGGAATGACCGCATCGGGGCGCACATTACAGAACAGCGCGATCTTGCCGCGTTCCTTTTCGGGGATCTCATGTTCGGCGCGACAGACCAGCACATCGGGCGCGATACCGATCGAGCGTAATTCCTTGACCGAGTGCTGGGTCGGCTTGGTCTTCAACTCGCCCGAGGCGGCAAGAAACGGCAGCAGTGTGAGATGCATGAAGATACACTGACCGCGCGGGCGTTCCTGGCTGAACTGGCGGATGGCTTCAAAGAAGGGCAGGGCCTCAATGTCACCGACCGTGCCGCCGATTTCACACAGCATGAAATCAACCTCGTCGTCGCCGATTTCGATGAAGTCCTTGATTTCGTTGGTGACATGCGGGATCACCTGAATGGTTTTGCCTAGGTAATCGCCGCGACGTTCTTTTTCGAGCACATTGGTATAGATGCGCCCCGAGGAAACGGAATCGGTCGCGCGTGCTGCCACCCCGGTGAAGCGTTCATAGTGGCCGAGATCCAGATCCGTTTCGGCGCCATCGTCGGTGACGAACACTTCGCCATGCTCAAACGGGCTCATCGTGCCGGGGTCGACGTTCAGGTATGGGTCAAGTTTGCGCATCCGCACCGAATAGCCGCGCGCCTGCAACAGCGCACCCAAAGCCGCTGCCGTCAGCCCCTTGCCCAAAGAAGAAACCACACCGCCGGTGATGAAAATGTAACGTGCCATGCGTCAGGCTGCCCCCGTGAAACCGGCGCCATCGCGCCTTTGAATATTGGCTTTCGAACCCTGCACACGGCCATGAAAAAGGCCCCGGCGAATCCGCTGTCCACGGGATTAAAGACATAACCGATTCCGGTCCCCCGCGCAACCGGATCGCAAGATGATGGGGCGGGAAATCCGCCCGTCCTCAAGGTGTTGTGGGTGTCAGTCCGCGCGCGGCGGGGTCAAGCTGTCATCTGCGCTGGTGGGCGGCAGAAGGTCCGAAACATCCGGCGTCACCGGCGCGTCGGGGGCGGCTGCGTCATCTGCCACAGGCGCTTCGATCCCCAGCGTATCAACCACCGAACTGTCGGCCGAGTTTTTCGCGGCAATCACCGTCAGGGTGATCGAGGTGCACAGAAACGCGATGGCGAAGATCCAGGTCAGCTTGCCAAGGGCCGTGGCCGCCCCGCGCGACGACATCACGCCACCACCGCCGCCACCACCAATGCCAAGCCCGCCACCTTCGGACCGCTGCAACAGCACGATCCCGATCAGCCCAAGGGCCAGGATCAGGTGAATGACGAGGATGACGTTTTCCATAAGGGACGCTTCCGTGGCTGGGGTTCGTTCGATCTGCGGGGCTATGTAGGGGAAAAGCAGAAGGGGTGCAAGCAGCGCGGGGCCCCAATCTGCATTTCTGTCCGCGTTTCCCCGATCTCATGCGAATTACGGGTTTCACACGCGCGTAAGTGCCGCTATGACCCTAGCGGGTTTTCTTTGAGACAGGAAAAAGATCATGGCCAATGTAGTCGTCGTAGGTGCCCAGTGGGGCGATGAGGGAAAGGGCAAGATCGTTGACTGGCTCAGCGAACGTGCCGATGTGATCGCGCGTTTTCAAGGGGGGCACAATGCGGGCCATACACTGGTCGTGGACGGCAAGGTCTATAAGCTGCACGCGCTGCCCTCGGGCGTGGTGCGCGGCGGCAAACTGTCGGTGATCGGCAACGGCGTCGTGCTGGACCCGTGGCACCTGCTGAAAGAGATCGAGACGATCACCGGGCAAGGGGTCGAGATTTCGCCCGACACGCTGATGATTGCCGAAAACACGCCCTTGATCCTGCCCTTCCACGGCGAACTTGACCGCGCGCGGGAAGAGGCCGCGTCGAAAGGCACCAAGATCGGCACCACCGGGCGCGGCATTGGCCCGTGTTACGAAGACAAGGTGGGGCGTCGCGCCATCCGCGTGGCCGATCTGGCCGATCCGGTCACGCTTGAAACCCGGGTGGATCGCGCGCTTCAACACCATGACCCGCTGCGCAAGGGGTTGGGGATCGACCCGATCGACCGCGACGCCCTGATTGCGCAACTGAAAGAGGTCGCCCCGAAAATCCTGCGCTTCGCCGCCCCCGTCTGGAAGGTCCTGAACGAAAAGCGCAAGGCCGGTAAACGCATTCTGTTTGAAGGGGCGCAAGGCGCGCTTCTGGACATTGATTTCGGCACCTATCCCTTCGTCACATCCTCGAACGTGATTGCCGGTCAGGCGGCGACGGGCGTGGGGATCGGCCCTGGCTCGATCGACTATGTGCTGGGGATCGTGAAGGCCTATACGACCCGCGTGGGCGAAGGTCCGTTCCCGACCGAGTTGGACGATGCAGATGGTCAGCGTCTGGGCGAGCGTGGACACGAGTTTGGCACCACGACCGGGCGCAAGCGCCGCTGTGGCTGGTTCGATGCAGCCCTTGTGCGCCAGACCTGCGCGACCTCGGGCGTGTCGGGCATTTCGCTGACCAAGCTCGACGTGCTGGACGGGTTTGAAACCCTCAAGATCTGCGTCGGTTACGAGCTGGACGGCAAGCAGTTGGATTACCTGCCCACCGCCGAGAACGAACAGGCCCGCTGCACCCCGATCTACGAAGAAATGCCCGGCTGGTCGGAAACCACTGAAGGTGCGCGCAGCTGGAACGATCTGCCTGCCAACGCGATCAAATACGTGAAACGCGTGGAAGAGTTGATCGAATGCCCCGTGGCCCTTCTGTCCACCAGCCCCGAACGCGATGACACGATCCTTGTCACCGACCCGTTCGCGGATTGATCGGGGGGCAGGCCATGGCACTCAGTTACAAAGCACGCAAGCGGCTGTCGCTGCTGGTCTTGGTGGTCGGGCTTCCGCTTTATATCCTTGTGGCCGTGAAAGTGGTCAGCCTGTTTGATCGCCCGCCGATCCTTGTGGAGCTTTTGGTGTATGTGGTTCTGGGGTTTCTTTGGATGATCCCGCTGCGCAAGGTGTTCCTGGGCGTGGGCAAGCCCGACCCGGATGCCGACCCGGACAGCTATCCGCGTGATCCGGTGGACCCCGACCCGAAATCGCGCGGCCCGAAACGCTGAGATCCGTCAGCCTGACCATCCAAACAAAAGCACGACCCGAAAAGGGCCGTGCTTTTTTAGATAAATTTTAGCAGGTTAGGCTGTCTGGCGTCCGCTTTCGTCGGTGTCTTCGCCTTCCGCCAGGGCAAAGCGGCCCGGTGCGATCTTGTTGATCCGGCCTTCGCGCAGCAGGCGGCCAAAGGCGCGCAAGGCTTCCTCGCGCGAGATGCCGCCACTCACATTCAGCCCGACCACCAACCGCATCACATGCGGGCGGCTGAATTGCGGCAGGCCCTGAACTTTCGTGGCATAGGTCGCGGCGGCTTCCATCAATCCGGTCATGTCCGACGCATCCGCCCCGTTGACATAGGCGGCAAACCCGTCCTGCGACGGGTCGGCGGATACCGCGCCAATGGTCTTGCCGGCAATGTCGGCGGAGCCCTGACCGGCAACGGTTTCGGCCTTGCTGCCGGGTTTGCGGCTGACGCGGCGCGGGCGCACGATCCGTACCGCCTTGTTGCCCTTGGCATCGGCCGTATCATCATCTTCGTCTTCCACCGGGGCATCGACCCGCTGTTCGGACACCAGAACCAGCGGGGCCATCCGCAGACTGCTGCCTTTCGCTTCGGTCGGTTCCGGGCGTTTCGGGCGCACGGCGCGGGCCAGATCTTCGCGGTACGGATCTTCTTCGTGATCGCCATCGTCAAGTTCGCCTGCGTCCTCATCGGCGCGCTTGGCTTGGACCGCGGCTTTCAGATGCTCGATCGAGTTGCGGCGGCGCGACGCTTCCTGGCTGTCCATCTTGTCGTTGGTCTCGGCCAGGATGCGGTTCAGCGTCTCGTCGCTTTGATCGGCGGCGCCGTTGTCGAAGACCTGTTCGCGGCGTTCCCGGCGCGCTTCGGTCTTTACCTCGTGGTCGATCATGTTCAGAAGCTTCAGGGCCGACGGATCGTCCTGACCCTCGTCCGAGGAATTGGCGCTATCCCGATCCGCTTCGTCGTCATCCAGAATGGTCGCGTCTTCCACATCCTTGGGCGTGACGGCCAGTTCTTCGACCCCGTCTTCGCGGCGCATCCGCTTCACGCGCACAACGCGGTTCACGGGACGCAGCGGTTCGGGTTCGTCGTCGAAACTGTGTTCCAGAAGGTTGGTCACACCATCTTCGATGTCCAGATCGGCATCGCCTTCGTCGTCATAGTCCCTGGCCTGTTGGGCACCGTCGTTGTCCGCGGCATCGCCCTGGGCGTTCAACTGTGACAGGATGGCATCCACGTCTTCATCCGTGTCCGTAGGTGCCTTTGCCTCGTCAGACAAAACCAGCGGGCCGTTCGCTTCGGCATCATCGTCAGACGCGGCAGGCGTGGCGTCCTTGGCATCGTCCGATGCGTCGGCACCATAGAACGGTTCGGCATCCGGATCATCGGCATAGCCGTCCTGATCGGTGTCGTTGGCCACCGCGCGGATCCGTTCCAGCTTGGCCTCGGCACTGTCGCCGTCAACCGTGTCATCCGCGGCTGCATCCAGCTGTGCCGGGTCGTGGGTGGCGGCTTCTTCTGCCATATGTTCGAAATTGTCATGCGCGTGGGGATCGGTGGCGACGGGCTGATCCTCGGCACCCGGCTCTTCTTCCTGCTTGTCTTCTTGCTCAGCCTTCACGGGGTCGGCTTCGGCGGGCGTGTCTTCTGCCGGCGCGGCGTCGCTCGTGTCTGGCGCAGCTTCATCTTTCACTGCCTCGGGCGCATCCGTTGCGGCGTGCTCGCCCGTCGTGGCATCGGCCTGATCTTCGTCTTCGGCCTGACCTTCACCGCCCTCGTTCAGCAGCGCCTGACCGGCCACCAGCGTGGCGCCGGTTTTCGTCACTGCGGGCAGGGCTGTGCCTTCCTGACGCAACACTACGCCGTCGTCTTCCACACGGGCCCGAACGCGTTTCTGAATCTCGCGTTCGGCAATGCGGTGCAGAACTTCGGCATCGGGGGTCGGGGGTTCCGCCCCGAAATAGCGGTCATCCGCCGCAAGGTCGCGAAAATACTCCGCGATCGACTTCATGGTGCCGAATGGTTCGTCGAATCCCTCAAGCGTGCACGAAAAGGTGCCATAGGATACAGTGAGGATTTTGCTGTTGCTCACCATTGATAACTCACTTTCTCCTCCGAAACTGCGCAGGTATACACAGCCTACATCGTTCCGGGAGCTTAAACAAAACTGTGCAAAACACAGCATTTTTAACCGGATAAAACCGTTCCTAAGCCCAGATTGGGAGACAATTGTGTCCATAATGAGATATTTTCGCCAATTTTCTCACAATGTGACCGTGTTGGGTGGTGGGGCGGTCACACCACAGACGCTTGCGCAGTGTTTGCAGCTAGCGCCCGACCTGGTGGCCGCCGATGGCGGGGCGGATCAGGCGCTGGAACTGGGGTATGTCCCCGTGGCGGTGGCGGGTGATATGGACAGTGTGTCCGACCAGGCGCGCAAGACCATTGGCGCAGACCGGTTCATCGAGACCCCGGACCAGAATCGCACCGACTTTCACAAGACGCTGGACCTGATCGACGCGCCGCTGGTCCTGGGCGTGGGGTTCATGGGCAAGCGGCTGGATCATGAACTGGCCTGCTACAACACCCTTGTGCGGCTGCCGGAAAAGCGTGTGATTCTGGTGGGCGAGGTGGATATCTGTTTTCACCTGTCCCGCCCGCTGGAAATGTCCCTGCCGGTTGGCACGCGGTTTTCCCTGTTTCCCATGGCGCAGGTGACGGTGCAGGGCGCCGGGTTGGTCTGGCCGGTCGAGGGTCTTCAGATGTCGCCCTGGGGCATGATCGGCACGTCAAACGAAACCAACGCGCCCAGGGTCACGGTTGCGGCGGATGGTCCGGGGCTTCTGGTGATCCTGCCGCGCGCCCATCTGACGGATGCCATTGCGGCGTTGACCGCCGGCGGTGACGCGGCTGAAGCCTAGCAGTTCGGGACATTCACGGCCAAACCGCCCAGCGAGGTCTCTTTGTACTTTTCCGACATATCCTGCCCGGTCTCGAACATCGTCTTGATGCAGGCGTCCAGCGGCACGAGATGGGTGCCGTCGCCGCGCAGCGCCAGCGAGGCCGCGGACACCGCCTTGATCGCACCCAGCCCATTGCGTTCGATGCAGGGCACTTGCACCAGTCCCCGCACCGGGTCGCAGGTCAGGCCAAGGTGGTGTTCCAACGCGATCTCGGCCGCGTTCTCGATCTGCATGGGGCTGCCCCCCATCACGGCGCATAGCCCGGCAGCAGCCATCGCGCTGGCCGATCCGACCTCGGCCTGGCACCCCGCTTCAGCGCCCGAGATCGAGGCGTTGTGCTTCACGATCCCGCCGATGGCCGAAGCGGTCAGCAGAAACTCGTGCACCCGTGACGGCACCGCGCCGGGCACATGGTTCAGCCAGTATCGCACCACCGCTGGCAGAACGCCCGCCGCGCCATTGGTCGGGCTGGTCACGACCTGACCGCCCGCGGCGTTTTCCTCGTTCACCGCCATGGCATAGACGCTCATCCAATCGTTGATGATGTGCGGGGCGGACAGGTTCATCCCCTGTTCGGCCATCAGGCTGTCATGGATCGCCTTCGCGCGGCGGCGCACCAGAAGACCGCCGGGCAAGGTGCCATCGGTGGACAGCCCCCGCTCGATACAGGCATTCATTACCTCCCAGATCCGGTCCAGCCCTTCGGCCAGTTCGGTCGGTCCCATATGCTCCAACTCGTTGGCGCGCTTCATCTCGGCGATTGTTTTGCCCGACTCGCGCGCCATCTCAAGCATCTGGGCGGCGGTATCGAACGGATAGGGGTGCCGTTTTGCATCGCGCGCGTCCATCACGGCTTCGCGCGCCTGTTCTGCTTCGGTCACGACGAAGCCTCCGCCGATGGAGTAATAGGTCTCGCGCACCACCACGTCGCCTTGGGCGTCGGTGGCCATCAGTTGCATCCCGTTGGCATGGCCGGGCAGGGGGGTTTCATAGTCGAACAAAAGGTCTGTCTTGGGTGCGAATTCCAGCGGGTCCAACCCTTCGGGATGCACGGTCCCGGTGCGCGCGATCTCGGCCAGGGTGGCTTCGGCGCGCGCGTGGTCGTAAGTGTCGGGCAGAAATCCGGCCAATCCCAGAATGGTGGCCCGGTCGGTGGCATGTCCCACACCGGTAAACGCGAGCGACCCGTGCAGAGAAGCGCGCAACCCATGCACCTTGAAGGGCTGCGCGCGCAGATGATCCAGAAACCGTCCGCCCGCGACCATCGGACCCATCGTATGGGACGAACTGGGGCCAACCCCGATTTTGAACATATCGAAGACAGACAGGAACATGGCGACCTCGTGCGTTTGCAAGTTGGATCAGAGTGATCAATTCATGCGCGCATGTCCGCGCAAAAACGACGCTTTTTGCGTCAGTCCGGCCGGGTCAGCACGAAAGCCGCCCCCGCGCCCATCAGAACCGCCTGTGCCAGCAGGACCAAAGGCGGCGCAGCAAGGATCAGCGACACGACAAAGACCAGCGCCATCATGAAGACCGCCAGTGTTTTTGCCCGGCGCGAGATCGCGCCGCGCTCCTCCCAATCCTTGATCGCCGGGCCAAAATGGGCGTGGTCAATCAGCCAGGCGCGCGCCTTTGGACTGCCCTTGCCGAAGGCAAAGGCCGCCACCAGCAGGAAAGGCGTGGTGGGCAAGACGGGCAGGATCACTCCGATCAGCCCCAGCGCCACCGCGCACCACCCCAGCGCCATATAGACATATCTGCTCATCCGATGTGTGCAGCCCTTGCCGGAAATCGTTGCGCCAGCATTGGGCGATGAGGGGGGGAATGTCCACCCGGTGGCGCCGGCGGTCTCCAGGCGGCAAAAATTGGCGATGTGCTGTGTTCCCCTCTCGCCAGTCTGGACCATGCGTTTTATAACGCTGACAACTCGAAACATGCGCCACAAGGGGAATCGCTGCCATGTCCGGAGAACTCTCACCCATCGACACCGCCAAATTCGTCGCAGCCAAGCGGGCGGTTCAGTATGTCGAAGACGGGATGCGCGTGGGGCTTGGCACCGGGTCCACCGCCGCCTGGATGGTGCGTTGTTTGGGCGAACGGGTGCGCAGCGAGGGGCTGAAGATCACCGGCGTGCCGACCAGCACCCGCACGGCGGAACTGGCGCGGCAGGTGGGGATCACCGTCACCACGCTGGACGAGGCCAAGTGGCTGGACCTGACCATTGACGGCACCGACGAATACGACCCCGACCTGTGCCTGATCAAAGGTGGCGGCGGGGCGCATTTGCAGGAAAAGATCGTCGCCACCGCGTCCGACCGGATGGTGGTGATCGCGGACCCGACCAAGGGCGTTGACGTGCTGGGCGCCTTCCCCTTGCCGATCGAGGTCATCCCTTTCGGCCTGCAAGCCACCAAGGGGCTGGTCGAGGAACTGCTGGCCGCGATGGACGTTCTGGACAGCAAGGCAGTCCTGCGTGAAAAGGGCGGTGTGCCCTTCGTCACGGATGAAGGCAACCACATCATCGACTTGCATTTGAAGCGCATTCAGGATCCGCGCAAGCTCTCGATGGTTTTGAACCAGGTCCCGGGGGTGGTCGAGAACGGGTTGTTCATCGACATTTGCGACGCGGTTGTCATCGGCCATGGCGATGGCCGGGTCGAGGTGATCGACATCAACGAAGGCACCCACGAGGAAGAGCGGATCGAGTTTGCCGACAGTGCAAACATTTTTGCAGATATCTGACACCTCTACACGGCTTAGACACGCGCAAACGTGAACCATGTGACATTTCCGGCTCTGGAAACCCGGCGGCGTTGCTCATAGCTTCTGCCGCAATGTGATTTGCACCCCGACGGTATGGCGGGGGCAGGAAAGGCGGATGGATATGAGCGGATTTGACTATGACCTCTTCGTGATCGGCGGCGGTTCGGGCGGTGTGCGTGCAGGGCGTGTCGCGGCCGAAGGCGGTGCCAAGGTCGCGTTGGCGGAAGAGTTCCGCATGGGCGGCACCTGTGTGATCCGGGGCTGTGTGCCGAAAAAGCTGATGGTGTTCGCCTCGCAATACGGTCCGGCCTCTGATGCAGCCCGTGCCTATGGCTGGCAGGGCAATGCACGCGGTGAGTTCGACTGGGCCGGCACCTTCCGCCCGGCCCTTCATGCCGAGCTTGAGCGGCTGGAGGGGATTTACACCAAGAACCTTGGCAATTCGGGGGCCGATATCTTTCACGCCCGTGCCAAGCTGACCGATGCGCATACGGTCGAACTGTCGACGGGCGAGACATTTACCGCAAAACACATCCTGATTGCCACTGGTGGGCGTCCCTTCGTGCCGGATCTGCCGGGGGCCGATCTGGGCATCACGTCGAACGAGATTTTCGATCTGGACGAGTTTCCCGCGCGTATCCTGATCATCGGTGGTGGCTATATCGCGATGGAGTTTGCCTGCATCTTCAACGGGTTGGGAAGCCAGGCGACGCTGTGGTATCGCGGCGCACAAATCCTGCGCGGCTTCGACGACGAGGTGCGCGGCCTGCTGGCCGAGCAGATCCGCGAAAACGGTGTTGACCTGCATGTCGGGCTTGAAATCGAGCGCATGGAACGCCGGGACGGGGCGATCTGGGTCAAGGGCACGGACGGGCGCGAAGCAATGTTCGATCAGGTTCTGTTTGCCACCGGGCGCGTGCCCAACACCGACGGGCTGGGGCTGGAAGATCTGGGTGTCGAGCTGTCGCAAAATGGTGCGGTCGTGGTGGACGACTACAGCCAATCCGCGGTGCCGTCGATCTATGCGGTGGGCGATGTGACTGATCGCATCGCGCTGACCCCTGTGGCGATCCGTGAAGGCATGGCTTTCGTCGAAACCGTGTTCAAGGGCAACCCGACCAAACCCGATCATGAAAACGTCGCCTCGGCCGTGTTCACGCAGCCCGAATACGGCACCGTGGGCCTGTCCGAGGAAGACGCCCGCGCGCGCGAGAAAATCGATGTCTACAGCGCCGTCTTTCGTCCGATGCAGAAAAGTTTCATCGACGCGCATGAACGGGTGCTGTTCAAGTTGGTGGTCAGCCAGAAAACGCAGAAGGTGCTGGGCTGTCACATCGTGGGCGAAGGGGCGGGCGAAATGATCCAGTTGGCTGCGGTCGCGATCAAGATGGGGGCGACCAAGGCGGATTTCGACCGCACCGTCGCCGTTCACCCCACGATGTCCGAAGAAATCGTGCTGATGAAGTCGCCAACCCGCAGCGACTAAGCCCCGATTGGGGGGCGAAAGGTGAAAGCACAGGAAATTCAACTCAAAAGGGGACAGATCGCGCGCCCTTTGCCTTGAAATCCGGCCCTTAAAGGGTCAGGTATGACGACGAAACCATTTACGTGGAAGGAACAGGACCAGATGGCCAGCGATAATGGCGGCCCCTGGGGCGGCGGTGGAAACCGTGGCGGCTCTGGCGGGCGTCCCCCCTCGAACGGTGGCGGCAACCGTGGCGGCAAGGATCAGCCGCAAATGCCCGAAATTGACGAGTTGATGAAAAAGGGACAAGAGCAGTTGCGCGTCCTGATGGGCGGTCGCGGCGACAGACGCCGTGGCGGCGGGGCAGGCGGCGACGCCGGTGGCCCCAGCTTCGGGCGCGGATCAATGCTGCTGGTCGCGCTGGTTGCCGTTGCGGTCTGGGTGTTTGCCAGCTTTTATCGCGTCGACACATCCGAGCAATCGGTCGAGCTTCTGTTCGGGGAACGCTACGGCGTTGGGCAGGAAGGTCTGAACTTCGCCCCCTGGCCGATCGTCACCAAGGAAATCTATCCGGTGACGCGTGAGAACATCATCAACATCGGTGATGGGCCCAATGAAGGGCTGATGCTGACCGGGGACGAAAACATCGTTGATATCGATTATCAGGTGGTCTGGAACATCTCTGACCTTGAGAAGTTCGTCTTTAACCTTGCCGATCCGGAAAACACCATTCGGGCGGTATCGGAATCGGCGATGCGCGAGATCGTCGCGCGGTCTCGTTTGGCGCCGATCCTGACCTCGGATCGTGGTATCATCCAGCAGGATCTTGAGGAACTGATCCAGTTGACCCTGGATGGGTATCAATCGGGCGTGAACATCGTGCGTGTGAACTTTGACAAGGCTGACCCGCCCGAGGACGTGATTGACAGTTTCCGCGAAGTGCAGGCTGCCGAACAGACCCGCGACACCTTGCAGAAACAAGCGGATGCCTATGCCAACCGCGTGGTTGCCGCGGCCCGTGGTGAAGCCGCGCAGCTTCTGGAAGAAGCCGAAGGTTATCGCGCCCGCGTGGTGAACGAGGCCGAAGGCGAAGCCGCCCGGTTCGTCGCTGTTTACGATGAATTCGCGAAGGCTCCGGATATCACGCGCAAACGCCTGTATCTTGAGACGATCGAGAAAGTTATGCGCAGCGTGGACAAGGTGATCATTGACGACGGCGTTGGGGGTGAAGGGGGCGTGGTGCCATATCTGCCGCTGAACGAGTTGACACGCAAACCGGCGCAAACAACGGACGGGGGGGCGAACTGATGAAACGCACTCAAATCATCCTTATCGCCGTTGTGGCTCTGCTGTTTGGCGCCTTGCAGGCTGTCTATATTGTCGATGAACGCGAAACCGCGCTGCGGCTTTGGTTTGGTGAGGTCCAGGCCGAGATCACCGATCCGGGTCTGTATTTCAAGATCCCGGTGCTGCACGAGATCGTTAAGTATGACGGTCGGATTCTGCCCCTGGAAACCAGCAAGCTTGAAGTCACTCCGGCGGACAGCCGACGGCTTGAGGTGGACGCCTTCGCGCGTTGGCGCATTCATGATGCCAAGCAGTTCCGCCGCGCAGTCGGCGCAAGTGCGATTGCCGGGGCACAGCCGCGCCTTGAGCGGATCTTGAACGCAGAACTGCGTGAGGTTCTGGGTAAAGTGAATTCAGATGCGGTCCTGTCCGCTGACCGGGTTCTGCTGATGAACCAGATCCGTGATCAGGCGCGCACGCAGGCGATGTCTCTTGGCGTTGAAATCATCGACGTGCGTATCAAACGCGCCGATCTTCCCAAGCAAAACCTTGAAGCGACCTTTGAGCGGATGCGAGCGGAACGCCAGCGTCTGGCAGCAGACCAGATCGCACGCGGCAACGAAGCTGCGCAGCGTTTGCGGGCAACCGCAGACCGGACCGTGGTCGAAACCGTGTCCGAGGCGCGCAAGCAGGCTCAGATCATCCGCGGTGAAGCCGATGCCCGCCGCAACGGTATTCTTGCCGAGGCGCTGGGCCGCGACACAGAGTTCTATGCCTTTCTGCGGTCGCTTGAGGCGTATGAAAACTCGTTGGTCGGGGGCAACTCGTCGATGGTATTGACACCGGACAGCGAGTTTTTCGACTATCTGAAATCGGACACGGGTCGGTGATCTCGACCATCGTGTTCGGGATCGGGCTTGTGCTCGTGATCGAGGGGCTGGTGTTCGCACTGGCCCCTTCGCGTCTGGACGATCTGGTCGCGATGATGGCCGCCATGTCGCGTGATCAGCGCCGGTTGATCGGGCTGCTTGCGCTGGCGCTGGGCGTCGTGCTGGTATGGCTGTCGCGGACGTGACCGCGCACAGGGCCAAGTTTCCCGTTTTACGTGTCACTTACGGTGATTTGCACAATTCGCTTGCTATGTCGGGCAGGTGGTATATCGCTGCCCCAATTCTTTAAAAAGCAGGCCCATGAAACATATCCCGGACTTTCCGCACGCCATCGACGACACGAAAACCGCGAAAGACTGGGTCAAGACCCTGTCCGCTTATCGCGAACCAAGCACCTGGCGCAGCAGTTTCGAGCTTGCCGTCAGCATCGGTCCCTTCCTTCTATTGTGGGGGCTGGCCTGGATGTCGATGTCAATCAGCCCGTGGCTGACCCTTGCCATCTCTACCGTGAACGCGCTGTTTCTGCTGCGCCTGTTCACCATCCAGCACGATTGCGGCCACGGGTCGTTTTTCCGGCAGCGCGCGCTGAGCGACTGGGTCGGGCGGGTAATCGGCGTTCTGACCCTGACGCCCTATGCGGTGTGGCGGCGCACCCATTCGATCCATCACAGTTCGGCGGGCAATTTGGGCAAGCGGGGGATCGGCGATATCGTGACCCTGACGGTGGACGAATACAACGCGCTGTCGCGGTTCGAGCGCCTCAGATACCGTCTCTATCGCAATCCGCTGATCCTGTTCGGGTTTGGGCCGGGCTATCTGTTCCTTCTGCAAAACCGCCTGCCGTTTGGCCTGATGAACAGTGCCCGATACTGGATCAGCGCGATGGGCACCAATCTTGCCATCGTCGCGGCGCTGGGCGCGATCTGGTATTTCGGCGGTTTCGCGGCGCTTCTGCTTATTTTCCTGCCGACCACAATTCTGGCGGCCACAGCGGGGATGTGGCTGTTCTATGTGCAGCATCAGTTTGAAGACACGCATTGGAGCGTTGAGGCAGACTGGCATTTGCATGATGCGGCGCTTGAGGGAAGTTCGCATTACATCATGCCGCCGATCCTGCAATGGTTCAGCGCCAATATCGGCATTCACCACGTGCATCACCTCTATAGCCGCATCCCCTTCTATCGCCTGACCGAAGTTCTGCGCGACCACGCAGAACTGGCCCAGGCCAACCGCATGACCATCCCCGAAAGCCTGTCCTGCGCGCGGCTGCACCTGTGGGACACGCAGCGCCAACAGCTTATATCCTTTGCCCAGGCCCGCGCGCTCTATGGCTAGGTCCGGCTGCACGGCCGGTGCGCGCGTTCCCGCGCGTCACGCCGCATTACAGGCGTTCACATGGCAGTGAATACTGTTCAGGAACTTTGCGTTGCGCTTTAGGGTTCCTATCTAGACACTATTCTTTGACGGGCGAAGGTCCGAAACAGTTTCTTGAAAGGAGAGAGGTGTGAAAGTGCAGGCAATTTCCCCCACCCGGAACCAGATGTGGGGCATGCGCGCTTTAGTCGGGCTGATCATGGCGCTGGCCGTGATCCTGGCATCCGGTTTGCGGGCCGAGGCGCGCGGCGCCCCCGACAGCTTTGCCGATCTGGCCGAACAGGTCAGCCCGGCGGTGGTGAACATCACCACATCAACCATCATCGCCCAACGGACCGGCAATCAGCCGATGATCCCCGAAGGTAGCCCGTTTGAGGATTTCTTCCGCGATTTCCTGGATCGCAACCACCCGGGCGGGCCGAATGACAACGCGCCCCGCCAGCGCCGCAGCCAGGCGCTGGGGTCGGGGTTCGTGATTTCCGAAGACGGGTTCATCGTGACCAACAACCATGTCATCGAAGGCGCGGACGAGATCATGATCGAGTTCTTTGGTGACAGGGGCGAACTGCCTGCCACCGTGATCGGGACTGACCCCAACACGGACATTGCGGTTCTGAAAGTCGAAAGCGACAAGCCGCTGCCCTTCGTCAGCTTCGGTGACAGCGACATCATGCGTGTCGGCGATTGGGTGATGGCGGTCGGCAATCCGCTGGGGCAGGGTTTTTCCGTGTCGGCCGGGATCGTGTCGCAGCGCAACCGCGAATTGTCGGGCGCTTATGACGACTATATCCAGACCGATGCGGCGATCAACCGGGGCAACTCGGGCGGGCCGCTGTTCAACATGGATGGCGAAGTGGTCGGCGTGAATACGGCGATCCTCAGCCCCAATGGCGGCTCGATCGGGATCGGGTTCGCGATGTCGTCTGCGGTTGTGAAACGCGTGGTGGACCAGTTGAAGGAATTTGGCGAAACCCGTCGCGGCTGGCTGGGTGTGCGCATCCAGGACATCACCGATGACATTGCCGAGGCGATGGGCCTGGACAGCACCAACGGCGCGCTGATCACCGATGTGCCGGAAGGACCGGCGAAAGAAGCCGGCATTCTGCCCAACGACATCATCCTGTCCTTTGACGGGACCGAGGTGACGGACACGCGCGAGCTTGTGCGCATCGTCGGCAATGCACCCGTGGGCAAAGCTGTGCGCGTGGTGATCCTGCGCGATGGTCAGACCGAGACCCTGAAGATCACGTTGGGTCGTCGCGAAGACGCCAGCACTGCCTCTGGGGAAACCCCCGACGCGCCCACGCCTGAAGCGCCCGCAGAAGGCAAGGTGCTGGGCATGACTTTGGGTGAACTGGACGACACCCGCCGCATGGACCTCAATCTGCCCCCGGCAGCCGAAGGTCTTGTGGTGCTGGACATCGACGAAGACAGCGAAGCCTTTGAAAAGGGCATTCGGGCGGGCGACGTGGTGGCCGAAGCCGGGCAGGAAGCCGTGACTTCGATCGATGCGCTGGAAGGCCGGCTGGAGGCCGCCAAGGACGGGGGGCGCAAATCGGTGCTGCTTTTGGTGCGCCGTGATGACAATCCGCGTTTCGTCGCGCTGACGCTGGACTAGGCACCCCATAAAAGAAAACCCCGCGCGGCCAGGGCCGGGCGGGGCAGAAAGCCCGCAGCCGATAGGCGCGGGCTTTTCGTTTGAGTGGTGGCTTACAGCGAATAGATGTCCGCGCGGCACAGCCCGATATCGTCCAGCTCGCGGTCGCTCAGCTTGGACAGTGCGTTGCGGGTCATGCGCGCATCGTTCCAGGTGGTGACGGTGGCCACCAGCTTGTGGAACACAGCGGTCAAACGGCCGCCGAAGGACGCACCGTTCACAGGGATATATGTCGTTTCGAAAGCAGCCATTTTTTGCTCCTTCACAGGTTGGATTACGGCGGTTCGCCTGATTGCTTCGGCGGGCATCTAGGCCCGATTTTCCGGGTCAGCAAGCCCGCAAATTGCATGACTCCTATGCGTTTTCTGCAACGGGTCGCAATCGGGATATGCGGGGTCGAAAACAGGCCGGATTGGTCGTTGCCCGACCCGCGACATTCTGTCCGGTGGCCCGCGCTGTGGTATGAAAGCCGCAGTTTTTCGCTCCTCGTCCGGTGGACAAGAAACGTTAGGCTGCGCAAAAGATTCTGGTGCATGTTCTTGTTTCGTGCTAGTCCGGTTGGCAACAAAAGCACCGCACAGGCGTGCGGGCGACGGGCAGGGCAGGACACAACATGCGCGTAATCGGGATTGATCCGGGACTTCGCAACCTTGGTTGGGGTGTGATCGACACGGATGGCACGCGGATGTCGCATGTGGCCAACGGGATCTGCCATTCACGCACCGGCGAATTGGCCGCACGGCTCTTGTCACTTTACGACCAGTTGTCGGATGTGTTGACAGAATTTGCGCCCGATACGGCCGCCGTCGAACAGACCTTTGTGAACAAGGATGCTGTCGCCACGCTGAAACTGGGGCAGGCGCGCGGGATCGCCCTTCTTGTGCCTGCGAAAGCCGGGTTGCCCATCGGGGAATACGCGCCCAACGCAGTCAAGAAGGCCGTGGTGGGGGTGGGACATGCCGACAAGGTGCAGGTGGAACATATGGTCAAGATGCAACTGCCCGGCGTGAAGATCACGGGCGCGGATGCCGCCGATGCGCTGGCCATCGCAATCTGCCATGCGTTCCATGCCCAGAATGCGGGGCGGCTGGATGCGGCGCTCAGAAAGGCCAGCGCATGATCGGAAAAATCGCGGGACGGATCGACTATCGCGCCGAGGATCACGTGCTGATCGACGTGCGCGGGGTGGGCTATTTGGTCTATGTCTCGGACCGCACCATGGCCAGCCTGCCCGGCCCCGGCGAGGCGGTCGCGCTTTATACCGAGCTTCTGGTGCGCGAGGATAATCTGCAACTCTTTGGCTTCACCACTTTGGTCGAGAAAGAATGGCATCGCTTGTTGACGAGCGTTCAGGGCATCGGCGCAAAAGCCTCGATGTCGATCCTCAGCACACTGGGGCCGGACGGGGTCAGCCGCGCGATTGCGCTGGGGGACTGGAACGCGGTGAAGGCTGCAAAGGGGTTGGGGCCTAAAACGGCGCAGCGGGTGGTGAACGAACTCAAGGACAAGGCGGCGTCGGTGATGGCGCTGTCGGGTCAGGTCGGGGCCGCGTCGGCTGACGCGACGCCGGATGACGTGATAGACCCGGCAGCTCCCGCCGCCCCTGTTGCCGCACCGGCGCCAACGGGACATGCCGCCGCGCAATCCGAAGCGCTGTCGGCGCTGACCAATCTGGGTTATGCGCCCGGTGAAGCCGCGTCTGCCGTCGCGCAGGCGCTTGGCGAAGACCCCGCGCTGGACACCACCGGCCTGATCCGTGCCGCGCTGAAACTTCTTGCGCCGAAAGGGTAGGGGGCTAGAAAGAACCCATGACCGCCTCTGACCCCCTCAATTCACCCGACCCGACCCTGCGCCCCGCGCACCGCCCGGAGGACGCAACCGAGGCCGACCGCGCCTTGCGTCCGCAAACGCTGGGCGATTTCATCGGTCAGGCCGAGGCGAGGGCCAACCTGCGCATCTTCATCGAAAGCGCCCGCAAACGGGGCGAGGCGATGGACCATGTGCTGTTCCACGGCCCGCCCGGTTTGGGCAAGACCACGCTGGCACAGATCATGGCGCGTGAGCTGGGCGTGAATTTCCGCATGACCTCGGGCCCCGTGCTGGCCAAGGCGGGCGATCTGGCGGCGATCCTGACCAATCTGGAAGCCAATGACGTGCTGTTCATTGACGAAATTCACAGGCTCAATCCGGTGGTCGAGGAAGTGCTCTATCCCGCGCTGGAGGATTTCGAACTGGATCTGGTGATCGGCGAGGGCCCCGCCGCGCGCACCGTGCGGATCGAATTACAACCCTTTACGCTGGTGGGTGCGACGACGCGGTTGGGTCTTCTGACCACGCCCCTGCGCGACCGCTTCGGTATTCCGGTGCGGCTGCAATTCTATTCCGTGGATGAACTGCACGAGATTGTCACCCGCAACGCCGTCAAGCTGGGCGCCCCCGCCGACGAAGATGGCGCGCGCGAGATCGCGAAACGTGCCCGTGGCACGCCGCGGATTGCCGGGCGCCTGTTGCGGCGCGTGGTCGATTTCGCGGTGGTCGAAGGCGATGGGCGCATCACCCGCGATCTGGCCGACAATGCGCTGACCCGGCTGGGCGTTGATCATCTGGGGCTGGACGGGGCCGACCGGCGCTATCTGGGTTTGATGGCGGAACACTATGGCGGCGGGCCGGTGGGCATTGAAACCCTGTCAGCCGCCCTGTCGGAAAGCCGTGATGCGCTGGAAGAGGTGATCGAGCCGTTCTTATTGCAACAAGGCTTGATCCAACGCACCCCGCGCGGGCGGATGCTGGGGCAGATTGCGTGGCGGCATCTGGGCCTGACCGCGCCGACCTCCTCAACGGATGGCTCGGCACAGGGGCAACTTTTCGACGGTTGACCCTTGAAACGCGCGCCTATTTGCGGGACATCCCCCACAGATCAGGAGACGCCAGATGACCGCCCCCCTCATGACCCCGGAAGACGTGACCGCCCATTTCACCCGCGCGGGTGGTGATTTCACCTTCGCCCGCTGGGGCCGCCCCATCGTGCCGGTTGTGTTCGGGGTGGACGACGCCACGCTTGAAGTCGCGAAAGGCGCGATTGAGGCGGTGGTCACCTTGGCCGGACACAAGATGGCCGAGACTGACCCGGAGCTGGGCGCCAATCTGATGGTCTTTTTCTTCCGCGATTGGGACGAGCTTCTCGACGTGCCGAAGCTGGGCGAAATGATCCCCGATCTGGACCCGTTGGTCGCCCGCCTGAAAGCAGGCGGTGCGACGAACTACCGTGCCTTTCGGTTTGATGATCAGAACGCCATCCAGGCCTGTTTCACCTTTGTGTGCATGCAGGGCGCGATGGTGGATCAACCGGCGGAAACGATTGCCCTGACGCAGGCCGTTCAGGCGATCCTGTTGTGGAGCGATACGGCCTTCTCCACCCAAAGCCCGCTGGCGCTTCTGCCCGAGGGGCAGACCATCCTGCGCCCGGAAATCGCAGGGCTGATCAAAGCGGCCTATGATCCGGTCTTGCCGGTGGCGGCAGATGACGCGTCCCATGCGCTCAGGATTTTGGCGCGAATGCAGGTGCACGCGACTTCGGACACGAGGCCGAACTAAATGCGCTGTTTTCTGGCCCTTCCCCTGCCGGATGATCTGTCCGCGCAGCTTGCTGGCTTTGCCGCCCGGCTCAGGGTCGGGCGCCCGGTGCGCGAGGAAAACATCCACCTGACACTTGCGTTTCTTGAGGAACAGCCCGTCGAGGCGCTTGATGACCTGAACACTGAACTGGAGGTGCTGCGTGCCCCATCCATTCCGGTTGATCTGGCCGGTCTGACGACGATGGGTGGGGCTGTGCCTTCTGTTCTGGCGATCCGTGCCGAAGGCGTGGACGCGCTGCACAAACAGGTTGCGCAAGCGGTGCGCCGCGCGGGTATCAAGCTGCCTTATCGGCGGTTTCGTGGGCATGTGACGCTGGCACGCCTGCCGCGCACGCCCACGGCTGACGATCTGTCTGCATTGGGCCGCGCGCTGGAAACCCATGGCGCCATCCGCTACCCGACCGTCACGCTGGACACGCTGTCGCTCTATCGCTCGGACCTGCGCCCGGATGGCGCGCGATATGAGCGGTTGGCAGACTATCCCCTGCGCGGCTAGGGTCGGGCAAAGCAGCACCACGAGGCCCCGATGCACCGTTTTCCCATCCGCGTTTACTATGAAGACACCGACATGGCCGGGATCGTCTATTACGCCAACTACCTGCGCTATATCGAACGGGCGCGGTCAGACTGGGTGCGCGAGATCGGGATCGACCAGAACGCGATGCGTGAGGACGGATTGGTGTTCGCCGTTCGGCGCATCGAAGCCGACTACCTGTCCTCGGCGCATTTTGACGAAGAGTTGCAGGTTGAAACATCTGTTCAGCAGGTCACTGGCGCGCGGCTGGTGATGGAACAGGTGGTGAAACGCGGGCAAGAGCGTTTGTTTGAAGCCATCGTCACCGTTGTCTGCGTGTCTGACACCGGCCAACCCGCCCGGCTTCCGGCAAATATCCGCCGTTTGGTCCACTGACCCCACGACTTTACTGCCGATGACGCGGTTTTGATGGCATTCCCCGTGGCAATCCGCTATGAAACATGCAGAAAAGCTGCCCAAAGAGGTGGCGGTACAGAGGCAGACATATGGAAACGGAAACGCTTCAGGCGGCGGCGGAGATCGACTTCTCCTTTCTCGCCCTATTTCTTCGCGCAACTTTCACGGTCAAATTGGTGATGCTGCTGTTGATTGCGGCGTCGATCTGGTCGTGGGCGATCATCATCACGAAACACATGGCCTATCGGCGCGCCCGTGCGGATGCCGACGACTTCGACCGCAAGTTCTGGTCGGGCGAGCCGCTGGACGAGTTGTTCGACCAGATCGGCCCCAATCCCGGCGGGTCGGCGGAAAAGGTCTTTGCCTCGGGCATGCTGGAATGGCGCCGCTCGCACCGCCCTGATGGCGGGCTGATCGCCAACGCGCAGTCCCGCATCGACCGGTCAATGGATGTGGCGATCGCCAAGGAAGGCGAAGAACTGAACAAGGGGCTGAGCTTTCTGGCAACCGTCGCGTCGACTGCGCCCTTCGTGGGTCTGTTCGGCACCGTCTGGGGCATCATGCACGCCTTTGTCGAGATTGCGCAGCAGCAGAACACCAACCTCGCCGTCGTTGCCCCCGGTATTGCCGAGGCACTTCTGGCGACCGGTCTGGGCCTTCTGGCCGCGATTCCAGCCGCTGTGTTCTACAACAAGCTGAGCGTGGACAGCGACAATATCCTCGCGAGCTATGAAGCCTTCGCCGACGAGTTCGCCACCATCCTCAGCCGTCAGTTGGACAGCTGATATGGGCGCGGGTGTGCAACAAAGCGGGGGGGCGGATCGCCGCGCCCGTCGCGGGCGGCGTCGCGGCAAACATCGCCGCGTGATGGCCGAGATCAACATCACCCCCTTCGTGGACGTGATGCTGGTGCTGCTGATCATCTTCATGGTTGCGGCCCCCCTGATGGTTGTCGGCGTGCCGGTGGAACTGTCCAAGACCGCCGCCAAATCACTGGATGCGCCAGAAGAAGAACCGCTGGCGATCACCATTACCGAAGAGGGCCAGATCTTCCTGCAAACGACCGAGATTGCAGGCGATGATCTGATCCCGAAACTGCGCGCCGTGGCGGCTGAACGCAGCGACAACAAGGTGTTTTTACGCGCTGACGGGCAGGTGGCATGGGACGCGATCGCCAAAGTGATGGGCGCGCTGAATGCGGCTGGCTTCACCTCGATCGGGTTTGTGACCGAAGGTGGCGGGCCAAGTCTGACCGGCACGGACAATTAGGGCAGGGTCATGCGCAGAGGTCTTTACATCTCGGCATCTGTCCACGGGATCCTGATCCTGTGGGTGCTGTTCGGCGGGGCCTTCAATTGGTCCAGCGACGAGCAGCTTGTGCAGGTGTCCGATGTGTCGATCATCTCGGAAGACGAATTTGCCGCGCTGAGTGCGCCGAAAGGTGAAGCTGCCGTCGAAGGCGACACGCCGCCTGCGCCACGTCCGACACCCGAGCCAGAACCCGCGCCTGCGCCCGCACCTGCGCCTGTGCCCGAACCGGAGCCTGCGCCCGAGCCTGAACCCGCACCCGAGCCTGAACCCGCACCCGAGCCGGAGCCGGCGCCAGAGCCAGCCCCGGAACCGGAACCGACACCAGAGCCGGAACCCGTCGTGGAACCCGAAACCGCGCCGCCTGCGCCCGCGCCGCGTGTCGCACCGACCCCAGCGCCCGAGCCGGAAACGCCGGTCGAGGAGGCGCCAGAGGTGGTCGAAGCCCCCGAACCTTCGCCCGAACCGACACCGGAACCCCTGCCGGAAGAGGTAACGCCAACCGCGCCGCCCGAAGCCGCGACCGAGATTGTGACCGAGGCCGAAGAGCCGGTGGAGGATCCATCCTTGGCCCCCGCGACCTCGGCTCGGCCGAAGAACCGCCCAAGCCGGCCCGCGCCCGTGGAAACCGCCGAGCCGGAAACGCCGGTCGAAACCCCAACCGAGGCCCCCGCGCCCGCCAACAATGCCGCAGCCGTGGCCGCCGCCGTGGCGGAACAGGTGGCGGGGGGCGAAACCGACACGCCCGCACAGAACGTGCCGGAAGGTCCGCCGCTGACGCGTGGCGAAAAGGACGGGTTGCGCGTGGCGGTCAGCCGCTGCTGGAACCTTGGATCAAGCTCGACCGATGCGATGTCGACCACCGTGGTCGTCATGGTTTCGATGAGCCGTGACGGCAAACCCGAAGGCATCCGCCTGGCGTCATGGGATGGTCCGTCCGAAGGGGCCGCGAATACCGCGTTCCAGGCAGCGCGACGTGCCATCATCCGCTGTGGAGCAAGTGGTTTTGACCTGCCCGCCGAGAAATACGGCCAGTGGCGCGAAATCGAAATGACTTTCAACCCCGAGAATATGAGGATCAAATGACGCCTCGGACGCTCGAAATATGTGTCGACACGATCGACGGGGCCATCGCCGCCCAAGCGGGAGGCGCGGACCGGATCGAGCTGTGTGCGGCGCTCTCGGAAGGCGGGCTGACACCAAGCGCCGGGTTGATGGTGGCCGTATCGCGGCTGGACATACCATGCTATGCGATGATCCGCCCCCGCTCTGGCTTGTTTGTCTATTCGGATGCGGACGTGCAGGTGATGTTGGATGACATCGCGGCGGTGAAAGAAGCTGATTTGGCCGGTGTCGTGATTGGCGCGCAAAAGCGCGATGGCACCTTGGACACCGCTGTGCTTGGCCTGCTTTTGGCCGCAGCCGAAGGGTTGGGGGCAACGCTGCACCGGGTGATCGACGTGGTGCCGGACCCGCTGGCGGCGCTGGATCAGGCCATCGCGATGGGGTTTGAGCGTGTGCTGACCTCGGGCGGGGCGGCGACCGCGGTCGAGGGGGCAGAGAGAATCCAAGCGATGATCCGCCATGCCGCCGGACGCATCGCCATCATGCCCGGAAGCGGGCTGACAGACGGCAACATATCTGATTTCGTAGCGCAGACAGGTGTTCAAGAGGTTCATGCCTCCTGCGCTATGGCGGTGATCGGAGAGGAGAGTTTTTCAAATTTCTCCCCTGCCGGTGGCCGCAAGGAAACGTGTAAGAACCGGGTGAAACAAATGAAGAGGGAATTGGTCGGATGAGCGCGAAACTCAAGAAACTGATCCTCGAACGAGCGACGGGGACGATGATGGCCCTGCTGCTGTTGGCCACGGCCGCTTTGGTGGTGCAACCCCGCCCGGCGGTGGCGCAAGGTCCGTTGCGGATCGAGATCACCGATGGGGTGATCGAACCCTTGCCGTTCGCGGTGCCGGATTTTCAGGCCGAGAACGGCGCGGCGGCAGAATATGCCCGCTCCATCGCGCGGGTGGTGGCGGCGGATTTGTCCGGGACCGGGCTGTTTCGGGAAATTCCGGCAGACGCGTTCGTGTCCGGCATCACCAGCTTTGCCAGCCCGATTGCCTATGCGGATTGGAAGGCCATCAATGCGCAGGCCCTGATTACCGGGGCCGTGTCGGCCTCGGGCGACAGTCTGAATGTGAAATTCCGTGTCTATGACGTGTTCTCCGGCCAGCCGTTGGGCGAGGGTCTTCAGTTCTCGGGCGCCATCGGCTCGTGGCGCCGGGTGGCGCATAAAGTGGCCGATATCGTCTATAGCCGTATCACCGGCGAAAGCGGTTATTTCGACAGCCGCGTGGTCTTCGTGGCCGAAACCGGCCCCAAGAACGCCAAGCGCAAGCGGCTGGCGGTGATGGATTACGACGGGGCGAATGTCCAGTATCTGACCGACAGTTCGGCGCTGGTGCTGGCGCCGCGCTTCTCGCCCACCGGCGACAAGGTGCTTTATACCAGCTATGAAACCGGGTTCCCGCAGGTCTATGTGCTGGATGTGGCCACGGTCGGTCGTCAGGCCCTGTCGCAACAGCCAGGCACGATGACCTTCGCGCCGCGTTTCTCGCCGGATGGCCGCACCATCGTCTATTCGCTGTCGGCGGGTGGCAACACGGATATCTATGCGATGGACATCAACGGCGGCAACCCGCGCCGCCTGACCACCACGCCGTCGATCGAGACCGCGCCCAGCTATTCGCCCGATGGCAGCCAGATCGTGTTTGAAAGCGACCGGTCCGGCACGCCGCAGCTTTATGTCATGCCCGCGGGCGGGGGCGAGGCAACGCGGATCAGCTTCGGGCAGGGCCGCTATGGCACACCTGTCTGGTCGCCGCGCGGTGACCTGATTGCCTTTACCAAGCAAAACGCGGGCCGCTTCCATATCGGCGTCATGCGCACCGACGGGTCGGAAGAACGCTTGCTGACCGCGTCTTTCCTGGACGAAGGCCCCACCTGGGCGCCGAACGGGCGGGTGATCATGTTCACCCGCGAAAGCCAGGGAGCAACCGGGGCGCCGTCGCTGTACTCCGTTGACATTTCGGGCCGCAACCTGCGCCGGGTGGTGACGGAAGGGGCGGCCTCGGACCCGGCCTGGTCGCCGTTGTTGAAGTAAGCGCAAATCTGCGCAGGGATCGGCGCGCGCCAACGGGCAAACGCCGATCCGTTTCCAAACCGCTTTTTTGCTGCTAGGATTGCGGCAACGAGCAACAATATGCCCGCCGCGACAGGAAGGGCGGGCAACAGAATGGACACAGGAACGACCATGAAACGAATTGCAATTGCTACGCTGGTTGTGGGCGCACTGGCGCTTTCGGCTTGTTCGAAAAATCGTCTTGGCGACCAATACGGGGCGGCAGGCGCGTCGGGTGATTTCGTCGCGGGCAGCCCGTCCGACCCGCGTTCGCCCGCCTATTTCCAGCAGACCATCGGGGACCGGGTGCTGTTTGCGATTGACCAGTCTTCGCTGAGCCCCGAAGGCATCGACCTTCTGACCAAGCAGGCGGCCTGGCTGATGGAAAACACCGCCTATACCGCCGTGATCGAAGGCCATGCGGATGAACAGGGCACGCGGGAATACAACCTTGCGCTGGGTGCGCGCCGGGCGTCTGCGGTGCAGAACTTCCTGATCGAACGTGGCGTTGCCCCGAACCGGCTGCAAACGGTCAGCTACGGCAAGGAACGTCCGCTTGAAATCTGCTCGGACGAGTTGTGCTATGCCAAGAACCGTCGCGCCGTGACCGTTCTGGCCGCCGGCGCCGCCACAAGCTGAACCTTGACCGGGTAAGGAGAGTCAGATGCTGCGTTTTCCCCGGCTGACTGCCGTTGCCATTTCGCTGTCCGTGGCGTTGGTCACCCCGACCGTCGCACAGGACCGGGCGCAATCGCTTGCCGATATCCGGCAAGAGTTGTCGATGCTCTATGTCGAGATCCAGAAGCTGAAAACCGAGCTGTCGACCACCGGGGCGGGCAGTATTGCCACCGGCACTGGCAGCCTGACCGAACGTGTGGCGACCATCGAAAGCGAGCTGTCGCGCCTGACCGGACAGACCGAACAGCTTCAGTTCCGCATCGATTCGATCGTCAAGGACGGCACCAACCGGATCGGCGATCTTGAGTTTCGGCTGGTTGAACTGGAAGGCGGCGATGTGACGAAGCTGGGCGAAACCTCGACCCTTGGCGGCGGCGAGGTGCCCACCGCTCCGGCCCCTGCACCAGCCCCGGCGCAACCGTTGGCAACCGAGTTGGCGGTGGGTGAAAAGCAGGATTTCGACGCCGCAGGCGCCGCACTTGAAGCCGGCGAGTTCGAGGAAGCCGCTGCGCTTTATGCCACCTTTATCGAAACCTATCCCGGTGGGCCCCTGACCGCCGAGGCACATTTTCAGCGGGGCGAGGCGCTGACCGGGCTGGGTGATATCAAATCCGCCGCGCGGGCCTATTTGAACGCCTTTTCCGGCGCGCCGAACAGCGACCGCGCCCCGGATGCGCTGTTCCGGCTGGGCAATGCGCTGGGCGGGTTGGGTCAGATATCCGAAGCCTGCGCGACACTGGCCGAGGTGGGCAAACGCTTCCCCGGCACCCCGGCGGTCGAAGACGCCAATGCCGCGCGTGCCAGCCTGGGGTGCCAATGACGCCAGCAATGGCCCTTGCCGATGCCCTGAACCGGGTCCGCGTTGGCGGGCCCGTTTTGCGTTTGGGTGTGGCGGTGTCGGGCGGTGGGGACAGTATGGCGCTGCTGCTGCTGGCGCGGGATTGGTGTGCGGCGCAGGGGGCGGAGCTTCACGCCGCAACCGTCGATCACGGTTTGCGTGCCGGGGCGGCGGACGAGGCGCGGTTCGTGCGGGAAAGCTGCGCATCGCTGACCGTGCCGCACACGGTTTTAAGCTGGGCGCAACGCCCTGCAGGCAATGTGCAGGATGCTGCCCGCCGCGCGCGCTATGACCTTTTGGCCGATTGGGCGCGGGGGGTCGGACTTGATGCGGTATTGCTGGGTCACACCGCCGATGACCAGGCCGAGACCTTCGTGATGCGATTGGCACGGGGGTCGGGCGTCGATGGGCTTGCCGCGATGCGGAAGGATTGGCACGACCGGGGGATGCGCTGGCTGCGGCCTGTGTTGCGCGTGGATCGGGCGTCCTTACGCGACGTTCTGAAGACGCGCGGGCAAGACTGGGTCGAGGATCCGTCAAACGAGGACCGGGCATTCGACCGTGTCCGGGTGCGCGACGCCATGCCGGATCTGGCGCAGATCGGGTTGGATCGGGACCGCCTGACCGGCACCGCACGGCGCATGACACTGGCCCGTGACGCGCTGTCATGGCTGGCTCATGACGCGACAGTCCGGTTGTCGGATCTGCAGGCCGGGGATGTCCGGTTTCGCTTGCCGGAGTTTGCCGACCTGCCGGATGAAACCCGCCACCGTCTGCTGGCCCATGCCATCACCTATGTCTCGTCCACACCCTATCGCCCGCGATATGACGCGTTGCGCACGTTGGAGGCCGAGGTGCTGGACGGCCAGACCCGCAACCTGCAGGGCTGCCTGGTTTCACGCGTCTCTGACCGGCTTGTGATCGGGCGCGAGCAGCGCGCGGTCGAAGGGCTGACCGCCCCACCCGGTGCGCTGTGGGATGGGCGTTGGATCTTGACGGCCCCTGCCGGGCGCGATGCGCCTGACATGCAGGTCAAGGCCCTGGGCGACGGCATCCTTCATTGCGAAACCTGGCGGGCCACCGGGCTAACCCGCACCACGCTGATGACCACGCCCGCGGTCTGGTCGCAGGGCACGCTTCTGGCGGCGCCGCTGGCGGGATTTGGCGATATTTCCCTGCTGACGCGTGCGCCGAATGTGGAAGAATTCCGATCAGCCGTTTTATCGCATTGAACATACGTCATTCATCCCTATTTTAGAGTGGCAGCGTGCGGACCATCGGTCCTGCGCCCTGTCGCCATGGCATTCAAAGGAGAGACCCTTGGGCAACGCGAGAAATTTCGCTTTCTGGATCGTTCTGTTCCTGTTGATCCTGGCTTTGTTCAACCTGTTTTCGAACGGGCAGGCAGGGCTGGCAGCATCACAGGTCAGCTATTCGGAATTTGTGACCTCTGTCGAAGGGGACGAGGTCAAGACCGCAACCATCGACGGTGAAAAGGTCATCTATCAGGCCGCTGACGGCAAGATGTACCAGACCATCGTGCCGCGTGACGCCGAAGTGTCGAACATGCTTCTGAACAAGGGCGTCGAACTGAAGGCCGAGCCGCAACAGCAATCGGGCTTCATGAGCCTGATAACATTGCTTCTGCCGGTGATCCTGCTGATCGGCTTCTGGTTCTTTATGATGAACCGGATGCAAGGTCGCGGGGGCGGCGGTGCCATGGGCTTTGGCAAGTCAAAGGCCAAGATGCTGACCGAACGTGAAGGCCGTGTGACCTTCGACGACGTGGCCGGTATTGACGAGGCCAAGGAAGAGCTGGAAGAGATCGTGGAGTTTCTGCGCAACCCGCAGAAATTCAGCCGCTTGGGCGGGCAGATCCCCAAAGGGGCGCTTTTGGTTGGCCCTCCGGGTACAGGTAAGACGCTGCTGGCGCGTGCCATTGCAGGCGAAGCGGGTGTGCCGTTCTTCACCATCTCGGGTTCTGATTTCGTTGAAATGTTTGTGGGTGTGGGCGCAAGCCGCGTGCGCGACATGTTCGAACAGGCCAAGAAAAACGCACCCTGCATCGTCTTCATCGACGAGATCGACGCCGTGGGCCGGTCGCGTGGCGCAGGCTATGGCGGCGGCAATGACGAACGCGAACAGACGCTCAACCAGCTTCTGGTCGAAATGGACGGGTTCGAGGCGAACGAGGGTGTGATCATCCTGGCCGCGACCAACCGTCGTGACGTGCTGGACCCGGCGCTGTTGCGTCCGGGCCGGTTTGACCGTCAGGTCACTGTGCCAAACCCAGACATCAAAGGCCGCGAGAAGATTTTGGGCGTTCACGCCCGCAAGGTGCCGCTTGGCCCGGACGCCGATATGCGCATCATCGCGCGCGGCACGCCGGGGTTTTCGGGTGCTGATTTGGCGAACCTCGTGAACGAAGCCGCCCTTATGGCCGCCCGTGTGGGCCGCCGGTTCGTCACCATGGAAGATTTCGAGAACGCGAAAGACAAGGTGATGATGGGGGCCGAACGCCGGTCCATGGTGCTGACCGACGATCAGAAGGAAAAGACCGCCTATCACGAGGCAGGCCACGCCGTGGTCGGGATGTCATTGCCGCAATGCGATCCGGTCTATAAGGCCACGATCATCCCGCGCGGTGGTGCGCTGGGCATGGTTGTGTCGCTGCCCGAGATTGACCGACTGAACTGGCACAAGTCGGAATGCGAGGAAAAGCTGGCCATGACCATGGCGGGCAAAGCGGCCGAGATCATCAAGTATGGTGAAGACAACGTCTCGAACGGACCGGCGGGTGATATCCAGCAGGCGTCCGGTCTGGCGCGCGCCATGGTGATGCGGTGGGGCATGTCCGAAAAGGTCGGCAATATCGACTATGCCGAAGCCGCCGAAGGCTATTCGGGCAACACGGCGGGCTTCTCGGTCTCGGCGCATACCAAGGAACTGATCGAGGAAGAGGTAAAACGCTTCATCCAGGAAGGTTATGAAACCGCGTTCAAGATCCTGACCGAGAAAAAGGAAGAATGGGAAAACCTGGCCCAGGGCCTGTTGGAATACGAAACCCTGACCGGCGAGGAAATCCAACGCGTCATGCGCGGTGAGCCGCCCACGAAAAGCGAGGATGACGACACGCCGGACGAAGGCAGCGCGCCGTCCGTCACCGCGATCCCGAAAACCAAGCCACGGTCGAAACCGGCAGGCGACGGCGATTTGGAGCCGGAACCCACCGCCTGATCCCGGATCAAAACAGAACAACCCCCGATGCAGCCGCGTCGGGGGTTTTTTGTTGCACGGGGAATGGGCCGTGTTTGGAATGGGCCGTGTTTGCGCAGGAAACGGGTCGATATGTTCACGGCAAATGCGCACCTTCTGGATAGGAGGGCGCGATCATGGTCCCAACAACTCTGGCTTTGATTCTGTTTCTGGCACCGCTTGCCTACAGCCCGGGACCGGGAAATATGGTTTTTGCTGCGATGGGTGCGCGATTTGGTCTGCGCGCCACCTTGCCTGCGAATTTCGGCTATCACGTCGCGACGTGGCTGGTGACTTTTGGACTTGGGCTGGGGTTCTCGGCGTTGATCGCCAAGGCACCAACCTTGTTTGAGGTGTTGCGGTGGGCAGGGGCTGTCTATGTGGCGTGGCTGGCGTGGACGTTCCTTCGCGCCGGATTGTCGGGGGCGGATCGAGACAAGGGGGTCATCGGCGTTCTGGATGGTGTCATGCTGTTGGCGCTGAACCCGAAAGCCTATGTGATCATCGCGCTGATGTTCAGCCAGTTCCTGACCGCATTTCCAATCCCCCATCTTGCTGCCGTGCTGTGGATCACGACCATTTTCACGCTGAACAACCTTGTTGCGTTCCTGTTCTGGACGATCGTGGGTGATGGGCTTCTGGCCCGCTTCAGACACCGCGATCATGCGCGCCTGTTGAACGGGGCATTCGCCGCGATACTGGGTCTTGTTGCGATCTGGCTGTTTGTTGCAGGACGCGCGGCAGTCTGACAATTGCCGCCCCGACTTGGAAATCAGGGCGGCGGCGCATTCTGGACTGTCAGCAACCGATTGTTCGCAATCTGTGGCTCAGATCACCACCACGTCCAGCGGCGGGAAGCCGTTGAAGCCGACGCTGGAATAGGTCGTGGTATAGGCCCCCGTGTTGCGGATCAGTACACGGTCGCCCGCGGTCAGGGTCATCGGCAGGTTCACCGGGCGTTTTTCGTAAAGCACGTCCGCGCTGTCGCAGCTTGGTCCGGCCATGACGCACGGCCCCATCGGGTCACCATCGCGCGCGGTTTCGAACTGATAGCGGATCGCTTCGCCCTCGGTTTCAGCCAGACCCGAGAAACGGCCGATGTCCAGATAGACCCAGCGGTGCAGGTCCCGATCCGATTTGCGGCTGACCAGCATGACCTCGGCCACGATCACGCCGGCCTCGGCAACCATGCCGCGCCCCGGCTCGGCCATGACCTGCACCTTGTCGCCGAAGCGTTCGGTCACAAGGTCCATCACCTGGCGAGCATAGATCTCGGGCGCGTCGATCGCGTCGCCATAGAAGGCGGGGAAGCCGCCCCCGATGTTCAGGACCGACAGATCGTGACCCGCCGCGCGGGCCGAGCGCCAGATCTCGGCCATCACGTTCAGGGTTGGGGCCCACATCTTGGCCTGACGTGTCTGCGACCCGACATGAAACGAAAAGCCGACCGGGTTCAGCCCCAGCTCTTTCGCGCGTCCCAGAAGCGCAATCGCCATATTGCGATCACAGCCGAACTTGCGCGACAACGGCCAGTCAGCTTGCGAGTTTTCGACGATCAGACGGATATAGACCGATGCGCCGGGGGCGTTCCGGGCGATCTTTTCCAGCTCTTCTTCGGCGTCTGCGGCAAAAAGCGTGATGCCTTGCTGATGTGCCCAGGCAATGTCCGAGGCGCGTTTGATCGTGTTGCCGAAGGAAATATCCTGCGGGCGCGCGCCCTCCTCCAGGCACAACAAGATCTCGCCCTTCGAGGCGGCATCGAAATGGCTGCCCAGCTGGACCAGACGGGCAATGATCGGGCGGGCCGGATTGGCTTTCACGGCAAAGTGGATATGGGCGTGCCCCAACCCCGTTTTCAGCGCGGTGTATTGCTGTTCGACCCGGTCAAGGTCCATGACCAATGTGGGCTTGTCAAACTGCCGGCTGGCAATAAAGGCGTCCAGTCGAGAAGGGACAGCAACGGGGGAAGGCGCACCGGCGCCAACGAAATGCATCATGGTCATCTCCATAAGACCCGGCCATAACGATAAAACGTCGAAGACCGCTCAGTTCCAAGGGAGACGTTACCGTCGCTACGTAAACACGTGGGCGTTGATGCTTCCGGCCAGAGGCGCGTGCGTTGGCGTCTTTGTCGCGGCAGATGGACCCAAACCGGATTCGGTTCAAGATAAAATCGAACTGTGCCGGATATTTTTTTTCGCCGCTCGGAGATCCATCATGTTTTTGTCACAGTGGGGCCGGCAGGCACGGCCGACCCGACACGCCCGACATCGCAGAAGGGTTGAGTTTGCGCAGGCTTTGCGCCACGCTCGCCCTGGATCACAGGAGGCCCAATGCCCGCGCTTGTTCCCACAGAGTATTACGGTCATATCACCTGGCTGGGCAGGACCCGCAGTCGCGCCGACACGCTGGCCTCGGTTGCCTGTGCCCGTGTTGACCTGACCTATGCCGGGGTCACGGGCGAGGCGCGATCTGGCCTGACCCGCCCGTCCTGCGCCCGTATGCGCAACCAGTATCCGGTGGGCACGGACATTCGCAACGTGCGCCAGTTGTCCATCCTGTCGGCCGAAGAACTTGCTGGAATTGCCCAGGCGATGGGGCTGGATGATCTGAACCCTGAATGGGTGGGGGCCTCCATGGTTCTGACCGGGCTGCCCGATTTCACCCATGTTCCCCCGTCGTCTCGGCTGGTGGCCGAAAACGGCACGGCGCTGACCATTGATATGGAAAACCGGCCCTGCCACTTTCCGGGACAGGAAATCGAACGCCACCTGCCGGGAAAGGGCACCGCGTTCAAGGCTGCCGCTCAGGATCGTCGCGGTGTCACCGCCTGGGTCGAACGCGAGGGCAGCTTGCATATTGGTGACAGATTGCGACTTCACGTGCCGTTGCAGCGCGCGTGGCAACCTGAACCGGCGGCATCACCGACCCCGTGACCCATACGCGGTCAGGTGTAGCGGGACCGATCGACCGGGCCAGATCGCTTTGCGACGATATTCACGGCAAACATGTCGGATTCCACCCTATGGCATGGTATTCGGGCAGATAAGTTTCAGACAGAAAATGGTCGCAGGATCAACAGGGCTGCGATCTGACCTGAACAAGAGCGCACGAATCTAAAGGATCTGCCATGAGCTATAAATCCGACATCGAAATCGCCCGCGAAGCCAAGAAACGTCCGATCCAGGAAATCGGCGATAAGCTGGGCATTCCGAACGAACACCTGCTTCCCTTCGGCCATGACAAGGCCAAGGTCAGTCAGGAGTTCATCAATTCGGTGCAGGACCGTGAAGATGGCAAGCTGATCCTGGTGACCGCGATCAACCCGACACCCGCGGGTGAAGGCAAGACGACCACCACCGTTGGTCTGGGCGATGGTCTGAACCGCATCGGCAAGAAAGCCATGGTCTGCATCCGCGAAGCTTCGCTTGGGCCGAACTTCGGGATGAAGGGCGGCGCGGCCGGGGGGGGCTATGCGCAGGTCGTGCCGATGGAGGACATGAACCTTCACTTCACCGGCGATTTCCACGCCATCACCTCGGCGCATTCGCTTTTGGCGGCCATGATCGACAACCACATCTATTGGGGCAACGAGCTTGAGATTGACGAACGCCGTATTGCGTGGCGACGGGTGGTCGACATGAACGACCGCGCGCTGCGTGATATCGTGGTGTCTCTGGGCGGTGTGACCAACGGGTTCGCACGCCAGACCGGGTATGACATCACCGTTGCGTCCGAAGTGATGGCGATCCTGTGCCTGTCGAACAATCTGGCGGACCTGCAAAAGCGTCTTGGCGATATCATCGTGGCCTACACCCGCGAACGTAAGGCGATCTATTGCCGCGACATCGGCGCGGACGGGGCCATGACCGTGCTGTTGAAAGACGCGATGCAGCCCAACCTGGTGCAGACGCTGGAAAACAACCCGGCCTTCGTGCATGGCGGCCCGTTCGCCAATATCGCACATGGCTGCAACTCGGTCATCGCGACGACCACCGCGATGAAGCTGACCGACTATGTCGTGACCGAAGCCGGCTTCGGGGCTGATCTGGGTGCCGAGAAGTTCATGAACATCAAGTGCCGCAAGGCCGGTATCGCCCCCAGCGTGGTGGTTCTGGTGGCCACCGTACGGGCGATGAAGATGAATGGCGGGGTCGCCAAGGCTGATCTTGGCGAAGAAAACGTGGACGCCGTGAAGGCCGGTTGCCCGAACCTTGGGCGCCATATCGAGAACCTGAAATCCTTCGGCGTGCCGGTCGTGGTTGCCATCAACCATTTCGTCACCGACACGGATGCCGAGGTGCAGGCGGTCAAGGATTACGTCGACAGCCATGGCTCGGAAGCCATCGTGTCGCGCCACTGGGAACTGGGGTCGGAAGGGTCCGAGGCGCTGGCCCGCCGCGTGGCCGAGGTGGCGGATGCCGATGTGGCGAGCTTCGCACCGATCTATCCTGACGAGATGCCGCTGTTTGAAAAGATCGAAACCATCGCCAAACGAATCTATCGCGCCGACGAGGTGCTGGCCGACAAGAAAATCCGCCAGCAGTTGCGCGACTGGGAAGACGCCGGGTATGGCAACCTGCCGGTCTGCATGGCGAAAACGCAATACAGCTTCTCGACCGATCCCAACCTGCGCGGTGCGCCCACGGGCCATTCGGTGCCGGTGCGCGAGGTGCGCCTGTCGGCGGGCGCGGGCTTCATCGTCGTTGTCTGCGGCGAGATCATGACCATGCCCGGGCTGCCGCGCAAACCCGCGGCGCTCACCATCGGCCTGAACGCCGAGGGCGAGGTGGAAGGCCTGTTCTGATCCGGAAACCACAAAGGGCGGGGCCGCATCCCGCCCTTTTTTTTGCAAGACCTCACCCAACATCCCGCCAAGAAGGAGAGGGGGCCATGAGCGCCACATTGATCGACGGCAAGGCCATTGCCGCAAAGATGAGAGAAGAGGTCGCCGCCCGCGCGGCACATCTGGCCGATGAGGGCTGGCAACCGCGCCTTGTGTCGCTGTCGGTGGGCGATACTTCGGCCGCGCGGCTTTATGTGCGCAACCAGCAGAAAAGCGCGGAAAGCGCAGGGGTCGCGTTCGAGGCCCGTGATTATCCTCATGACACTTCGCTTGAGCAACTGTCCGGCATCATTCAGGGCCTGAACGCCGATCCGCGCGTCAACGGGATCATCATCCAACGCCCATTGCCCGATCATATCCCCGTGAAAACGCTGCAAAAGCTCGTCCATCCCCTGAAGGATGTCGAGGGGATGCACCCGGCCTCGATCGGGAACATCGTCTATAACGATCTGGCGCTGGGGCCGTGCACGGCGGTGGCGGCGGTCGAGATCCTGAAGACCCTGCCCTTGGATATCGAAGGGCTGAACGTGACCGTGATCGGTCATTCCGAGATTGTTGGCAAACCCATCGCCTTCCTGTTGATGGGGTTGGGGGCCACGGTGACGGTCTGCCACCACATGACCCGCTCGGTCGCGATGCATAGCCGCGCGGCGGATGCGGTGTTCGTCGCGGTGGGGAAGCCCGGTCTTGTGACCGGCGATATGCTGAAACCCGGCTGCGTGGTCATTGACATCGGCATCAACCGGGTTGAAGGAAAGACTGTCGGCGATGTGGAGTTTGACAGCTGCGCCGAGGTTGCGGGCTGGATCACCCCGGTGCCGGGTGGCGTTGGTCCGGTCACGGTCGCGACGCTGATGGCAAATGCCGTGAAGGCGACGGAAATGCAGATGAATCACTATCGGGATGCCTATGCCCGGACGGATATGTAAGGAGAGCGCCATGACAGCACAGATCATCGACGGCAAAGCCTTCGCGGCAACCGTGCGCGAGAAGGTCGCGGGCCATGTGGCGCGCCTGAAGGACGAACACGGCATCACCCCCGGCCTGGCCGTGGTGCTTGTGGGCGAGGACCCTGCCAGCCAGGTCTATGTGCGTTCGAAAGGCAAGCAGACGGTCGAGGTCGGGATGAACAGCTTTGAACACAAGCTGGACGCCGATACGTCGGAAAAGGATCTGCTGGCCCTGATCGACAAGTTGAACAATGATCCACAAGTGCATGGCATCCTTGTGCAATTGCCGTTGCCCGGCCACCTGAATGAAGATTTGGTGATCAACTCAATCGACCCCGCAAAGGATGTGGACGGATTCCATATCTCGAATGTCGGGCTGTTGGGAACGGGGCAGAAATCCATGGTGCCCTGCACGCCGCTGGGCTGTCTGATGATGCTGCGCGACCATCACGGGTCGCTGTCCGGGCTGGATGCGGTGGTCATTGGCCGGTCGAACATCGTGGGCAAGCCGATGGCGCAGCTTTTGCTGGGCGATAGCTGCACCGTGACGATCGCACACAGCCGCACAAAAGACCTGCCCGACGTCGTGCGCCGCGCCGATATCGTGGTCGCCGCCGTGGGGCGCGCGGAAATGGTGCCGGGCGACTGGATCAAACCAGGGGCGACCGTGATCGACGTGGGCATCAACCGCATCGACGCCCCCGAAAAGGGCGAGGGCAAGACGCGCCTTGTGGGCGACGTGCATTTTGAAAGCGCGGCGAAGGTTGCGGGCGCGATCACGCCGGTGCCGGGTGGCGTCGGTCCGATGACCATCGCCTGCCTACTGGCCAACACGCTGACCGCCTGTTGCCGCGCCAACAGGCTGGTCGAACCCGAGGGTCTGACCGCCTGAGGCACATGGGCGCTGACAGATGGAAAGGGCGGGCCACGACCCACCCTTTTGCATGTGTCGGTCCGAGTGTTGCAGGTTTGGCACTCTGCTTTCGCGGATAAAAAAAGCTGAATCGCGTCTGTTAAGATTCTGTTAACCTTTCAGACGTCACGCGTCGCCATAAGTCGCGGGCGAATTGAGCAGTCACTCGTGGCCAGCGCGTCACGGGATCAGGGCGTCACAAGAACGCCGCAGGTAGAGCATGTCCATATCCCTATACGGTGCCTTTCGCACCGATACGACGATGTCGCGCTTCACCGCCAAGCTGGCGACGATTGGATCGTCTTTCGAGATCGGGTCTTACAGCAAGATTAAGATTGAGGAGGGCAGCGATGGCTCGATTGTGACCGGCGACAGCATTCAGGATGAGAACCCTAATGACGCAGGTCAGACCTATAATGGAAACATCATCACCTGGGATTTTACCATTCAGGTGACTGACGGCACAAACAGCTATGAAATCGGGCTGATGGATTGGGACGCCAACGGTAACGGCAAGATACAAGGCACCGCGGCCGAGCAGGGGTTCTTCATCACGTTTCTGAACGGGGAAATCCCGCCATTGGATACGACGCTGACGGTGGTGGCGGTCACGAATAACGGCCCGTCGATCCCGGTCAGTTCGATTGTGCCCTGTTTCGTGATGGGCACGTTGATCGACACGACGGACGGCCCCCGAAAGATCGAGACCCTGGGTGTTGGCGACGCGGTTCTGACCCTGGATAACGGACCGCAGACGATCCGCTGGATCGGCCGGCGGGAGCTTTGCCTGCGCGAGCTTTCGGAAAAACCGAAACTTGCCCCGATCCGCATCACGGCGGGTGCGCTGGGGGCGAACCTGCCCCTGCGCGATCTGTGCGTGTCACCGCAGCATCGTGTGCTGGTGCGTTCGCCCATCGCGAAACGGATGTTCGGCGCGGAGGAGGCGTTGATCCCCGCCCGCAAACTGATCGACAGTCCCGGCATCTTTGTCGACACCGTTGAGGCGCCGGTAACCTATCTGCACATGCTGTTTGACAGCCACGAGATCGTGTTGTCCGAAGGCGCACCCACCGAGAGCCTGTTCACCGGCAAAGAGGCTTTGAAAGCCGTGGGCGATGCCGCCTATGACGAGATCATGGCGCTGTTTCCCGAACTGTCGGCGGCGGATTACCTGCCCCGGATGGCGCGGTTCTGCCCGCCCAAGGGCAGGCACATGAAAACGCTGGTGCGTCGTCATGTCAGCAACCGCAAGCCGCTTTTGGCGATGCAGTGACTGCGCGGGTTTTCGTTAGTCGGTGAACTTCGGCGCGCGTTTCTGCATCCCGGCCACCACGGCCTCCATCTGGTTTGGTTTGCCCATCAGCGCCTCTTGCGCGCGGCTCTCAGAAATCAGCGTGTCCCTCACCCCCATCAGTTCGGTGTCACGGATCAGGGCTTTCGCGGCCCGGATCGCATCGGGGGATTTCTGCGCAATCTCGGCGGCAAGCGCCTGCGCGCGGGCCAGCGGCGTGTCCGAAAGCTCGGTCACAAAACCCCAGTCCAAGGCTTCCTGTGCCTCGAATTGCTCGGCCGAGTAGGTCAGTTTGCGGATCACATCGCCACGCGCCAAGCGACGCATCAGAACCATGCCGCCCATGTCGGGAATGATGCCCCAGCGGCCTTCCATGATCGAAAACCGTGTGTCAGGCGCGGCAATCCGCATATCCGCCCCCAGCATGATCTGAAACGCGCCGCCAAATGCATAGCCATGCACGGCGGCGATCACCGGCTGCGGCATCTCGGCCCAGACCATCGCGGCGGCTTGAAACAGGTTCGCATTGCCGTGAGTGCGCTCCATGAACACACCGCCCTGCATGGCGAACTGCGCGATCTCGGGCATTGCCGCAAGGTCCAGCCCGGCCGAAAAGGCGGGGCCATCGCCCGCCAACACCACGGCGCGGATATCCTTGCGCGCGGCCAGCGTCTCGCCTGCGTCCACGATGGCGCGGATCATCGCAAGATCCAGCGCGTTGCGCTTGTCGGCGCGGGTCAGGGTCACGGTGGCGACCTGATTGTCTTCGGTGATGCGAACGCGGTCTGACATGGGGCTCTCCTTCAATGGGTTGGCGCGAGTGTGCGGGGTTGCGCCGCGAAGGCCAACCGTCACGTTGCGGCAGGTCGGATCGGAACCGGCACCATGGTGCCCAGCAGCTTGGCGATCAGGGTGCGCCCGCCGTCCTGTTCTGCCCAGACATCCGCCTCGACCGGGATCAGGCGACGGCCTGCCCGCAAGACGCGCCCTTCAGCCACCAACCGGCGGCCCGCAGCAGGCGCCAGAAGGTTGATCTTGATCTCGGAGGTCAGAACCTCGTGACCCTCGGGCATCACGGACAACGCAGCATAGCCGGCGGCGGTGTCGCCCAGCCCGAAGGTCAGTGCCGCATGGCCGAACCCGTGTTGCTGGCGCATATTGTCCGGGATCGGCGCGGTGATCTGGCACGTGCCGTGCGCAAGATCGGTCATTTCGGCCCCGATCGTGGTCATCAGGTTTTGTGCTGCGAAACTTGCACCGATTTTGGCGATGGTATCAGCAGAGAGGTCTTTCATGTGGCGTCCTTTCGCCACCACAGGCTAACACAGACGCGGGCTGCGCAATCAAAACGCCACGTCACACACGCTCGCGCGGCATCGGGATGGGTTGCGGCGGGTCGCCCAGCAAGACCGCGATTGCCTCGGGACGCATCAGGCGCGACAGGACGGAATTGTCCGTGCGCAACCCGCCCGTATAGGTGCCATAGGACGGCATGATCACCCGGTCGCCATCGAACAACAGGCACCGGCGACTGACCGAGCGGCCCTTGAAATGAAGCTGCGCCTTGGGGTGGAAATGGCCCGTGATCTCGCCCGCGGCACCAACCCGCGCGATATGGCGAAAGTGCAAAGGCGGTTGCAACAGCTCGGCTAGATGGGTGCCGGCAAACTCGATGGGACCGGGGTCATGGTTGCCTTCGATCCAGACCCAGCGGCGGCCCGCCATCAGACGGGTCAGCCACAGGGCTTCATCTTCAGGCAGGTTTTCCGAGGCTTCAAGATCATCGAAACTGTCGCCCAGACAAACGACCGTGCGTGCGCCCGTCGTCTCGATATCGCGTTCCAGCCTATGCAGCGTGTCGCGCGTCTCATAGGGCGGCAGGATCGCGCCACCACCCCGCGCCATCCGCTCCGATTTGCCAAGATGCAGGTCCGAGACACACAGAAGAGCTTTGTCGGGCCACCACAACGCCCCCGACGGCAGCAAGGTCAGCTTCACCCCCGTGAAAATAAACTCATACCCCTTCATGCAATCTACCAAGTCGATTTTCCGCGCGTTTGCAAGTTTTTACGCCGATCTGCGGGCTATTGCAGCCCGGCTTCCATCATAAGGCGATTTGCCTCGGCGCGCATCAATGCCTCTTGCCCGGCGCCGTCCACCGGCACCTTGCCGACCTCAAGGAACAGGGGGGCGGCGAAGGGGGTGACATGGTCCGGGCGAACATGGTCGATCCGCCCGCCGGTGCGCGCCAGCATCTCGTCAATCCGGCCAAAGCCGATCAACCCGCGCATCGCCTCGTCGCGGGTGATGGACAGCAGCAGGTGATCGGGGTCGTATTTGCGCAGCGTGTCGTAAAGGATGTCGGCGGAAAAGGTCGCCTGCCGCCCCGAAGATCGCTTGCCCGGCAGGTTACGGGTGATCAACCCCGCAATCGTCGCCGCGCCCTTGAAGCTGCGTTTCATCAGCGCGTTTTCCGCGAGCCACCCGTCCAGCCCATCGCGCAAGCCCGCGGCGTCCAGCACCTGTGCCGGTGTGTCCAGATGCGACAGCGACCAGATCAGCGTTGCATAATCGGTGGCGACGAAACCAAGTGGGCCAAGCCCCATCTCCTCCATCCGGCGTGTGACCATCAGGCCCAGCGTCTGCTGCGCGTTCTTGCCCGTGAAGCCATAGATGCAGGTGTGCGGGCGGTCTTCGTGATCGAAACTTTCCACCAGGATGCGTCCCGCGCGTGGCAACTGGCTGACGTCGCGCTGCAACGCGATCCAGTCCAGCGTGTGCTGCGGCAGATCGGGCAGGGGGGAACGGTGCAGAATATCCAGAATGCGGGTGGACAGCTGGGTCGAGGTCGAAAACTTGGTGCCTGAAAATACGGCGAGTTTCGGTTTGCGCCCCCGGTCGCGGCTGACCTGCACTTCCATCTCGCGCAGGCTTTCAAATCGGACGATCTGGCCGCCCATCAGGAAAGTGTCACCGGGCACCAGCGAGGCGGCGAAACTTTCCTCGACCTCGCCCAGGGGCTTGCCCACTGACGCCCGCGAGCGCCCCTTCATCCGCACCTTCAGCGTGTCGGTGTCGATGATCGTGCCCACGTTCATGCGCACCTGCTGGGCCAACCGGGGGTCGCGCAACTGCCACAGCCCATCGGCGCGCAGCATCAGCCGTTGCCAGCGGTCATAGGCGCGCAGGGCATACCCCCCGGTTGCCACGAAATCGAGGCATTCGTCAAATTCGGCGCGGGTCAGGTCGGCATAAGGGCCAGCCGTTGTGACCTCGGCAAAAAGGGCGTCGGCGTCAAAGGGTGCCGCGCAGGCGGTGATCAGAATGTGTTGGCACAGCACGTCGCGCGGGCCGGGGCCGCGCGGATCGCCGTCAAGGTCATGAGCCAGAACCGCCTCGATCGCGGCGTGACATTCGATGACCTCCCACCTGTTGGCGGGCAGGATCAGGGCCTTTGATGGCGCGTTATAGCGGTGATTGGCCCGCCCGATCCGCTGCACCAGCCGTTTGACGTTCTTGGGCGCGCCCACCTGAATGACCAGATCGACATCGCCCCAGTCCAGCCCAAGGTCCAGTGATCCGGTGCAGACCACGGCGCGCAGGCGTCCGGCCACCATCGCGGCCTCGACCTTCTTGCGCTGTTCAAGCGCAAGCGACCCGTGGTGAATGCCGATGGGCAGGGCCGCGTCATTGGCCATCCAGAGCTCGTGAAAAAAAATCTCGGCCTGCGCGCGGGTGTTGTGAAAAATCAGCGTGGTCTTGTGTTTTGCCACCTCGTCCAGCACCTCGCGGATGGCATAGCGTCCGCCCCCACCCGACCAGGGGGGGGGCGTGTCGGTGGTCAGCATCGCAATGTCGGGGTCGGGGCCGGGGTCGGCTTCGATGATCTTGCATAGGGTCGGGTGTGGGGCGAGGAAACGGGCCAGCGTCGGCGGGTCTTCGACCGTCGCCGACAGGCCGACCCGTCGCAGTTCAGGGCACAGCGCCTGCAGGCGCGACAGGCAGAGCATCAACTGATCGCCGCGTTTGCTTTCCGCCAGCGCATGCAACTCGTCCACCACCACGCGTTTCAGCCCGGCGAAGATGCGCGGCGCATCCGGGTAGCTTAATAACAGCGCAAGACTCTCGGGCGTGGTCAGCAATATATGCGGCGGGTCGGCGCGCTGGGCTTTCTTGCGGGTCTGTGTGGTGTCGCCGGACCGATCTTCGACCCGGATCGCCAGCCCCATCTCGTCAATCGGCGCAGTCAGGTTGCGGCGCATATCGGCGGCCAGCGCCTTCAACGGCGAGATATAGAGCGTGTGCAATCCCGGCGCCGGTGCGTCCCCCAATTCGACCAGTGTCGGCAGAAACCCCGCCATGGTTTTGCCGCCCCCGGTCGGCGCGATCAGCATCAGCGCCGAGGCATCGGCGTGCGCCAGCATCTCCAATTGATGCGGATGCGGCGACCAGCCGCGTTGGGCGAACCAATTGTCGAAATGCGGGGGCAGGGCGGTCATGCGGGCAGGATAGGCAAAGTGGTGCGCCGTGAACATGCCGCAAATACACCGCTCATAAAAAAAAGGGCGACCCGGGTGCACGTCGGATCGCCCTTTGCTGCTCGGCTAGATCGCGTTAGTGCACGATCTCCTCTTCTTTCACGAACATGTTTTCCCAGGCCCGGTCGATCAGCTCCGGCGACATTTGCGGCGGGATGCCCTCGAACGAGCAAATCGACAGCATCTGGTCGATCAGGAAGACCGGCTGATAGTTGGCATAGATATTGTCGATCGTCGGGTATTTGGTTTTCAAAAGATGAACCAATGCCTCCTGGTTCAACGGCATGCCCTTTTTCTTCGCCACCATGGCAAAGATTTTCAGGAACCCTTCCTGATCCGGGCCGTCGATCTTGATCTTGTAGAAGATCCGGCGCAGGGCCGCCTTGTCGAAGATCTTGTTCGGGTGGAAGTTGGTCGAGAAGATGACGAGCGTGTCAAACGGCACCTCGAACTTCTCGCCCGATTGCAGGGCCAGGATGTCCTTGTTTTCTTCCAGCGGCACGATCCAGCGGTTGATCAGCGCCTGGGGCGGATCGGCCTGACGGCCAAGGTCGTCCACGATGAAGACGCCACCAGTGGATTTCAATTGAAGCGAGGCCGTATAGGTCCGCGCGGTCGGGTTATACACCAGGTCCAGCATGTCCAGCGTCAATTCACCCCCGGTGATCACCGTGGGCCGTTCGCACAGCACATAGCGGCGGTCGTATTTCTTGGACACGCGGCGCAGGGCGTTGGGGTCGCCGTCTTCTTCTTCGGCCAGCGTGTGCACGATCGGGTCATAGACGGTGATCACCTGCCCGGAATATTCGATGGCGCGCGGCACGAAGATCTTGTCGCCCAACGCATCGCGAATCCCGTTCGAGATCGAGGATTTCCCGTTGCCCGGCGGGCCATACATCAGGATCGACCGGCCCGAACCAACTGCTGGCCCCAACTGGTCCAGCAGGTCGGGCGGCAGGATCAGGTGGCCCATGGCTCCGGTCAACTGTTCGCGCGACATGTGAATGTTGCGGATCGACTGGCGTTTCACCTGCTTGGCATAGACCTGCATCGGCACCGGCATGGCGCCGAAATATTCCGATTGCGACAACGCATCCAGCGCGCGAGCCTTGCCGGTGTCGGAAAGGCGATAGCCCATTTCCGACGATTTGGAACCTGCGTGCAGTGTGCCCATCGCCTCGACCAACCCGCCATCGCGGCACATGTCGATCAGCTCCTGCACCACGCGGGCCGGCAGGCAGAGCGTCCGCTCCAGATCAGAGATCAGTTCCAGATTGGTGCGGAACATGGTTTTCAGGAGGATGTCCCGCATCATCACCAAGGACAGCCCGGTTTCGGACAGGGTCATCGCCACCGGGGGCGCCATCATGTCCGTGCTGTGTACATTCATTGTCATGCCCGATCTTATGTTGCGATTTCATCTGTCCGGTCAATAATTTGACCAGAAAATTACAAAGCATTGCGATACGCCCTATTGGCGCTATTTTAGCTACAAAAGAATGAGGGCAGGTATGAGCACAAATAAAGGCAAGTTTTTGGCAGCCTTCATGGCGGGCCTGATCGGCCTGTATGCGGTGACGTTCTTTGGCAAGGGCGGGCTTTTCATCTCGAAACATGAAGGCGATGCGCTGCACCTGCTCCAGATGCTGTTGCGTATGGCGGATGGCGACTGGCCGCATCTTGATTTCGTCACCCCCATCGGCATTCTTGCTTTCGCCCCGATCACCGTGTTCCTGAAGGCAGGTTTTGGGGTCGGGCACGCGTTTCATGCAGGCCAACTGCTTGTGGCGTCTGTGTTTTTTCTGCCCGCCTGGTGGGTGGCCAAAACGCGGTTCGATGGCATCTGGTCATATCTGTTCGGTGCGACGATCCTGATCTATGCGGTCGCGCTGGTCTATGGGGCCGATGACGATGTGGTTTCGGTCTCTATGCACTACAACCGCTGGGCCTGGGCCGCGGCCTTTCTGGCGATCACGGCGGCGATGCTGCCTGCGCGTGGCCGCGGCTCTGCGCGCGCCGACGGGATGGTGATCGGTCTGGCCATGGCGGTGATGGCGATGATCAAAATCACCTATTTTGTCGCGTTTCTTGTTCCCATCGTCGTCGCACTACTGGCCCGCAGGCAGGGCCGCGCATTGCTTTGGGCGCTTGTGACAGGGGCGGTTGCCGCCGTCCTGATCACCCTTTTGGTCGGGACGCCGATCTTCTGGCTGGCCTATCTGAAAGATCTGTTGAATGTGGCCGGGTCCGACGTGCGCCCGCAGCCCGGCCATAATCTGAGCTATATTGTCAGCGCCCCGGCCTATCTTGGCGGATCGCTGGTGGCGATTGGCGCGGTGATCTTCCTGCGTCAGGCCGGGCGGATGACCGAGGGTCTGGTGCTGCTTCTGCTTCTGCCCGGGTTTTTCTATGTCACCTTTCAGAATTACGGCAACGATCCGCACTGGCTTTGGCTGCTGGGGTTGATTCTGGTGGCGTTGCGCCCTTCGGGACCGGTGTTCAACGGATTCGGGTGGGATTTGCAAAAGGCCATAACGATTTCCGCCGTAGCGGCGCTGGCCTTTGCGACGCCCGGGTTTCTGAACCTTGCGGCAAGCCCTGTCCGTCACTTTTCAACGGATGTCGAGAAATACGCGCCCCTGATGCCTGACAGCGGTGTGCACGAGGATCTGCAAACCTATGCGCCGCGTGCCGCCCGGGTGGATGTGCGACGTGCTTATGATGGGCCGGACAGCCTGTTTGCCGATCTTTACGACGACGAAGCGCGCGAGGACACGGATGTCACCTTCAAGGACCGTGAACTTGAATATTGCTCGCTTGAGCTGGGAATGGTGGTCTGGTTTCGCGCCGTGTCGCGGGAAATTGCGGATTGGTCCGGCGGCGGTGTGTCGCTGTTTTCTGCGGACCTTTTGTCCAGCTATTGGCTTTATGCCGATCTGGAGCCGTTGAAGGGCGGCGCCCCTTGGTATTATGGCGAGCTGAGCGGGATCCAGAACGCCGACTATCTGTTGGTACCAGCCTGCCCGTTGTCGGCCGATACGCGCAAGAAGATCCTGGACGAGGTGTCCGGGCAGGATTGGATCGACGAGGTCAAAGAGGCGCGGCGCACGCCTTACTACACGCTCTACAGTCTGCCGGGGAAGTTGCCCAAACGGGTCGTCCCGCCCGTCGAAGTGGATGAGGACACGGAATAGCCGCCGCGTTTGCGTATTGCGGCAGACCGGCGCATCAGGCGCCGGTCAGCGCGGCCAGCAGCAGATAGGTGATCAGCGTGGCACCTAGACTCAGCCCCATCGGGTAATCGCGCCGCTGCCAGCTTTCCCAGTTGGGCGTGGCGGCCCGCACCGCGTCCGTGCTGCGCGCAATACGGTGCAGGATGAACCCGGCCACCGTCATCACGGCCAGCAACGTCAGAAACAGAAACGCATCGGGCAGCGCCACAAAGGGGGCCATCGCGGCGGCGAATTTGGCGTCGCCCGCGCCCATCATGCGCAGCATGTTCATCACAAAGCCGATGACCAGCACCACGACCAGATGCACCCAGCGCCACAGATACTCATCCAGCTCGAATGCGAAAAGACCGACCACCGCGTACACGATGGTCAGTGCCATAACGGCCTTGTTGGGGATTTTCATGCGCGACAGGTCGGACCAGACCGCCCACAGGGCGATCGGCACCGCGAAGGGCAGAAACAGCAGGGCTGCCCAGCTTGTCATGGCGGTGCTCATGCCCGGTTCACCCGTTGGAGACGTTGTTTTCCAGCGCCTCCAGCGCGCGGGTCGCTGCTTCGAAATGCTGCGGGTGGGTGTCGATCGCTTCCTGCAACAGACCTTTACCGGTCGCCACATCCCCCTGCTTGATTGCAGACAGGGCCAGCGTGTGCAGAAGCTGGGCGCGTTCGACCTGGGTCATCGGGATGACCGGCAGGTCATATTTGCGCTGCGCGCCGCGCGCCAGAACCAGGTTGTTCTTGGCCGTGAACATCTTGCTGTCGTAGCTCAGGGCTTGCGAAAACAGCTGCTCGGCCCCCTTGAAATCGGCGCGGGTCAGCTTGGAATAGCCCCAGTTGTTCATGACCGAACCGGGATTGGTGGTCAGGCCAACCGCGGTTTCATAGAAACTGTCAGCCTTTTTCCATTCCTTGTTGCTGTCGGCGATCATCGCCTCAAGCCGGTAGCGGCGATAGGTCTCGTGGGTGGGGGGCACCTTGTCCAGAACGGCCTCGGCCTCTTTCCAGTCACCGGCACGGATCAGGGCGTCCGCCAGGCTGACACGGTCCTCCGATGTGCCTTCGGGACTGGCCGCAATGGCCTTCCAGACTGGCACGGCCTCGACCGGGCGCTTGGCACGGATCAGCGATTGCGCCAGCCCGCGCTTCAGGTCAATGCGGTTTGGTTGGCTCTTTGCCGTGCGTTTGAAATAGGCGACCGCCTCGTTCGGGTCGCCCACCGTCAACATGATGTCATTGAGATTGCTTTCGTCGATGACGTTCACATCTGCGATGGCACGTTCGACATCTTCGCTGCCCGATTTCGGCTTTTTGCAAGCGGACAGGGCGACCGCGCTGCCAAGGCAGAGCGTCAAAAAGATAGTGTGGCGCATTTTTGCGTCCTTTTTACTGCTCGTGTCTTCGCCTAGATTTGCGACAGAAGCAGGTAATCCCCCGTCCCCCGCCGCACCAGCGCGAATGCATCATTATGCGTCTGATCATAATCCGGATTTTCGGATTTTGCGAGCGCCAAGCGCAAATTGTCGCGAATTTGGGCAGATTGGCCACGATCCAGGCCAAATGCGATCTGAAAGACACGGGCTGCTTCGGCGATCTGGCCGGTTTCCATCAGGACGACCCCCAGATTGTTCCAGGCTGGAACGAAACTGCCATCCATTTCGGTGGCTTTTCTGAGGATGCGTTCCGCCTGGCCCAACCGGCCCAGTTGCAGGTTCGCTGACCCGATGGCCGACAGCACGTCAACGGTGACGCCCTGTTCGCTGGCTGCGCGCAAATAGGCTTTCAGGGCCAGCTCGTGTTCACCAGCCGCGGTCAACCGGTGTCCGACGGTCAGCCCGTCCACAGCCTCTTCGCCGCGCTTCAGGGCGGTGGGCGCATAGGGGTTGGGGGGAGATTTAGCAAACGGGTTGGTGCCCGATGTGCAACCTGCCAGGACGACACTGGCCAGTGTTGCGCATGTCACGGAAAGCAGGCGGGTGTACCGATGCGGCTGGGGGCAGGGCGGGCGGCGCGTGGTCAACGGTGGCTCCTTCGCGCGGCCCGTGGATATGCGTCAGAAACGGACCGATTTGAGGGTCAGATAAATGTCATAGATCGATGGGCCGATCAGAATGATCAGAAGCGGCGGCACCGTCAGCATCATAGTGGCAAGTGTCATCTTGGTGGGCAAGGTGTTTGCCTTTTCTTCGGCGCGCATGACGCGTTTATCACGCATCTCGGCGGCATAGACGCGAAGGGCATCGGCGATGGAGGTGCCGAAGGTTGCCGATTGGATCATCACGGTGACAAAGCTGGCCACATCCGGCACGCCCGACCGTTCGGACAGGTCACGCAGCACCTGCACCCGATCCTTACCGGCCTTCATCTCGTTCGAGACAATCGAAAACTCGTCGGCCAGCGCCGGGTATGAGGCGCGAATTTCCTTGGACACACGCAAGATCGACTGATCCAGCGACTGGCCGGCTTCGACGCAGGTCAGCATCATGTCCAGCGCGTCGGGGAATCCGTTGGTGATCTCTTCCTTGCGGGTCTCGACCCGGCGCGTGACCCAGTATTTCGGTAGCATATACCCGCAAACGCCGGGGATCAGAATCCACAGGATTCGCGCTGTTGTCGTCATTTCCTGACCGTTTGCGGTCTTGAGGATGGTCAGAAAGACCCCGAACACCAGCAACCCGATCCCCAGCGCGAACTGCGCAAAGTGAAAGGTCCGCACTGCGTTCTTGCCGGGATAGCCCGCTTGCAGCAGTTTCAGTTGAACGGCCGAGTATTCGTCGGCGTCCTGCGGTTCCAGAAAGGCGGAATATTTCTCAAGCTTGTTCGACCCTGTGGCGACGCGCAGATCGACCTTCTGCCCGCTCTTGCTGCCGCTTTCGCGGGCCTTGCGCAGTTTCTCGATCGGGTCTTCGGTCTTGCGCAGCAGAAATGGCACGGTGACCACGATCAGCACAATCCCCAGTGCGCCCACCGCCAGAAAGGGGCCGGCGGGGCCAAGCAGGTCGGTCAGAAGGGTGTTGAACTGTTCCATCTTCTATTCCTCAGTCAGACCTTGATGTTCACCAGTGCCCGCATGACAAAGATGTTTGCCACAAGGAATCCCGCCACGATCAGGCAGGCGGGAATGAAATAGGGCGTGTCGCGTACCTTGTCATAATAGTTGGGCTGGATCAGGTTGATCATGACCAGCGCCAGGATCGGGAAGCCCGACAGGAAGTTACCTGACCATTTCGCCTCGGCGGTGATGGCGCGGACGCGGCGAAACAGCTTGAAGCGTGACCGGATCACTTTGGCCAGACCGTCCAGGATCTCGGCCAGGTTGCCGCCGGATGTTTGCTGGATGATCACGGCTACGGCCAGGAAGCGCATGTCCTGGTTGTCCAGACGTTCGGCCATGCTGGCCAGAGCCTCGCCCACATCGCGGCCATAGGCGCTTTCATCTGCGATCAGGCCCATCTCGGTGCCCAGCGGATCGGGCACTTCCTTGGCAACGATCTGCACGGCGGACGAGAAGGGATGCCCCACCCGCAGGCTGCGCACCATCAGTTCAACCGCGTCCGGCAGTTGCTCTTCGATCATCGCGGTGCGTTTCTTGGCCTTGTTGTTGATCCAGATATATACACCACCCACCCCCATGACGACGGATATTCCGGCGCGCACCGGCAGCGACGCGGCGGTGGCAACCCCCAGCCCGACAAAGGCGAACACTGTCAGCAGGACCATGATCAGCACAAGCTGAGTGGGCGTGAAGGCAATCGCGGCTTTCTGTGCCTTGGTGGCCAGCAGCGAATAGAAGGGGATGCCCTGCGCCTTGACGTGCTGGCTCATCTCTTTGCGCAGCTTTTCCAGAACCTCTTCGCGCGCGGCCCCTTTTTCCAGCATGTCCAACCGGCGATTGATGCGGTTGTTCAGGCTGATCGACTTGCCGAACACGGTCAGGTAAATGCCTTCGACCAGCAGAAGAACTGCCAGGAAGATCAGGCCGTAGAGGATTGGCTCGATGGAAATGGACATTCTCAGTCGCTCCAGGGTTCATAGATGGATGCGGGCAGGTCATAGCCCCACTGGCGGAACCGGTCGGAATAGTGCGACCGCACGCCGGTGGCGTTGAAGCGACCGATGATCTTGCCATCGGGTGCAAGCCCCAGACGTTCATAGCGGAACACTTCCTGCATCGAGATCACGTCGCCTTCCATCCCGGTGATCTCGGTGATCGACACCATGCGGCGCGACCCGTCCTGCAGACGGCTGGCCTGCACGATCAGGTTCACAGCCGACGCGATCTGGCTGCGCACAGCCTTGATCGGCATTTCGATCCCGGCCATGGCGATCATGTTTTCCAGACGTGACACCGCATCACGGGCCGAGTTGGCGTGGATCGTCGTCATTGACCCATCGTGACCGGTGTTCATGGCTTGCAGCATGTCGATGACCTCTTCGCCGCGCGTCTCGCCAACGATGATGCGGTCCGGGCGCATCCGAAGAGCGTTTTTCAGACAGTCGCGCTGGCTGACCGCGCCCTTGCCTTCGACGTTGGCGGGGCGGCTTTCCATCCGGCCTACATGGGTCTGTTGCAGTTGAAGTTCAGCCGTATCCTCGATCGTCAGGATCCGTTCCGAGTTGTCGATGAACGATGACAGAGCGTTCAGCGTTGTCGTCTTACCGGACCCTGTCCCGCCCGATACGATCACGTTCAGTCGTGTGGCTACGGCGGCTTGCAGATAGGCGGCCATTTCTTCGGAAAAGGCCCCGAAATTGACCAACTCGTCAATGCCCAGCTTGTCCTTCTTGAATTTCCGGATCGACACAAGCGACCCGTCAACCGCAATCGGAGGCACCATCGCGTTGAAGCGTGAGCCGTCGGCCAGACGGGCGTCGACATGCGGGTTTGATTCGTCCACACGGCGCCCCACGGCAGATACGATCTTGTCGATGATGCGCAGAAGGTGGCGTTCATCCTTGAAGGTCACATCGGTCAGTTGCAGCTTGCCCGCGCGTTCGACGAACACCTGCTGGGGGCCGTTGACCAGAATATCGTTGACCGTGTCATCCTGCAAAAGCGGCTCAAGCGGGCCAAGCCCCTTTACCTCGTCATACAGTTCCTGATTCAGCAACAGCCGTTCATCGCGGGTCAGGACGACATCGCGGGTGCTCAGGAATTCTGACGTAATATCAGTGATTTCCGCGCGCAGGTCTTTCTCGGCGGCGGTTTCCAATGCGCCAAGGTTCAGGTTGTCCAGAAGCTCTTTGTGAAGCTCGGTCTTGATCTCGGACAACCGTTCCTTGCGCTTGCGTTCCTTGTCCGCCTGCGGCGCGCGGGCTTCCTGAACCGGGGCCTGCCGGCGCGAGACCGGAGGCCGTGCCGCGGCTGCCCCATTGGGGGCGGGGCTGGCTTTCGGCGCGGCGTCTGCCCGCCCGCCGTTTACGGCTTTCAGATCGGGTGTCCCCGTGGCCGGTTTCGTGGGCTTTTTATAGCGGGAAAACATGGCGCCTCCTGGGTCAGTTGGCCGTGGCTTCAGCCTGGTTCAGGTCGTGAACCGACTGCGCCAGTTTCTGGATTTCCTTGCGCAACGGGTTCTTGTTTGCCCCGGTGGCCAGGGGGATGCCGTGATCGCAGGATTGCGTGACAGGCTTGCCCCCATCCGGAAGGTGCAGTTCGATCGAGATATCAAGGCTTTCGGCCAGTCGCTTGGCGCGCGACTTGCCCGACATATCCGTGAATTTCGGCGCCCGGTTCAGCACATAGCGCAGTTTTTCCACCGGCAGTTCCTCGGATTTCAGGGCCTTGATCATGCGCAACGTGTTCTGGGCCGAGCGCAGGTCAAGTTCGAGCGTCGCAAAATAGACATGCGCCGCATGCAGGACCGTTTCGGTCCATTGCGCGACGGTGTTGGGCATGTCGATCACGACATAATCGAAATTGCTGCGGGCCATCTCGATGATCCGCTGGATGTCTTCGGCACTGACGATGTCCAGGGGCAGCATGTCGGGCGGCGCGGTCAGCACCTGCATTTCGTCGTCGAAACTGACAAGGGCCTGCGCGAAAATCTCGTGATCCATGACCTCGGTGTCGGACAGCAGCTCATAGACCGCGTCGCGGCGCGGCAGGTCCAGATAGGTGGCCACCGACCCGAACTGAAGTCCGAAATCCAGCAAGCAGACACGTGGCGGGGTTTTTCCCGCCTTCTTGTCCTTTTTTGAGCGGTCCATCTGGCTCAGTTCCCAGGCCAGGTTCACCGCAAGCGTGGTCGCGCCGGTGCCACCGGCCAGCCCGTGAACGGCCAGGATGACCGCCTCGTGCCCGCCGTCAGCCTTCAGTTGAGGCGACTGGTTTGCGGGGTCAATGCGGACCGGAGCTTCCGGTTCAGGGGCGCGCAACCGTTCGATGGCGTCGTGCAACGCACCTTCGGGAAGCGGGTAGGGGACGAACTCTTCAGCGCCCATTTTCAGAAGCTGGTGCAGCGCGATCGGGCTGACTTCTTCCGCGATCACGATGACCTTGATGCCCTTTTCGCCAGCGGCACGGATGACACTGGCCACTTTTGACAGATCGGCCTCGTCCTGATCGTCCATCGCGATCGCGACAAACTCCAGCGCATCGGCATCCGGTTGGGCGAAAAACGCCAAAGCGTCTTCAAGCGACAGGTCGCCCCATGCCTCGCCGAGTTCAGCTTCCATATCTTCGATCAGAAGATCGAAGTTCTGCACGTCCCGCGCGATCGTGCAAGCAACGATCGGTTCCGGGTCGGCGTGTAGCGCAACACTGCTACTCATCGTAAAATCCCTCCTGTTAGAGCCCGCTCCCAGGCATTCTGCCATCGGTCCTTTGCCCGCAAAGGCGTGCGTGAGTCGAAAATTGCACGCGGACTGCTCCCAATGGACAAGAAATGCCAGTCAATCTGGGCAACATTGCGGCTGAAACCGCTAAATTATTCGTTCATTTGGGACGATCACCGGGGAATTGGCTGATCTGTTTCCCAGTGAAGAACGGCAGAAATCTTCACCCTTAACGGGAAATCGCATCTCGATTCTGCAGGGAAATCTCATGAAATGAAGAGGTTCACGGCAAGAGCTGCCCTGTGGCGTCCCTGTGTTCTGGCCCGAATTGCGGCAACAATGTGGCATGCCGGGTTGGGTCACATGAAAAAAAGGCGCGACCTTGTCGCGCCTTTTTTCTGTTGGTCCTGATCAACCGCCGCCATCAATCGATCCCGCGGTCCCCGCCGAGATGATGGGGGGCGGCACGGCGCTGCGGATATATTCGCGATAGATGACTTCGGCATATTTGCCATCCAGCACGGTGGGCTTGCGGCCGCCCACGAACCCGGTGACTTCGGTCACGGTACGGCGGTTGCGCATCTCAGGCGCGCGCGTCACGACGATCGGGCGGGTCTCGCCATAGCTGACCACCGCCTCAAGCCGCGACCGGCTGATGCCGCTGGCGACCAGATAGTTCACGACCGCATGGGCGCGGCGCAGCCCGAGCCGCTGGTTATACGCGTGCGAGCCGACCAGGTCGGTATGACCATAGACGCGGAAGCGCAGTTCGGGGAACTGGGCGATCCAGTGGGCCTGCTGGCTGAGGATGGCGCGCGCCGTGTCGTCCAGCGCGTAGCTGTTGAAGGCGAAATTCACCGTGTCCTGCGATTCCTGATTGAACCGGTTTGCCATTGCGACGGCCGGGTTGATCTGACCGTTCTGGACCCCGGTGTTATAGGCGGTGGGTTGCCCCAGCCCGCCCTCGTCAATCTGCGATCCTGCCTCAAAGAACCAGGATTTCGACGCCACATCCGCCCCTGAACATGCCGTCAGAATGGCAATGGCCGAGGTGGCCGCGAGCACTGGTTTGATACGTTTCATCGGCATCTCAGTCCTCCATCACATAGCCATAGGACCCGGAAAAGTCCTGTTGCGCCACTTCGCCCGCCGCCCCGGATTTGGGCCGGTTCTTGGCGGTCGTATTGCCGAACAGGAACAGATCCTGCTCGGATGGCGGGCGGATCCGATCGGTCGGTACGGCCAGCGCCTCGCCGCGCGTGGGAGTGACAAGATGCGCGGTCACGATGATCACCAGTTCCGATTGCGACCGCTGGTATTCGGTTGACCGGAACAGCGCGCCCAGAACCGGGATGTCGCCCAGCCATGGCACGGCGCCGATATTGTCCTGGAAATCATCCTCGATCAGGCCGGCGATTGCGAAGCTTTCGCCATCCCGCATCTCGACCGTGGTCGAGGTTTCGCGGCGGCGGAAGGCATTGATGCTGAAGCCGCCATTGTTATAGCTGACGGATTCGTCCAGCCCCGACACGGCCGCGTTTAGTTGCAGGTTGATGACATCATCCGCCAGCACCGTGGGCGTGAAGGTCAGTTCGACACCAAAGGGCTTGTAGGTGACAGTAATCTCGTTGTCGCCATTGGATATGGGCAGGGGATATTCGCCACCGGCCAGGAACGAGGCTTCCTGCCCGGACAAGGCCGTCAGGTTCGGTTCAGCTAAAGTGCGTACAACACCCTTGGTTTCAAGGGCTTCCAGCAAGACTGCCATCTGCAGTCCACCAACATTGAAACCGATCTTCGTGGCGCCCTGCGTCCCGGGCGTGATATTATACGGTCCGTTGATAGAGTTGCCGCCGGTCAGAAACGTGCCCGTTTCACCGATGGTGTTGTCCGTGAAGGGATTGCCGAATGCCAGCGAACCGGACAGGGATTTGCTGACCGAGCGGCCCATTTCGGCGAACCGCACCTTAAGCATGACTTGCTGTGTGCCACCGACCGTCATCAGGTTCGACACCCGCTCGGGTGCGTAACGCTGGGCCAGGTCAAGTGCGCGATCCAGACGCTGGATCGAGCTGACCATGCCGGACAGGACGATCCCGTCATTGGCGGTGCGCACCTCGATCTGTTCGCCGGGCAGGATCTGACGCAGGCGTTCCTTGAATTCTGCGATATCCGGCGCGACATGCACATCGACATTGGTGATAAGTTTGCCATCAGCCCCCAGAAGCGTCAGAGTGGTGCGCCCCGGTGTCTTGCCCAGCACATAAATGGTGCGGTCCGACAGGGTCGAAATATCCGCGATGCCGGGATTGGCGATGGAAAGTTCGGCGAAGGGGGCGTCGCTTTCGACGACCACAGCCCGATTCATGGGAACTTTGAGCGCGCCGGATGGGGCGCCGCTCATGACGCGCAGCGTTTCGGCCGACGATGCTGTCGGTACGCCGACCCCGAGCGTCAGACCCAATAGGGCTGCCTTGATAAAATGATCAACTTTCATGTGATCCTGCCTCTCTGACCACGTGTGGATAGCGTGGGTGTTGCCCACTTGACTGCTCCGGGTCTGTTGCCCGATTTTATGGATCTTGCGACCCGATTGCGTGGCAGACTGCGGCAGAAATCGAATTAATGCAAGAATCAATAGGTTGCTTGGGTAGCTTCATGTGGACATGTCGCAACAGTTCAACTGCTGCGACATGGCCTTTGCGGTGTCAGGAAGCCCTGAAATCGCGCCAAAATCTGATCGGGATCACTCGGGGCAGGTGATCTTGGTCTCGATGATCTCGCCGCCGCGACGGGTGCGGATGGTGCAGACTTCTTCCTGCACACCAACGACTTCGCCCATGATTTCACCCTGGCCCACCTCGACCTTCGAGGTGACGGTTTCGTCCTGCGTGCCCACAAGCGCCAGCGACAGGCGTCCGCTGGACTGGGCCTGGGCCAGGGCGGCCACCTGGCGGGGGGTCACTTCGACGGTGATGGTGCGCGCGATCGTCGGCCCGGTGCGGTCGGTGTCGGCGATCTGGTCGACCGCGATGATATGCACATTCGCCAGGATCAGCTTGGTGACGGCCTGGCCATCGCCAAGTTCGTCAAAGCCGCGCCCGGTCCAGTAGACGTCGATCCGGTCTTCAGGCCGTAGAAAGCCGGACACGCCCGAGCTGACATCGACATTGATGGCATAGGCGCGCATCCCCGTTGCCAGGCGCGAGGACACACCAGCATCCGCGCCGGGTTTCGTCACCTTGACCTGAAGCAAGGCTTCGTCCTTTTCCATGGCGCGCAGGACGGTGCGGAATTTCTTTTCCCCATCCGGGAACACGTCTTCGATCTTGGAAAATGTGCCTGCGGGAATGGCATTTTCCGGCCACTTCACCGACCGGATGTCGTCGGCTGTCATTTGTTCGCCATAGCGCAGCGGGCGGTTCACGACGAACACATCAACCGTGGGAACAATGGCTGCGCGTGCTGCGCGTTCGGCTTCAAGCTGGGCCTGGTAGCCGCCAATATAATCCTTGGCCATGTACACTGCGAACCCGGCCAGGCCGACGCCAACGATCAGGACCAGTCCAAAGAGCAAACGCATTTAAGTTCCTTTCCCACAACAGGACGCCAGAGGCATCACACACCAACTCCCTCATCTACATGTCAATGTGAATTGAGGCAATTTGAAGTATAAAGCGTGAATTTAGGGTGAACTTCACAGGAAACGTCAACAATTTCCAGTCCCGATTGTTCAACACGCTTCTGTGGTGCAGCCTGAAAACCGAAAACCGCGTCGGGGACGCGGTTTTCATTCTTGTCATTGCCAGATGATCCGGCAGGCGCATTGCGCATATTAGTTGGTGTAGGTCGGGACCGTCATGTTGCTCAGCGAGCTCGAGATCTTGCCGGCCAGCGACTTGGTGCCGCCCGAAACCGAGGTCAGAACTGCAATGCCGAGGCCCACGATGGCGGCGGTCAGCACAACCCAGTCCACGGTGACAGCACCGTCTTCGTCGGCTTGGAAGGTCTTGATCAGGTCAAAAAGTTTCATTTTATCGCTCCATTACTTACTTGGTTTGTCGTGTTCAACTTTACTACTTCACCTTGGCGCCTGAACCTTGCTGTCCTCTGCGCTGCTTGGCATGACCCTAATTAGCCCCCTGATTGGGGCGAGAGTTGGGCAGGTTTCGTACCTTTTCTGGTTTAACAATTTTTTAAGGATTTGATCGGTTAACTGTCTGAATATGCGTGAAAATAAAATTTATAAAATTCTTGCATCTGTGGTTTTCCTGCGCGGAATGGCGCAAATCTTGTGAACAATATCAGGTAAATCTGGCCCTGACAGGCGAAATCTGCAACAAACAGGAAAACAATTCGAGGCAGAGCAGTGAACCGCAAAATGCGGCGCTTCGTTAACATAAGCATATTCCTGACCCTTGCGATGGGGGTCCAGGCGCAGGCAGACACGCAGCCTGCGCCCTTTCCCGACTTTACCTTCAAGCGCGTGTCGGTGCCCCAGGCCGGGGCAAAACGTCTGACCATCCAGATCGACCCCGCCGCCCAGGCGGCCGCCCTGGCGCCCAGGACTCCAGCGTCCAAGACCCCTTCGCCCGATCACATCGAAGAGGTGGCGGCAGGCGTCCCGACACCTCAGCCGACGGAATGGGACTGGTTCTGGACCACCGTGTCGCCACGGCTGGACAAGGCCGGCCCCGGCAATGTGCGCACCGCTCTTGATCTGCTGGAAACACAAGAGGGCATGGCGCAGCCCCGCCTGCAACACCTGCAAACCATCGCCCGTGCACATGGCAGCGACATCCTGAACGCCACGATCGGCACGCCGGTCTCGCCTGCCTTGGTGCTGGCCTTGATCTCGGTCGAAAGCGGCGGGCGCGTGGATGTGGAAAGCCATGCAGGCGCACAGGGGCTGATGCAGTTGATCCCCGACACCGCCGCCCGGTTTGGTGTCGAGGACAGCACCAACCCCACTCAGAACATCAAGGGTGGCGTTGCTTACCTGAACTGGCTGATAAACCATTTCGACGGTGATCCGATCCTCGCCCTTGCTGGCTACAATGCGGGCGAGAACGCGGTGAAAGACAATGGCGGTGTGCCCCCATATGCCGAAACCCGCGCCTATGTGCCCAAGGTATTGGCTGCATGGAAGGTGGCACGCGGGCTGTGCCTGACCCCGCCCGAGCTTTTGTCGGATGGATGTGTGTTTGCGGTGAATGGATCGTGATGTGATGGCCGAAGAGTTGACCAAGAAACCGTTCGTGCTGGACGTGGACGGAACATTCCTGCGCACGGATCTGCTGTTTGAGTGTTTCTGGGCGGGGCTGGGCCGCGATCCGATTCACACGCTGCAAACCAGCCTGATGCATTTTCGCGATCCGGCGGGTCTGAAGGCGGAACTGGCCCGCATTGCAGCCCTGCGCACCGACCTTCTGCCGGTTGATCCTGACGTGCTGGAGGTTGCCCGAGCCGCGCAGGCCGAAGGGCGCGAAGTGGTGCTTGCCTCGGGGTCGGATCAAAGCCTTGTGGCGCAACTGGCCGCCGATCACGACCTGTCGGATCGCGTCTTTGCCTCGGACGGGCAGACCAACCTGAAAGGCGCGCGCAAGGCCGAGGCGCTGGTGGCTGCCTTCGGCGAGGGCGGGTTCCACTATGCGGGCAACGCCCCGGTGGACCGCGCGGTGTGGGACCATGCCGACGCGGCTTTGGTCGTGGGCGACCCCCGATCCGCCAAGGCATTGCAGGCGCAGGGCAAGCCCGTCACCCAGATCGCGGGCGGCTGGCGCATGAAAGACGTTCTGAAAAGTTTCCGCCCGCATCAATGGGTCAAGAACGTGCTTCTTTTCGTGCCGATGATTGCCGGACACGCATTTGACCTGAACACGTTCATCCTTGCCATCCTTGGCGTGATCAGCTTTTCGGCGGCGGCGTCCTCGATCTATCTGGTCAATGACCTGCTGGATCTTGAGGCCGACCGGCTGCATGTGAAGAAATGCAAACGTCCGTTCGCCTCGGGCGCGGTGCCGATCCAGGTGGGGATGGTGTCTTTCTTCGTTCTTGCCGCTATTGCGTTGGGCATCGCGGCCTATCTGGGATGGGCTTTTTTTGGTGTCGTCAGTTTTTATATGGCGCTGTCGCTGGCCTATTCGCTGAAACTGAAACGGATGCGCTGGGTGGATATCGCGGTGCTGGCGTCGCTCTATACCTTGCGCGTCGTGGCAGGGGCGGCGGCCACGGATATTCCCGTGTCGGGTTATCTGCTGGTCTTCATCTTCCCGGTCTTCCTGGCGTTGGGCTGCGTGAAGCGCCTGACAGAACTAACCCTTGCCACATCGGATGAACGTCTGCCGGGGCGGGGTTACGGTCGCCCGGACCGGCCCGACCTTTTGAACGTCGCGTCGCTGGGCGTCGTGGCGTCCTTGGTCGCGTTCTTCCTCTATTCCTTCACCGAACAGGCGCTGTCGCTCTATAAGACGCAGTGGCTGATGTGGGTGGCAGGTCTGCCGCTGGCCTGGTGGATGATCCGCATGGTACGTCTTGGTTGGTATGGCAAGCAGGATTACGACCCGATCGTTTTCGCCATGAAGGACAAACGGGGCATCGGGCTGATGCTGATGACCATTTCGATCATGTTCTATGCCGCCGGGCTGTGGCAGGAGTGGTTCGGGGTGGGCTGACGCGCACCCGTTCAGATCGACATCTTCTTGAAGATGAATTCGGGAATGCTGCGGATGATCAGCATGATGTATCGCCAGAAGAACGGGGTATAGATCACGTTGCGCTGCTTTTCGACCGCGTTCAGGCAATCGGCGGCGACCTTCTGGGGTGAGGCGACAAGGAACATGCCTTCGATCCCCCATGTCATCGCCGTGTCCACGAAGCCGGGCTTGACCGTTACCACATGGCCACCCGCACGGGTCAGGCGGTTGCGCAAGCCCGACAGATAGGTGGCAAACCCCGCCTTGGCCGAGCCATAGACATAATTGCCGATCCGTCCCCGGTCCCCCGCGACCGAGCAGACACCGACCACCGTGCCCGCGCCCCGATCCTCGATGATTGGAGCCAGCATGGTCAGGAACGCCGCCGGGCCGGTATGGCTGTCTTTGACCACGCCGTCGATCAGGGACGGGTTGGCGTCAATCTCGTCCTGCGGGGGCATGGAGCCGACGAACACGGCGGCATTGATCACGCCATCCTCGCGCGTGGCACGGTCAATGATGGGTTGGAAGGTGGCAATGTCACGGGCGTCGAACTTCATCGCCTCAGCCGTCACGCCGCGCGCGGACAGGTCAGCGGCCGAGCGTTTCAGATCATCCATATCACGGCCTGCCAGAATGACGCTCGCCCCCTGATCCGCGACCGCCTGCGCAAAGGCGCGCGCCATGGAGGAGGTTGCGCCAAGGATGATCCAGCACTGGTTCTGTTTGGTCTTTGTCATGTTCTTACCCAGCCTCGCGAAGGTTCAGGCGGCGCACCATGTCGGTTTCCAACGCGTGGTCCGGGTCGGCCTTGTTGACCTGTTTCACCCAGTCGCCATGGTCTGGATACATCGCCTTGATGGCCGGGCCCGAGGCCAGCGCGTCCTTGGCAAGATAGAGCCGCCCGCCTGCATCCACGGTCATACCTTCAAGCATTGCGATCAGTTCCACGGCCGTGTCGCGGGCGGGAAAATCAACGGCGAGCGTATAGCCCTCCATCGGGAAGCTCATATGCCCCGCGCGCCCCGGTCCCATGCGTTTCAGGACCGCCAAGGGCGAGGACAAGCCCGCGCCTGCAATCAGCTCCAACATCGCTTTCAGCGCGCCTGACTGATCCAGCGGCACGACGTTCTGGAACTGGTAAAAACCGCGTTTGCCATAGAGGCGGTTCCAGTCGTGGATTTTGTCGAGTGGAAAGAAGAACTCGTCGATCCGTTTGACGGATGAACGGCCAGATGTGGGCACGCGCCGGTAATAGGCGTTGTTGAAGGCCCGCACGATGGGGGCGGATAGGGCAAAGCCCGGCGCGTCCATCGGGATTTTCTTCGACGGCTTCGCTTTGGGCAAAAGCCCCGCGGCCAGTTCCGCCTCTTCTATGATGCCGCGCCCAAGGGCGTCGCCTTCGGCGGTCGTGTCGATCCAGCCGACGCAATAGGTCGCCTGGCTGCCATCCAACAGGGCGATATGCGCGTCCCAATCCTCAGCCCTTCGTTCGGTGACCATCATCACGTCACCGGGGCAGGGCTTCAGTTGCAGTTTCGCCTCGGCGATCACGCCCGTCTGGCCGATGCCGCCCATCGTGGCGAGAAACAACGCGGCGTTGCGGGTGGGGGTGGCGACGGTGCGCTTGTCGCCATTCAGCAGAGTGACGGACAGCACATGCTGGCCGAAGCTGCCCGCGTTGTGGTGGTTCTTGCCATGCACGTCCTGCGCGATGCAGCCGCCCACGGTGGCAAAGCCGGTGCCGGGCATGACGGCGGGCAGCCAACCACGCGGGGCAAACACGTGGGCCAGATCGCCGATGGTGATGCCAGCCTCGACCGTCACAACGCCGGTATCCGCGTCAAAATCGATGATGCGGTTCATCCGCGTCATGTCGATCGCGCGGCCCCCGTCGTTCAGTGCCGCATCGCCATAGGACCGGCAGTTGCCGATGGCCGGACAGGAATGCTCTGCGACCACGGCTTTCAGGCTGCGGGCGCGTTCGGGCCGTGCCAGTTCGGCGGTGGCGTGGTGAACCCGGCCCCAGCCGGTATAGTCAGTCGTTTTCCAAACCATGTGTATGTCTCAATGAAATTCGTTCGGCGACGGGAAAGACCAGAAGGCCGATCCCGATGGCAAACCAGAGCGTGGTGACGCGGATGATGACGGTGGCGGGGATGCTGACCTCAAGCGGCACGCCTTCCATCGCCAGCAGGGCGACCATCGCGGCCTCGGCCCCGCCGACACCGCCGGGGGCACCGGTCAGACCACCGGCAAGGGTGGAAAAGACGAAGATCGCGACAGCCTTGGTAAAGCCGATATCGGCCCCCATCCACATCAGAAGCAGGTGAAAGGCATAGCCTTCGGCAATCCAGCCGACGACGCCGATCAGCGCGGCAACGGCCATCAGCGTGGGCGAGGTGAAGGCCGAGAGCGAGACGGCGGCGCGGCGCAGCTTGGCCCAGAGCCGCGCAAACCGCCCGGTGATCCTGTGCCCCATCGTGGCAAGCCCGGCCAGAAGGCGGGGGCGGGTCACGGCGAAGGCGGCGATCAGGGCAAGAAGGGTCACAGGCAGGCCGCCCGCGATGCCGGTGGCTGAGAAGGCCAGCGCAAGCCCGAGGATCAGCGCCATGGCCGACAAATCCGACGCGCGATCCACCAGCACCAGCGGCGCGGTGCGTTCAAATGCCCAGCCGGTTTCGCGCCGGAGCCATCGCATCCGCACAAGCTCGCCCACACGGCCCGGTGTGACCGACATGGCAAACCCGCCCAGAAAATGGCGCAGGTCTTGCACCAGCCCCGTGGGCAGCCCCAACTTGCGGGCAAAGATGTGCCAGCGCAGCCCACGAAAGACATAATTTACAAGGCTGAGCGCCAAGAGGGCGGCAAACTGCCCGACCGACAGCCGCGCCAGTTGCGCGCGGGTCTCTTCCCACCCCGTTGCGGCGGCCAGTCCGATCAGTCCAACCAGCACCAGCAAGAACAGACCCAGCAACACAAGCGTGTCGCGCAGCCGCCGGGGCGCGGGCGTGCTTGCCGACTGTTTCCCAGCGGTGGACGGTATTGGGTTGGTGCTGCTCATTGTCATTTCCCGGCTTATGGCGGGGGATTACGGCGAGAATATGAAAGCAACCAAGCAAAAGCGAGGGGGAATAAGGCGCAAACGATCCCGCCACAAAAAAAGGGCCCCCACGCGGGAGCCCTTCATGCCATACACTGGCGCGCGTTCAGTCGACGATCGTCGCCTCGGTCGCGGCGCGCAGTTCGTCTTCGGTCACGCCATCGGCGGTCTCGACAATTTTCAATCCGCCTTCGACCACGTCCATGACGCCAAGGTTTGTTATGATGCGATCCACGACACCTTTGCCGGTCAGCGGCAGGGTGCATTCGCGCAGCACCTTCGAGTCGCCGTGCTTGTTGGTGTGATCCATCACGACCACAACACGGCCCACTCCGGCCACAAGATCCATCGCGCCACCCATGCCCTTGACCAGCTTGCCGGGGATCATCCAGTTGGCAAGGTCGCCGTTTTCGGCCACTTCCATCGCGCCAAGGATTGCCATTGCGATCTTGCCGCCCCGGATCATACCGAAGCTCATCGAGCTGTCGAAATACGATGTCTGGGGCAGTTCGGTGATGGTTTGCTTGCCGGCGTTGATCAGGTCGGCGTCGATCTCGTCCTCGGTCGGGAAGGGGCCCATGCCCAGCATCCCGTTTTCCGATTGCAGCGTGACCTCGATCCCGTCAGGGATATAGTTCGACACCAGCGTTGGAATGCCGATGCCAAGATTTACATACCAGCCGTCCTGCAGCTCCTGCGCAGCGCGGGCGGCCATTTGATTGCGGTTCCAAGCCATTGCTTATGCCTCCCGAATGGTGCGTTGTTCGATACGCTTTTCGTGCTCGCCTTGAATGATGCGATGCACATAGATACCCGGCAGGTGGATGGCGTCGGGGTCCAGCGACCCGGTCGGCACAATCTCCTCGACTTCGGCCACGCAGACCTTGCCGCACATGGCGGCAGGCGGGTTGAAGTTGCGGGCGGTCTTGCGGAAGATCAGGTTGCCGGTTTCATCGGCTTTCCAGGCCTTGACGATGGACAGGTCGGCAAAAATGCCTTCCTCCAGAATGTATTCTTCGCCGTTGAACACTTTCACATCCTTGCCTTCGGCGATCACGGTGCCGACGCCGGTCTTGGTATAGAAGCCGGGAATGCCGTGGCCCGCGGCGCGCATCCGTTCGGCCAAGGTGCCTTGGGGGTTGAATTCAAGCTCCAGCTCGCCTGACAGGTATTGGCGCATGAACTCGGCGTTTTCGCCCACATAGGACGACATCATTTTCTTGATCTGTTTCGTGTCGAGCAGTTTGCCCAGACCGAAACCGTCCACGCCGCAGTTGTTCGACGCGACGGTGATGTCCTTGACGCCGCTTTCCACCAGCGCGTCAATCAGAAGTTCGGGAATGCCGCACAGGCCAAACCCCCCGGCGGCAATCAGCATCCCGTCCGACAACAGCCCGTCCAGGGCCTCGGCGGCGCTGCCATATACCTTTTTCATGAAAGTTACCTCTCGTCAGTTTTGCGACTGTTCTGGCGTGAGGAGGGGGCAAAGTCAACGAAACCCGAAGGCTGGGCGGGGCTTCAGGTATTTCTACCTAAGCCCCGATCCGTTGCGCGCGCAGGGGGGCGGAACCGGTGCAAACCGATCAGATGATCCGCACCTGGGCACCCACCGGCGTGATGGCGAACAGCTCGGCGATCGCGTTGTTGTAAAGGCCGATGCAGCCGTCCGAGCTGCGGCGTCCGATCTTGCGCGTGTCATGCGTGCCGTGGATCAGATAGGCGGGCCAGTCCAGATACATCGCATGGGTGCCCAGGGGGTTGTCCGGGCCGGGCGGGGTGTATTTCAGCTCCGGGTTGCGTTCCAGCATACTGGGGGTGGGGGTCCAGTCCGGCCCGACCTTCTTGCGCACGATCTTCGTGTAGCCGGTCTTGGTCAACTCGTCCGTCATCGGGACCGAGGTTGGATAGATGCGATAATCGCTGCCATCCGCGCTCCAGTAATGCAGGGCGCGGGATACCGTGTCGCAGACGATCGTCACCCGGTCCAGCGTGTCGAAATGGTCCCGCCAGTCCTGGTTGGCAAAGCTGGACGCATTGCGTTTGGCGGTTTCGATGACGGGGGTGGCAAGGCCGGTCTGCGGCAGGACGAAGGAAGCGGTTGCGCCCGCGATGACCGCGCGGCGCGAAAGAAGGCGTGACATGGTAAGGCTCACTGTTCGATTGCGTTTTGCCGCACTGAAACCCGCGCTGGGGCGAGGTTCAAATCACAAATTCGAGAGTTGGAATGTTACTGGTCAACCTGTCACATTAATGGCCCGGATAGGAGATATCCGGGCCAGGCACGGCAGCCCGTCCGCTCACGCTTTCTTGCTGGCTGTCTTCTTCTTCGTGGCGGGTGTCTTCTTGGCCGCCGCCTTCTTTTTCGCAGGCTTCTTCTTGGCGGCTTTCTCGGCGATCAACGCCACCGCCATCTCCATCGTCACATCGGCGGCTTCCACGTCTTTGGGCAAGGTCGCGTTGACCTTTTCCCATTTCACATAAGGACCATAGCGCCCGTCCATCACATTCACCGGCCCGCCGTCTTCGGGGTGTTCCCCCAGCTCTTTCAATGGCTTGGCTGCCGCTCGCCCTCGCCCGCCGGGATTGGCGCGTTTTTCGGCCAGCATCTCGACCGCGCGGTTCATGCCGATCTCGAACACGTCCGCCGGGTCTTTCAGGTTGACGTAAACCGGCTTCGCCTCGCCGTCTGCCTGATGCATGATATAAGGGCCGAAGCGTCCAAAATTGGATTTCACTTCGCCACCATCCGGGTGTTCGCCCACAACGCGCGGCAGGGACAGAAGCACCAGCGCCTTTTCCAGCGTGATATCGTCCTTGGACCAGCCCTTGGGCAGCGACGCACGAGGCGGCTTCTTGTTCTCGGGTGTCGGCTCACCGCGCTGCACGTAAGGCCCGAACCGGCCGGATTTCAGCCAAATCTCGTCGCCATTGTCTTCGCCCAGCAGACGCTCATCCCCTTCGGCCCCTTCGCCCGCAATGGGCCGCGTATAGGTGCATTCGGGATAGTTGCCGCAGCCCACGAACCCGCCGGTCCGCGAGGTTTTCAGATGCAGTTTGCCGGTGCCGCATTTCGGACAGATCCGTGGATCCGACCCGTCTTCGCGAGGCGGATAAAGTTGGGGGGCCAAGGCCGCATCCAACTTGTCCAGCACCTCCGATATCCGCAATTCGGATGTTTCGGCAATCGCCGCCGAGAAATCCCGCCAGAAGCGTGCCAGCACGTCCTTATAGTCGGCGTCACCGGCTGAAATCTCGTCAAGTTCCTCTTCCAAATTCGCCGTGAATTCATAGCCCACATATTTGCGGAAGAAGTTCATCAGGAAGATGGTCACGATCCGGCCCTTATCCTCGGGGAACAGGCGGTTCTTGTCCTTGCGAACATATTCGCGGTCCTGGATCGTGGTGATCACCGACGCATAGGTCGAGGGGCGCCCGATGCCCAGTTCTTCCATGCGTTTCACCAACGTCGCCTCGGTATAACGCGGCGGGGGCTGGGTGAAATGCTGTTCGGGTGTGACGCCCTTTTTCTCGGCTTTTTCGCCTTCCATGATCTGCGGCAGGCGCTTGTCGTCCTCGTCCACCTCCTGATCGTCGCGGCCTTCTTCATAGACCTTCAGGAAGCCTTCAAAGACCACAACCTGCCCGGTGGCGCGCAAGACGACCTGACCGTCAGATGAGCCCACATCAACCGTGGTGCGTTCAAACTTGGCGCTTTCCATCTGGCTGGCGAGTGTCCGCTTCCAGATCAGGTCATACAGCTTGCGCTGATCGGGTTCCAGCTTGGCCAGATCGCTGCCGGATACGGTCATGTCCGTCGGGCGGATACACTCGTGCGCTTCCTGCGCGTTCTTGGCTTTGTTCTTGTAAATCCGCGGTTTGGCCGGGATGAAGTCCTTGCCATACCGGTCTGAAATTGCGTCACGCGCGGCCGCCACCGCTTCCGGCGCCATGTCGATCCCGTCGGTCCGCATATAGGTGATATAGCCCGCTTCATAGAGGCGCTGGGCCGTCGACATCGTCTGCCGCGCGCCAAAGCCGAATTTGCGGCTGGCTTCCTGTTGCAGGGTCGAGGTCATGAAGGGCGGCGAGGGGTTGCGGGTTGCGGGTTTCGCCTCGACCGACTGAACGGTCAGATCGCGCGACGAAATCGCTTGTACGGCCATTTCGGCCGCTGTCTCGTTCTCGAGATCATAGCGGTCCAGCTTCTGGCCGCCCAGCACCGTCAGACGCGCTTCGAACTCCTGCCCGCGCGGCGTTTGCAGCAGGGCTTTCACCGACCAGTATTCGCGCGCCTTGAACGCTTCGATCTCTTCCTCACGCTCGACGATCAGGCGCAGACAGACCGACTGCACACGCCCCGCTGACCGTGCGCCCGGGAGCTTGCGCCACAGAACCGGAGACAGGTTGAAGCCCACCAGATAATCCAGCGCACGGCGGGCGAGGTACGCCTCGACCAGATCATTGTCGACATCGCGGGGCTGCTGCATCGCCTCGGTCACGGCGGATTTAGTGATCGCGTTGAACACAACACGGCTGACCGGCGTGTCCTTCTTGATCGCCCGCCGCTTGCGCAGGGCTTCTTCCAGATGCCACGAGATCGCCTCGCCCTCGCGATCGGGGTCGGTCGCGAGGATCAGGTTGTTGTCGTCTTTCAACGCGTCGGCGATGGCGCGCACATGTTTGGCGCTGTCGCGGCCCACCTCCCATTTCATGGCGAAATCAGCGTCAGGATCAACCGATCCATCTTTGGGCGGCAGGTCGCGGACATGGCCATAGGATGCCAGCACCGTATAGTCCGACCCCAGATATTTATTGATGGTCTTGGCTTTGGCCGGGCTTTCAACGACGACTACGGGCATGCGGATCCTCTCGACTCAGGTGCCATGAAATGATGGCAGTCTGTTTGGAGGCGTTAGATGTGTTGCGAAGGGACCGGTTGTCAATGGGCAGTCACTATATAGAGGCGAGCCTTTCGCCGCGCCCCCTTTAGGGGGCGGGAAATTTCGGGGTTTGGCTGACAATCGGTTTGCGCGGGCAGAACATTCATGGAACACTCTTCCCACCCCGCCTCGCCGCTGATAAAGAGCGCATATGAGTGATTTCGACGAAAACGACGCGTTCGAGGCCGCCGCCCGCCCCCGCCTGTCCGAGCAGGCGATGGCCGCGCGCCCGATGCCCTATCTTGACGGTCTGAACCCGGCACAGCGCGAAGCGGTCGAGGCGCTGCACGGCCCTGTCCTGATGCTGGCCGGTGCCGGCACGGGCAAGACCAAGGCCCTGACCACGCGGATCGCGCATCTGCTGAACACCGGGCAGGCGCGCACGAACGAAATCCTTGCCGTGACCTTCACCAACAAGGCCGCGCGCGAGATGAAGGAACGTGTTGCCAGCCTGCTGGGCCAGACGGTCGAGGGGATGCCGTGGATGGGCACGTTCCATTCGATCTGCGTGAAGCTGCTTCGCCGCCATGCCGAACTTGTCGGGCTGAAAACGAATTTCACGATTCTGGATACGGACGACCAGATCCGGCTGCTGAAACAGTTGATTGCGGCGGCGAATATCGACGAGAAACGCTGGCCCGCACGGCTGTTGGCGGGCGTGATCGACAACTGGAAAAACCGGGCATGGACGCCGGAAACCTTGCCGTCATCCGAGGCCAACGCCTTCAACGGACGCGGACCGGAATTATATGCCCAGTATCAGGAGCGGTTGAAAACGCTCAACGCCTGCGATTTCGGCGACCTGCTGCTGCATATGGTCACGATTTTCCAGAAACACGACGACATTCTGACGAAATACCAGACTTGGTTCAAATACATCCTTGTCGACGAATATCAGGATACCAACGTCGCCCAATATCTGTGGTTGCGGCTTCTGGCGGCGGGGCACAGGAATATCTGCTGCGTCGGTGATGACGACCAGTCGATCTATGGCTGGCGCGGGGCCGAGGTGGGCAATATCTTACGGTTTGAAAAGGATTTTCCCGGCGCCAAGGTCGTGCGATTGGAACAAAACTACCGCTCGACCGCGCATATTCTGGCGGCCGCCTCCGGCGTGATTGCGGGCAATGAGGGACGCTTGGGCAAGGAGTTGTGGACCGAGGCCGAGGGCGGCGAAAAAGTGCGCCTGATCGGCCATTGGGACGGCGACGAAGAAGCGCGCTGGGTGGGCGAGGAAATCGAGGCGATGCAATCCGGCTCACGGGGTCGGGCGGGGATGTCGCTGGACGATATGGCGATCCTTGTCCGCGCCTCGCATCAAATGCGTGCGTTTGAAGATCGCTTCTTGACCATCGGTCTGCCCTATCGCGTCATTGGCGGCCCGCGCTTTTACGAGCGGATGGAGATCCGCGACGCGATGGCCTATTTCCGGCTGGCCGTATCCCAAGACGACGATCTGGCTTTTGAACGCATCGTAAACACGCCCCGGCGCGGGCTGGGCGACAAGGCGGTTCAGACGATACAAGGGCTGGCGCGACAGAACGGCGTGTCGCTGGTGGAAGGTGCGCGGATTGCGGTGGACACCGGCGCGATCAAGGGCAAGGGCGGAAAGGGGCTGGCCGAGTTGGTCGCGGGGCTGGATCGCTGGTTCACCCAACTGCGCGCCGAGGACGACACCCATGTCGAAATGGCCGAGGTCATATTGGAAGAATCCGGCTATACCGACATGTGGCTGAACGACAAAACGCCCGAGGCACCGGGGCGGCTGGAAAACCTGAAGGAACTGGTCAAGGCGTTGGAAAGTTTTGAAAACCTGCAAGGGTTTCTGGAACATGTCAGCCTGATCATGGACAATGACACCGACGACGCCGAGGAAAAAGTCACCATCATGACCCTGCACGCAGCCAAGGGGCTGGAATACCCCGCCGTGTTCCTGCCGGGGTGGGAGGATGGGTTGTTCCCCTCGCAACGGTCTATGGACGAAAGCGGGCTTAAGGGCCTCGAAGAAGAACGCCGGCTGGCCTATGTCGGCATCACGCGGGCCGAGGAGATTTGCACGATATCCTTTGCCGCCAACCGTCGGGTCTATGGTCAGTGGCAGTCGCAACTTCCGTCCCGTTTCGTCGATGAACTTCCTGCGGACCATGTCGAAGTGCTGACCGCGCCCGGCCTTTACGGCGGTGGCTATGGCGGCACGGCGGGCGATTTCGGCGCCTCGCCGCTTGAGGACAAGGCCAGCCGGGCGGATGCCTATAACTCGCCGGGATGGAAGCGGATGCAGGCGCAGGGTAACCTGCGCGCCAAACCCAGCCCCAATGAGGCGCGCGGGTTGGTGATTGACGCGACCGCCGTGTCGTCCTTCACGCAAGGCGACCGCGTGTTTCACACCAAGTTTGGCTATGGCACCGTGATGGGCATCGAAGGCGACAAGCTGGATATCGAGTTTGACAAGGCGGGCGCCAAGAAAGTCGTGTCGAAATTCATCGTGCCTGCCGCGCAAGCGGGCGATGTCCCATTCTGAGCGGGCCGCGTTAGCGGTCCGGTGGGGTCCAGTCTTTTTCGGGCTCAGCATTGCTGCGACGCAGGCGCAGGGCCAGCCCGACCGAGACACCGACGCCAATGGCGATGGTCAGGTCCGCAAACACCGTCAGCACAAGCGTCAGCAACAGCAGCACGCGGTCCGACATGCGCCCCTGCATATAGCCGCGCCAATTCTGCGGCTCGCTCATGTTCCAGGCGGTCAGCATCAACAGCCCGGCCAGTGCGGGCATCGCAAGGTAACCTGCCAGCGGCGCGGCCAGCAGCATGACCAAGAGGATGGTCAGCGCATGGACGATGCCCGCAACGGGTGTCTTCCCACCGGCCCGCACGTTGGTGGCGGTGCGCGCAATCGCGCCGGTGGCGGGTAGGCCGGCAAACAGCGCCGATCCGATATTGGCAAAGCCCTGTGCCAGAACCTCGGCATTCGGGCGGTGTTTACCGCCGATCATCCGGTCGGCGACCATCGCAGACAGAAGCGATTCGATGCTGGCCAGAAAGGCGATGACAAATGCGGATGGTAAAAGCTCGGTGATCCGCGCGATGCTGATCTCGGGCAGGGCGGGGGCGGGCAAGGTGCTGGGCAACGCCCCGAAGCGCGAGAAGATCGTGTCGACCGGCAGGCTCGCCAGCGCGACCGCCGCAGACGTAACGCCCACGGCGATGATCAGCCCCGGAAATTTCGGTGCAAGCCGCCGCAAGCCGACGATCAGCACCATTGTTATCAGCCCGATTGCCAAGGCCGCACCGCTGACGCTGTCGCGTGCGGCCCAAAGGGCGCTCATCTTCGCGATGAACTCGGCGGGCACTTCGGCGATGGACAGGCCGAACAGGTCCTTGATCTGACTGGTGGCGATGATGATGCCGATGCCGATGGTGAAGCCATTGATGACCGGTTCAGGCACATAGGCGACCAGATTGCCCGCGCGCAAAAACCCCGCGACCAACATGATGATCCCGGCCATCAGCGTCGCCAGCACCAGCCCGTCATAGCCGTGATCGGCAATCACGCCATAGACGACAACGATGAACGCACCGGTCGGCCCGCCGATCTGCACCCGGCTGCCGCCCAGAAGCGAAATCAGAAACCCGGCCACAATGGCGGTCACAAGCCCCTTTTCCGGCCCCGCGCCGGAGGCGATGGCAATGGCAAGGCTCAGCGGCAGGGCGACCATGGCCACCGTCACACCGGCGAGCAGATCGCTGGTGAACTGGTCGCGATCATAGTCACGCAGCGTGGTCAGGATTTTGGGTTGCATGGGATGAGCTAGGCCGCGCGACATCCGAAAATCAACCGATAAATCTGCAATCCCGGTATGTCTGGGGCCGGGCAACACGGCTGCTGCCTGTTGCCAAAAAAAGAAACGGCGACGCCCGGGAGGAGGTGAGCGCCGCCGTTCTATCGTGATGCGGGGCTCCGGGAGGAGGTAGAGACCCGACGTCAGATGGTTCGGGGTCTGGGAGGAGGTAGACCCGTCACCGTATCGGTTTGACCCCGGGAGGATGTGGGGCAAACCGGATCTTAGGGGGTGCGGTGGCGCCAGGGAGGAGGACAGCGCCACCGCGACCCGCGGACCTTCAAGGGAGGAGGAAGAAGGTCCGAAACTTTCTGATTGTGCGGCGGGAACCGGGGAGGAGGTCGGCCCCGCCGCCAATCAAAGCCACCACCCGGGAGGAGGGTAGGTGGTGGCCCGGAAACTCAGTTGCCGTAGACGGCCATGCGGGCGACCGTGCGGATCGACGCGCGGCCAAGGCCCAGGTCGCTCAGTTCGCGGTCACTCAGTGCGCTCAGCTCGCGGACGGTTTCACGGTACTGGGCGCGCTGCGCCATTTTCTCTTTCCAGTCTGCAAACCGGAGTGCCAGACGATCGGCAATGCCGACGGGGGCAGAAAGGATTTCATTTGCGTATGTCATCTTCTTACTCTCTTGCGTCGTTTCCGCGGGCTCTTTCGAGGCGCGGGGCAGCCGGACCGTGTCGGGCCGCCAAGTGTTCTGTTGGCGCTCACATCGTCGCCGTGACCCCAAGATGGGCATAATGCTGCATTTGCACAATACCCCGCTTCCGCAAAGCCGGTATGCGACGAATGCATACTTAAAAACTCCATGTTTTTAAGTGCTTGATGGAAATTTGCGCGGTGACGCAAGGTAAATTGCTGCGGCGCAGAAGTCGGAATGCTGGCGTTAACTTTGGGTCAACTTGCAGGGCGGCGAGGGGACTCGTCCTGCGCCCGAAACCGTGTCGCGATCTGACGGGGTGTCGGGTGTGAAAGCCGTGATATGCATCATGGTCCTTTTGGCCTGCGACGGCGTGACCGACCGCCTTTGCCGCGTATGCCCCTTGCACCTGTCGGCAAAGCTGCCAAGTAATGGTCGAAATCGTAGGAGGCACGAATGTCGGAAATGCGCGAAAAGATCATGGGCACCTTGTCCACAATTGCCCTGCCGGACGGGGGGGATCTGGCCTCGCGCGATATGGTGCGTGCGCTCAGTGTTGATGGCGGGGCTGTCAGTTTCGTGATCGAGGCACCGACGCCGGAACAGGCAGCTGGCATGGAAACGCAGCGCCGCGCGGCAGAGGCCGCTGTGGCTGCCCTTGATGGGGTCGAGCGCGTTTCGGTCATCCTGACCGCACACGGGCCTGCCAAGCCCGCGCCACAGGCCCCGAACCTGAAGATCGGCGGGCATCCCAAACCGCAGGCCGGGCCGTTGCCGGTGCCGGGCGTGGCGAGTGTGATCGCCATTGCCTCGGGCAAGGGCGGGGTGGGGAAATCCACGCTCAGCTCGAACCTGGCCGTGGCGTTGGCGCGGCAGGGGCGCAAGGTCGGGTTGCTGGACGCCGACATTCTGGGCCCAAGCCAGCCGCGGATGATGGGAACCAGCCAGCGCCCGTCATCGCCCGATGGTGAACAACTGGTCCCGGTCACGGCGCATGGCGTCAAGATGATGTCCATTGGCCTGATGCTGAAATCCGACCGCGAGGCCGTGGTCTGGCGCGGTCCGATGTTGATGGGGGCGCTTCAGCAGATGATGTTTCAGGTCGACTGGGCACCGCTGGACGTGCTGATCATCGACCTGCCGCCGGGCACGGGTGACGTGCAACTCACCCTGGCGCAGAAATCGCAACTTACCGGCGCAATCATCGTGTCGACCCCGCAGGATGTGGCACTTCTGGATGCGCGCAAGGCGATTGACATGTTCGACAAGGTGAAGGTGCCGATCCTTGGCCTGGTCGAGAATATGTCGACCTATGTCTGCCCCAACTGCGGGCACGAGGCGCATTTGTTCGGTCACGGCGGTGTCCGCGATGAAGCTGCCGAACTGGGCGCGCCCTTCCTTGGTGAAATTCCCCTGTCGCTGGACGTGCGTCTGGCGGGTGACAGCGGCACGCCTGCCGCCCTGGGGGACGGGCCTGTGGCAGATGCCTATGCCGCGCTGGCCCGAGATCTGGTGGCGCGCGGCATCGCCTGAAGGTGCTTGTCAAACCGAAGCGAACGGCCCGTGGGAAATCATGGGCCGTTTTTGATTCACCTTTTGAATCACCGGATGGGAAATCATGGGGATCGGGTTGCGAACCCGTGGAATCTCTCCAAAACCAGCTATCAAATTCGGATTCTCTGTGCTGGTTCGTCCCTATTTTGCGACATATCCGTTCCTGATTTCGAAAAATATGGGAAATCGAGGGATTTTTTTGTGCTGCGCTTGCAGCACTATATTTGGTGTCTGATCTGGTAGGCTTCCGCTAAGTTTCGTTCAAATGGGGGCGAAATTCCTACAATATCTTGTTTTTCACACCCCTGCAGAACAAGATATGCCCAGTTTGTCCCGTAAAAAACTATTGCGTCCCATAAATTCCCAAGCTATCCCTAAATACAAGATGAGGACGGGACATAAGAGGCAACAAGACCTCATGACACTCCCAAGTCAGGTTTCATACAGGCACCCGCTTCATCGCAACGAAAGAGATCCGGCGCGAACGCGAGCAGACATCCCCCCAGGTGGCGCGCGCAGCTGGACACCCGGAAACGGGACAGGCGGCGGATTGGGCAGTGGCAGCAGCTCAATCCGCCGTTTCTATTCCAGCCCCCCAAATCTGGGGCAGGGCAGTGAAGTGGGACAGTGAAGGAGCCGCGCAAGTGGCACGCAGGTTCAGAGGTGAAAGCCACCACAAGGTGGATGCAAAGGGCAGGGTCTCGATCCCGGCCCTGTTTCGCCGTGTGCTTGAGGCGGGCGACCCCGACTGGACCGAGGGTTTGAACCCCAATCTCGTCATTGTCTATGGCGACAAGCGTCGCAACTTCCTTGAATGTTACACGATCGAAGCGATTGACGAGGTTGATCAGCAAATCGCCGATTTGCCGCGCGGTTCGGTCGAACGTCGCGCGTTGGAGCGTATGTTCAACGGTCAATCGCTGCCGACAACGGTGGATGAAACCGGCCGACTGGTTCTGCCTGCCAAGCTGCGCCAGAAAATCGGGCTTGAGAACGAGGCGTTCTTCATCGCAACCGGCGACACGTTTCAGATCTGGAAGCCCGAGACCTACGAAAACGTCGAAATGGCCAAGGCCGAGGCATGGCTGGACAGCCAGCCCGAAGATTTCGACCCGCTCACGCTTTTGGGTGGCGCGTCGAAATCCGGAGGGGATGGATGACATGACCGACCCGGCTGCCACCGAAAAACGTCCTCATATCCCAGTTTTGCTACGGCCGCTTTTGCAAGCGGTCGCGCCTGTTTCTGGCGACTGGGCAGATGGCACGTTCGGGGCGGGGGGGTATACCCGTGGATTGCTGGAGGCCGGGGCCGACTGGGTCTGCGGGATCGACCGCGATCCGATGGTGTTCGACATGGCCGCCGAATGGGCGGCGGATTTTGGCGACAGGCTGACCCTGTGTGAGGGCACGTTTTCCGATTTGGACGAACTGGCAGGCCGCCCGCTGGACGGCGTGGTTCTGGACCTTGGGGTCAGTTCGATGCAGTTGGATCTGGCGGATCGCGGCTTTTCCTTCATGCGCGACGGGCCGCTGGACATGCGGATGAGCCAATCCGGCCCCACGGCGGCTGACATCGTCAATCAGGCGGATGAGGAAACGCTGGCCGACATCCTCTATCACTACGGCGAAGAACGCGCCTCGCGCCGGATTGCACGTGCCATTGTGAAAGCCCGGGCGGAGACACCGTTTGAAACCACGCTGCAACTGGCATCAGTGGTGGAAAAATGTCTGCCCCGCTCGAAACCCGGTCAAAGCCACCCGGCGACCCGTTCGTTTCAGGCCATCCGCATCGCGGTGAATGATGAGTTCGGACAGCTGATTGACGGGCTTGAGGCAGCAGAGCGGGCGCTGAAACCCGGTGGCAGGCTGGCGGTTGTCACCTTCCATTCGATGGAAGACCGCGTGGTGAAGCGGTTCTTGCAGGCGCGCGCATCCGAAGGGGGCGGCGGGTCGCGCTATGCCCCGCAAGAGGCCGCGGAAACGCCGCGCTTCAAGCTGACACCGCGCAAGGCCATTGCGCCCGACGCCGACGAGCTTGCTGAAAACCCCCGTGCCCGGTCGTCGCGCCTGCGTGTCGCCACCCGCACCGATGCCCCCGCCGGCCCCTCGGACCGGCGCAAACTTGGCCTTCCTTCCCTTGTTTTCAAGGATAAATCATAATGCGTAGCTTGCTTTACATCACTTCCGCCCTGGTCGTCATGGCGCTGGCCTATTGGGCTTACTCGGAAAACTACAAGACGCAGGCGTCGCTGGATCGGGTCGAGTCGTTGCAGCGCGAAATCGGGCAGATGCAGGAGCAACTTGCCGTGCTGCGCGCCGAATGGGCCTATTTGAACCGCCCGGACCGGCTGCGCGATCTGGCCGAGCTGAATTATGATCGTCTGGGTCTTCTGCCGCTGGCGCCCGAGCAGTTCGGCCGGGTGGAGCAGGTGGTCTTTCCAGACGAAGATTTGCCGGAAATCACCGAAACCTTCGATGTTTTTGGGGAGATTGACCAATGACCCGCGTCCCCCTGCGCCCGCTGGCCCGTATTCTGGATGCTCGTGCCAAGGGCGAAAACCCCGATGCGATCGAACGCGAGAACCTGCGTCATCGGCATGAAGAAATTCGCGACCGGTCACGCCTGCGCTCGGAAGGGCGGCTGTTGGTGATGGCCGGGCTGTTTCTGTGTGCCTTCCTGGTGGTGGGCGGGCGGATGGCGATGCTATCCTCGACCGAGCCGCAGGAACCACGCGCCCAGGCGCCTGGATCGGCGATTGCCACCGCACGGGCCGATATCGTTGACCGGCAGGGGCGCATCCTGGCGACCAACCTTGTCACCCATGCGCTTTATGCCCAGCCGCCCCTGATGGTGGATCCGCTGCGCGCGGCGGACGAGTTGGTGAAAATCTTTCCCGACCTCAAGCGCGAGCGGTTGATCAAGGATTTCACCGGCACGCGCAAGTTCCTGTGGATCAAGAAAAAACTCAGCCCCGAGCAAAAGCAGGCCGTGTTTGACATTGGCGAGCCGGGCCTGTTGTTCGGCCCGCGTGAGATGCGGCTTTACCCCAATGGCAAGCTGGCGGCGCATGTGTTGGGCGGGGCCAGTTTCGGACGCGAAGGTGTCAGCGCCGCCGAAGTGATCGGCGTGGCGGGCGTTGAAAAGCAGTTTGACGATTATCTGCGTGACCCGGCCAATGGCGATAAACCGCTGGCACTGTCGATTGACCTGACCGTCCAAAGCGCCGTGGAGCGGGTGCTTTACGGCGGAATGAAGCTGATGAACGCCAAGGGTGCCGCCGCGATCCTGATGGATGTGCATACCGGCGAGGTGGTGTCGGTCGTGTCCTTGCCCGATTTCGACCCCAACAAGCGCCCGCGCGTTCTGACCAAGGGCGATCAGTCCGACAGCCCGTTGTTCAACCGCGCGGTGCAGGGGGTTTACGAGCTTGGATCGACCTTCAAGATTTTCACAGCGATTCAGGCGATGGATCTGGGGCTGGTCAATGCCAACACGATCATCGACACCGGCATCCCGATGAAGATCGCAGGCTACCGGATTGGCGAGTTCAAGAACAAGAACTATGGCAAGCTGAGCGTGTCGGATATCATCGTCAAATCCTCGAACCGGGGCACCGGGCGGATGGCGCTTGAGATCGGACCGGAACGTCAGCAGACCTTCCTGCGCGCGCTTGGCATGTTTGATCGCACCCCGTTCGAGATTGTCGAGGCGCGCGGCTCGCAACCGCTTCTGCCGAAGAACTGGGGCAAGCTCAGCTCGGTCACGATTTCCTATGGGCACGGGTTGTCCTCGACGCCGATGCATTTGGCGGCGGGTTATGCCGCGATTGCCAATGGCGGGTTCGCGGTGAAGCCGACCGTGCTGAAACAGGACCGCATCGCACGCGGTCCGCGGATCATGTCGGCGGAGTCTGCCGCGGCAGCGCGCGATATGCTGCGCAAGGTCGTGACCGAAGGCACCGCCTCGTTCGGAGAGGTGAAAGGTTACAAGGTGGCGGGAAAGACCGGGACCGCCGACAAACCGCGCCCGCAAGGCGGCTACTACGACGACAAGGTGATCAACACCTTCGCCAGCCTGTTTCCCGCCGACAAGCCGAAATATGTTCTGGTGGTGACGCTGGACGAACCGGTCGAAACATCCGGCCCGAAGCCGCGACGCACCGCTGGCTGGACCGCTGTTCCGGTGGCGGCCGAAATCGTGCGCCGGGTCGCGCCCCTTCTTGGAATGAAGCCGGAACCGGAACCCATCGTTGAATCCCTAGCGGCAACTGGGGTAACACTCGCTTCGAACTGATCTGGATGGGTTGCATATATGGGCGCTGAGACAAACACCAAATCCCTGGCGGAACTGGGGCTGAGCGCCCGAGGTGGCAAAGAGGCGCGCATTACCGGCCTGTCGGTGGACAGCCGCAATGTGAAACCTGGACATCTGTTCGCGGCCCTGCCGGGAACCAAGGTGCATGGCGGCGAGTTCATTCAATACGCGCTGCGCATGAAGGCGGGGGCGATCCTGACCGACCCGGAAGGGGCCAGGATCGCGAAGGCCGAACTGGACGCCTCGGATGCTGCGCTTGTCGTCACCGAAGACCCGCGCATGGCGCTGGCCTATGCCGCGGCCCTTTGGTTTGGTGCGCAGCCCGAACACATGGTCGCCGCGACCGGCACCAACGGCAAGACCTCGGTCGCCAATTTCACCCGCCAGATCTGGACCCTTCTGGGGATCAAGGCCGCCAATCTGGGCACCACCGGGGTCGAAGGCGCATTCTCCGCCCCGCTGGCCCACACCACACCCGAGCCGATCACCCTGCACAAACTGCTGGCCGAGATGGCGGGCGCCGGTGTCACCCACGCGGCGATGGAAGCATCAAGCCACGGGCTTGCCCAACGCCGTCTGGACGGCGTGCGTCTGTCGGCGGCCGCGTTCACCAACTTCACGCAGGACCATCTGGATTACCACGCGAGTTTTGACGAATACTTCGCCGCCAAGGCCGGGCTCTTTGCCCGTGTGCTGCCGGAAGGTGGCACCGCCGTGGTCAACATGGACGATCCCAAAGGGGCCCAGATCGCCACCATCGCCGAGGCGCGCGGTCAGACGCTGATCCGTGTAGGGCAGAGCGACGAGAACGAACTGCGCATCAAGGCCCGTCGTTTTGATGCCACCGGGCAAGAGCTGATGTTCACATGGAACGGTGCGGCGCACACCGCGCGCCTGAACCTGATTGGCGGGTTTCAGGCGGAAAACGTGCTGGTTGCTGCAGGACTGGCCATCGGGTGCGGGGCAGAGCCTCAGCACGTGTTCGACACGTTCAGAGATCTGGAAACCGTGCGCGGGCGGATGCAACTGGCCGCCACCCGAAACAATGGTGCGGCGGTGTTCGTTGATTATGCCCACACGCCCGATGCCCTGAAAACCGCGCTGCGTGCCATGCGCCCTCATGTTCTGGGCCGTCTTGTGGTGGTGTTCGGGGCCGGTGGTGATCGCGATACCTCGAAACGTGCGCTAATGGGACAGGCGGCGGCGGAAAACGCCGATGTCGTCTTTGTCACCGATGACAACCCACGCTCCGAAGACCCTGCCGCGATCCGTGCCATGGTGATGGCGGGCTGCCCCGAAGCGGCGAATGTCGGCGACCGCGCCGAGGCGATCCTGCGCGGCGTTGATGCGCTCGGCCCCGGCGATGCCCTTCTGATCGCGGGCAAGGGGCACGAGGCAGGTCAGACTGTTGGCGATCAGGTGTTGCCGTTTGACGATGCCGAACAGGCCTCGATCGCGGTGGCCGCGCTGGATGGACGCCTCGCATGAGCTTGTGGACGGCCGACGACGCCGCGAAGGCCACGGGTGGCAAGGCGCAGGGCGACTGGTCGGTCGATGGCGTGTCGATTGATACGCGCACCATCCAGCCGGGCGATCTGTTCGTTGCCCTGAAAGACGTGCGCGATGGGCATGACTTCGTCGCGCAGGCCCTGGAAAAAGGCGCGGGCGCTGCGATGGTCAGCCACATTCCCGAAGGCGTCACCCCCGACGCACCGCTTCTGGTCGTCGATGACGTCCTGACCGCGCTCGCGGCGCTGGGCCGTGCCGGTCGCGCCCGCACGGATGCGCGCGTGGTTGCTGTGACGGGATCGGTCGGCAAGACCTCGACCAAGGAGATGCTGCGCGCGGTCTTGTCCGCTCAGTGCCGCATCCATGCCGCCGAGGCGAGCTATAACAACCATTGGGGCGTGCCGCTGACTCTGGCGCGGATGCCCGAAGACACCGAATTTGCCGTGATCGAAATCGGCATGAACCATCCCGGCGAAATCGGCCCCCTTGCGCGCTTGGCGCGGCCCCATGTGGCAATGGTCACGACCGTCGCTGCCGCGCATCTGGAAGCCTTCGAGGATCTTGCCGGAATCGCGCGTGAAAAAGGCGCGATTTTCGAGGGGCTGGAAGAGGGTGGCACTGCGGTGGTCAACGGCGACCTTGAGACCACGCCGGTTCTGACCCACGCCGCCGACGGCCATCATGTTGAGAGATTCGGCGAAGGCGTGGGCAACGATCACCGGCTGACCCATGTTGCGCTGTCGCCGGATGCCACAATCTGCAAGGCCACGGTCGCGGGTCAGGAACAGGTGTTCAAAATCGCCTCACCCGGACGTCATTTCGCGATGAATGCGCTGGCGGCTCTGGTCGCGGCACACGCGCTGGGCGCGGACGTGACGCTTGCCGCCCGCGCGATGAACACTTGGCAGCCCCCCACCGGACGCGGCACGCGCGAAAGCGTCACACTGGACGCCCCCGAAGGCCTGACCATGACCCTGATCGACGATGCCTTCAACGCCAACCCGACCTCGATGGCCGCCGCGCTGGAGGTGCTGGGCGCGATGCAGCCCACGGACGGGGTGGGCCGCATCCAGAAAGGTCGCCGCATCGCGATCCTGGGCGACATGCTGGAACTTGGCCCGGACGAGGTCGCCCTGCACGCCGCACTGGCCGATCTGCCGTTCTTGCGTGCCATCGACCAGGTGCATTGCGTCGGACCGCGAATGCAGGCGCTCTGGTCGCGGCTGGATGGCGATCAGCAGGGGCTTTGGGTCGCAACCGCCGCCGAGATGTCAACGCAGGTGCACCGTCTGATCGACGCAGGCGACGTGGTGCTTGTGAAGGGGTCGAAAGGGTCTTTGGTGTCCCAAACTGTTGACGCGATCCGCAAAATGGGTCAATCGCTTCGTTAATTCCAGAAAAGGGCCCGCTTTATGTTGTATTGGTTGACCGAGTTCTCGGACGGTGGCGATGTTTTCAACCTGTTTCGCTATATCACCTTCCGGTCGGGCGGCGCCTTCTTCACCGCGCTTCTCTTCGGCTTTCTGTTCGGTCAGCCGCTGATCAACATCCTGCGGCGAAAACAGGGCAAGGGTCAGCCGATCCGCGATGACGGCCCCGAAAGCCACAAGGAAAAACAGGGCACGCCGACGATGGGCGGGCTGTTGATCCTGTCAGCACTTCTGGTGTCCACGCTACTTTGGGCGCGGCTCGACAATCCCTATATCTGGATCACGCTGTTTGTCACCTATGGCTTCGGACTGATCGGTTTTGCCGACGACTATGCCAAAGTGTCCAAAGCCACGACAGCCGGGGTATCCGGCAAGCTGCGCATGGCGCTTGGCCTTCTGATCGCTGCCATCGCGGGCTATCTCGCGTCGATCTGCCACCCCGAAGGGTTGCAATTCAAACTGGCGCTGCCCTTCTTCAAGGACACGCTTCTGAATATGGGCCTGTTCTTCATCCCTTTCGTGATGATCGTGATCGTGGGCGCGGCCAACGCGGTGAACCTGACCGACGGTCTGGACGGGCTGGCCATCATGCCGGTGATGATTGCCGCCGGCACGCTGGGCGTCATCGCTTACGCGGTGGGCCGTGTCGACTTCACCGAATACCTCGATGTCCATTACGTCCCCGGTACGGGCGAGCTGTTCATCTTCACCTCGGCCCTGATCGGTGGGGGCTTGGGCTTTCTGTGGTACAACGCCCCACCCGCTGCCGTGTTCATGGGCGATACCGGGTCACTGGCGCTGGGCGGCGCGCTGGGTGCCATCGCGGTCGCCACCAAGCACGAGATCGTGCTGGCCATCGTTGGCGGGTTGTTCGTCGTCGAGGCGCTGTCGGTCATCATCCAGGTGCTTTACTACAAACGCACCGGACGCCGCGTCTTCCTGATGGCGCCGATCCACCACCATTTCGAACACAAGGGCTGGCAGGAGCCGCAGATCGTCATTCGCTTCTGGATCATCTCGCTGATCCTCGCCCTGATCGGATTGGCAACGCTGAAAGTCCGCTGATCCAACTCTTTCTTCTGGCTAAAAATATCCCGGGGTAGAGTGAAACCAACGGTTTCACTCGAAGGGGCAGCGCCCCTTTCCTGCCTCGCAACATCAGGCAGGGGCTTTCGTTTCCACGCGCCGTGGTCTAGCCATAATGAAACGAAACAGGAGGCGTGGATGATCCCTGTCAAAGGCTATGAAGGTCAGAAGGTTGCGGTTCTGGGGCTGGGACGGTCCGGCCTTGCCACAGCCCATGCGCTGGAAGAAGGCGGGGCCGAGGCGCTTTGCTGGGACGACAGCCGTGAGGCCCGCGAGCACGCCGAAGGGCAGGCCCTGATCCTGCACGACCTGACCAAGGCGAACGCCTGGCAAGACGTGGCCGCCCTGATCGTCAGCCCCGGCATTCCTCATATCTATCCCGAACCGAACAGGGTAATCGCCGCCGCGATGGAGGCGGGCGTGCCCGTCGACAACGACATCGGCCTGTTTTTCCGCAGCTTTGCCGACGGTGACTGGGACAGTTTCGACACCATGCCCAAGGTGATCGCGGTCACCGGGTCGAACGGGAAATCCACCACCTCGGCCCTGATCCATCATGTGCTGGAACATGCCGGGCGTCCTGCGCAACTGGCGGGTAATATCGGGCGAGGGGTGCTGGATATTGACCCTGCCCATGACGGCGAGGTGGTGGTGCTGGAACTGTCCAGCTATCAGACCGAGCTTGCCCGCGCACTGACGCCGGATGTGGCGGTGTTCACCAACCTGTCGCCCGACCACCTGGACCGGCATGGCGGCATGGGGGGGTATTTCGCGGCGAAGCGGCGCCTCTTTGCCGAAGGTGGCCCGGACCGCGCGGTGATCGGTGTGGACGAAGCCGAAGGCGTCTATCTGGCGGGGCAAATGTCCGAAGGGCCGGCGGATGATCGGGTGATCCGCGTTTCGGTCGACCGCAAGCTGACGGGACCGGGCTGGCAGGTCTATGCCCGCAAGGGGTTCTTGTCGGAATACCGCAAGGGGCGGCAGGTGGGGTCGATCGACCTGCGCCAGATCAAGGGCTTGCCCGGCACACATAATCACCAGAATGCCTGCGCGGCCTATGCGGCCTGCCGCACGTTGGGTCTTGCCCCCAAGCAGATCGAGGCTGCGTTTCATGCCTTCAAAGGCCTGCCACACCGGTCGCAGCTGGTGGGCGAACAGGACGGGGTGGCCTTCGTCAATGACAGCAAAGCCACCAATGTGGACAGCGCCCGCGCCGCCCTGTCGGCCTTTCGCAATATCCGCTGGATCGCGGGGGGACTGGGCAAGGATGGCGGCATCGAAAGCCTGACCGACGAGGATCTGGCGGGCGTTACCAAGGCCTATCTGATCGGCCATTCGGCCCGCGAGTTTGCGTTGCAGTTGGGCGACGTGCCGCACGAGGTTTGCGAGACGATGGCGCAGGCGGTGGCGCGTGCCGCCGAAGACGCCCAGCCGGGGGATACCGTTCTTCTGGCCCCGGCCGCCGCCAGTTTCGATCAGTATCCGGATTTCGAGAAACGCGGCGACGATTTCACCGAGCTGGTCGCATCGCTTGTGTCGGGCGGCTGACCCGCCTGTATTCCGCGGCATACTAAAACAGTTGAAAACCCCTTGTTATTAAGGGTTTGCAAGGGGTATCCGCTCTGCTACCTGTGTCGCGGAAGGAGCAAGGCCCTATGTTTTCACTGGAAGATTATCCGCAGCGTTATGACCTGGCGAACGAGCTTCATGCCCGTCCGTCCCCGGCGTTGTCTGCTCCTGTCACGGCCGTTTATCTTGCCGTCAAACGCCCCGACCATGCGGCCAGCCGGGATCGTGACGCAGATCGCGCGCATCTGATCGACCTTCTCGACCGGTTCGGCGCGCCCCATCCCAGCCCGGATGCAAACCACTATTTCGGCACGATCGGGCGCCATCACCTGAAATGGGAACAACATACCGAGTTCGTGACCTATACCGTCTTTGCTGACGGCGTCGCCTCGCGGGCTTTTGATCCTGCGGCTTTCGATGTGTTTCCCGAAGACTGGTTGCAACAGGCACCGGGCAAGCGTGTGACGTCGATTCATCTTCGGGTCGACATCATGCCCGAGACCGAAGCCGAGATGAACGATGTGCTCAGGAACTGGTTTGTGGCCGAAAGCGTGGCGGCGACCTGGGTGCTGGACCGGGCCGCGATGGTGGCCGGTGATTTCCGCATAGACACGGCCGGGCATATCCGCTTTGCCGCCTTTGTCGACAAGGCTGCCGGGCCGCGCCGCATCGGTCGGATCGTGCAGCGCCTGTGCGAGATCGAGACCTACAAGTCCATGTCGATGCTGGGCCTGCCCCCCGCGCGCCATCTGCAGGCCAGGCTGGGCCATCTGGATGGCGAACTGACCAAGCTGGTGGGCGCCATGTCACGCGATGATGAAGCGCCCGAGGCGACTTTGGACGAACTTCTGCAAATCTCGTCCGAGCTTGAGGATCTGACCGCCGCGACGTCATTCCGGCTCAGCGCGACCAAAGCCTATGAGGCACTGGTGAACCAGCGCATTCAGGCGCTGCGCGAGGAACGGTTCATGGGGCGCCAGACGATGAGCGAGTTCATGATGCGCCGCTATGACCCCGCGATGCGCACGATCAAAAGCGCCGAACGACTGTTGGGCAGCATGGCCCAACGGGCGATGCGGGCGGGCGATCTGCTCAGAACCCGCGTCGATGTGCAACGGTCCGAACAGAACCAGGCCTTGCTGGAGGGGATGAACCGCCGCGCCGACATGCAACTGCGCTTGCAGGAAACCGTCGAAGGTCTGTCGGTCGTCGCAATCAGCTATTACGCGGTGTCACTGGCGGGCTATCTGGCCTATCCCTTGACCGAACTGCTGGGCATATCGAAAGGGATGCTGACTGCCGCGCTCACGCTGCCTGTGGTTGCGCTTGTGTGGTGGGGCGTGCGGCGGATCCGCCATTCGATCGGGACGTAAGGCGCGCATCCACGCGCCCTGCCGCCCACGCGCCAGCCGAGATGGCGATCAATGCCAGCACCGCGGCGACCGACAATGTCGCCACACCCGAAATGCCGGCACCAACGGTGCAACCGCCAGCCAGGACGCCGCCAAAGCCCATCAGCGCACCGCCGGTCAGGTAACGGCCCATTTGGCCCGGACCGTCGAAACCCTGCCATTGGAACCGTCCCGCGATCAGTGCCGATGCCAGTGCACCCAATACCACGCCACCGATCAACCCGGTGCCGAAGTTGGCCCCGATGGCCGAAGATGCGCCGGCCCAGAACAGCGTGTCTGCCAGCGGTGCGGTGAAGGACAGGCTTTCAAAGGTGATCGGGTCGAACTCGTCTTGCAGCACCAGACCGGTGCCGACCCAGCCCAGCGGGATCAAAACGCCCAGAAGGGCCGCCAGCAGCAGCACACCGGCGCCTGGGCGCGCCTGACGGATCAGGAAGCCCGCCAGCAGAACCGGCAGGATCGCGGTCCAGAGCGGCAGGGTCGGGGCAGGGATCGTCACCCCCTCAAGCGCGACGCGGGCCGGGGAAAGCAGCCCCTTCAGCGTCGCCAATGCCGCAAGGGCGGCCACGAACAGCACCACCAGTGCGCGCAGGTTGCCCGACGCTCCAAGCACCGCCAAACGTGACAGACAGCCCCGGGTCAGAACCATGCCGATGCCAAACAGCAGCCCGCCGATAACGATGGACAGATAGGGCAGGTCAGCGGCGAGGAACCGATGGGCCGAGAACTCGATCCATCCCGCCTGCACGACGCCCTGGGTGCCCAGAATGGCCACAGCCAGGGCGGTCACCCATATCGCCAGCGCCGCGCGATTGTCCTGTCCGCCACTGATCAGGCCACGCCGCAGACAGAAGCGCGTGATTTCCGCCAGCACGCCGAAGGCCGCGCCCAGCCCCAATCCGAACAGGATCGAGGCGGTGCGCGGGGTCAGGGTCTCGAAGCCAAGGGTCTCAAACATCTTCATGTCTCCGCATTTGGGAATGTGTTCCATCTGGCAAGTGATTTCGGCTCTGGCAAGGGGTGTGTCAGGGCGTTTGGTGTTTATTCTAAGGAAATTTTCCTGCCTTTCGCGGGGCGCAGCGAACGATATGCGGCGATGTGACGGGGGCAGTCAAACGGGCGTTGCTTCACAGGTGAACGAACCGTATCGGCGTTCTTTTTAACGCCTGACAGGACGGATCCAACGCGGATCAAGCGCGTCGCGCAGACCGTCGCCCAGATAATTTACGCCAAGCACGGTCAGGGTGATCGCCAACCCTGGCCAGATGGCCCGCGTTGGCGTCACGGTCATGTAATTGGTCCCATCATACAGCATCCGCCCCCAGCTTGGCACATCGGAGGGAAAGCCCAACCCCAGAAAGCTCAGCGCGCTTTCGGTCAGGATGGCATGGCCCACGCCCAATGTGGCCGAGACCAGGATCGGGCCAAGAATATTGGGCAGGACATGGCGGCGGATCATCGCAAACGGGCGCGTGCCAAGGGCGATGGCGGCAAGGATGAATTCGCGCTCGCGCAGGGCCAGAACCTCGGCCCGGACGATCCGGGCGGTCTGCATCCAACTGGTCAGCCCGATCGCGCCCACGATCAACAGGAAAATGCCGGTTTCGGGACCGAGTAGCGCCCGAAGGCTGTCGCGCCACAGCATGATGGCGACCAGTAGCAGGGGCAGAAGCGGCAGGGACAGGAACAGGTCGGTCAAACGCATCAGCGGTGCATCCCAGCGGCGCAGAACGCCCGACAGCACCCCGACCAGCGTGCCAAGCCCGACCGCCAGCCCCATGGCGACCAGCCCGACCAGCAGCGACACCCGACCGCCGGCCATCAGCCCCGCCAGCAGGTCGCGCCCCAGCTGGTCCGTGCCAAGCGGATGGGTCAGGCTGGGTGGTTGTGAGCGCGCCGCGATGTCGATCTGCGCCGGGTCCGGCGGCCACAGCCACGGCCCGATCAGCACCCCACCGACAATCGCAGACAGCAGAACCAGTCCCGCCACCGCGCCACGATGGGCGACAAAGCGTCGCCAGACCCGCGACCGGCGCGCTTTGCCGGGGAGGGGTGCGGCGACCCTAGTCATAGCGGAGCCGGGGATCCAGCAGCCCATGCGCGATGTCGGCCAACATGTTGAAGGCAACGATCAGCACCGCAAACAGAAAGGTCAGCGTCTGCACCAGTGGCACGTCGCCGCCATGGATGGCCGAAATCAGAAGCTGTCCCAATCCGTTCACGCGAAACACCTGTTCGGTCACGATGGCGCCGGCAAAGACCTGCGGAATGGTCAGCGCCAGCACGGTGATGACCGGCCCCATCGCGTGGCGCAGCGCATGACCCAGCAGCACCCGCGGCTCGCTCATCCCCTTGGCGCGCGCGGTGCGGATGAAATCGCGATGCATTGTGTCCAGCATCGACGCGCGCAGATAACGGCTGAACTGGGCGGCGTTGAACAGGGCCAGCACGGTGACAGGCATGACCATCTGGCGCAGTTGGAGTGTGAAGCTGTGCCAGTCCGTAACCCGAAGCGTGGTGTCATAAATCGACGGAAGCCACCCAAGATGCACGGAAAAAAGCAGGATCAGCAGCACGCCCAGAAAGAAACTGGGCACCGAAAAGCCGATCATCGCCGCGAAAGTGCCCAGTTGATCCACCCAGCCATAGGGCCTGCGGGCCGACAAGATGCCCACCGGCAACGCGATCAACAGGCCAATCACCAGCGAAAGCCCGACCACCCACAGGGTCTGGGGAAGGCGCTGGACGATCAGGTCCGCCACCGGGGCATGGGTTGACCAGCTCAAAAGCCGCATCCTATCGCCGTCCCGACCGATCAGGCCGTCCAGAAGGTTCAGGGGTTCGTTCACAAAAAACTGTTTGCACCAAAGCAGATAGCGCACATGGGTCGGCGCATCCAGGCCAAGCCCGGTGCGGATCTGGTCACGAACCTCGTCCGGGATGGTCAGGGGCAGGCTGGCGGTGGGATCGTTGGGGGCCAGGTCGATCAGCAGGAAAATCACAAGGCTGATCGCGATCAGCAGCGGAACGGAAAAGGCAAGTCGTCGCAGCGTATAGGTAAACATGGCACGACCTGCGCTCTTTCGATGTCTGCGTCCATGGGACGGGTGTTGCGTTCAGTCTAGCGGTCTTATCTGGCGCGGGTCCAGTCCGCGATATTCCAAAGCTCGCTGTCCCAGGAGTTCATTTTCACCCCCAGAAGCGTGTTCGAGATCGCTGAAACATCGCCGCGATGCACCAGCGGGATCAGCGCGCCGGCCTGCATCAGCATATCGTTCATTTGCCGCGCGATTGCCGCCCGGTCTTCCAGGGCCGAGGTTTTCGCCAGCTCCGCCGCCAGCGCGTCATAGGCGGGGTTGCAATACCGCGGGATGTTGAACCCCAGCCATGAATTGGCGGGTTCGGGGATGCCTTTGCAGGTCCAGTTGTTCAGATACGCCTCGGGGTCGGTGCCGGGGAAGAAATTGGTGAACATCTGGATGTCGGCATAGAATTTCTGGAACGTATCCGGGCTGGCCGGGTCGCCGCCAAAAAAGACCGACGGGTCGATCTGGCGCAACTCGGTCTCGATGCCGATGTCGGCCCACCAGGATTTCAACAGCGCCTGCGTGTCCTGGCGCACCGGGTTGATCGAGGTCTGGAACAGCACTGACAGGCGGATGCCGTTCTTCTCGCGCACACCATCGCCATCGGCGTCGACCCAACCGGCGCTTTCCAGAAGCTGGCGCGCCTGTTCAAGGTCTTGCGTCAGGCAGTCGTCATTGGCGCTTGAGGCATAGATCGCGGGCGCGGGCAGAATATCACAGGTCGGCTTGCCCGCCGCACCATAGCCCAACGCGGCAACCGCCGCGCGGTCGATGGCAAGTGACATGGCCTTCAGAACAGCGGGGTCGGTCAGAAACGGGTGTGCACCGCCTTCGCGGGTCGAGCGCAGCGCGCCAAGCGTGGGCGACGGATCGGTGCGGTTGATCATCAGCCGCTCCACCGGCGTGCCAAAGGACCGGATGATCTGGCCGCTGCCACCATCTGCCATGGCGTCAAGAACGGCGGGGTCCACCTGAAGGTTCCAGGCATAATCTGCCTCGCCCGTCTCCAGCACTGCCCGCGCCGCGCTGATCGCGTCGCCGCCGCCCTTGATCGTGACAGTTGCAAAGCCCGGTTTGTCAGGGTCGCGATAATGAGGGTTGGCGGCGTAGGTGGCGACATCGCCGGCCCGAAATTCCGTGACCCGATAGGGTCCGGTGCCGATGGGGGCCGTGTTCTGGGTTGTGCAGCTTTGCGCGGCGGCCCCCAGACAGGGCAGGAATTGCGCCTTTTGCAGGATCGGTGTTTCAACTCCGACCAGCGGGCCATAGGGAAAGGGTTTCGGTGCGGCGAAGGTCAGGCGCACGGTCAGGGCGTCCAGCGCCTCGACCGCGATCACGTCGGAAAACTTGCCCGCCTGTTGGCAGCCACCGTCCTCTGTCATGCAGTATTTTGCCGTGAAAACAACATCATCTGCGGTTAAGTTCGTCCCATCTGACCAGTAAAGGTCAGGGCGCAGCGTCCAGGTGATCGTCGTCAGATCCTCGGAAATGCCGCCATTGGCGCGGGTCGGGATCTCTGCGGCCAGCCAGGGCACCATGGCACCTGTTTCATCGTAACGCGCCAAGGGTTCCAAGACCAGCGAGGCGGGTTCGATGTCTTTCGGGCCACTGGACAGATACGGGTTCAGGAGGGTTGGCGCTTGCCAATACAGGATGTCCAGATGACCCGAGGCCCCGCGTTCGGCGCAGGCGGCGACCGGCAGCATTGCCATGACGATTGCCGCCGCACATCCCCAAGATAGCCCTGTGTTGTTGGTCATCTCTGTCACCCCCTTGGCGAAAACCCATACCGCCGCCGCATGACAAAGTCACGTCATCGCGCACGGATATGCCCGAATTATCCTGTCCGAACGGGCTGGACAGTTGAACCGGATTGGGAACCCTCGCATTGTCAGGCAGGCGGCAGGGATTCGGATGCCGTCAGCCAAACCCGAATGTTACCATCAGCAGAAAGGGCGCGTCGTGCCGATCAGGAACCGATTTCACGAGTTGAAAAATGACATCACTTCGTGGCGCCGCGATTTCCATGCACATCCCGAACTGATGTTCGACACACACCGCACCGCCGGGATCGTCGCCGAGAAGTTGCGCGCCTTTGGCTGCGACGAGGTGGTGGAAGGCATCGGGCGCACCGGTGTGGTCGGTGTCATCAAGGGGCGCAGTGACAGCGCGGGGCGGGTGGTCGGCTTGCGCGCCGACATGGACGCGCTGCCGATCGACGAGGCGACGGGGCTGAACTATGCCTCGACCATTCCCGGCAAGATGCATGCCTGCGGCCATGATGGGCATACCGCGATGTTGCTGGGGGCGGCGCAATACCTGGCCGAAACGCGCAATTTCGATGGCACCTGCATCGTGATCTTCCAACCCGCCGAAGAAGGCGGCGGGGGAGGGCGCGTGATGTGCGAGGACGGGTTGATGGACCGGTTCGGCATTCAGGAAGTCTATGGCATGCACAATTGGCCGGGCCATGATGCGGGCACGTTTGCGATCCGCTCCGGCCCGTTTTTCGCGGCGACAGACCTGTTGGATATCCGGTTCGAAGGGCGCGGGGGCCACGCCGCCAAGCCGCATGAAACGATTGACCCGGTGGTGATGGCGTCGCAGGCGGTGCAGGCGTTGCAGACCATCGCCTCGCGCAGTGCCGATCCCACCGATCAGGTGGTTGTCTCTGTCACATCGTTCCAGACAAGTTCGAGTACATTCAATGTGATACCGCAAGAAGCTCATCTTCTTGGTACGGTGCGCACGCTGTCAAACGATGTTCGAGATCTGGCCGAAGACCGTGTTCATGCGATCTGCAACGGCATCGCGGCGGCGTTTGGTGGCACGGTCACAGTGCGATACGAACGAAACTATCCGGTGATGGTGAACCATGACCGGGAAACCGCGTTCGCCGCAGAGGCCGCTCGGGCAGTTGCGGGCAATTGCGAGGACGCGCCCCTGATTATGGGCGGCGAGGATTTTGCCTATATGCTGGAAGAACGACCCGGCGCCTATATCCTTGTCGGCAATGGCGACACGGCGATGGTTCACCACCCCGAATACAATTTCAACGATGAGATCATCCCGCAGGGCTGTTCGTGGTGGGTCGAGGTGGTCGAGCAGCGAATGCCCCTGACCTGACGCGCGTGGCGATCAGCCGCCCGTGTGGTTCATGTGCCGGATCGTCTGCCCCTGCACCCCTTGCCGGGAATAATCGAAATCATGGCCCTTGGGCTTGCGCCCGATGGCGGCATGGATGGCGTCAATCAGCACCGCATCGCTTTCCGAGGCGCGCAGGGGCGCGCGCAGGTCTGACATGCCGTCATGGCCAAGGCAGGTGTAAAGCTGGCCGGTGCAGCTCATCCGCACACGGTTGCAGCTTTCGCAGAAGTTATGGGTCAGCGGCGTGATTAGGCCGATTTTCTGTCCGGTTTCCTTGACCCGCAGGTAACGCGCCGGACCGCCCGTCGTCTCGTCCAGTTCGGTCAAGGTCAGACGTTCGGCCATTTGTGCGCGCAGGTCGGACAGGGGCCAGTATTGATCCAGCCGGTCTTCCTCGCCCATATCGCCCATGGGCATGACCTCGATGAAGGTCAGATCCAGGCCTTTTTGCGCACACCAGTCGACAAGATCGAATAACTCGCTGTCATTGAAGCCTTTCAGCGCGACGGCGTTGATCTTGACCTTCAGACCCGCCGCCAAGGCCGCGTCAATGCCGCGCATGACCTGCGGCAGGCGACCCCAACGCGTGATGCGCGCAAACTTGTCTGCGTCCAGCGTATCGAGCGAGATGTTCACCCGCCGCACCCCTGCCGCGTAAAGGTCATCGGCAAAGCGATGCAGTTGCGACCCGTTGGTGGTCAGCGTCAACTCGTCCAGCGCGCCGCTGTCCAGATGGCGACCCATGCCTTCGAAAAAGCCCATGATTCCCTTGCGCACCAGTGGTTCGCCCCCGGTGATGCGCAGCTTGCGCACGCCAAGGCCGATGAAGGCGGAACAGACGCGGTCCAGTTCCTCCAGCGTCAACAGGTCTTTCTTCGGCAGAAAGGTCATGTTCTCGGACATGCAATAGGTGCAGCGGAAATCGCACCGGTCCGTGACGGACAAACGCAGATAGGTGACAGACCGCTGGAACGGATCGACAAGACGAGAGGTGTTCATGGCCTGAACCTAAGCGCGGGCGAACCGGCGCGCAAGTCGCGGCAAGGTAAATTCTGCCGTTGAAACGGCGCAAGAATTGCGCCACGCTGCGGATATGAAACATATCATTCTGATGCCTGCGATTTGTCTGACCCTGGCCGGGTGTTCCGGCCTGGATATGAACAACATCATGCCCCGCCCACCGCATTTGCAAAGCCAGCCCAGCTATAATTCCGACCTGCCGCCACCGCCAGACGACGCGATCACGGTCGACGAGCTGGACACCGCCACGGACGAAGACCGGATGGCCGCCGCGACCACTGCACCGAATGTGGCCGCTGGATCATTGGGGGTCACCGTGGCCAGTCTGGGCGACCCCACATCGCCGGGGTTTTGGGTCGAAACGCCCCTGGTCTCGTCTGAAATGCAGGGCCGCGTGCAGTCGAAAGCGACGGGCCGGACGGTGAAAGTCACCTTGCGGCCCGCCACGGGTGGCGGCAGCCGCGTATCGCTGTCGACGCTTCAGTTGCTGGACCTCGACATCTCGGGCCTGCATGAACTGGTTGTCTTTGGCTCGTGACCCCATCGCCCCCGTCTGATGCGGACTGGCTGGCCCACGGACGGGCCCGCAAGCTGATCGCGCATTGGGGCGACTGGCAAGAGATGCGGGACAGGTTCGTCTGGGACATCCCCAAGGCATTCAACATCGCCGAACGCTGCTGTGACAGTTGGGCCGCGCTGGATCCAACCCGCGTTGCCCTGACCCATGTGGCGCCTGACGGCACCGCGCATGACTGGAGCTTCGGTGCGTTGAAAGACGCCTCGGACCGTCTGGCAACGGTGCTGCGTGCCCGCGGAGTACAGAAAGGCGACCGGATTGCGGTGCTGCTGGGGCAGGGGCCCGAGGTTCTGATCTCTCATTTCGCGGCCTACAAGCTGGGCGCGGTGGTGCTGCCCTTGTTCACCCTGTTCGGCGCGGATGCGCTGGCCTATCGTCTGTCCGACAGTGGCGCGCGGATCGTGGTCACAGAGGCTGACAGCCTGCCGAAGCTGGACGAGATTCGAAACGACCTGCCGGACTTGGCCGACGTTTTCACCACGACCCCGTCACCCGGTGCGCGTGATTTCTGGGCCGACATCGCGGTTGCCGACCCCTCCCCAGCCCCAGAGAACACTCTGGCCGAGGATCCGGCGGTGATGATCTATACTTCGGGCACCACCGGGCCGCCCTAGGGGGTGCTGCATGCACATCGGTTCCTGTTGGGTCATCTGCCCTGTGTCGAGACCTATAACGAGGATTTCCCCCAGACAGGCGACAAGGGGTGGACACCAGCGGACTGGGCTTGGATTGGCGGACTGATGGATCTGGCCCTGCCATTTCTGTATTTCGGCGTGCCCATCGTCAGCCACCGGATGCGCAAGTTCGACGCCGCTGCCGCCTATGCGCTGATAGCAGATCAGAATATCCGTAACCTGTTCCTGCCACCCACCGCGCTAAAACTCATGCGCCAGTCAGATGCGCCCCCGGCGGGTATTGATATTCGATCAATCGGGTCCGGCGGCGAAAGCCTTGGGGCCGGGCTTCTGGACTGGTCGCGTGATGTGCTGGGTGCCCCTGTGAACGAATTTTACGGCCAGACTGAATGCAATTTGGTTCTGTCCTCGGTGGCGGGTGCGATGGCGGTCAAACCGGGCAGTATGGGCCAGCCGGTTCCCGGTCATGACGTGGCCGTGATCGACGCGGATGGCACACCGTGCCCTCCCGGCAGGATGGGCGAAATTGCCGTGCGCGCGGGCGATCCGGTGATGTTCCTGCGCTACTGGAACCTGCCTGACAAGACCGCGGCAAAATTCGATGGCGACTGGATGCGTACCGGTGATCTGGCGATATGCGACGCAGATGGCTATTTCACCTTTGCCAGCCGGGACGACGACGTGATCACCTCGGCCGGCTATCGTATCGGGCCAAGCGAGGTCGAAAACTGCCTGCAAACCCATCCCGAAGTGGCCATGGCGGCGGTCATCGGCGTGCCCGACCCGGTGCGCACCGAAGCGGTGAAAGCCGTCGTCGTGTTGCGTGACGGGGCGGAACAGGCAGGTTTGGCCGACGCGCTGATCCAACTGGTGCGCGACCGGATCAGCCCTCACGTCGCCCCTCGCTATGTGGAGTTCGTCGCCGAACTGCCCATGACGGCGACCGGCAAGATCATGCGAAGGACGTTGCGGGAATGAACGACCTTGGACCCAAGAATCATCAGCCAACACATTTGAGTCGGCAAAGGTGCAAGACAACCGAAAGCATGCCAGAAACGGTCGGGGGGATATGAAAAAGGTAATATTTCACCTCGGAACCTACAAGACCGGAACGTCTTCGATCCAGAACCACCTGTTTGACCATCGCGCACAACTACTTGAGCGTGGTATCCTCTATCCGACCTCTGTGACGAGCGCTCAACGAAAGACCGGTCATCGCCATTCCGAGATGTTCTTGAATTTCCGATCTTTGAAAGACGACGCCACACCGCAGCGACTGATTGATGAGATCGAAGCCTCAAACGCCGATATCTTGATCCTGTCATCCGAAGTCTGGAGCTCACCTTTTTCGCTTCGACATTTGATGCGCGTGGTGAATGACCTCAAGGCAATGGGTTATGGTGACGCGCTTGGGGTCCTGTATCTGCGCAACATCGCTGATTATCGCGTCAGTTTCTATCGCGAGATGACGTGCAACCAACGAAACAAGCTTCCTTACAACACGTATATATCCGGGCGGCTCGGTCTTTTTGACTATCAGTTTCTCGTCCGATTCTACCGCGCGCTGTTTGGTGACAAGTTGCAGGTGTTGGCGCATGAAGGAACGGACAGCGTCCGCGCGTTCAGAGACATTGTTGGTGCGAGTTTGTTTGACGGCATTGCTTTGCCGGACAAACGCTTCAACACGAAATCCGTGGATGCCGTGGACGTCGAGATCTTTCGACTTCTGAACGCGGCCGGTATGAGTCACGATCTGGCTCAAAAGGTCCGCGACAGCCTGGCGCCCGCGCTTCAGACCACCGATGACTGGACAGAGCGGCAGACAGGTGACCACGAAATGATGCCCAGTGGTTACGCCACGGACCTTGCCGCGTTGATTGGGTGGCCCCTGCACAAGACCGAGCTGCTGTTACAGGACGCGCCCATACGTGGGATGCATGTTTCACATCTGAGCGATGCCATTCGCACGTCAATCAAAGAGTTAAAGGCTGAAATGAGGGGCGCGAAGGCAGATGAAGAACCGAAAGCGCCAAAGCGCGACCGACCATCAAAGCTGACGAGATGGTTCAAATGGACATGAGCGACAGGTCCTCTGAGGAAGACCATCGGACCGAGCAATCTGCCGCTCGAATGCCTGTGCCAGCCACTTCGGAAAGGGAAGAAGGATGAAAAAACTCTTGCGCACAGTCGGTCTGGTGGCCTTGGTTTTTGCGGTCGCCTCCGGGTTGGCCGAGCGGACGTTCTATGGCGGCTTGGATGACAGTGGCGTGCTTCAGGAAAGCTTCTTTCTGCCCTTGTCGGTGCTCCTGGGCATTGTCGGGTTGATCTGCCTTGTTCTGTCCTTCGTGCTGCGGGCGACCCGTTAGGCCAGGTATTTCCCCGCTTCTTTCCGGGCAAAGGCTTTCATCTTCTCGCCGTGTGCCTCAAGGAAAGCGTGGGTGCGGTCGGGGTCGTGTTTGGACAGATCGCGCAGCCACCACGCGATGGCTTTCTGGATGAACCACTCGGGATCCTCGACGTAACCCGCCGCCCAGCCAAGGACGCGGTCGCGCACCGCAAGTTCGTCCGGCTTCGGGTTGTTCTGTTTGGTCCAGGGCAGGGTGATGACCAGTGTGGCGCGGCGGGTCCACATATGGTCGGACCGGGTCCAGGCCTCGACCGTGTCGATGCGGGTCGGGTCGGCGAGCAGCCGCTTCTGTCCGGCCATGCAGGCATGATCGGCAATCGCCCAACTGTCGAAATCGGGCACCCAGCTCTGGATCAGTGTCCAGGCGGTGTCATCCGGGCGCAGGCGGGCTTGGGTCAGCAGCTTGGCGGCGGCGATGCGGGCTTCAAAAATGTCGGTCTGCCAGAGTTGATCGGCCAGCGTCACGCGCTCCTCAACCGACAGGCTCTGTCGCCAGGATTTCGTCAGATCATTCAGCGCCGGGTTCGGAATGCCCAACACCTCGCGCGTTTGCTTGTGATAGGCGGCCATGCCCTCGGCGCGGCCGTCTTCGGTGCAACCGCGCAGGGCAGAGAGTGCCTCGTCCAACGTCATTCGACCGTGACCGACTTGGCCAGGTTGCGCGGCTGGTCCACATCGGTGCCTTTGGCAATTGCCGTGTGATAGGCCAGCAGTTGCGCGGGGATGGCATAGAGGATCGGTTGCACCAGTTCCGGTGCTTCGGGCAGGGCCAGTGTCTGCCATACACCGTCGCCAGCTTCCTTGGCCGCGCGCGCGTCCGATACCAGCACGACACGCCCGCCGCGCGCCATGACCTCTTGCATGTTGGACACGGTCTTGTCGAACAGCCCGTCATGGGGGGCCATCACCACGGTTGGCGTGGCCTTGTCGACCAGCGCGATGGGGCCGTGCTTCAATTCACCTGACGCATAACCTTCGGCGTGTATATAGCTGATTTCTTTTAATTTAAGCGCGCCTTCCAGCGCCAGCGGGAACATCTGCCCACGGCCCAGAAACAGCACATCGCGTGCCTCAGCCAGCTTGGAAGCGATCTCTTTCGTGGCGGTGTCGATGGTCAACGCGTGGCTCATCAGGCCCGGCAATTGGCGCAGATCGGCCAGATGCGCGGCAAGTGCGCCGTCGTCCAGATGCCCGCGATCATGGGCGGCTTTCAGTGCCATGATGGCAAAGCAGGTCAACTGGCAGGTGAAGGCCTTGGTCGAGGCAACGGACACTTCCGGCCCGGCATGAATTTCCACCGCCACATCGCTTTCGCGCGCGATCGAGCTTTCGGGGACGTTGATCAGGCTGACGATCTTGTCGACCTTGCCCGCCGAGTAGCGCAGGGCCGCCAGCGTGTCGGCGGTTTCGCCCGACTGGCTGACGAAAACGCCAAGCGTTCTGGGAGCAAAGGGCGCTTCGCGATAGCGAAATTCCGACGCCACGTCGATGTCGACGGGCAGTCGGGCATAACGTTCGAACCAGTATTTCGCCACCAGCCCGGCATAATAGGCAGTGCCACAGGCCACGATGGACAGGCGGTCCACACCGGCAAAGTCGATGCCGCCCAGGTCCATGGCGATCTGATCGCCTTTGACATAGGCGTTCAGCACCTCGCCCACCACGGTGGGTTGCTGGGCGATTTCCTTTGCCATGTAATGCTTGTATCCGCCTTTCTCGATCCGGGCGGCGTCCAGCTGCACGCGCTTCATCGGTCTGTTGGCGCGACGACCTTCGGCGTCGAAAATCTCGGCGCCCGCGCGGGTGATCACGGCCCAGTCGCCTTCTTCAAGATAGGTGATCTTGTCGGTCATCGGGGCCAGGGCGATGGCATCGGAGCCGACGAACATCTCGCCATCCCCGTGCCCGATGGCCAGAGGGCTGCCCTTGCGGGCGGCGATCATCAGGTCGTCATCCCCATGAAACAGGAAACACAGCGCAAACGCGCCGTCCAGTTCGGCCAGCGTGGCGGCGACGGCGTCTTGCGGGGATTTGCCGCTTGCAACATGGCTCTGGGCCAGCAGGGCCACCGTTTCGGTATCGGTTTCCGTTGAGAATTCAATACCTTCTTCGGCGAGCTTCGTGCGCAATTCGCGGAAGTTCTCGATGATCCCGTTATGCACCACCGCGACCGGCCCCGCCTGATGCGGATGGGCGTTTTCCGTTGTGGGAGCGCCATGGGTGGCCCAGCGGGTGTGGCCTATGCCGGATTTGCCCGCCAGCGGGTTGTGCACAAGCAGGTCAGACAGGTTCACCAGTTTGCCGACCGCGCGGCGGCGGTCCAGCTGACCCGCATCGTTGATGGTCGCAATCCCTGCGCTGTCATATCCGCGATATTCCAGCCGCTTCAGCGCCTCGACCAGAATGGGCGCGGCTTCGTGATTGCCCAGAACGCCTACGATGCCACACATGATCAGGATCCTTCCTGGCGCTTGGCCTTGGCGGCCTTGAGTTTTGAAAACAGTTTGACGGCAAGGCCGGGTTTGACCTCCATCTTGGCGCGGCCCACGGCCATGGCACCTGCAGGCACGTCTTTGGTGACGACCGTGCCGGTCGCGGTCATGGCCTCGTCCCCGACGGAAACAGGCGCGACAAGGCAAGTGTTCGAGCCGATGAAACTGCGCGCGCCGATGTCCGTATGGTGCTTGGACACCCCGTCGTAGTTGCAGGTGATGGTGCCCGCACCGATATTGGCATGTTCGCCCACGCGCGCGTCGCCCACATAAGACAGGTGGTTGACCTTCGCGCCATCTTCGATCTGGGCGTTCTTGATTTCCACGAAATTCCCGACCCGCGCGTCATTGGCCAGTTCGGCACCGGGGCGCAGACGGGCATAGGGGCCAACGATACAACCGCGCGAAACATGGCAGCCTTCCAGATGCGAAAACGCCCGGATGCGCGCCCCGCTTTCCACCGTGACGCCGGGACCAAAGACCACGTTGGGTTCGATCAACGTGTCGCGGCCAATGACGGTGTCATGAGCGAAATAGACCGTGTCGCGGGCAATCAGCGTGACGCCATCATCCAGAGCAGCGTCGCGGGCGCGGGCCTGAAACACCTCCTCCGCTGCAGCCAGTTCGGCGCGCGAATTGATGCCGAGGGTCTCGGCTTCGTCGCAGGTGACGACCGTCGCTGTCAGGCCTTTGGAACGGGCGACCGCGACGATGTCGGTCAGATAGTATTCACCCGATGCATTGTCATTTCCAACCGCGTCCAGCAGGTCGAACAGGCGCGTGGCGTCTGCCGCGATAACGCCGCTGTTGCAAAGGGTTATGGCGCGTTCTTCATCCGATGCGTCCTTGTATTCCACGATCCGGTCCAGCGCATTCCCTTTAACCACCAGCCGACCATAACGGCCGGGGTCTGCGGCCTCGAACCCCAGCACGACCACATCGGCGCCTTGCGCCCGTGCGGCGGCCATCGCGTCCAAAGTCTCGGGGCGGATGAAGGGCGTGTCGCCGTAAAGCACAATGGCATCGCCGTCGAACCCGTCCAACTCGGCCCGTGCCTGTTGAACCGCGTGACCGGTGCCCAACTGTTCTTCCTGCACGGCGATGGATATCTCGGGGTCGATGTCCTTAGCCGCAGCCTCGACCATCTCGGCGCCGTGACCCACAACCAGCACCGCGCGATCCGGCAACAAAGCCGCCCCCGATGCCAACGCATGGGCAAACAGCGGAGCGCCTGCAATCTCGTGCATCACTTTGGGCAGGTCGGAATTCATCCGTGTTCCCTTGCCAGCGGCAAGGACAATCAGGGCGGTCGCCATGTCTATCTGCTCTTTCAATTTCTTTTCGCCCGTTTTACCCCTTGGGGCGCGGCTCGCAAGCGAAAGCTGTTCAATTAACCTTACGCGAGGTTACAGGCTTTGCGTGGGAAATCCAAAGGCAGAAAGCGACATGACACAGAACGCAGCGCCGGGGCGGCGCACGGTGATTTTCGATCTGGACGGCACCTTGGCGGATACGTCAGCCGACTTGATCGCGGCTGCGAACGCCTGTTTCACCGCGTTGGGACATGGCGAGGTGCTGGATGCGGGCGCTGACCAACTGACCGCCTTTCACGGTGGCCGCGCGATGCTGCGCCTGGGGTTTTCGCGGGTCAATGGCGGAACGGTCAGCGAGGCGGACGTGGAGCGCGAATTTCCCAACCTGCTGATCGCCTACGAGGATGATATCGACCGGCACACCCGCTTGTATCCGGGCGCGTTGGAGGCGGTGGCCCGGCTGCATACGGCGGGTTACGCGGTGGGCATCTGCACCAACAAGCCCGAGGGGCTGGCGCGGCTTTTGCTGACGCGATTGGGCATTCTGGACCGTTTCACCTCGTTGATCGGGGCGGATACATTGCCGACACGCAAACCCGACCCGGCACCCTTCATCGCGGCTGCGCTGGGGGCGGGGGGCGACCCGGCCCGCGCGCTTTTGGTGGGCGATACGGAAACCGACCGTAAGACCGCGCGCGCCGCTGGCGTGCCGTGCATCCTTGTGGGTTTTGGACCGGAAGGCCCGGGGGTGGCGCGGTTGGACCCCGAAGCGATGCTGGATCATTTCGATGATCTGGACCGGGTTGTTGCTGACCTGATCGGGTGATCCGTTGACGCCGCGCCCAAGCCAGCGCAGGCTCGGACCATGACCGAGCGATTCACCGGCAATTTCACGCAGCAGGAGCCCATCCCGGACGAGGGGATCGCCGCCGCCCTGAACGTGCTGCGGCACGGGCGTTTGCATCGCTATAACGTGGCCGAGGGCGAGGTGTCACAAACCGCGCTGCTGGAGCAGGAATTTGCCGCACTGATGGGGGCGAAATACGCGCTGGCGGTGGCGTCGGGCGGCTATGCGATAGCCACTGCACTTCGCGCGGTGGGGGTCGAGCCGGGCGACCGCGTTCTGACCAACGCCTTCACCCTGGCACCGGTGCCGGGGGCGATTGCCTCGGTCGGGGCTGCGCCGGTGTTCGTTGGCGTAACCGAGGCGCTGACCATTGATCTGGACGATCTGATGGCCAAGGTTTCAGAACCGGATGCGCCCAAAGTGCTACTGCTCAGCCATATGCGCGGTCATATCTGCGATATGGACAGGTTGATGGCGATCACGGATGCGGCAGGGATCACGGTGATCGAGGATTGCGCGCATACGATGGGCGCGCGGTGGAATGGCACCCTGTCAGGGCGGCACGGCGCGATGGCGGCTTATTCAACCCAGACCTACAAGCACGCAAATTCGGGCGAGGGGGGGCTTCTGATCTCGGACGATCCCGACCTGATGGCGCGGGCGGTTGTGCTGTCGGGCAGCTATATGCTGTTTGACCGGCATCTGGCAGGACCACCACCCGAGGCGTTTGAACGGGTCAAATATTTGACCCCCAACATCTCGGGCCGGATGGACAATCTGCGGGCGGCGATCCTGCGGCCGCAACTGGCGAAACTGGCTGAGAACTGCGCTGCGTGGAACGCGCGTTATTGCGTGGTTGAAGAGGGGTTGCGCGAGACGCCCGGTCTGACGGTTGTCGAACGCCCCGCGAAAGAAGAGTATGTCATGTCATCCTTCCAATTTCTGCTTCTGGATTGGGCCGAGGAGGATGTGCTGAACGTGGTGCGCCGCTGTGCGGATCGGGGCGTGGAGTTGAAGTGGTTTGGTGGCGCAGAACCTCAGGGTTTCACCAGCCGCTATGACAGTTGGCGCTATGTCGATGCACCTGCGATGCCCGCGACGGATCGCGTGTTGCAGGGAATCCTTGACCTGCGCCTGCCGCTAACCTTCAGTCTGGACGATTGTGCCCTGATCGCCCGGATCATCCGGGATGTCATTTTGAAGCTGTATCAACAGGTGGCGTAGGGGCCTTGCCCCTCTGCGCGGACGCGCATTCACCCCAGGATATTTTGGGCCAGAAGAAGCCGGGCGCATGACGTCGTGACGCTGCGTGAGTTTGGGTGCGTATTGACCCGAATCGGAGCATTTGCGATTAACTGAACAAGCGTTCAATAACGGCGGCGGGCGGGCCGGCCAAACGGAGGATTTCGGATGTTCAACCACAGCATGAATTTTGATCTTGGCGAGGACGTCAATGCACTGCGCGAGATGGTACATCGGTTCGCGCAGGACCGCATCAAGCCCATCGCGGCCGAGGTGGATCAGAAGAACGAATTTCCCAACGAGCTGTGGCGCGAGTTTGGCGAACTTGGACTGCTGGGCGTAACCACTCCCGAAGAATATGGCGGCGCGGGCATGTCCTATCTGGCGCATGTGGTGATCGTGGAAGAGATCGCGCGGGCGTCGGCCTCGGTCTCGCTGTCCTACGGCGCGCATTCGAACCTTTGTGTGAACCAGATCCGCCGCAACGCCACGGAAGAGCAGAAGCAGAAGTATCTGCCCAAGCTGATTTCCGGCGAACATATCGGTGCCTTGGCCATGTCCGAGGCCGGCGCCGGGTCCGATGTCGTTTCGATGAAGCTGCGGGCTGAGAAGCGCAATGGGTACTACGTGTTGAACGGCACCAAGTTCTGGATCACCAACGGCCCGGATGCGGATACACTGGTCGTTTATGCCAAGACCGATCCCGAGGCAGGCCCCAAGGGCATCACCACCTTCATCATCGAGAAGGATATGAAGGGGTTCTCGACCAGCCCCCATTTCGACAAGCTCGGGATGCGCGGGTCGAACACCGCCGAACTGATCTTCGAAGACGTCGAAGTGCCGTTCGAAAACGTGTTGGGCCAAGAAGGCAAGGGCGTCGCCGTTCTGATGTCGGGGCTGGACTACGAACGCGTCGTGTTGTCGGGCATCGGCACCGGCATCATGGCCGCCTGTATGGACGAGATCATGCCGTATATGAAAGAGCGCAAGCAGTTTGGCCGCCCGATTGGCGATTTCCAACTGATGCAGGCGAAGATCGCGGATATGTACACCGCGATGAACTCGGCCCGCGCCTATGTGTACGAGGTCGCCAAGGCCTGTGACCGGGGCGAGGTGACCCGGCAGGATGCCGCCGCCTGTGTGCTTTATGCCTCGGAAGAAGCCATGAAACAGGCCCATCAGGCGGTGCAGGCGATGGGCGGTTCGGGATACATGAACGAAACACCCGTCAGCCGCATTTTCCGTGACGCCAAGCTGATGGAGATCGGCGCTGGCACCTCGGAAATCCGCCGTATGCTGATCGGGCGTGAGTTGATGGGGGCGCAGTGATGAGCATTCGGGGCGCACTCTTCGCTTTGTTGGTGGTTTTGGCACCTCCGGCCACGGCGCAGGACATGACCTACAGTTTCCACCCCACCACCGATTGTCTGTCCGCGATTGGGGAAGACGGCGACCCAATGCGCTGCGTTGGATCGGCGGCAAACTATTGCATGGAGGCGACCGAGGGCGGGTCAAGTACGGCCGGCATGTCGTCCTGCCTTGGGTTGGAATACGAAGACTGGGATCGCCGCATGAACCGCGCCTATGGTCTGTTGATGACCCGGTTGAAGGCCGAGGATGAAGAAATGGCGACGCTGGGCTCTGCGGCACCCAGGCAGGCACCCGCGCTTCTGGACATGCAGCGTGCGTGGATCACGTTCCGTGACGCGTCTTGCGACTATGAACGCACGAAATGGGGTGGCGGCACGGGCGGTGGCCCTGCGTCCATCGCCTGCATGCTGCAACTGACCGCCCGTCAGTCACTTGTGCTGGAGGCCGACCTGAACCGGTATGGCGACACGATCTGCAACCACGAAGGATGCTGAGATGAAACTGACTTCCCAAGCCACGCCCGGTTCCGAGGCGTATAAAGCCAACCGTGAGGGCCATCTTGAGGCGCTGAAAGTTGTGCAGGAGGCCGCCGAAGCCGCGATGATGGGCGGCGGGCAGAAATCGCGCGAGCGTCACCTGAGCCGGGGCAAGATGCTGCCGCGCGACCGGGTGTCGAACCTGCTGGACCCCGGCTCGCCGTTTCTTGAGGTCGGCGCGACAGCGGCGCATGGCATGTATGATGGTGCAGCCCCGGCGGCAGGCGTGATTGCCGGTATCGGTCAGGTGCACGGGCAAGAGATCATGGTCGTCTGCAATGACGCCACCGTCAAAGGCGGCACCTATTACCCGATGACCGTGAAGAAGCACCTGCGCGCGCAGGAGATTGCCGAGGAATGCAATCTGCCCTGCATCTATCTGGTGGATAGTGGCGGGGCCAACTTGCCCAACCAGGACGAGGTGTTCCCGGATCGTGACCACTTTGGCCGCATCTTCTACAATCAGGCGCGGATGAGCGCCAAGGGCATCCCGCAGATCGCCGTCGTTATGGGATCGTGCACAGCAGGTGGCGCCTACGTGCCGGCCATGTCGGACGTGACCATCATCGTGAAAGAACAAGGCACGATCTTCCTTGCCGGACCCCCCTTGGTGAAGGCCGCAACCGGCGAAGTTGTATCAGCCGAAGACCTTGGCGGCGGAGACGTGCATACGCGCCTCTCGGGCGTGGCAGATTACCTGGCCGAGGATGACGCTCACGCGCTGGCGCTGGCGCGACGCGCGGTGGAAAGCCTGAACCGTGAAAAGCCTGCGACGGTTAAGTGGCAGGAACCGGAAGACCCCGCCTATGATCCCGAGGAATTGTTGGGCGTTGTGCCTGCCGACCTCAAGACGCCTTATGACATCCGCGAAGTGATCATGCGCATCGTGGACGGCTCGCGCTTTGATGAGTTCAAACCGCGCTTTGGCGAAACGCTGGTCACGGGTTTTGCGCATCTGAAAGGTTGCCCCATCGGGATCATCGCCAACAACGGTGTGATTTTCTCGGAAGCCGCCCAGAAAGGCGCGCATTTCGTCGAACTGTGCAGCCAGCGCAACATCCCCTTGGTGTTCCTGCAAAACATCACCGGCTTCATGGTGGGCCGGAAGTACGAGAATGAAGGCATCGCACGCCACGGCGCCAAGATGGTGACGGCTGTGGCCACCACCAACGTGCCGAAGGTGACGATGGTTGTGGGCGGCTCTTACGGGGCCGGGAACTACGGCATGGCCGGTCGCGCCTATCAACCGCGCTTCATGTGGTCCTGGCCCAATTCGCGCATTTCGGTCATGGGCGGCGAACAGGCCGCCGGTGTGCTGGCGACCGTGAAACGTGACGCCATCGAACGGCAAGGTGGGGAATGGTCAGCCGAGGAAGAAGCCGCCTTCAAGCAACCCACCATTGATATGTTTGAGGAACAGAGCCATCCGCTCTACGCCTCGGCGCGTCTGTGGGATGATGGCGTGATCGACCCGCGCAAATCGCGCGAGGTGCTCTATCTGTCGCTGCTCGCTGCCCTGAATGCCCCGATCGAGCCGACGAAATTCGGCGTCTTTCGTATGTAATCACCCCCACGTCCTTCTTCTGGCTTGATATATCCTTGGGGGTCCGGGGGCAGACAGCCCCCGGTTCCGCCGCCCGAAAAAAAGGAACAGACCTATGTTCACGAAAATCCTGATTGCCAACCGCGGCGAAATTGCCTGCCGTGTGATCGACACGGCCCGCAAACTGGGGGTCGCCACCGTCGCGGTCTACTCTGACGCTGACGCCGCTGCGCGTCATGTGAAAATGGCGGATGAAGCCGTGCATATCGGCCCGCCGCAACCCGCCCAATCCTATCTGAAAGGCGACGTGATCATTCAGGCGGCGCTGGACACGGGGGCGCAGGCCATTCATCCGGGCTATGGTTTTCTGTCGGAAAACCCCGATTTCGTGGACGCGGTGGAAAAGGCCGGGCTGACCTTCATCGGCCCCTCGGCAGAGGCCATCCGCGCAATGGGGCTGAAAGACGCGGCCAAAAAGCTGATGGAGGAGGCCGGCGTGCCGGTCGTCCCTGGCTATCACGGGGACAATCAGGACGCGGCATTTCTGGCTGAACAGGCAGAACAGATCGGCTATCCCGTCCTGATCAAGGCCGTCGCGGGCGGCGGCGGCAAGGGGATGCGCCGCGTCGATGACCCCAAGGATTTCGCCGACGCTCTGGCCAGCGCACAGGGCGAGGCGCAGACCGCGTTCGGCAACCCCGATGTGCTGATCGAGAAATATGTCCTTAGCCCCCGCCATATCGAAGTGCAGGTGTTTGGCGACGGCACGAAAGCGGTGCACCTGTTTGAACGCGACTGCTCGCTGCAACGCCGCCACCAGAAGGTGATTGAGGAAGCGCCAGCCCCCGGCATGACAGCCGAGGTCCGCGAAGCGATGGGGCAGGCCGGCGTACGCGCCGCCGAAGCCATCGGCTACAAGGGCGCGGGCACGGTGGAGTTCATCGTGGACGGCTCGGACGGGCTGCGCACCGACGGGTTCTGGTTCATGGAAATGAACACACGCCTGCAGGTTGAACATCCCGTCACCGAAGCCATCACCGGCGTCGATCTGGTCGAATGGCAGTTGCGCGTGGCCTCAGGCGAGGGTCTGCCCAAACAACAGGACGAGTTGACCATCAACGGCCATTCGTTCGAGGCACGGCTTTATGCTGAAGACGTGCCAAAGGGCTTCCTGCCTGCCACCGGCACGCTGACCCACCTGAAATTCCCCGAAGGTGCGCGGGCCGACACCGGCGTGCGGGCGGGCGACACGATCAGCCCGTTCTATGATCCTATGATCGCCAAGATCACCGTCCATGCGGGATCGCGCGCGGCCGCCTTGCGTCAGTTGTCCTCGGCGCTGACCCATACCGAGGTTGCGGGGTCCGTGACCAACCTCGCCTTCCTTGGCGCGCTGACGCGGCACGACGGGTTCGCGGCAGGCGATGTGGACACCGGCCTGATCGAACGCGACCTTGCCGCGCTGACGGCAGACCCCGGCCCGAGCATGGCGGATGTGGGGGCAGCGGCGCTGTGTGCGCTGGGGCTTTTGAAACGCGAAGGCTCGGGCTTCACGTTGTGGGGCGGGCTGAACCATTTTGTCACGCTCACCCATGGCGATGACATCTACGAGGTCGTCGTGACCTCTTACGGCGCGGATCGGCACGTGATCACCATTGGCGAGGACAGCATCGAAGCCACCTGCATCCACGGCCAATGGAAAATGGGCGGCGACCGTGGCCCGCGCGTGACCAAGGCGGGCAATGTGGTGACCGTCTTTGCCCAATCGGGGCTGGAGTTCCACGTCGCTGACCCCTTGGATCAGGATGCGGGCGCGGGCGCAGGGGCGGGCGTGGTCGAGGCGCCGATGCCGGGTCTGGTCAAGGCCGTCTTTGCCAAGTCCGGGCAAGAGGTCAAGCAGGGCGACCGGCTTGCCGTATTGGAAGCGATGAAAATGGAACACAGCCTGACCGCTGCGCGGGACGGCGTCGTGGCCGAAGTGCTCTGCGCCGAGGGCGATCAGGTGGAAGCGGGTGCCCCCCTCGTGCGGCTTGAAGAAGAGGAAGAGATAAGCGCATGACCTTTCGCCTGCATCACGTGCAATATGCCCGCTCGATCCGTGTGCTGTGGCTAATCGAGGAAATCGGGCTTGAGGACAAGCTGGGCCGCACACTTGAGGTGGTGGAATACCGGATCGGCTCGAAACAGATGTACGAGGGTGACTTGCCCAAAATCTCGACCGCGTCGCGGGTGCCGGCCTTGGAAATCGGCACCAAGCGGATCAGCGAAAGCGGCGCCATCGTGCAGTTTCTGATCGAGGAGTTTGCCCCCGAACTGGGTGTGAACCCCGGCGAAGCGGAACGGACCGATTATCTGCAATGGATCCACTACTCGGAAACCATGGCCAGCCTGATCGAGCAATTGAACCTGCAAATGGTCTTCCTGCGCCCGCCTGCCAAACCCAGCCCCATCGTCATCAAGCTGAACGTGGCGCGGCTCCGTCATACGCTTGTGGGGCTCGAGGCGCGGCTGGAAGGGCGCGACTGGCTGCTGGACCGTGGTTTTTCCGGTGCCGATATCATGCTGGGCTTCAACCTGTTTGCCGCGCCTTACTATGTAAAACTGGACGAGTTTCCCAATATTCTGGCCTATAAGGCACGGATCGAGGCAATGCCGTCCTATCAGCGCGTGGTTGAACGCGAGGGCGAACAACGTTTCTATGACCGGGATTTCTATCCGGTGCCGGAGGAGTAACCGCCATGGAGCATGTCGAGATATTCGAGGTCGGCCCGCGCGACGGGTTACAGAACGAAAAGCGCCAGATCCCGACCGAGGACAAGATCGCGCTGGTTGATGTTCTGTCCGGTGCAGGCTTCAAACGGATCGAGGTCGCCAGTTTTGTCAGCCCGAAATGGGTGCCGCAGATGGCGGATTCAGCGGATGTGCTGGCGGGCATCACGCGGGTGAAGGACGTGTCCTATGCGGCCCTGACACCAAACCTGCGGGGCTTTGAAGGCGCGATGGCGGCCAAGGCGGACGAGATCGCGATATTCGGCTCGGCATCGGAAGGGTTTTCCAAGGCCAATATCAACTGCACCATCGCTGAAAGCCTTGAGCGGTTCCAGCCCGTGGCGGATGCGGCAAACGAAGCCGGGATCATGATGCGCGGCTATATCTCCTGCGTGACGGATTGCCCGTTTGACGGCCCGACCCCGCCCGACAAGGTGGCGTGGGTGGCCGAGCAGTTGATCGCGATGGGCTGCTATGAAATCTCGCTGGGCGACACGATCGGGCAGGCGACACCGGAAACCATCGACGCGATGCTGGACGCGGTGCTGGGCGTGGCGGGGCCGGATATGTTCGCGGGCCACTACCACGACACGGCGGGCCGGGCCTGCGACAATATCGAGGCGTCCTTGAAAAAGGGGCTGCGTGTGTTTGACGCCGCTGTGGGTGGTCTGGGCGGTTGCCCCTATGCCCCCGGCGCGCAGGGCAATGTGGCCACCGAGGCGGTGCATGACCGCGTGACGGCGCTGGGCTATGCAACCGGGCTGGATCGCGACATTCTGGAAAAGGCCGCCGATATGGCGCGGCGGATGCGGGCAGGGGAGTGAACATGGCTTACGAAACCATCTCGATTTCGACGGACCAACGCGGCGTGGCCACCCTGCTTCTGGACCGCGCCGACAAGCACAACGCCATGTCTGCCAAGATGATCGAGGAACTGACCCACGCGGCCCACGCGCTGGGAGGCGATGACGGTGTTCGCGTCGTGATCCTGACCGGCGCGGGCAAAAGTTTCTGTGCCGGTGGTGATCTGCGATGGATGCAGGACCAGATGGCGGCGGACGCTGTGACGCGCGGTGTCGAGGCCAAGAAATTGGCGATGATGTTGAATGCATTGAATGAAATGCCGAAACCTCTGATTGCCCGTGTGCAGGGGCAGGCGTTTGGCGGGGGTGTCGGGATGGCGTCCGTTTCCGACGTGTCCATCGGTGTGACGGGGGCAAAATTCGGCCTGACCGAGACCCGTCTGGGCCTGATCCCGGCCACCATCGGCCCCTATGTGCTGGCCCGTCTGGGCGAGGCGATGGCGCGGCGCGTGTTCATGTCGGCGCGCATCTTTGACGCGGACGAAGCGGTGACGCTGGGCCTTCTGGCCAAAGCCGTTGCGCCCGAGGATCTGGACGCCGCCGTGGAAGCCGAGGTGAAACCGTACCTTTCCGTGGCCCCCGGCGCGGTGGCCGAGGCCAAGGCACTGGCCCGCCGTCTGGGTCCGCCGATCACCGAGGCGATCATCGACGAGACCATCGCCGGTCTGGTCGCCCGCTGGGAAAGCGCCGAGGCGCAGGAGGGCATCGCAGCCTTCTTCGACAAGCGCAAACCAAGCTGGGCGTAACGCGAGGCGGTTCGTCGTGGTCCTGGCCGGATATATCTATGTCGCGCTGATTGTCGTGCTCATGCTGTTTCAGGCCTGCATGGCGGCTGGCGCGCCGTGGGGGCATCTGGCAAATGGTGGCAAGTGGCCCGGTCGGCTGCCGGTCTTCATGCGGTTTGCGGCCGTGGGGCAGGGGGCGATCCTTGGTCTGATGGGGTGGGCGATGGCCGCGCGGGCCGGTCTGGTCACCGCGCTGCCCGTCTGGACCTTCTGGGCGGCCTTTGCGGTGACGGTGTTGACCTGTGTGGCGAACCTTGCCACCCCGTCGCGGCCCGAGCGGATGCTCTGGGGCCCGGTGACGGTTGTGCTGACCTTGTGCGGGCTGCGACTTGCCTGGGGTTAGCTCAACAGTTTTGCAAGCAGGTGAGTCTCTTTTCCCAACCCGGTTCAGCCCGCCATTTGCTGCGCGACGGCGAAACTTGCTGGAATTTTGGTTAACAGGTGACGAATTTCTGCACGCGCAAAATGCTTAACCTGTGCCCGAACCCCTTGCAAACAACGGTATACTGAAAGGCCAGCCCTGGGTTTTGCGCTCGCATTCATAAACTCGAATGCGATATGCACTCGGTTGACCCTGCCCCCCCCTGACGGTAAACCGCAATGAGCTAGCGACAGGCGGGTAAACCGTTCAAAGGAGCCACACGTGGAAGACCTTCTCAGAGAATATCTCCCCATCATCATTTTCCTCGGATTAGCGATTGTTATCGGTCTTGTTCTGATCCTTGCCGCCGTTGTGTTGGCGGTCCGCAATCCCGATCCCGAAAAACTCAGCGCCTATGAATGTGGCTTCAACGCCTTTGACGATGCGCGGATGAAGTTCGACGTCCGGTTCTATCTGGTGTCGATCCTGTTCATCATTTTCGACCTCGAAATCGCCTTCCTGTTCCCGTGGGCCGTGGCCTTCAAGGATGTTGGCATGGTCGGATTCTGGTCGATGATGGTGTTCCTGGCCGTTCTGACGATCGGCTTTGCCTATGAGTGGAAGAAAGGGGCGCTGGAATGGGAGTGATGACTGGGACCAACACGGCACAAGGCGACCGCGAGCATGGCACGCGCCTTTTGAACGATCAGCTGGCCGACAAGGGTTTTCTGCTGACCACCACCGATGACATCATCAACTGGGCGCGCACCGGCAGCTTGCACTGGATGACCTTCGGTCTGGCCTGCTGCGCGGTCGAGATGATGCACGCATCCATGCCGCGTTATGACCTTGAGCGTTATGGCGTTGCGCCGCGCGCCTCCCCACGTCAGTCGGACGTGATGATCGTGGCGGGCACGCTGACCAACAAGATGGCACCGGCCTTGCGCAAGGTTTACGACCAGATGCCCGATCCGCGCTATGTGATCTCGATGGGGTCTTGTGCGAATGGCGGCGGCTATTACCACTACTCCTATTCCGTGGTGCGCGGCTGTGACCGGATCGTGCCCGTGGACATTTACGTGCCCGGCTGCCCCCCGACCGCCGAGGCGCTGGTCTATGGCATCCTGCAACTGCAACGCAAAATCCGCCGGACCGGCACGATTGTGAGGTAAGCGATGAGTGACGCCCTGAAAGAACTTGGCGCCCTGCTGGAAGCCAAACGCCCCGATTGCGTGCTGGGCTGGGACATCGCCTTTGGCGAGTTGACCGTCACCGTGCCGCTGTCGGCCATTCCGTCTTTCATCGAGTTTCTGAAGACCGACACCGCCTGCAAATTCTCGACGCTGGTGGACATCACCGCTGTGGATTACCCGTCGCGCGAAGAACGCTTCGACGTGGTTTATCACTTCCTGTCGATGTACACGAACCTGCGCATCCGTGTGAAAGTCGCGATCCGCGAAGACGACATGGTGCCGTCGATCACCGAGGTTCACCCCTCGGCTGGTTGGTTCGAACGCGAAGTGTTCGATATGTTCGGCATCCTGTTTTCGGGTCACCCGGATCTGCGCCGGATCCTGACCGACTACGGTTTCCGCGGTCATCCGCTGCGCAAGGATTTCCCGACCACGGGTTATACCGAAGTGCGCTATGACGAGGTCGAGAAACGCGTGGTCTATGAACCCGTGTCGCTGACCCAAGAATATCGCCAATTCGACTTCATGTCGCCGTGGGAAGGGGCCAATTACATCCTGCCCGGCGATGAAAAATCTGACGAGGCCAAGGGCTGAACCAGATGACCGCGCAAACCTTCATATTCTGCCTTGGGGCAACGAAGGCTGGCACAAGCTGGTTGTTTGACTATTTGTCGAAGCACCGGGAGTGTCATTTGCCGGCGATGAAGGAATTGCATTACTTCGACGCTTTGGAGCATGGGACCGGCGATTTCTACCGAAAGCAGGCGCAAGCGCGGCTTGAGGCCGCCCGTAAAGACAAGCCGACCGCATGGCAGAAACGTCTGATCGCTGATCTGGAACGCTGGCTGGCGGTGTTTGATGGCAAGACGCGAGATGACGCGGCTTATATGCGCTATGTGCAGGACGGCGGCGCCAAGGCCCGCGTGATTGGCGACTTCACCCCGGCCTATGGCTTGCTGAAAGAAAAATCTCTGAAAACCATGGCGGCGCTGACCGACAAGGTGCGGTTTGTCTATCTGATGCGCGATCCGGTGGATCGGATCTGGTCAAACATCCGCATGATGGCCGGCGTTGACGGGGCGGCACTGGATGCGAAGGTTGATGGCGTGCTGAACGGCACGGCAGAGAATATCCTTGATCGCTCGAACTATCGCCGCACGCTGAACCGGCTGACCCGCGCGATCCCGCGCGAGGCGCTGCATATCGAATTTTACGAACGGCTGTTCACGCCCGCCGCGATCGAACGACTGTGCGCGTTTCTGGGGATCACCCCCCAACCCGCCGCGTTTGACCGCGTTGTGCATCAAAGTGTGGCCGCCGACCTGCCCATGGGCCAACGCGCCCAGCTTCAGGCAGCCCTTAAACCGCAATACAATTTCGTCGAGAAGTTCATGGGTGAGCTTCCGCCGGAATGGACCCAGAAGATGGTGAGCGCATGATGGACGGATCCAAGGATTTCAACGACGCCCTGACCGGCGAACAGAAGATCCGCAACTTCAACATCAACTTCGGCCCGCAACACCCGGCCGCCCACGGCGTGCTGCGCATGGTGTTGGAGCTGGACGGCGAGATTGTCGAACGTGCTGACCCGCATATCGGCCTGTTGCACCGTGGCACCGAAAAGCTGATGGAAAGCCGCACATACCTGCAAAACCTGCCGTATTTCGACCGTCTGGACTATGTGGCCCCGATGAACCAGGAACATGCCTGGTGTCTGGCGATTGAAAAGCTGTGTGGCGTCGAGGTTCCGCGTCGCGGTTCGCTGATCCGCGTGCTGTTTTCGGAAATCGGCCGCATTCTGAACCACCTACTGAACATCACCACGCAGGCGATGGATGTGGGCGCCCTGACCCCACCGCTCTGGGGCTTCGAAGAGCGTGAGAAGCTGATGATCTTCTATGAACGCGCTTGCGGTGCGCGTCTGCACGCCAACTATTTCCGCCCCGGCGGTGTCCATCAGGACCTGCCGCCAGAACTGATCGACGATATCGAGACATGGGCGAATGAATTCCCGGCCAAGATCGACGACATTGACGGGCTCTTGACCGAAAACCGCATCTTCAAACAGCGCAACGCCGATATCGGCATCGTGACTGAAGAAGACATCCTGAACTGGGGCTTTTCGGGCGTGATGGTGCGCGGGTCGGGCTTGGCCTGGGACCTGCGCCGCGCGCAACCTTACGAATGCTATGACGAGTTCGAGTTCCAGATCCCCGTCGGCAAAAACGGCGATTGCTATGACCGCTATCTTGTCCGCATGGAAGAGATGCGCCAATCGCTGAAGATCATGCACCAGGCAATCGAGAAGCTGCGCGCGCCGGACGGGCAGGGCGACGTGATGGCACGTGGCAAGCTGTCGCCGCCGCCACGGGGCGAGATGAAACGCTCGATGGAAGCGCTGATCCACCACTTCAAGCTTTACACCGAAGGTTTCAAGGTGCCGGCAGGCGAGGTTTACGCCGCCGTGGAAGCGCCCAAGGGCGAATTCGGCGTCTATTTGGTGGCAGACGGGAGCAACCGCCCCTATCGCGCCAAAATCCGCGCGCCGGGATACCTGCACCTGCAAGCTATGGACCACGTGGCCGGTGGCCACCAACTGGCCGACGTCGCCGCTATCATCGGCACCATGGACGTCGTGTTTGGGGAGATCGACCGCTAATGCTTCGCCGTTTGCATCATGAACAACCCGAGAGTTTTGCCTTCACCCCCGCCAACCAGGCTTGGGCCGAAGCGCAAATCACGAAATATCCCGAGGGGCGTCAGGCCTCGGCTGTGATCCCGCTTTTGTGGCGGGCGCAGGAACAGGAAGGCTGGCTGACCAAGCCAGCGATCGAGCATGTGGCGGATATGCTGGGTATGGCCGATATTCGCGTGCTGGAAGTTGCGTCGTTTTACTTCATGTTCCAGCTGCAACCTGTTGGTTCTGTTGCGCATATTCAGATTTGTGGCACCACGTCCTGCATGATTTGCGGCGCGGAAGACCTGATCGCGGTGTGCCGAGAGAAGATTGCCGACAAGCCGCATGTCGTGTCGACCGATGGCAAGTTCAGCTGGGAAGAGGTTGAATGCCTGGGGGCCTGCACCAACGCGCCCATGGCCCAGATCGGCAAGGATTATTACGAAGATCTGACGGCGGAAAGCCTTGGCAAACTGCTGGATGATCTGGCCGCTGGCAAAGTGCCGGTGCCGGGTCCGAAAAACGGGCGCTATGCGTCCGAGCCGCTGGGCGGGCTGACCTCGCTGACCGAATATGAAAGCGGCAAGACGCAGTATAACGCAAGCGTCCAACTGGCGACCGATCTTGGTGACACGATCAAGCGAATTGACGGCACCGAAGTGCCCCTGCTGACGCCGTGGCTTGGCAAGAACGCCACCAGCGGCAAGGCGCAACCACCGAAGCCCGCTGTGGACCCCAAGCCTGCGAACAAGCAAAAACCTGTGCGCAAGGTGCCCGAGGATGACAGCAAGAAAATTGCCAAGCCCCCGGTCAAACCGGCAGCCGAACCGGTTGCCCCTGAGAACACCAAGAAACCCCGCACCATGAAGGCCCCCCGCAAGTCGGGCGCGGACGACCTGAAACTGCTGAAAGGCGTTGGCCCCAAGCTGGAAGGTGTCCTGAACGGGCTTGGCTTCTGGCATTTCGACCAGATCGCCAAATGGAGTGCGGAAGAGATTGCCTGGGTTGACGATCAACTGTCCTTCAAGGGCCGGATTGAGCGCGACGGCTGGGTCGAGCAAGCCAAAATCCTTGCAGAAGGCGGTGACACCGCGTTTTCGCGCAAGAACAAGAAGGGCGAGGTCTGACTGGAACCAGGTATGTTGACGGGTCGAATGGAACATAAGCGTCTGACAAGGCAGAAAAATGCCAACGCATCCGTGCGACCTGTTTTTGTGTCCACCATCAACAACAGGGATAGGGACAATGACTAAAGATACCGGGTTTTTCACCTGCAAGAATATTTGCTGGATCATCGGCACCTTGTTTGGTTTTGCGCTGTTTCTGATGATCTCGGGCATCATCGGCCTGATCATCGGGATCGCCGTGGCCATTGGCTTGGCGATTTTCTTGCAGAAAGTCTTTTGCAGTGATGTGACCAGCACTGCGGTCGGAGAGATCGCACAGGCAGGCGATGATGCCACGTCGGATGAGCGCGGATCGGACGAGGTTGCGGCCTCGGCGGCCAGCATTCCGGCTGCGGCGATGGATGGTGCACCCGTCCCGGTCGAGGCCGCGGCCGCTCCTCAGGCCCCCGCCGAGAAGACGGACGCCAAGCCTGCTGCGAAAAAGCCGGCTGCAAAAAAGACAGTCTCGGATACACCAGTGGCCAAGAAAGCCACGCCGAAAGGCTCTGCCGCCAAAGCAGCCAAACCGGCCGCAGCCGCACCGACCGGCCAGCCCAACAAGCCACACACCATGGACGCACCGCGCGCCTCGGGCGCCGATGATCTGAAGCAACTCAAAGGCGTCGGTCCGAAGCTGGAGCAAACGTTGAATGAGCTTGGCTTCTGGCATTTCGATCAGATCGCCAAATGGGGCCCGGACGAGATCGCCTGGGTTGACGACAACCTGAGCTTCAAAGGCCGGATCGAACGGGACGGTTGGGTGGAACAAGCCAAGACCCTGGCCGAAGGCGGGGAAACCGCGTTCTCGAAGAAGGTCAAGAAGGGCGATGTTTATTAAAGGATGACACAGATCATGCACACCGATCCGAAAAACAGCTTACAGCGGGAAGGGCGCCTGGCAGGTCTTGTCATCGCCTTCACCGGTGCGCTGTGGGTCGGTGGCACCTGGGCGGGAAACCACTTCGGTTGGTCGCAATCAATCAGGGGTTTGTTGGACTTGTGCGCTTTGGCCGGGTTCGTGTTTGGCCTGGTGGTAACGTATCGGATCTGGCGCAAGCGCCGGGCGGATGAAGGATAAGAACGAATGCTGCAGGATAAAGACCGGATCTTTACCAACCTTTATGGCATGCACGACCGCACCCTTGCGGGTGCCAAACAGCGTGGCCATTGGGATGGCACCGCCGGGATCATCAAGAAAGGGCGCGAGTGGATCATCGAGCAGATGAAAGCCTCGGGCCTGCGGGGTCGTGGTGGTGCGGGCTTCCCGACCGGTCTGAAATGGTCGTTCATGCCCAAGGAAAGCGACGGTCGTCCGGCTTATCTGGTGATCAATGCGGACGAATCCGAACCCGGCACCTGTAAAGACCGCGAGATCATGCGCCATGATCCGCACACGCTGATCGAGGGCGCGCTGATCGCGTCTTTCGCGATGAACGCCAACACCTGCTATATCTATTTGCGCGGCGAATATATCCGCGAACGCGAGGCGCTTCAGGCCGCGATTGACGAATGCTATGGTGCGGGGCTTCTGGGCAAAAACGCGGCAAAGTCCGGCTGGGATTTCGACCTGTTCCTGCATCACGGGGCGGGCGCATATATCTGTGGCGAAGAAACCGCTTTGCTGGAAAGCCTTGAGGGCAAGAAAGGCATGCCACGCATGAAGCCGCCGTTCCCGGCGGGCGCGGGCCTGTATGGCTGCCCGACCACAGTGAACAACGTGGAAAGCATCGCCGTCGTGCCGACCATTCTGCGCCGCGGGCCGGAATGGTTTGCAGGCTTTGGGCGTCCGAACAACTCCGGCACCAAGCTGTTTGGCATCTCGGGCCATGTGAACAACCCCTGCGTTGTCGAAGAGGCGATGTCGATTTCCTTTGAGGAACTGATCGACAAGCACTGCGGCGGCATTCGCGGTGGCTGGGACAACCTGAAAGCCGTGATCCCCGGCGGCTCGTCGGTGCCGTGCGTGCGCGGTGAAAACATGCGCGACGCGATCATGGATTTCGACTATCTGCGCGGCGAGCTTGGCTCGGGTCTTGGCACCGCTGCGGTGATTGTCATGGACAAGCAGACCGACATCATCAAGGCGATCTGGCGTCTGGCGAAATTCTATAAGCACGAAAGCTGTGGTCAGTGCACGCCGTGCCGGGAAGGCACCGGCTGGATGATGCGCGTGATGGATCGCCTGATGCGCGGCGAAGCCGAGGTCGAGGAAATCGACATGCTGTGGGACGTGACCAAACAGGTCGAAGGTCACACGATCTGCGCCCTTGGCGACGCGGCCGCCTGGCCGATCCAGGGTCTGATCCGCAACTTCCGCGACGAAATCGAGGATCGCATCCGTGTGAACAAACAGGGTAAGGCCAGCATCGCGGCAGAATGATACCGGCCCGTGGCGAGCAAAGGAAATGATGATGAACATGCAAATCAACATACTGAAAACAGGCGGTTTTCCGTCCGTCTTCGCGTGTTGTTATTGCATGACAACACCCGCGCTCCCCATCTCCTTTTCAAGAAAAGGAGATATGGAATGATGAAACTTCGCCCCTTTGTGCTTGCCTCGGTCCTTGCCGCAACTGCGACGGCCGGATCAGCCTCGGCCACCGATTATTCGGTGTTACGTAAAGACGACCGGATGCATGCCGAATTGTTGAGTGCGTCGATCGCCTATTTGATCGACGAGAACTGCCCGACCCTGCGGTTGCGCAAGCTGCGCCTGCTGAACAAGGCGTTTTCGCTGCGCAGACACGCTGTGTCACTGGGGTTCACGACGAAAGAAGTCATGGCCTATGTGGACAGCAAGGCCGAACAGGACCGGTTTCGCGCCATTGCCGAGCCCATGCTGGCCAAGCGTGGCGCAAAGGAAGGCGACGAAGAAAGCTATTGCGTCATCGGGCGCGAAGAAATGGAAAAAGGCACCTTTACAGGGTCATTGCTGACCAAACGCTAGGGGCTGACAGGTGCGGAGACGGGGAAAACCCCGCTTCGCGAATTGAAAAGGGACCGTGATGAGCGACTTGAAAAAGATCGTCATTGACGACATGGAAGTTGAAGTAGATGGCGCGATGACGCTGATCCAGGCCTGTGAAGTGGCCGGGATCGAGGTGCCGCGTTTCTGCTATCACGAACGTCTGTCGATTGCCGGCAACTGCCGCATGTGTCTGGTCGAGGTCGTTGGCGGCCCGCCCAAGCCCGCGGCGTCCTGTGCGATGCAGGTGCGCGATTTGCGCCCCGGTCCTGAAGGGGAACCGCCGGTTGTGAAAACCAACTCGCCGATGGTCAAAAAGGCCCGCGAAGGCGTGATGGAATTCATGCTGATCAACCACCCGCTGGATTGCCCGATTTGCGATCAGGGCGGCGAGTGTGACTTGCAGGATCAGGCAATGGCCTATGGCATGTCCGGGTCGCGGTTCAGGGAACAGAAACGCGCCGTTGATGATCTGGATCTGGGGCCGCTTGTGGGCACCGCGATGACGCGTTGCATCAGCTGCACCCGTTGCGTGCGCTTCACCACCGAGATCGCCGGGATCACCCAGATGGGCCAGACCGGCCGTGGCGAAGATGCCGAGATCACCAGCTATCTGAACCAGACTTTGGACTCGAACCTTCAAGGCAACATCATTGACCTCTGCCCGGTTGGCGCGCTGACCTCGAAACCCTATGCGTTCACCGCCCGCCCGTGGGAGCTGACCAAGACCGAAACCATCGACGTGATGGACGCGCTCGGGTCGAACATCCGCGTCGACACCAAAGGGCGCGAAGTGATGCGCATCCTGCCGCGTAACCATGATGGCGTGAACGAGGAATGGATTTCCGACAAGACGCGATTCATCTGGGATGGTCTGCGCCGTCAGCGTCTGGACGTGCCATATGTGCGTGAAAACGGCAAACTGCGCAAAGCCACATGGGGCGAGGCGTTGGCCAAGGCTGCCGAGGCCATGAAGAGTGCCAAAAAAGTTGCCGGTCTGGTCGGTGATCTGGCCCCGACCGAGGCTGCATTCAGCCTGAAGATGCTGATCGAAGGGCTGGGTGGCAATGTTGAATGCCGCACGGACAATGCGCGCCTGCCAATCGGCAACCGCTCGGGCTATGTTGGCACGGCGCGGGTCGAGGACATCGACAACGCCAAGTTTATCCAATTGATCGGCACCAACCCGCGCGTTGAAGCACCGGTTCTGAACGCCCGCATCCGCAAGGCGTGGCTGAAGGGGGCTCAGGTCGGTCTGGTCGGCGAAACCGTTGATCTGACCTATGACTACGCGCATGTCGGCAATGATCGCGCGGCGCTGGAAAGCATCGTGGGCAAAGAGTATGGCGCGGTGAAAGACGCCCCGTCGGTGGTGATCGTCGGCATGGGCGCTTTGCGCGAAGCCGATGGTCTGGCGGTTCTGTCCAACGCGATGAAACTGGCTGAGGATACCGGCTCCAAGCTGATGATCCTGCACACCGCCGCCGGACGCGTGGGAGCGATGGATGTCGGTGCCGTGACCGAAGGTGGCATGGAGGCCGCGACGACGGGTGCCGATGTAATCTTCAACATGGGCGCGGACGAGATCGACATCGACGCCGGTCCTTTCGTGATCTATCAGGGCAGCCACGGCGACCGGGGCGCGATGCGCGCCGACGTGATCCTGCCCGGCGCAGCCTATACGGAAGAGGGCGGGCTGTTCGTCAACACCGAAGGCCGCCCGCAACTGGCGCTGCGCGCCAACTTCGCACCGGGCGAGGCCAAGGAAAACTGGGCGATCCTGCGGGCGCTGTCGGCGGAACTGGGCGCGACCCTGCCGTGGGACAGCCTTGCCGGGCTGCGTCGCGCGATGGTCGACGCTGCGCCGGTGCTGGCCGGGGTCGATCAGGTGGCTGAGAATGAATGGCAACCGCTGCCGGTCGAGAAAATGGGGGCGGCCAGCTTCCGTTACGTGATTGGCGATTTCTATCTGACCAACCCGATTGCACGGGCGTCGGAAGTGATGGCAGAGCTGTCCGCTCAGGCGCGCGCACGCGCGTCGTCGAAGCTGGCGGCGGAATAGGAACAAGGGCAGGACCGGGACGTGTTTGATCAGGAAAACGGCAACAAACCGGGGGTGGCGCTCTGTGCGGGCGGTGTCTGCGGTTTTGCCCATCCCACTGGTACTGCAACAGAAAATGAATACCGACGGTCCGAGGGCATGACGCGACATGGTTGAATTCTTCACGACAACAAATCTGGGCATCGCCCTTCTGATCATCGGACAATGTCTGTTGATCGTGGTTCCGCTTCTGGTGGCGCTGGCGTTCCTTTTGTATTTCGACCGCAAGGTCTGGGCGGCGGTGCAGATGCGCAAAGGCCCCAACGTGGTGGGCGCGTTTGGCGTGCTGCAATCCTTTGCCGACTTCATCAAATACGTGTTGAAGGAAATCGTGGTGCCCGCGGGCGCGGACCGCTTTGTCTTTTTCCTTGCCCCGATGATGAGCTTTGTGCTGGCCATGGTCGCCTGGTCGGTGATCCCGTTCAACGATGGCTGGGTGCTGGCCGATGTGAACGTGGCGATCCTGTTCGTCTTCGCGGTCTCCTCGCTTGAAGTCTATGGCGTGATCATGGGCGGCTGGGCCTCAAACTCCAAATACCCGTTCCTGGGCTCGCTTCGCTCAGCGGCGCAGATGATTTCCTATGAGGTGTCGATCGGCCTGATCATCATCGGTGTGATCCTGTCCACCGGGTCGATGAACTTTGGCGACATCGTGAACGCGCAGGACGGCAAAGGGCTCTTGAGCTGGTATTGGCTGCCGCACTTCCCGATGGTCTTCCTGTTCCTGATCTCGGCGCTGGCCGAAACCAACCGCCCGCCGTTTGACCTGCCGGAGGCTGAATCGGAACTGGTGGCAGGGTATCAGGTGGAATACTCCTCGACGCCTTTCCTTCTGTTCATGATCGGTGAATATGTGGCCATCGTTCTGATGTGCACGCTGATTTCGATCCTGTTCTTCGGCGGCTGGCTGTCGCCGGTCGAGGCGCTGCCGGATGGTATCGTGTGGCTGTTTGCGAAGATCTTCTTCTTCTTCTTCGTGTTCTCGATGATCAAGGCGATCACGCCGCGCTATCGCTATGACCAGTTGATGCGCATCGGTTGGAAAGTCTTCCTGCCCTTGTCGCTGGCATGGGTTGTTCTGGTCGCATTCTTCGCCCAATACGGGGCATTCTGGGGCACTTACGCCCGCTGGACTGTAGGGGGCTGATCGGATGGCTTTTGATTACGCACGCGCAACGAAATATTTCCTGCTGACGGATTTCATCAAAGGGTTCGGGCTGGGGCTGAAATACTTTTTCTCGCCCAAGGCGACGCTGAACTATCCGCATGAAAAGGGTCCGCTGTCGCCCCGCTTCCGGGGTGAGCACGCGCTGCGCCGCTATCCCAACGGGGAAGAGCGGTGCATCGCCTGTAAACTCTGCGAGGCGATCTGCCCGGCGCAGGCCATCACCATCGACGCGGAACCGCGCGAGGACGGCTCGCGCCGCACAACGCGCTATGACATCGACATGACCAAATGCATCTATTGCGGCTTCTGTCAGGAAGCCTGCCCGGTGGATGCGATTGTCGAAGGTCCGAACTTCGAGTTTGCGACCGAAACCCGCGAGGAACTGTTTTACGACAAGGCCAAACTGCTTGAGAACGGCGAACGCTGGGAAGCCGAGATTGCCCGCAACATCGAACTTGATGCGCCGTATCGCTAAGTGATCGCTAAGGAAAACCGATGAACGATTTCTCCAAACTATACGCTCAGATGATGGAGCAGGGGCAGGAAATGCTCCGCAACTTCAATCCTGCCCTGGAGACGTTCAAGCCCCAGGGATTTGACAAGCTGTTGCCCACCATGCCGAAGGACATGATGGACATGATGTTTGGCAACGCCTTCAACAAGGATGGTCTGGACGCAAAGACGCGAATGCTGATCACACTGGCCGGGCTGACCGTTCTGGGCGCGCAGGCTGATACGCAGATCAAGCTGACCGTGCGCCATGCTTTGGAAGCGGGCGCGACCGAGAAAGAGATCGCCGAGGTGATCTATCAAATGTCGATGCTGGGCGGCCTGCCGGCCATGACCCGTGCATTGGAACTGGCGCAAGCCGTGTTTGACGACAACGAGGAGGGGGACGCATGAGCGTTGCCGATTTCGCATTTTACCTCTTTGCCCTGACCACCGTTGTGGGCGGGTTCTTTACCGTAATGGCAAGAAACCCCGTGCATTCGGTCCTGTGGCTGATCACCGCTTTCGTTGGCGCGACAGGGCTGTTTGTGCTGCTGGGGGCCGAGTTCGTGGCGATGCTTCTGATGATCGTCTATGTGGGTGCGGTTGCGGTTCTGTTCCTGTTCGTCGTGATGATGCTGGATGTGGACTTTGCCGAGCTGAAGGCCGAGATGGCAAAATCTTTGCCCTTGGCGCTTCTGATCGGTGTGATCCTGTTGATGGAGCTGGCGACCATCTTCGGCACCTGGCAGTTTGCCGATGGCGCGGACGCCGCGCGGGCGGCTGTGACACCCGCTTTGGACGTGGCTCATAACACGCAGGCGCTGGGGCAGATCCTTTACACCGACTACATCCTGCTGTTCCAGCTGGCGGGTCTGATCCTGCTGGTCGCCATGATTGGCGCGATCGTCCTGACCCTGCGCCATCGTACGAATGTGAAACGCCAGAACGTGATTGCCCAGATGCACCGCGACCCCGCCAAGGCGATGGAAGTGATCGACGTGAAACCGGGGCAGGGGCTTTGATCGGGTCGGAAAGCAGAACTGTGATGAATACGCATAACAAGACTTGGGCGCGCTGCACCGGCAGCCAAGCCCGGAACGAAGGGACGCACGCACATGGTAGGACTTGAACATTATCTCGCGGTCGGGGCGGCCTTGTTCGTCATCGGCATTTTCGGGCTGTTCCTGAACCGCAAGAACGTCATCATTTTGCTGATGTCGATCGAATTGATGCTGTTGGCGGTGAACATCAACCTTGTCGCCTTCTCGTCCTATCTTGGCGATCTGGCGGGGCAGGTGTTCACCCTGTTCGTCCTGACCGTGGCCGCCGCCGAGGCCGCCATCGGCCTTGCGATCCTGGTCAGTTTCTTCCGCAATCGTGGCACGATTGATGTCGAAGACGTCAACGTGATGAAAGGCTAACGGCAAATGGTACAGATCATCCTTTTTGCCCCGCTTGTCGGTGCGCTGATTGCGGGCTTCGGCCATCGGATCATTGGCGACAAGGGCGCGCAGGTGTTGACCACCGCGCTGTTGTTCCTGTCCGCGCTACTGTCTTGGGTCGTGTTCCTGGGCCTGGGCACCGAGACACAGCATATCCACCTGATGGACTGGGTGCAGTCCGGCACATTGTCGGTTGACTGGTCGATCCGTCTGGATCGTCTGACCGCGATCATGCTGATCGTCGTCACCACGGTGTCGTCGCTCGTTCACCTGTATTCCATGGGCTACATGGCCGACGATCCGCAGTTTAAGGGCGAAAGCTATCGCCCCCGTTTCTTCGCCTATCTCAGCTTCTTCACCTTCACGATGCTGATGCTGGTGACGGCGGACAACCTGCTGCAGATGTTCTTCGGCTGGGAAGGCGTGGGCGTCGCGTCCTATCTGCTGATCGGGTTTTACTACAAGAAACCGTCGGCCAACGCCGCCGCGATCAAGGCCTTTGTGGTGAACCGGGTCGGTGACTTTGGTTTTATCTTGGGCATCTTCGGCCTGTTTTACCTGACCGATAGCATCCGTCTGGACGATGTGTTCGCCGCAGCCCCCGCGCTGGCGGAAACGCAGTTGCACTTCCTCTGGACCGAGTGGAATGCCGCCAACCTTCTGGCTTTCCTTCTGTTCGTCGGGGCGATGGGTAAATCGGCGCAGCTGTTCCTGCACACCTGGTTGCCGGATGCGATGGAAGGCCCGACCCCGGTGTCGGCCCTGATCCACGCGGCGACCATGGTGACGGCCGGTGTCTTCCTTGTGTGCCGTATGTCGCCCTTGATGGAATACGCGCCCGAGGCCACCAATTTCATCGTATTCCTGGGCGCCACCACCGCGTTCTTCGCGGCAACAGTCGGTCTGGTTCAAAACGACATCAAACGCGTGATCGCTTATTCGACCTGTTCGCAGCTGGGCTACATGTTCGTGGCCGCAGGCGTCGGCGTCTATTCTGTCGCAATGTTCCACCTGCTGACACACGCTTTCTTCAAGGCGATGCTGTTCCTTGGCGCAGGGTCTGTGATCCACGGCATGCACCACGAGCAGGACATGCGGAATTATGGCGATCTGCGCAAGAAACTGCCCGTGACCTTCTGGGCAATGATGATCGGCACGCTGGCCATCACCGGGGTCGGCATTCCGCTGACCGCGATTGGCTTTGCAGGCTTCCTGTCGAAAGACGCGATCATTGAAAGCGCCTATGCCGGCACCAACGGGGGCTATGCTTTCTGGATGCTGGTCATCGCGGCGCTGTTCACCAGCTTCTACAGCTGGCGCCTGATGTTCATGACCTTCTATGGTAAAGCGCGCGGCGACAAGCACACGCATGAGCACGCGCATGAAAGCCCGATGGTCATGTTGGTGCCGCTGGGTGTTCTGGCGCTGGGGTCGATCTTTGCCGGGATGATCTGGTATGGCTCGTTCTTCGGCGATCACCACAAGGTGAACCACTTCTTCGGGATCGAGGCTCATGTCGAGGCCGGGGAACATGCCGAGGCGGCTGACGATCACGACGACAGCACCGAAGTTGCCGCTGACACTCACACCGAAGCCGCACCTGCGGATGCAGACCACGCCACGGACGAGGATCACGCCAAAACCATGGCTGATCCGGACCACGCCCCGGTGGCCGCCGCCCATCACGGCGAGGCCCCGAAAGGCGCGATCTTCATGGCCCCGGACAACCACGTGATCGACGACGCGCACCATGCGCCTGCATGGGTCAAGGTGTCGCCCTTCATCGCGATGCTGATCGGCTTTGTCGTGGCCTTCTGGTTCTACATCGTGAACACGAGCATGCCGAAACGGTTGGCCGAGACCTTCCCGCATGTCTATCAGTTCCTGCTGAACAAATGGTACTTCGACGAGATCTATGACGTGATCTTCGTGAAGCCCGCCTTTGCGATCGGTCGGTTCCTGTGGAAACGCGGCGACGGCAATGTCATTGACGGCTTCCTGAACGGGGTCGCAATGGGCGTTGTGCCGTGGTTCACCAAACAGGCCGGTCGGGCACAGTCCGGCTATGTCTTCACATATGCCTTCGCGATGGTCCTTGGCATCGTCGCTCTGGTGACAATCATGATCCTCTTCAGCGGTGGAGCGCACTAATGAACAACCTGCTTTCCATCATCACTTTCCTGCCGCTGGTCGCAGCCGTCATTCTTGCGCTGTTTTTGCGCGGCGATGACGAAGCGGCTGCCCGCAATGCCAAGTGGCTTGCGCTTGCGGCAACCGTGGCGACCTTCCTGTTCTCGCTTCTGCTGCTGACCGGGTTCGACCCTGCCGACACGGGCTTTCAGTTCGTGGAAGAGGGCAGCTGGATCATGGGCCTTAAATACAAGATGGGTGTCGACGGGATCTCGGTCCTGTTTGTCTTGCTCACCACCTTCATGATGCCCCTGACGATTTATGCCAGTTGGGGTGTCACGTCGCGCGTGAAGGAATACATGATCGCCTTCCTGCTTTTGGAAACGCTCATGTTGGGCGTGTTCATGGCGCTGGATCTGGTGCTGTTCTATCTGTTTTTCGAGGCAGGGCTGATCCCGATGTTCCTGATCATCGGCATCTGGGGCGGCAAGGAACGCATCTATGCCGCGTTCAAATTCTTCCTCTATACCTTCCTTGGGTCGGTTCTGATGCTGGTCGCGATGGTCTATATGTATGTGGACGCCGGCACGACGGATATTCCGTCGCTGATGACCCACAAGTTCGGGGCGGATAGTTTCAGCCTGTTGGGCATTCAGATCGTCGGCGGTGCACAGACCCTGCTGTTCCTGGCCTTCTTCGCCAGCTTCGCGGTGAAAATGCCGATGTGGCCGGTGCACACCTGGTTGCCGGATGCCCACGTTCAGGCCCCCACGGCGGGGTCTGTCGTGCTGGCCGCGATCCTTCTGAAAATGGGGGGCTATGGCTTCCTGCGGTTCAGCCTGCCGATGTTCCCCATCGGCGCGGATGTGATGGCGACTTTTGTGCTGTGGCTGTCGGTGATCGCGATTGTCTATACCTCGCTGGTGGCGCTGGTGCAGGAGGACATGAAAAAACTGATTGCATATTCCTCGGTCGCGCACATGGGCTATGTGACCGCCGGTATCTTTTCGCTCAATCAACAAGGCGTCGACGGCGCGATCTTCCAGATGCTGAGCCACGGCTTCATCTCGGGCGCGCTCTTCCTTTGTGTTGGCGTCATCTATGACCGGATGCACACGCGCGAGATCGACGCTTACGGTGGCCTTGTGAACCGGATGCCGGCCTATGCGCTGATCTTCATGTTCTTCACCATGGCCAATGTTGGCCTTCCCGGCACCTCGGGCTTCGTCGGAGAATTCCTGACATTGGTCGGCATGTTCCAGGCCAACACCTGGATCGCACTGGTGGCCACGTCGGGCGTGATCTTCTCGGCGGCCTATGCGCTGTATCTGTATCGCCGCGTCGTCTTCGGCGATCTGATCAAGGAAAGCCTGAAGTCGATCACCGATATGGACCGTCGCGAGAAGATGATCTTCGCGCCGCTCGTGTTCATGACCTTGCTTCTGGGCGTCTATCCCAGCCTTGTGACCGACCTGATCGGCCCCTCGGTCGAGGCGCTTCTGACCAACTTCCACGCTGCCATCCCTGCCGAAGTCGCAGAGATGGCGCAGACCGCATCGCATTAAGGAGAGCGAGATATGAGCTCTGTTGATATTCAAACAGTTCTGCCCGAGCTGATCCTGTCGGTCTATGCGATGATCGCCCTGTTGGCGGCGGTCTATACCAGCAAGGATGGGCTGGCCAAACCGCTGACCTGGTTGACCGGGGCCGTGATGGTCGTGGTTGCGCTGCTGGTTGCCGGGGGCGACGGGGCGCGGGCTGCTTTTGGCGGCATGTTCCTGGACGATGCCTATGCCCGTTTTGCCAAGGTCGCGATCCTGTTGGCCGCCGCCGCCGTTCTGGTGATGGGCGAGGCGACGATGTCGCGCCGTGGTCTTTTGCGGTTCGAATACCCGATCCTCGTGACGCTGGGCACGGTCGGCATGATGATGATGGTGTCGGCGGGCGACCTGATGGCGCTTTACATGGGGTTGGAGCTTCAATCCCTGTCGCTTTATGTGGTGGCGTCGTTGAACCGCGACAGTGTGAAATCGACCGAAGCCGGTCTGAAATACTTTGTGCTGGGCGCCTTGTCGTCCGGTCTGCTTCTTTACGGTGCCTCGCTGACCTATGGTTATGCCGGGACGACGCTGTTCTCGGGCATCATCCAGGCGGCCAGCGACGGTCACGTCGGGCTTGGCCTGCTGATCGGTCTGGTCTTCGTGACGGCTGGTATGGCCTTCAAGGTCTCGGCCGTGCCGTTCCACATGTGGACGCCGGATGTGTACGAAGGCGCGCCGACCCCGGTCACCGCCTTCTTTGCCACCGCGCCGAAGCTGGCCGCAATGGGCCTGTTTGCGCGCGTGTTGTTTGATGCATTCGGTCAAGCCGTGGGCGACTGGCAACAGATCATCGCGCTGCTGGCAGTGTTGTCGATGTTCCTTGGCGCGATTGCCGCCATCGGACAGACCAACATCAAGCGCCTGATGGCCTATTCGTCGATCGCGCATATGGGATTTGCGTTGCTGGGCCTGGCGGCGGGCAGCGCCTATGGCGTGCAGGCGATGCTGCTTTACATGGCGGTTTACCTGACCATGAACATTGGCACCTTCGCCTTCATCATGTCGATGGAGCGTGACGGGCGTCCGATTGCCGACATTTCGGCCCTGAACCAGTTTGCGGTGAAGGACAAGCTTCGCGGGCTGGCGATGCTGATCCTCTTGTTCTCGCTGGCCGGTGTGCCGCCGATGCTAGGCTTCTTTGCCAAATACGGCGTGCTGATTGCCGCGGTGCAGGCAGGGCTGACCTGGCTGGCCGTGGCCGGTGTGGTCGCTTCGGTTATCGGGGCGTTCTATTACCTGCGCATCGTCTATTACATGTATTTCGGCGAAGAAGGCGAAGGGCTGGAACTGAAGATGTCGCCTGCGGCCTGGGTGGCGCTGGTCGGGTCGGCTGCGATTGTCGTCCTGGGCGTGGTGAACTTCTTTGGCATCGAAACCGCCGCTGCGGCTGCGGCCGAAGCCCTTGTCAACTAAGGCGGGCACGGTCTGGCCCGAAGGCGTTGGAAAACGTGTTCTGGATCAGGTCGACAGCACCAACGAAGAGGCCCGGCGCATCGCGCCGGGTCTTTTGGGTCCGACATGGATCCTGGCCCATCGGCAAACCGCAGGCCGCGGGCGCAGGGGCAGGGCATGGGCAGATCCCAAGGGGCATTTTTCCGCCACGCTTGTCATGCGCCCGTCCGAGCCGCCGGCCAGGGTCGCGCTCAGAAGTTTCGTGGCCTCGCTGGCGCTTTACGACGCGTTCGTCATGGCCACGGGGCGTGCCGATGCGTTTTCGCTGAAATGGCCCAATGACGTGCTTCTGAACGGTGGCAAGGTGGCGGGGATCCTGCTGGAAAGTGCCGGGCTGGGAGCGCAGGTCGGGCATTTTGCCATTGGCATCGGCGTAAACCTGATCGACGCGCCCGAGGGCGCCGCGATCGAGGGCCGCGCGGTCGCGCCGGTCAGTCTGGCGGGCGAAACCGGCCTGTACCTGACGCCAGAGGCGTTTCTGGACCTTCTGGCCCCGGCCTATGCCCGGCACGAGGCGACCTTCACCACCTATGGCTTTGCCCCGATCCGCGAAGCCTGGCTGGCGCGCGCAGCCCGCCTGGGCGAGGTGATCACAGCCCGCACCACGCGCGCCGAACATACGGGTCGGTTCGACACGGTGGACGAAGACGGCAACCTTGTCCTATCAACGACCTCGACCCGCGTGGTGATCCCCGCGGCCGAGATTTTTTTCTAAGGGGGGCACTTATGCTTCTGGCCATCGACTGCGGCAACACGAATACGGTCTTTTCGATCTGGGATGGCGACAAGTTCTTGTGCACGATGCGCACCTCGACCCATCATTCGCGCACGGCGGATGCCTATTTCACCTGGTTTTCGACCCTGCTCAACCATTACCGGATCAAACCCGACATCACCGGGGTTGTGGTCAGTTCAACGGTGCCGCGCGTGGTGTGGAACCTGCGCGTCTTTGCCGACCGCTTCTTTGGCTGCCGCCCGCTGGTGGTCGGCAAGCCGGATTGCCTTCTGCCGGTGGCGCCGCGCGTCGATCAGGGCGCCAACCCCGGCCCGGACCGGTTGGCCAATGCGGTTGCCGCATTTGAAAGCTATGGCGGCGACTGCATGGTGGTTGATTTCGGCACCGCCACGAATATCGACGTGGTGGCGCATGATGGGGCCTATATCGGAGGCGTGATCGCGCCGGGGGTGAACCTGTCGCTTGAGGCCCTGCACCAAGGGGCTGCCGCGCTGCCGCATGTGGATGTGACCCAGCCCGACAAGGTGATCGGCACAAACACGGTCGAATGCATCCAGTCGGGCATCTTCTGGGGATATGTCGGCCTGGTGCAGGGGCTGGTGCAGAAGGTGAAAGACGAATACGGTCTGCCGATGAAAGTGATTGGCACCGGCGGGCTGGCCCCGCTGTTCGAGCAGGGCGCCCATCTGTATGACGAGATCGACGATGACCTGACCCTTCACGGGTTGGTTCGCATTTACAATTATAACAAGGAACAGGGCAATTTATGACCGCTGACCGTCTGATTTACCTCCCGCTGGGGGGCGCCGGCGAGATCGGCATGAACGCCTATGTCTATGGCTATGGGAAACCGGGCAAGGAACGTCTGATCCTTGTCGATCTGGGTGTAACCTTTCCCGATATGGATACCACGCCGGGTGTGAACCTGATCATGCCTGACGTCAGTTGGCTGGCCGACAATGCCGACCGGCTTGAGGCGATTTTCATCACCCACGCGCACGAGGATCACGTGGGCGCCGTAGGGCGGCTCTATTCGCGTCTGAAAGCACCGATCCACGCGCGACCTTTCACCCGCTATCACGCGCAACGCAAGATGGAGGAAGCGGGGCAGGTGCCCGAAGTGGTGATCGCAGCAGACAGCTATCCACAAGTGATCGAAGCGGGGCCGTTCAAGGTCAGCTTCCTGCCGCTCAGCCACTCGATCCCGGAAAGCGCGGGTCTGGTGATTGATACGCCAGCAGGCCGGATCGTGCATACGGGCGACTTCAAACTGGATGAAACCCCGGTGCTGGGCGATCCGTTTGACGAGGCGCTGTGGCGCGAGATTGCGAAACCGGGCGTCAAGGCGCTGGTCTGCGATTCCACGAACGTGTTCTCGACCCATCCCGGTCGGTCCGAGGCCGAGGTTGGCCCCGAACTGGTAAAGCTGATCGGCGAGGCGCCGCATATGGTGGTGGCGACCACTTTTGCCTCGAACGTGGCACGTGTGAAACAACTGGCCGAGGCTGGTAAGGCGGCGGGATGCTCGGTCTGTTTGTTGGGTCGTGCGATGCGGCGAATGATTCAGGCGGGTGTGGAAACCGGCGTGCTGGGCGACTTTCCCGCGACGATCACGGTCGAAGATGCACGTGACGTGCCGCGCGAAAACCTGATGCTGATCGTTACCGGAAGTCAGGGCGAACGGCGCGCGGCATCGGCGCAACTGGCACGCGGCAAATATATGGGCCTGTCAATGGCGGAAGGGGACATGTTCCTGTTTTCATCCAAGACCATTCCCGGCAATGAACGCGGCGTGATCCGCATCATGAATGCGTTCTCGGAAATGGGTGTTGATCTGGTGGCGGAAAGCGACCGTTATCACGTCTCGGGCCATGCCAACCGCCCTGACCTGCAGCGGGTGCATGACATTCTGGATCCGCAGATGGTGATCCCGATGCATGGCGAACACAGGCATCTGCGCGAACATGCCAAACTGGCGGCAGAGGGCGGGCGCGAGGCGTTGGTCGTGGTCAACGGCGCGGTGTGTGATCTGACCGGCGATGCCCCGCATGTGGTCGAGCATGTGGATACGGACCGGATCTATCTGGATGGCGACATCCTGATCGGGTCGCTGGACGGCGTGGTGCGCGACCGCATACGGCTGGCGCTGAACGGTCATGTCATCGTGAATGTGATCGTGGAAGGGGATGAGCCACTTGGCGATCCCTGGGTCGAGATCATGGGCCTGCCTGAGATCGGATCATCCAAAGCGCCTCTGGTCGATGTGCTGGAGGAAGATCTGGGTCAGTTCCTGATGCGCGCCGGACGCAAGACTTTGCGGGATGACGACAAGTTGGGGGATGAGCTGAAGCGCCTGGCCCGCAAGACCGCCAGTGACGAGATCGGGCGCAAGCCCGAGGTGACCGTGGTGGTCAGTCGCCTGGAATAGGATCGGGTGCCGCGCGTTGCGCGGCGGCCTCCGGCGGGGATATTTTGGGCCAGAAGAAGGCGGGGTTCGTCTTGGATGGGCGGGTCAGCTGCGTCTGGCCTTGCGTTTGATCATCCATTGCCCTGCCGGCCCGCAGGTAACGATCTGCCAGTTTGTTTCGGCCACGAATTTCTGGACGGCCCGGAACACACCGTGCTGGTGGCTGGTTGGGTCTGGGCGCCAGTCGTCGCCCAAGATGGCGCCATCGCGTTTGACCAGCCGGGCCAGGGCGCGCAATTCGGCAAGGGTTTCCTGAAAGCCGTGGCTGGCATCGAGATAGGCCCAGTCCAGTTTGTGGTCGATCAGGGGCGCGCAATCCGGGAAGAAGCCTTCGATCACGGTGGTTTGGGTGCCCGGGTGATTTGCGGCCCTGAGACAGGCTTCGTCTCGGGCCATTCGCGTGGTCAGGGCGCCGTTGCTGACATATTTGCCATTGCCCCAACCAAACCTGTCGCCCAGCAGGGTCCACGGATCGATCATATAGAAATGCGACGGTTTGACCGTGTCCAGGATCACGTCGGCGAAATGGCCACGAAACACACCGATTTCGGCGCCGACGGATCCTTTTGCCAGCGTTTCAAGGATGTAGCGGCGTTTGTCCAGCCGCCAGAGCTCCGTCTCGGGGAAGGGCGCGGCGGCCCCAGATACCTCGAGCGTCGCCTTGCGCGCGTCCACGGATAAGTCGTTGGGAACGGCGATGCGGCGGGCCATGTCACCCGGTGCGGCGTTCGTCGAAGCTCTTGGCGATGAAATCCGGCAGGTGGTCGCCCATACCAACGGATTTGCTGTCGTTTTTCGCGGGGCGTCGATCGCCGCGGGCGCGGGGCTGTTTCTTGTCTTTCGCAGGTTGCGGCGCGGGATCGCTGGGGGTGGTGTCCTTTGCCTTGGCATCGTCCTTTGCGTCGCTCTTGTCACGGCGCGCGCGTTTTGGCGGGGCGCTGTTCTTCGCCTTTTCGTCTTGTTCACGGCGCGGGGCGGGTTTGTCGCCAAGGGGGGTGTCGACGCGGGGGATCTTGGTTTCGATCAGCCGTTCGACCGCATCGAGGTTCTTTTCATCGCGCGGTTCGCAGATCATTATGGCCTTGCCGTCGCGCCCGGCGCGCCCCGTGCGTCCGATCCGGTGCACATAGTCTTCGGCATGGCCGGGCACATCATAGTTGAACACGTGGCTGACATTCGGGATGTCCAGCCCACGCGCCGCCACGTCCGAGGCGCACAGAAATTTCAGCGTGCCAGAGCGGAAACCGTCCAACACCTCCATCCGTTTGGACTGCTCCAGATCGCCATGAATGGGCGCCGCGTCATAGCCGTATTTCTTCAGGCTTTTTGCGGTGATATCCACGTCTGTCTTGCGGTTGCAGAAGATGATGGCGTTGGTGCAGGCGTCCCCTTCACGGTCGATCAGCGCGCGCAGGAGTTTGCGTTTCTCGCTGGCGGCGCGGTCGCGGCGCGAGGGTTTGAACATGCACAGTTCCTGCGTGATGGTCTCGGACGCGGTCGCTTGGCGAGCGACCTCGATCCGCGCCGGGTTGGACAGGAAGGTATTGGTGATCCGCTCAATCTCGGGCGCCATGGTGGCCGAGAAGAACAGGGTCTGGCGGGTGAACGGGGTGAGCGAGAAGATTTTCTCGATATCCGGGATGAAGCCCATGTCGAGCATCCGGTCGGCTTCGTCCACCACCATGATCTGCACGCCGGTCAAGAGCAGTTTGCCGCGTTCGAAATGGTCGAGCAGCCGGCCCGGCGTGGCGATCAGCACATCGACGCCACGGTCGATGGCCTGATCCTGTTCCTTGAAGCTGACGCCGCCGATCAGAAGCGCCTTGGTCAGTTTCACGTGTTTGGCATAGGTGTCGAAGTTTTCCGCCACCTGGGCGGCCAGTTCGCGCGTTGGGCACAAGACCAGCGAACGCGGCATGCGCGCGCGCGCCCGGCCACGGGCCAGGGCGGTGATCATCGGCAAGGTGAAGCTGGCGGTCTTGCCGGTGCCGGTCTGGGCAATGCCCAGCACATCACGCCCTTCAAGCGCGTGCGGGATGGCGCCTTCCTGAATGGGGGTCGGGGTCTCGTAACCCGCTTCGTCGATTGCTTTCAGCACTTTGGGGCTGAGTTTCAAGTCAGAAAATTTGGTCATGTATGTCCTGTTTCACGGACAACACTGGCCCGTGCGGATGGGAAGGGAAGGCCCGTATGGCCGATGCGCAGGAATGCGCCCCTTCAATATGCCATCTGGGTAAAGAAAAACCGGGGCGTGGTCAATCACATGGGTGGGAATGTGGACAATCAGCGCGAAGCGTTGTGATTGTTGCCACATTTGTCAGCAGTCGTATGCAGGACGGGAGTGTACCCTTCGCGCAGAACGTCGATGATGGGGGCCGGGGTCAACACGATCTGCGGACCTGTTGGTCTATTGATTTTCGAGCCATATCCGTCTGTCAAAAAGGGAAGAACGTGGCTCTCCAAGACCAGATGCGGGGTGCCATTGTATAATATAAAGCTGCCATCTGGTAATGACGCGCCGTTAGCGGTGTGTCGGATTTGCGCCCGGGTGCGATCGACCCGACTTTGGTGCAGCGCACGATCAATCTCGTTGTGGTGATCTGTGCTGTGCCGGGCTTCGTTCCATGCCGCTTTAAACATGCGATAGGCGTCGGGCCGGCAATAGGCGCAAGGGCGATGCCCCGCGGCCAGACCGACGGCGTCGTCCAGAAAAAACAGGGGTGTCCACGCGCGGGCGGGCATGGGGCCGTGATACCGACCCTTGGGGTGGGTCAGGTCGCAAATGATCCAGTGTTGGTGCTTCCATCGCGAGGTGCCAAGACGACCGTCGTTGAAGGGCAGGTTTCCCCGGTTCCCTGTAAACATCCCCCGCGCAGGATCGGCAACGATTTCGCCCGTGGGCAGAACTCGATTTTGAAGCGGGCGTTGCACGGCCGCCGTCAGTTCCGCACCACCTTTGCACCGGTCATGCGCGCGGCCTGCCAGGTTTCGGTGTCGGTGACGCGCGCCAAGGTGCCTTGCACCGAAATGCGGCTGCCTTCTTCGAACCCTGTCAGGGGCTCATCCAGGATGACCTGCAGCGTAGCCCCGTGATCTGGCGACCCGCACAAGGGGCAGAATCCGGTGTCCGAGGACAGCAGCAGTTCCCGAACCTCGTCACCCGGATAGAGCGGAACGGCATATCCCGTGATCTCGACCATTCTGGGGGTCGCGGGAATGCCATCCGGCCAGGACTTGTCGACGCGATAGGTGTCGCCCGAGATGACTTCCTGTACCTCGATCTGGGACAGCAGCTGCCAGACATCTTCCTGTTGGGCGTTGCTGGTCGTCGCAAATGCGGGTGCGATCTGGGTGCCGAGCACGGCAGCGAAGGCAAGGGAACTTGTTTTCATATCAGTGCTCATAGTTGTGTTGAGGCATAGTGACGTTGTTTGTGGATCAATGAAAGCCAAGGTTGTCGCATCGGCGAAAAGCCACCAATGTGCCGAAGAGAGCCACCTATACCATCATTTCCTTCGTCGCAGACAGTTTCAATGCCGGATAGTCGCGTTCAACACGGTCGATATCCCATTGAAGTCGCGTCAGAAAAACAGGGTCGCCATCATTGTCATGGGCGATGTGCTGCTTGTTGGCGGCGACCAGTTTCTCGACCTCGTCCTTGTCGCCAAGGATCCAGCGGGCCGAGGTAAACTGTGAAGCTTCAAACCGCACCGGCAGGCCGTATTCCTGTTCAATCCGACTGGCGAGCACTTCAAACTGAAGTGCGCCGACAACGCCGACGATGAAGCCTGACCCGATATTGGGTTTGAACACCTTGGCCGCGCCTTCTTCGGCAAACTGCATCAGCGCCTTTTCAAGGTGCTTGGCCTTCATCGGGTCGCCCGCGCGCACGCCTTGCAAAAGCTCGGGCGCGAAGGAGGGGATGCCGGTGGCGCGGATCATCTCGCCCTCGGTCAGCGTGTCACCGATGCGCAACTGCCCGTGGTTCGGGATGCCGATGATGTCGCCCGCCCAAGCCTCTTCCGCCAGTTCGCGGTCCGAGGCCAGGAACAAGACCGGGTTTGACACCGCCATCGGCTTTTTCGTGCGCACATGGGTCAGTTTCATGCCGCGTTTGAAGTGGCCCGAGGCCAGCCGCATGAAGGCCACGCGGTCGCGGTGTTTCGGGTCCATATTGGCCTGCACCTTGAAGACGAAGCCTGCGACTTTGGTTTCCTCTGGTGCGATGGCGCGGGGACTGGCCTGTTGAGGCTGTGGCTCTGGGCCATAGGTGGCGATGCCCTGCATCAGCTCCTGCACCCCGAACGAGTTGATCGCGGAGCCGAACCAGATCGGCGTCATGTGACCTTCCAGCACTGATTTCGGGTCGAGTTTGGGCAGCAGTTCGCGCGCCATCTCGACCTCTTCCAGAAACTTTTCAAGCAAATGCTCGGGGACGTGCTCGGCCAGTTTAGGATCGTCGAGGCCTTTGATCTCGATGGTTTCGGCAACCACGTTCCGGTCGGCGCGGTCCATCAGCTCCAGCCGGTCGTTCAACAGGTCGTAACAGCCAAGAAAATCTCGCCCCATGCCGATCGGCCAGCTTGCAGGCGTCACGTCGATGGCAAGGTTTTCCTGTATTTCATCAATGATATCAAACGTATCCCGGCTTTCGCGGTCCATCTTGTTACAGAAGGTCAGGATCGGCAGATCGCGCAGGCGGCAAACTTCAAACAGTTTCTGGGTCTGGCTTTCCACGCCTTTCGCCCCGTCAATCACCATCACGGCTGCGTCCACGGCCGTCAGCGTGCGATAGGTGTCTTCCGAGAAATCCGAGTGGCCGGGCGTGTCCACCAGATTGAACCGGTATTTGCCGAAATCAAACGACATGGCCGAGGCCGAGACCGAGATGCCCCGATCCTGCTCCATCTTCATGAAGTCCGAGCGCGTGCGCCGCGCTTCGCCCTTGGCGCGCACCTGTCCGGCCATCTGAATGGCGCCACCATACAGAAGGAATTTCTCGGTCAGGGTCGTCTTGCCGGCGTCCGGGTGGCTGATGATCGCGAAGGTGCGACGGCGCGCAATTTCGGGCGGCAAGGTGGGGCGGTTTGATGCGGTGTCCAACATGGAATGGCATATAGCGGCGGGGGCGGGGCGGCGCAATATGGATGGTTCTTCCATCGCGCAGGCGGGCCTGCTAGGTCTTGGTCAAACATCGGGGAGGATAATATGGATCTGGGAATATCCGGCAAACGCGCACTGGTCTGCGCGTCATCCAAGGGCTTGGGGCTGGGCTGTGCGCAGGCGCTGGCGCGCGAGGGTGTGTCGCTGGTGATGAACGCGCGCAGTGGCGGACCACTGAAAGACGCCGCCGATGTCATACGCGCCGAAACCGGGGTCGAGGTCGTGACCGTCGCCGCCGATGTGACAACGGAGGAGGGGCGTGGGGCCTTGCTCGAAGCGGCAGGCGATGTGGACATCCTTGTCACCAATGCCGGTGGACCACCTCCGGGCATGTGGCCGGACTGGGACCGTGACGACTTCATCGCCGCGTTCGACGCAAATCTGCTGGCCCCGATTGCCCTGATGCAGGCGCTGATCCCCGGCATGGCGGATCGCGGCTGGGGGCGGGTGGTGAACATCACCAGCTTTTCGGTCAAAGCCCCGATCCCGGTGCTGGGTCTGTCCAATACCGCGCGCACCGGGCTGACCGGGTTTGTCGCGGGCACCGCGCGGCAGGTGGCAGGGCAGGGTGTGATCATCAACAACCTGTTGCCCGGCATCCACGACACGGATCGGGCTGCCGCACTGGACAAGGGTGTGGTCGACGCACAAGGCGGCACGGTTGACGAAGCGCGCGCGGCGCGGCAGGCGACCATTCCGGCGGGGCGATATGGCACGATTGAAGAGTTCGGCGCGACCTGCGCTTTCCTGTGTTCGCAACATGCGGGGTTCATGGTCGGGCAGAATGTGCTTCTGGATGGCGGTGCGGTGAACGCGACGTTCTAGGCGCGGCGTTTTGGGGTTGTTCTGGCGAATGCGATGCGCAACCCTGCCGCGCGAGCAGATTGAAAGGGTGCGCGATGCGGATGAACAAACTGGCAGGTGGAAAGATCGAGGTCAGCGCGCTGTGCCTTGGCTCGATGCTGTGGGGGTCCACCAACACCGAGGCCGAGGGGCACGCCCAGATCGACATGTCACTGGATCACGGGATCAACTTCATCGACACCGCCGAGATGTATCCGGTCAATCCGATCAAGGCGGAACGCTGTGGCCGGTCCGAAGAAGTGATCGGAAGCTGGATTTCCAAAAGCGGGCGGCGGGATGACGTTGTGATTGCCACCAAGGTTTCCGGCGACAATCCGGGCTGGAAGCGCGGTGGCAAGGGCTATGACGGCGCGATCATCCGCGAGGCGGTGGACGACAGCCTTGTAAAGCTGAACACCGACTATATCGACATCTACCAGACCCACTGGCCCATTCGCGGCAGCTATGCGTTTCGGCAGAACTGGACGTTTGACCCCTCTGGCCAGAACAAGGACGAGGTCGAGGCGCATATGCGCGATGTGCTCGAGGCAATGACCGAGGTCGTGGCGGCGGGCAAGGTGCGCCATTTCGGCCTGTCCAATGAAAGCGCATGGGGCACGGCCCAGTGGCTGCGCATCGCGCGTGAAATGGGCGCGCCGGAAGTCATCTCGATCCAGAATGAATACAGCCTGATGCACCGTCTGGCCGATACCGATCTGGCGGAACTGTGCATGAACGAAGGCGTGCGGGTGCTGGCCTATTCGCCGCTGGCCACCGGGCTTCTGACCGGCAAATACCAGAAAGGCGCGGTGCCCAAAGGGTCGCGGCTTGACTTGTCGCCGGGTCTGGGCGGACGGGCCACGCCACGGGCATTCGAAGCCGTGGACGCCTATCTTGCGGTGGCCAAGAAACACGGGTTGGACCCGGTGCATATGGCGCTGGCGTTTTCGGTGTCGCGTCCCTTCATGGGGTCGACCATTTTTGGCGCGTCGTCGATGGAACAGCTTGGTCGCATTCTGGACGGCAAGGATCTGGTCCTGTCAGATGACGTGATGAAAGACATCGACCAGACCCATCGCGCCCATCCAATGCCGTTTTGAAGAGGGATGGGTGTCGACCACCAGGACAAAGGGGATAACGCCATGAAGCGACGTCAGATACTGATCACGGCAGGGGCGGCTGCCATGGCCGCCAGCCTGGCCGCCTGCGTCGGCGGCGGCACGGGTGTCGAGTTTCATCGCAGCAAGTCCCGGCCGCTCAACTCGACCACACGGTTCGATGCGTCGCGCTTTGCCGGACGTTGGGAACTTCGCGGAGAGTTCGTGTATCCCGGTGAAAAGCCATCCTTCGGGGCGGTGAACCTGACCCACAGCAATGGCAAGATTACAGCGATGGACGTTTATGGCCCATCGGGGTTGCTTGAACGGTATCCAACCAAACAGCCCGCGCCCGGGCGGATCACTGTCGGCACGCCGCCCTTTGACACGCAATACTGGGTGCTGTGGGTGGATGCCGATTATCGCACCGCGGCCATCGGCACCCCATCGGGCAGTTTCGGCTGGATCATCGACCGGTCCCGTTCGGGCGGCGAGGATCGGATCAAGGCAGCACGCGATGTGCTGGGCTTCAACGGCTATAACCTGTCGCGGCTGCAAACACGCTAGGGCCGCTGGCGTTTTCGCCATGGCCGTGCCAAAGGGACATCATGCAAGCCTGGATCCCCATCACCATCGCTGCGGCGTTTTCGCAAAACCTGCGGTTCATGTTGCAAAAACGGCTGAAGGATACGCGGCTGTCCGCGACCGGGGCCACGCTGGCACGGTTCGTTTATTCCGCGCCTCTGGTGGCGCTGATCCTTGTGATCTATCTGTCCGCGACCGATCAGGCGGCACCGGTGCCCGGAGGGCGGTTCTTTCTGTTTGCCCTGACCGGCGGCGTCGCGCAGATCCTCGCCACGGTCTGCGTGGTCGCCCTGTTTGCCGAACGCAATTTCGCCGTCGGCATCACCTTCAAGAAAACCGAGGTCGTGCTGACCGCGCTTGTCGGGTTGGTGGTGTTGGGCGAAGGGGTGGGGCTGGCTGGCGCGTTGGCGATCGGTGTGGGCTTTCTGGGCCTGATCCTGCTGTCCGACCCGCCCGAGGGCGGCAAGTCCGGATGGAGGCGCTTTTTCAACCGGGCTGCCGCCCTGGGGCTGGGGGCGGGCCTGTTGTTCTCGGTCTCGGCCATTGGCTATCGCGGGGCGGCCTTGTCGTTGCCCGCACAGGATGTGATCGCGCGGGCGGGCTTCACGCTTGCGGTGGTCACGGCCTTCCAGTCCGGGATCATGATCGTCTGGATGTCCCTGCGGGAAAAAGGCGAAATCACGCGCGTCTTTGCGGCGTGGCGGGTCGGCGCTCTGGTCGGGCTGAGTTCGATGATCGGCAGTTTCTGCTGGTTCACCGCCTTCGCCTTGCAAAATGCGGCATTGGTCAAGGCGCTGGGGCAGGTGGAGCTTCTGTTCTCTTACGCCGCCACGCTGTTTGTGTTTCGTGAAAAGGTCACAGGGCGCGAATATGCCGGGACTGCGCTGATCCTGATTTCGGTGCTGGTGTTGGTTCTGTTCCTGAACTAGCCGTCAGCCCATCGCGCTCAGCGGTCCGACACCGCCCAGCCGTTCAAACAGGCTTTCCTCGTCCGAGTTGTTGAAGAACGGCACCTGAGCGGGTGCGCCCAGATCGGGCAGGTTGCCGACAATCTCGGCCAACACCACTTCGGTGATGAAGGGCAGGTCGAAGCGGCGCACGTCGTCGAGTGCGATCCATTGCAGGTGGCTCAGTTCATCCGAAGCGCGCGAGAAATCGTCGATATCGGTGCGCAGCTCGTCCGCATCCACGGCAAAGAACCGGGCGTCGAACCGGCGCGTGCGCCCCTTGGGCGTGATCGCGCGAAAGACAAAGGCCATGCCGCGCGCCGACGGGATCAGGCCTTCATCCGCGAAGGCTTCCCATCCCTTGGGAACGGGTCCGCCCCAGTCCCCGGGGGCCGCCAGCATCTGTCCGGTTTCTTCCCAAAGCTCACGAATGGCCGCCACCAACAGCGCCGAGGACAGCGCCGGATCAGCCTGTTCGCCCAGTCGCGTCAGGCACGGTTCCGCCCCCCCTTCCGCCAGCGGGACGAGCCCGTCACTAGGGTCGACCGCCCCACCGGGAAAGACGAACTTGTTGGGCATGAAGGCTGCCTTGGCCCCGCGTTGCCCCATCAGAACCTGCGGTCGCGTGGTCTTGTCACGGATCAGGATAACGGTTGCCGCATCGCGGACGATCTTCGACTTGTCCACTGCCTCGCCGTTCGCCGCCTTGTCCATGGGTTTGTCCATTTCTTTATCCCTCGGTTCTGTTTTTCACCGCGAACCCGTGCATGCGCTTGGCCCACTGAAAGCCGACCATGAACCCCTTGAAGCGTGGCAGCAGATAGAGCGATGCCGCCACAGTGCCAACCGTGAAGATCGAGGCCAGCACCATCGGTTCCTGCACGAAGTTCACATAGGTGATGTGCAGAAGCGGTGCCATCAGATGCCCGACCACCAGAATGGTCAGATAGGCCGGACCATCATCGGCGCGGTGGTGATACAGTTCTTCCCCGCACACCGTGCAGCTGTCATGGACCTTCAGATAGCCCTGAAACATCTTGCCTGTGCCGCAGCTGGGGCAGCGTTTGCTCCAACCTTTCCGGATCGCGGGTTTCAGCTCGCGTTCCTGCCCGTCATCTAAGGTGGTCAGGTCCGGTGTCATGGATATCGTATCGGTCATTCAAAATTCCTCTGTCGCGCATCCACATATACTAGGTGATGGCCTGCGGAAAATCATGCCACGAATTCAGATTTGCGGCGGGATGTCGCGATTTATTTCGCCGGAGCGCGACGGAAACGCAACCCTGTCGCGTTCAAGGACTATGTCGCCGGACAGAAACCCGCCCGGCGCGGACAGGCAAATGATAAAGGAGCACGACATGAGAATGACGAAAAAACATGCCGCAACAGCTATTGCATTGACCCTTGGGGCGGCGCTGACACTGGGGGCGACCTCCGCCGTGGCCTTTGGTGGCAAGGACGGTCGGGCAATGGGTGGCCCGCGGGGCGGTTTCATGCAGATGGAATTTGCCGATCTGGACCTAGATGCAAATGGACAGATCACCGTCGAAGACCTGCAAGCCAGCGCACAGGCGCGGTTTTCGGCTGCGGATGCAGACGGGAACGGAGAGTTGACGGTGGACGAGGTGCAAGCCCATCGCGCCGCGAAGATGGCCGCGCGGCAATCCAATGCCGGTGAGCAGACGCAAAACGCGGGTCCGATGGCGGAAAAGCGGATGGGCTGGATGATCGAGAAGATGATCGCCAAGCGTGACACCAATGGCAATGGCACGTTGAGCGTGGACGAAATGGCCCCTGACCAGGCCCGGCTGGAACGCATGATCGACCGGTTCGACACCGACGATGACAATGCCATTTCTCAGGCCGAGTTCGATACCGCACAGAAAGAAGCCTTCATGCGCGGGCAGGGCAAGCGGGGTCACGGTCATGGCCATGGTCATGCGGGTAAAGGCGCGCGCAACGGCGGATAAAAGTCGGCACCGCCCCCGTGTTCTGCGGGGGCGGGCCAGCCGTTGCCACTTGTCGGCAGAGGGGCTAGGCAGGACGGATGAAGATGGCCTTGGATGCGTATTCAGACGCCTCGGATGACGCGCTGCTTGTTCTTTACGGCAACGGCGACCCGATGGCAGCCGAGTTGCTGACCCGCAGGCTCGCGCCCCGGGTGCTGGGGTTTGCCGCGCGCCTGCTGGGCGGTGATCGTGCTGAAGCCGAGGACGTCACGCAAGAGGCAATGCTGCGCCTGTGGAAGATTGCCCCGGATTGGCGCAGCGGCGAGGCGAAAGTGACCACCTGGCTGTTTCGGGTCGTGACCAATCTGTGCACCGACCGGCTGCGCAAGCGTCGGACGGTCGATATCGACACGATCGACGACCCCGCCGATCAGGCGCCCGGGGCTGTCGAGACATTGATCCAGGCGGATCGCGCCGCCGCTTTGCAGGCCGCGCTGATGGGCCTGCCCGACCGGCAAAGGATCGCGGTCACGCTGCGCCATATCGAGGGGGAAACAAACCCCGACATCGCGCAGATCATGCAGATCAGCGTCGAGGCGGTGGAAAGTCTGACCGCAAGGGGCAAAAAGGCGCTGGCCGCGGCCCTGGCCGGGAAGCGAGAGGAGTTGGGATATGGCGAAGACTGACAGGAAGAAGACAGACGGGATCAAGCAAAACGACATGCTGGATGATCGCGCCTTGCAGGCGTTCTTTGACGCGGCCAGGGATGACACGATCACACCCTCGGACGCGCTGATGACAGCCATCCTGGACGATGCGGCGGCTGAGCAGCCGCAGCCCGGCATGTCGGCGGTGGCGCCCCCGCCGGATCTGGCCCTTACCACCGCGCGTGACCTGCGCCGGGCGCGGGGGGTCTGGGCTGATCTGAAGGCAGTGATTGGCGGCTGGCCCGCACTGGCAGGCATGGCCACGGCGACCCTTGCCGGCGTCTGGATCGGGTTTTCCGCCCCGATCCAGCTTGAACAATGGTCTGGCGGGCTGATCCTGAGCGGCGATTACACAACGACCGAAGCGACTTTTGCGCTGGAAGATCTGGCCCCCAGCTATCTGGGCACTGGCCTTTTGATGGAGGATGAGGGATGAGCACAGCCCCGACCACCCCCCCGACAGATCAACCCGGTGCGCGACGCCGGATGGGTTGGCGTATCCTTCTGGTCGTGTCACTGACCCTGAACCTTTTGGTTCTTGGGCTGGTGATCGGTGCCAAATGGGGCGACCATCGTGATCACGGGTTCGATGCGCGTGGCCCCAACCGAGGTGCGATCCGTGATCTGGGTTTTGCCCCGATGGCCGGGGCGCTGGACCGCAAAGACAGGCGCGAGATCGGCAAGGCCCTGCGCGCGCAGAGCGGTTCGTTCGCCGAGAACCGGCGGGCGCTCGAGGCCGAGTTTCAGAGCATGTTGTCCGCCCTGCGGGCAGACCCCTTTGATGCGGGCGCGCTGCTGGCGGTCATGGACGGTCAGGCGGAACGGTTGCGTCAACGCGGTGATCTTGCCCGCACAGCCCTTGTGGACCGGATTGAAAGGATGAGCGCCGAGGAACGACGCGCCTTTGCGGATCGGGTGGAGAAATCCGTGCGCAAGCGTGCGCCATAGACCCGCCGGAGCAGCCAAGGCAGCCTGCCGTGACGTCGAACTGCGTCAGGCCGCGTCGGAAACGAACATCACCTGATTACGACCGTCAGATTTCGCCCGGTACAGCGCCTGATCGGCGAATTGCAAAAGGTCATGGGCTGACCCGGCAGCCTGTGTCATGTCGCTGGACACCGCCACGCCGATCGACAGGGTGACCGCGATGCCACCCGCGACCTTGCCTGCAGCCATGGGTTGGTCGCTGACTGCCCGCCGCAGCCGTTCGGCCATGGCTTGTGCCTGAGTGTGCGTGACGCCGGGCAGGGCGATCAGAAACTCCTCGCCCCCATATCGCGCCAACAGGTCCATGTCGCGCAGGTTGCCCTTCAACCGTTTCGCCACTTCGACAAGAACCTCGTCACCGACGGGATGGCCGTAGGTGTCATTGATGGATTTGAACCGGTCCAGATCCAGCACCATGATCGCATAGGGCTGACCTGTCGCGCCCGCTTCCCGTTCAAGCCGGTCCAGATAGCTTTGGGCGAACCGTCGATTGTGCAAACCGGTCAGCGGGTCACGCAGTGCCAGCGCCAGGTTGGTGTCGAAGTTTTTGCGCAGGTCGTCGCCTTCGAATTTCCGGGCCAGCAAGCGTGTCAGGCGCAACGCCAGTTCCCGCGCGTCGAAGCCGGTGCGTAACACGGCATTTGCCCCCAGATCCAGTGCCATCGAACTGGGCGACGGCGTTTCACCGCAATCCTGCACCACGATAACGGAATGGCGCGTGGTCTGGCGCGATCTCAACTCGCTGACCAGACGCAACCCGTCCGATGTGTCCTTGAGGGTCGAGGCAATCACGAAAGCATCCGGCACGGCCTTGATCGCGCCGACCTCCTCCAACGCCTGGGAATGCGTCATGATATCAATGCGGTGGCGGATCTCGGTCGCCAGATGCATCCGCCAATAGATCCCCGTCTCGGCGTCCGGGGCGATCAGCGCGATACGCGCATGGCGGGCGAACAGGGCAGGGGCTTCGGCCAGTCCGAAATCGCGCGACAGCTCGCGCCGCCTGAGCACCTCGTTCTCGGCCCCCCGCGCGCGGATCAGGTTGCGCACCATCGCCATCAGCGTGGCTTCGTTCAGCGGTTTGGAAAAGACGTCATCGGCGCCTGCGGTGATTGCTTCCAGCCGGGCTTGCTGGTCGTCCTGATCCGACACGATGATGATCGGGATCATCCCCAGCACCGGATCCGCCTTGAGCGTCCGACAGGTGGCAAGGCTGCAATCCGACGCCCCGCGCCCCAGTATGATCAGGTCCGGCTGGGTGTCGCGCGCCAGCTTGGGCACCTCGTCGCACCGATCGGTCTGAATGACCTCATAACAGGCGACGGTCAGCTTGACCTTCAACACGATGCGATTGGTCGCAAGGTCATCCGCGATCAGGATTCTCTCACTCATATCGTCAACTCGCCCTTGTCATTGTGCTCAGGTTTAAGGTCTGTTCATATTGCTGCCAGATTGGTTAAGAAAACCTTTCCAATCGTTAAGGAGATCAGGGATGACGCCGGAAAATGCCGAAACAACCGCGCTGAAGGCGCTGGCATGGTTGGTCGCGGATGACGAATTGTTGCCGGTGTTCATGGGGGCGACGGGCGTGGACCAGGATGCGCTGCGCGCCAGCGCGGGGGATCCGGGTTTTCTTGGTTCGGTGCTGGATTTCCTCTTGATGGATGATGCCTGGGTGATCCGGGCCTGTGACGCGTTGAGCCTGCCCTATGACCAGTTGGCGATGGCTCGGCAGATGCTTCCCGGTGGGGCGCAGTTACATTGGACCTGACTGAAAAAGTGTATCATTCCAATATATTGTGATCTAACCGGAAAGGGTGGATATGAGCATTGAGGCACTGCTTTTCGACAAAGATGGCACCTTGTTTCTGTTCGAGGCAACGTGGGAAGCCTGGGCACATGCGGTGCTGATGCGGCTGACCGATAATGATCCGGAGCGCGCCCGCGTGATCGGCGCGGATATCGGGTTCGACACCGACGCCGGACGGTTTCACCCCGCCAGCGTGGTGATCGCCGGCACGCCGGAGGAGGTCGTGGCGCAGCTTCGGCGACATGTCGCCTATTCCGACGCGGCGCTGGAAACACTTCTTAACGAAGAAGCCGCCATCGCCCCGCAGGTCGAGGCCGTCGCCCTCGCGCCGTTTCTGACCGATCTGCGCCGGCGCGGGCTAAAGATCGGCGTGGCAACCAACGATGCCGAACGCCCGGCGCGGGCGCATCTGGATGCGGCAGGCGTGACGGGGCTGTTCGACTTCATTTCGGGCTATGACAGCGGACATGGTGTGAAGCCCGCGCCGGGGCCGTGCCTGGCCTTTGCCGCCGCGACAGGTCTTGCCCCAGAGCGCGTGGCGATGGTGGGCGACAGCCTGCACGACCTGCGCGCCGGACGTGCCGCGGGTATGCGGACCATCGCGGTTCTGACCGGGATCGCAGGCGCGGACGAGCTTGCCCCGTTTGCCGACATCGTACTGGATGATATCAGCCACATCCCGGCCTGGCTGGACAATGGGCAGACCTGACCACGGCGGCGTCCCGGCCTGATCGGCTGTTTCCGATTTGTTTACACTCGGCTGCTAGGCTCAGGCTGGAAACGAGTGTGATATGACGATTCATGGATTGATATTCTGGTGCTTCGAAGGGTTCCTGATCTTCACCTATGGGATCGGCCGCTGGCGTTCGATCATGGGTCAACTGGATTTGGGGTATGACAGTTTCGAACCCCTGTTTCGATATGACGTGGATCTGGCGAACCGTCTGGTCACCGAAGCCGCGCGCCAATTGGACAAGCCGTCGGATATGCTGCTGGAAGATTTCGGCACGTTTCTGGTGACGGATGAACGGGTCGAGCGGGTGCGCCGTCTGTTGCGCTTCGGCGGTGTGGATTACACGGATTTCCTGCATTCACTCGAAGATCTGCGCGGCCGGGCACAACTCGCCGTGCCAGAGCTGGACCTGCCGGTGATCCAGCTTGACGCGGTGTCGGTCGACGAGTTTCAGATCACATGCTGCAGCGTGGCGCCGGGGGTCGGCTTCATCCTGTTGGGGGTGTTGCGGGCGTTGGCAGATGATTACGGCGCACTTGCGTTTCTGGAACATCTGGGGCGCGACGGACAGGATGAAAGCATTTCCGTTCGTCTGCTGGAAATGCGCCATGGCACCGGCCGGGCGTTTCACCTTGCAGCGGGAGGGGCGTCTTGACCATCCCACGCACCATCCCGATCGCCTTGCATACGCTGGACCAGATGATGCCGATGCATCTGGTTCTGGACGCTGCTGCCCGGATCAGCCATGCAGGCCCGACCATCGAAAAGGTGTTTGGCGGGCCGCTGGTCGGGCGCAGCGCGTTTTCTCTGTTCGAATTGCGGCGCCCCCGCGTGGTGCGGTCGATGGATGACGTGCGCGCGATGGGGGATGCAAAGGTCTATCTGCGTCTGAAGGACGGGTCGGGGACCACGATGGTGGGGGCGGTTTCGGTTCTGTCGGGGGGCAATCAGGTCTTGATGAACCTGTCCTTCGGCTATTCCGTAGTGGATGCCGTCGCACGCTACAAACTGGCCGGGTCCGACTTCGCGCCCACCGACCTGACGGTCGAGATGCTGTATTTGATGGAGGCCAAAACCGCCGCGATGGAGGCGACCACACAGCTTGCCCATCGTCTGCATGACGAAAAGGCCGAAGCACAGGTCGAAGCGATGACAGACGGGTTGACCGGGCTGCACAATCGACGCGCCTTCGACATCCAGCTTGATCGTCAGATTGCCCGGGGCGGTGAGTTTTCACTGATGCATATCGATCTGGATTTCTTCAAGGCGGTCAATGACACGCAAGGTCATGCGGCGGGTGACGCGGTGCTGCGTGAGGTGGCACGGGTGTTGCAGGAGGAAACGCGCGATACCGATATGGTCGCGCGGGTCGGCGGGGATGAATTTGTCATCATGTTCAACAGGTTGTCCGATGCAGATATGCTGAACAGCATCGCAACGCGCATCATCGCGCAGCTTGAACGGCCGATCCCGTTTGACGGAAAGGCCTGCCGCATCTCGGCCAGTATCGGGATTGCCAGAAGCGTGGATTACGACACGGTCTCGGCCGCACAGATGACCGCGGATGCTGATGAAGCATTGTACATGTCGAAGAACAAGGGCCGGGCATGTGCGACTTTGTTTCAAACGCCTTCCCAACCGTCCACAGCATTGGGCCGAGGGGACTGATGGTGGCGTGGTGACCAGCCTTCTGGCAACAGGAACCGAATGGGTTACACGCGTCACGGAAACGCCTGGACCAAGGTGGCAAGTACAATCAACTCAGGAAGAAGTGGCAGCCCGTAGGGGAATCGAACCCCTCTTTCCAGGTTGAAAACCTGGCGTCCTAACCGATAGACGAACGGGCCACTCTGTCGGTGAGGGGGTTCTAAGAGAAAGGTCGGGGCCGTGCAAGAGGGTTTTTCAGCTTTTTTGAAAAAACTGGAAGGCCCATGAAAATCAGGCTTTTGCAGCGTCTTCCAAGCGCAATTGGGGGCTGGTTCGGCCCTGCCATTGGTTAAGTTCGAGTCGCCCTGCCAGATGGAACCGCTGGCCGCCATGTTGTTCCAGAAGCGGGCCAAGTGGGCCGTCGAATGCGCCGAAGGCGATGGCATCAAGACGGGTGCCCAGCCCGTCGCCGAAGCTGATCTTAAGGTGGGTCTGCCCAACCCGTTTGGCAAACAGGATGCTCACGTCCGGGAAGGCAAAGCGCGGGGCGGGGGCCGAGGCGCCAAAGGGACCCGCCTTTTCCAGCAGTTCGATCATGTCGACCGTTGCGCCCGAAGGCATCAGCACCCCGTCGATCTTCAGATCGGCCGCGCCAAGATCGCTTGCCCCCTGTTTGGCAAGCAGGGCTGACAGGCGCTCCATCGCCGGGAGCAACTGATCGCGCGTCAGGCTAAGTCCGGCGGCCATCTTATGGCCACCACCTTTGGCAATCAGTCCATCGGCTGCCAGCCGTTGAATGGCGGCGCCCAGGTCGATGCCCGAAACCGAGCGGCCCGATCCCTTGCCCTCGTCCCCGTCAAACCCGATCACGATAGCGGGGCGATTGGTGGCCTCTTTCAGGCGGCTGGCGACGATGCCCACGACCCCCGGGTGCCAGCCATCGGCCGCGGCCCAGACCAGCGGGGCGTCCAGACCACGTTCTTCCGCCTGCGCCATCGCCGCACCCTGAACCCGCGCTTCAATCTCGCGTCGTTCGGCGTTGAGATCGTTCAGTTTATCTGCAATTGCGCGGGCTTCGTTCATGTCCGTGGTGGTCAGAAGTCGCGCCCCAAGATCCGCCTTGCCGATCCGCCCGCCCGCATTCACCCGCGGCCCCATCAGATAGCCCAGGTGATAGGCGCGCGGGGCCTCGTTCAACCCCGCCACATCCGCCAGCGCCACCATGCCGGGCCGCGCACGGCGGGCCATGATCTTCAATCCTTGCCGCACGAAAGCCCTGTTCGCGTCGGTCAGCGGCGCCACATCCGCCACCGTTCCCAGCGCCACAAGATCCAGCATCGAAATCAGGTCGGGTCCGGGGCGACCGGCGTCGCGCAGCCGGCGCCCCAACTCGACCAGCAGCAAGAACACCACACCCGCGGCGCAGAGATATCCGGGCGCGTCGGCTTCGTCCTGCCGGTTGGGGTTCACGACGGCGATGGCGTCGGGCAGGGTCTCGCTGCCAAGGTGGTGATCCAGCACGACCACATCCGCGCCGGCAGCGCGGGCGGCGGCGATCGGTTCGAAGCTCAGCGTGCCGCAATCGACGCAAATGATCAGGCCATGATCGCCTGCCAGCGACTGCATTGCGGGCACGTTGGGGCCATAGCCTTCGTCGATCCGGTCGGGGATATAAAGCGTGACTTCGCGCCCGAAGAACCGAAACCAGTCGATCAGCAATGTGGCCGAGGTCGCCCCATCGACGTCGTAATCGGCAAAGATCGCAACCCGCTCGTTTTGATCCAGCGCCCGCAGCACGCGGTCGGCAGCGGCATCCATATCCTTCAGCTTGCGCGGGTCCGGCAGCAGGTCTCGCAGGGTCGGGTCCAGAAATCCGGCGGCTTCAGCGGGTGCGACGCCGCGCCGGGCCAGAACGGTGCAGAGCGGGGCGGGCAGGTCGGATTGCTGTTCCAGTGCTTCCGCCTGGCGGCCGATATCGGGCGAAGGGCCGACCCATCGGCGACCCGTAATCGACTTGTCCACCCCCAGAAAACTGCTCATATGCGCCCCTGACGCTGCACCTCATTTGATGCGGAAACCCGCGCCAACCCGCGTTACTTCGCGGCGACCGGGTTGCGATAGATCATCCGGCGCACCGATCCGGTTTTCGACCGCATCAGGATGGTTTCAGTGGTGAGAAAGCCCGGCTCACGCTTGATGCCAGACACGACCGACCCGTCGGTGACGCCTGTCGCGGCAAAGATCACGTCTGCTGTGACCATCTCGTCGCGGTTGTAGACGCGGTCCAGATCGGTGATGCCCGCCTTGGCGGCGCGGCCACGTTCGTCGTCATTGCGGAAAGTCAGCTGCCCCCACATCTGCCCGCCCATGCATTTCAGGGCCGAGGCCGCCAGCACGCCTTCGGGGGCGCCGCCGCTGCCCATATACATGTCGATACCGGTGATGTCGGCTTCGGCACAGTGAATCACACCGGCCACGTCACCATCGGTGATCAGGCGGATCGCGGCACCGGTCGACCGGATGCCCTCGATCATGTCTTCGTGGCGAGGACGTTCCAGCACGCAGACGGTGATGTCCGACATGGCGCAGCCGCGTGCCTTGGCCAGTGCCTTGACGCGTTCGGCGGGGCTCATGTCAAGGCTAACCACGTCTTTTGGATAGCCCGGCCCGATGGCCAGTTTGTCCATGTAAACGTCCGGGGCGTGCAACAGGGTGCCGCGCGGGGCCATGGCGATCACGGTCAGGGCGTTGGGCATGTCCTTGGCGGTCAGCGTTGTGCCTTCCAGCGGGTCCAGCGCGATGTCGACGGCAGGTCCGTCGCCGGTGCCGACCTCTTCCCCGATATAGAGCATCGGGGCTTCATCCCGTTCCCCTTCGCCAATCACCACGGTGCCCTGGATGTCCAGCAGGTTCAACTGGTCGCGCATCGCGTTGACGGCCGCCTGGTCGGCGGCTTTTTCATCGCCGCGCCCAACTAGGTTTGCGCTGGCCATGGCGGCGGCTTCGGAGACACGGGCCAGACCGAGCGAAAGCATACGGTCCAGAAAAACGACTTTATCGGCCATGGGGGCAATCCTTGTTTTCAATCTTCGATGTCGGGTTTAGTGCCCGCACGGGGCAGGGGCAAGGGACTTGCGCGCGGTATTGCCGCCTATCCCGGTTTTGCGACCGGGCTGCGAATGAGCCCTTGGAACAAAAGCGCGATCATGGCGCCGTTCAGCAGGTGCCAGATGAAATGGGTGCCAAGCGGCCAGATATCGCACAGGTGCATGTCCAGTGTGCGCAGGGTCAGGGACAGCATGAAGATGCCGGTGGCGGCGGCGATCCACGGGGCAATCGAGTGGCCTTTGCGGCGGCTGAGCGCGGCAAAGGCCAAAAGCGCCAGCACGGCAGGCAGGTATTGCTCGGACCCGTTCAGTAGCGTGTTCGTGGGGGTGTGGTTATGCGCGGCAGGTGTGGCACTGGTCTGGCTGCCGCTGCCATCGCTGCCGAACGCGAACAGGATGGCGACAAGGCCCGCCACAACGGCAAGCCCGACCGCGATGCGACCGGGGCGGACGCCGCCGATCCGGTGCAGGGCGACCAGCACGAACAGGGCGACGAAGGTCCAGATGGGGATCACATCGGCCAGTCCGGACCACGCATTGGCGAAGGTGTGAAACAGGAAACTGCCCAACCCGATCAGGGCAGCAAGCACGATCAGGATCACCGTCATGGGGTCGGTGCGGCCACGCTTTCGCGCCTCGGCCCAGCCCCAGAGGGCGGCGAGGATGAAGGACAGGTTCGACAGTGCGTTCAGCGGCTCGGACCAGAAGTCCGGCCCGGTGCGTTCGCAATAGATGTCGACGGCTGCGAACCAGTCCACGGCGCGCTTAGACGTTTTCGATGCGAATGGCGACCGGTTCGCCTTCGACCACCTTGGTCTTGGTCAGCCCTGCCAGCGCCATGTCCAGCGCGTCGCGGGTGCATTTATGGGTGACGATCAGCACCGGGGCGAGCTTCTGGTCATGGCTGACCTGGCGCATCCGGTCGATCGAGATGCCCGCATCCCCCAACACCGCCGCGACCTTTGCCAGCGCGCCGGGTTTGTCCAAAAGCACCATGCGCAGATAGAAGGGCGCAGGCTTCATCGCTTTCACCCCCGTCACCGGGCGCAGCGTGGTTGCCGGTTGCCCGAAGGTCGGAATGCGCAAGCCGCGCGCAATGTCCATCACGTCGCCCATCACCGCACTGGCGGTTGGGCCTTCGCCCGCGCCCGGGCCGCGCAACACCACTTGTTCGATCGCGTCGCCTTCGACCACGACCATATTGGTGCCACCTTCCAACTGCCCCAGCGGCGAGCCATCGGGCACAAGGCAGGGCGTCATGCGTTGTTCCAGCCCGCGCCCCGTCATCTGCGCCACGCCCAGAAGCTTGATCCGATAGCCCATTTCGGCGGCGTGTTCGATGTCTTCCAACTGGATGCGCTGGATGCCTTCCAACTCGACCGCATCGAAATTAACCTGCGTGCCAAAGGCGATTGACGACAGGATCGCCAGCTTGTGGCCCGCGTCAATGCCACCCACGTCAAGGTTGGGATCAGCCTCAAGATAGCCAAGTTCGGCGCATTCCTCGAACAGGGCGTTATAGCCGCGCCCGGTGGCCTGCATCTGGGTCAGAATATAGTTGCAGGTGCCGTTCATCACGCCCATGACGCGGGTGATTTCGTTGCCCGCCAGCCCTTCGGTCAGGGCTTTGATAATCGGGATGCCACCGGCAACGGCGGCTTCGTACCGCAAGCGCACGCCCGCGTCTTCGGCGGCCAGCGCCAATGCCTGCCCGTGATGGGCCAGCAGCGCCTTGTTGGCGGTGACGATGTCCTTGCCGGCGGCAATCGCGGCTTCGCAGGCGTCTTTGGCAGGGCCGTCATGGCCGCCCATCAACTCGACAAACACGTCGATGTCATCCCGCTGTGCCAGCGCGACCGGGTCGTTCTCCCACGCGTAATCCGACAGATCAACACCGCGATCCTTGTCGCGCGAGCGGGCGGATACGGCGGTGATCGTGACCGGGCGTCCGGCGCGGTCTTGCAGCAGAGCGGCCTGACGGCGAATGATCTTGATCACGCCGATGCCGACGGTGCCAAGACCTGCAATCCCAAGGCGCAGGGGGGGGATGTCGGTCATGTCGCTCTCCGTCGGCTGTCATTTGGTTCAGCGACGTGTAGCCAATGGCCGCGAAGGGTGCAATCCGCAGGGTGTGGGAACGGGGAAATTTCTGAAAGGGGTGTGTCGGTTCAGGACGAGGACAGCGCATCCTGCATCTGTTCTTCGGTCGCCTCATCAACCACCGAGGTGCCGCGCAGCGCGTCAGCCCGCGCACGCAGGTCGGCGGCGCGTGCAGCCAATTCGGCAATGCCTTCGTCCCCGGGTGGCACGACGACCTGTGCCTGTATCTCGCTGATCGGCACGATCTTGGGGAAAGGCGCGTTGGCCGCGTCGCCCGCAGGAAAATCCGGCGCACTGGCACAGGCGGCGACGGTGCCGGGCAAAAATGCCGCAAGGATGAAGGTGCGCGGGGTCATCTGCGTCTCCTGTAAGGTGCCGCACGGGCTGGCATGACCTTATCTGCGTGGCTCGGGTGTCGCAAGATCGCTGAAGAGGGAATAGGTTTGATTTGAACAAGCGTTCAGTTATCAAGGGGCCATGGCACGTAAAACCGGATCACACAGCGACATCACCGGCCCCAAGGTGCGCGAAGCGGCGCTGGCCTTGTTTGCACAGCATGGGTTCGCGGCCGTCTCAATGCGCCAGATCGCGGCCGAGGTCGGCGTGCAGGCGGGCGCGCTTTATCTTTACACGAAGGACAAGCAAAGCCTGCTCTATGATCTGATGCAGGCGCATATGGATGACCTTCTGGCGGCGTGGGAAGTGGAGCCCAAAGGGGACGGCGCGCTGGCCCATCTGGAAGCCTTCGCGCGGTTTCACATTCGCTTCCACCTTGAACGCCCCGACGCCGTGTTCATCGCCTATATGGAGCTGCGCAACCTGTCGGACGAAAACTTCGCTGCCATCGAAGCCCTGCGCCGCCGTTATGAAGGCGAGCTTGAGGCGATCCTGCGCGCCGGTCAGGCCGAGGGCGTGATCACCGCCCCCGATATCCGCCTGACCACGATGGCCCTGATTGCCATGCTGACCGGCGTGAATACGTGGTATCGCGAGGGCGGGCGGCTGTCGCGCGATGCGGTGGCGGATATCTATTGGGACATGGTGCGCGGCGCGGTTGGGGCGTAAGGCATCAACGCCACTGGACTCTGACGCCCGTCGCGCCAATATATAGCTCATGTCCCTGCCACCCGGTTTCCTTGATGATTTGCGCAACCGTCTGAGCCTGTCACAGGTCGTCGGGCGCAAGGTGATGTGGGACCAACGCAAATCCAATCAGGCCAAGGGTGACATGTGGGCGCCATGCCCGTTCCATCAGGAAAAAACCGCGTCTTTTCATGTGGATGACCGCAAGGGCTATTATTATTGCTTCGGGTGCCACCAAAAAGGCGACGCGATTTCCTTTGTGCGCGAGACCGAGAATGTCGGCTTCATGGAAGCGGTCGAGATCCTGGCGGGCGAAGCCGGGATGCAAATGCCCGCGCGCGACCCGAAAGCGCAGGAAAAAGCCGACCGACGCACGCAACTGGTCGAGGTGATGGAGATGGCGGTCAGCCATTTCCGCTTGATTCTGAAAACCGGGGCTGGGGTGGCGGCGCGTGAGTATCTGGCCCGTCGCGGACTGAATGATGCGGCTTTGGAGCGTTGGGAAATCGGTTTCGCACAGGATGCGTGGCAGGGGTTGTGGGATCATCTGAAGGGCAAGGGGGTCGAGGATGACCTGATCCTTGCCGCCGGACTTGCCAAGCCCAGCCAGAAGGGTGGCAAGCCCTATGATACATTCCGAAATCGCATCCTGTTCCCCATTCGCGACGCGCGTGGGCGGGCGATTGCCTTTGGCGGTCGCGCGATGGACCCCGAGGAAAGCGCGAAATACCTGAACTCGCCCGAGACCGCGCTGTTCGACAAGGGGCGCAGCCTCTATAACCATGGACCCGCGCGGGAAGCGGCGGGCAAGGGGCAACCGCTGATCGTGGCCGAAGGCTATATGGACGTGATCGCGCTGTCCGAAGCGGGGTTCGGCGCGACCGTCGCCCCCCTTGGCACGGCGATCACCGAAGATCAGTTGCGCCTTTTGTGGCGGATTGCGCCCGAGCCAATCATCGCGCTGGATGGTGACAACGCCGGGCTGAAGGCCGCGATGCGGGTGATCGACACGGCGCTGCCCTTGCTTGAGGCGGGTCAGAGCCTGCGCTTTGCCCTGATGCCCGAAGGGAAGGACCCGGATGATCTGTTGAAGGAAAGCGGGGCCGAGGCCATGCAGGCGTTGATCGACGCAGCGATCCCGATGGTCGATCTGCTGTGGCGGCGCGAAACCGAAGGCAAGGTCTTTGACAGCCCCGAACGCAAAGCGGCGCTGGACAAGGATCTGCGCGCGGTCATTGCGCGTATCAAGGATCCTTCGATCCGGTCGCATTACGGGCAGGCCATCAAGGACAAGCGGTGGGAGCTGTTCCGGTCGCGGCCCAAAGCGCAGGGCGCTGGGCGCGCATCGTGGACCCCCGGCCCTTGGAAAAAGGGGCAGGGGCGTGGTTGGGCGCCAACGCCACCGGTGCTGCAATCGACCAAGACATCGCTTCTGGCGACCGCCGACGATCAGGCGCAAGAGGTGCTGCGCGAGGCGGTGATCCTGGCCATCCTTATCCGCCGGCCCGACATGCTGGAACAGGTCGAAAGCCGGATGGAGCGTCTGGATATGATCGGCCCGGATCACGGCGCGCTTCAACGAGTGCTACTGCGCCACGCCCATGAAGGCGCCGAGGTGTTGGAGCGCACCATTGTCGAACGAATTGGGGCGACGGCCCTTGAAAAGCTCTATGCGCTGAACCATGTGCGAATCACGCCCGCCCTGCGACACCCCGATGATGACGAAATCGTGCAGGCCAGCCTGAACGAAGAGCTCATGAAACTCGAAGCGGCGCGCGGGCTGAGACGCGAGATTGCGGATGCCGCACAGGACATGGACACGCTGCCGGACGAGGGCGTGACATGGCGCTTGGGGCAGGCGGCGGAAGCGCGCAACAAGGCGCTTCGCAGCCAGACCGAGGACAAGGCCACCTATGACGTTGCCGATAACGGGACGCTTCTGAACCGCGATGAACGCGATGCGCTGGACAAGCTGTTGGCGCAGATCGACCCCACCAAGACCAAGGGGAAATAGCAACAGTGCCGTGATCTCTGGTCTTTTCCGGATGATCACGCAAAGAATACGCGATAGACGGGTTGGCGAATCACTGATTCGAGGTGATGATTCGGCCAACGCGAATCACCTATGAGGTGGGGCATCACACAGGCAGACGCCCGATGCCCCATATCCGCCAAGCCAAGTGCAAGGAGGGCCCATGGCCGCCAAGGACACCGCCAACGACCGCAAGGACGACGACCAGGACGACGAAGGGATGGGCGACGTCAGTCAAAAAGCGATCAAGAAGATGATCGCCGACGCGCGGGAAAAAGGCTATATCACCTATGATCAGCTGAACCAGGTTCTGCCCCCCGATCAGGTAAGTTCGGAGCAGATCGAAGACGTGATGTCGCTGCTCTCGGAAATGGGCATCAACATCATCGAAGATGAAGAGGCGGAAGAGGAAGAGAAGGGCTCGACCGAACTGGTGACGCAGGCAGGTGCCCGCGAAGTCACCGTCGCTACCGCCGAGACCGAGAAACTGGATCGCACCGACGACCCCGTGCGCATGTATCTGCGCGAAATGGGGTCGGTCGAGTTGCTGAGCCGTGAAGGCGAGATCGCGATTGCCAAGCGGATCGAGGCCGGGCGCAACACGATGATTGCGGGTCTGTGCGAAAGCCCGCTGACCTTTCAGGCCATCACCATCTGGCGCGATGAACTTCTGAGCGAAGACATCCTTCTGCGGGATGTCATCGACCTGGACGCCACCTTTGGCAACGCGATGGAGGACGACGACGAGAGCGAAAGCGTCGCCAGCGCCCCCGGTGTCGACGGCGTTGCCGCTTCCGGTGAGAAAGAGAAAAAGGACACCGGCCCCGAATTGGACGCAGACGGCAATCCGATCGCGTCCGACGATGACGATGACGACGACGAGGACGAAGCCGCCAACATGTCGCTTGCGGCAATGGAGGCTGCGCTGAAACCCCGCGTTCTGGAAACGCTGGAACTGATTGCGCGCGACTACAACAAGCTGTCCGAGATGCAGGATCTGCGAATGTCCGCGACCCTGAACGAGGATGACAGTTTCTCGAAGAAGGCCGAGGTTGAATATCAGAAGCTGCGCTCGGAAATCGTGCTTTTGGTGAACGAGCTTCACCTGCACAACAACCGGATCGAGGCTCTGGTTGATCAGCTTTACGGCATCAACCGCCGCATCATGTCAATCGACTCGGCGATGGTGAAGCTGGCCGATCAGGCCCGGATCAACCGTCGCGAGTTCATCGACGCCTATCGTGGGCGCGAACTGGACCCCACCTGGCTCGAAGATATGGCGAACCAGTCGGGTCGTGCCTGGCAGGGGTTCATCGAGCGTTCTTCGGACAAGGTCGAACAGTTGCGCGGTGACATGGCGCAGGTCGGTCAGTATGTCGGCGTCGACATTCCTGAATTCCGCCGCATCGTGCAGCAGGTGCAGAAAGGCGAGAAGGAAGCGCGTCAGGCCAAGAAGGAAATGGTCGAGGCGAACCTGCGTCTGGTGATCTCGATCGCCAAGAAATACACCAACCGCGGGCTGCAATTCCTTGATCTTATTCAAGAAGGCAATATCGGTCTGATGAAGGCCGTGGACAAGTTCGAATACCGCCGCGGCTACAAATTCTCGACCTATGCGACCTGGTGGATCCGGCAGGCGATCACACGTTCGATCGCGGATCAGGCCCGCACGATCCGTATTCCGGTGCACATGATCGAAACGATCAACAAACTGGTGCGGACGGGTCGTCAGATGCTGCACGAAATCGGCCGCGAACCGACGCCCGAAGAGCTGGCCGAAAAGCTGCAAATGCCGCTTGAGAAGGTCCGCAAGGTGATGAAGATCGCCAAGGAACCGATCAGCCTTGAGACACCGATTGGTGACGAAGAGGACTCGCAACTGGGCGATTTCATCGAGGACAAGAATGCTGTGCTGCCGCTGGACTCGGCCATTCAGGAAAACCTGAAGGAAACCACCACCCGCGTTCTGGCATCGCTGACCCCGCGCGAAGAGCGTGTGTTGCGGATGCGGTTTGGCATCGGGATGAACACCGATCATACCTTGGAAGAGGTCGGCCAACAGTTCAGCGTGACCCGCGAACGGATCCGTCAGATCGAAGCCAAGGCGCTGAGGAAGCTGAAGCACCCCAGCCGGTCACGCAAGCTGCGGTCGTTCCTGGATCAATAACTGTAAGCGCCCCCGGAAGGGGGCGTTTTTCGTCGTTCACACGCCCTCGGCAGAAAGGATCACTCATGTCCCTTCTTTCAAAACTTTTCGGCGGTGGATCCGCATCGGCACAGGCCGGGTCGGCGACGGCTCGACCCGATCCGGTCATGCATGACGGTTTTGCCATCTATCCCGAACCGGCCAAGGATACGGGCGGTTATCGCATTGGGGCACGGATCGAGAAACAGATCGACGGGGAACTGAAATCGCGCATGATGATCCGGGCGGATGTGTTGGGATCGCAAGAGGCGGCGACATCTGAAAGCCTGCGCAAGGCCCGGATCTATATTGACCAGATGGGCGAGCGGATTTTCGACTGATCCACGGGTAAACGAATCTCGGTCAGTTACCCCGGCCCGTAATGATGAACAGGTGGGCGGGCGTCTATTTATTCACGAATTTCCTGAACTCCGCTCTCTTAGAGACTGAATTCCGACCTGGAAACAGTTTGTTTTTGCGTGTTTTCAAGAGCGATGAATCTGTTTTCTTTGAATTGGGGCGGAAATGTGGCGATAATGTGAACACATTGGACGATCGCTTTGTTTGACACGATACTTATTAAGACTGGGGATTATGATGCGTAAGACGGTGGGCGCGCAGACATACGCAACCGGCCTGAAGGGGCCAATCACGAACTTTCAGGAAGAACTGGCACAGCGCGATGGGCGACCGGATGTTAGGTCCGGGCGGCTGAGGGCGCTCATGAAATTGGAGACCCGGCGGCAGGATGGGCATGTCTCACGACGCCCCGCCCTGATCCCGCTCTAGGGTGTCCCCGTGTTTTCCGGCACATCAAGGCAAGCCACTCACGCGACCAAAGGCAGAAAGGGTGCCGGCCCTAGCTGACCTGACTTCAATTGCCTTGACGTGCCGGAAAAACGAACGCGAGGGTCTTGCGCGGATCGGTCGGGTGACCTTTTATCACCGCCATGGGACATGGCTTCACGATCCGAACGCAAGGCCCCGGCCTTTATGACTTCACCGCCGATGTGGCCGGGTGGCTGTCCGATCAGGGGGCGGGTGACGGGCTACTGACGCTGTTCGTGCGCCACACCTCCTGTTCGCTGCTGATCCAGGAAAACGCGGATCCCGAGGTTCGGACCGACCTGCGGAACTTCCTGCACCGGTTGGTCCCGCCCACCTCTGACCCGTCCATGTCCTATCTGACCCATACGTATGAAGGCCCCGATGACATGCCCGCCCATATCAAGGCCGCCCTACTGCCGGTCAGCCTGTCCATCCCGGTGCAGGGCGGGCGGATGGTGCTGGGTACATGGCAGGGGATATACCTTTTTGAACACCGGAACGCGCCGCACACCCGGCACGTGGCGGCGCATCTTCTAGGCGATTGATCCACCTCAATCGGTCTGCGCGAGAATGTTCTATCATCGAACTGGCCACTCAGGGATGAGTTGGCCGGGGGGTGATAGGCCTCCAAAGCAATTGCCCCCTGACAGAAACATGTTGGGAGGATTTAACATGACGAAAAGCATTCAAACACTGATGTGCAGCTTGGCATTCCTTACGGCCAATTTGGCCGGCGGGGGAGTGGCGCTTGCTCAGGATGCCGATTTTTGAAAAACGGTATTCATGACGAGCTGCGCTGTTTGTCACGGAGAGATGGGTGGCGGTGGTGGCCCTGTCGGCGAATTGTTCGCCAAGCGACCGCGCAATCTGACGACGCTCACCAAGGACAACGATGGCGTATTTCCGTTGGAACGTGTCTATGATGCGATCAGCGGCAAGCGGGAGATTCAGGGCCATGGTGACAGCAATATGCCGGTCTGGGGCCCGATCTTCACGGCAGAAGCCATGCCGCGGGCCATCCATCCCGGCCTCAGCCCCGAAGAGATCGCGCATGGCCGCATCCTGAGCTTGGTTTATTACTTGCAATCCATCCAGGAATAGCCTGCCGTTACACAAGCCAGTTTCAGCGCCCCGTGTTTTGCCGCGGGGCGCTGCGACCGTTGAATGTCATTTGACGCTTAGTCGTCCAGGACGAATGTCACCATCAGGTTGACCTGATAATGGGCAACCTTCCCATTCTCGACCTTCACGGACTGTTCCTTGACCCAGGCGCTGACGACGTTGCGCAGGGTGTCTGCGGCGCGTTTCACCCCTTGTTCCACGGCGTCGTCAAAGCTTTTGGGCGAGGTGGCGGACAATTCAGTTACACGAGCGATGGTCATGTTGTGTCTCCCTTTTGGTTGGTTGGCTGGCAGAGTGTGCAAGTCTACGCCCATCGTGCAGGGGAAGGGAAAGCAATCTTTCCCCGTGACAGTGGGGTATCGCGCATCTTGGGGCGTCTATTTCCCACTACACAAGACCTAGAGGCTGCCCTATAGTGCCTGTGGATAACTGGGCGAAAGACCCAAATAACCGAGGTGATTGAGAGAAGAGGAAGGCCGATGCGCTGCCCGTTTTGCGGAAATATTGATACTCAGGTAAAAGACAGCCGCCCGGCCGAAGACCACGTTGCCATTCGCAGGCGTCGGTTTTGCCCGGCCTGTGGCGGGCGGTTCACCACCTATGAACGGGTGCAGTTGCGCGATCTTGTCGTGGTGAAATCCAATGGGCGGCGCGAGGATTTCGACCGCGAGAAGCTGGAGCGTTCGATCCGCATTTCGATGCAGAAGCGCCCGGTGGAGCCCGAACGCATCGACCAGATGATCTCGGGCATCGTACGGCGGTTGGAAAGCATGGGCGAGACGGATATTCCATCGAAGACGATCGGCGAGATCGTGATGGAGAGTCTGGCCCGGATCGACACTGTCGCCTATGTGCGTTTTGCCAGTGTTTACAAGAACTTCCAGGCGGCGGATGATTTCGACAAATTCGTCAGCGAGCTGCGTCCGGACGTGGCACCAGAGGACGAGTGACCCAATCTGATACACGCTTCATGCGTCTGGCCCTGTCGCTTGGGCGGCGGGGGCTTGGGCGATGTGCGCCAAACCCGGCGGTGGGCTGTGTGATCGTGCGGGATGGGCGGATTGTTGGGCGGGGCTGGACCCAAGCGGGCGGACGCCCTCATGCGGAAGTCGTGGCGCTGGCGCAGGCGGGGGCGGCGGCTCGCGGCGCGACTGCTTTCGTTACATTGGAGCCTTGTGCCCATCACGGGCAGACGCCACCCTGTGCCGCTGCGCTGATCGAGGCAGGCATCGCGCGTGTGGTGGTCGCGCTGGGCGACCCGGACCCGCGCGTGGATGGGGGCGGCATTGCCATGCTGCACGCTGCCGGGATTGTTGTTGACACCGGCCTGTGCGCCGACGAGGCGCGCGCCGATCTGGCGGGCTTTCTGTCGCGGGTCACGCGCGACCGACCGATGGTCACACTGAAACTGGCCAGCTCATTCGACGGGCGAATTGCCACAGCCTCGGGCGACAGCCAATGGATCACCGGGGCCGAGGCGCGCCGTCATGTTCACGCGATGCGCGCCACCCATGATGCGGTGATGATCGGGGCAGGTACCGCGCGGGCCGATGACCCTTCGCTGAGCGTGCGCGGGTTAGGTGTCGATCATCAACCGATCCGCGTGATCCTGTCGCGCCATCTGGACCTGCCGCTTGACAGTCAATTGGCCCGCACCGCGCGCGATATCCCGGTCTGGATTTGTCACGGCCACCGCGCCGCGCCTGAACTTGTGTCGGCCTGGGCAGGCGTCGGGGCCGAGATGATTGCGGTGGACGATATGCAAGGCGCGCTGGACCCGGCGGCGGTGTTGCACGCCTTGGGCGGTCGTGGCCTGACCCGCGTCTATTGCGAAGGGGGCGGCGGTCTTGCGGCTTCGCTTCTGGTGGCGGGGCTGGTGGACGAGCTTGTGGGCTATACCGCCGGCGTGGCACTGGGAGCCGAGGGGCGACCGTCCCTCGCCGCCATGGGACTGGGACGGTTGGCCGAGGCGCCGCGTTTCGATCTGGTCGAGGCGCGGGTTATTGGCGGCGATATCCTGCATCGCTGGCGTCAACGCCAAAGATAGGCGTAGCTGGCAAACAGCCCCTGCAATTTCGACAGGATGCGCGTGGCGGGTGCCACCTTCGGCGCGACACCATTGGCGAGCCGCTCCACCACAACCTCGACCGGGCAGGCGGTGCCGGTCACCGGATCATGGTAGCGCGGGTAGTCAATCAACACCGCATGGGTCAGCGCGATCAGGTCAGGCCGCGCTGTGCGGCGGTCGGGGATGTTTCCCAGATCGCGCGTCAGCCCCCAACCGGCATAGAAGGGCGCGCCAAAGCAGGTGACGCGGCGACCGCGGATGAGCGCCTCGAACCCTAATGTTGAGGTCATGGTCCACACCTCGTCCACCGCGTCGATCAGGCCGATAGGGTCGGCTTTGTCTGCCACCAGATCGGCAAGCGCGCGGGCCTGGTCGGGCGGAACAGCACCCGCACGCAGCCCGGCTTCCACATCCGGGTGGGGCTTATAGATGATCACCGCGTCGGGGTTTTCGGCACGGGTTCGTTCCAGCAGCGCCAGATTTGTGGCGACGGCATCCGTGCCCAGCCGGATCGAGGCGTCATCTTCGACCTGTCCCGGCACCAGAATACGCCGCCCCTTGGGCAGAAGGTCCAGCCCATCGGGCAGGGGGCGGTCGAGGTTGTATTTGCCAAGCCCGGTCGCCGTCAGCCGCGCAATCAACCGCTCGGCCCGTTCGCGGGCGTGGTCGGGCAGGGTGGGTGAGGCGGCGATCAGGCGTTCCAGCCGGCTTTCTCGGGTGGGGTCATAATAAATGCCCAGATCATCGCGCACCAGTGACATTGGCGGTACCAACTCGGCCCCCAGCCCGCGCGAGCGCAGAAACCCGTCCTCGATCCGCAGAAGGGGGGGGTGGGCTTGGTGTTCCGGCTGTTCCTTCCCGGCCCAGACCATCAATTGACGGTCCACATCGTCTGCCCCTTTGGCCGCGCGGGCGGCGGTGTCGTCGAAGATCATTGCCGGGCCATCTGCAAAGAACCGCGTCAAAGGGCGACGTTTCCATAGGCGCATTCCGCTGGCGACATAACCGCGGTGATCCTCGCGCCAGGCGCGGGCGCGGGCTTCCAGCGTGTCCAGGACGGTTTCGATCTCGCACAGCTCATCGCGATAGGGGTCGTACCAGGTGGGGTAGAGGATCATCGCCCCCATGAAAAGCTGTGTGCGTGTCAGGGTGCGTCTGCGTCGGTCCACCGGGCGGTCATCGACTGTCAGCCCCCAGCCGGCATAGAAAGGCTGGCCGAACACATGCGGCTTGTGGCCCGCCAGAATAGCCTCAAACCCCATGCCGGAGCTGACGGTATAAACCGCTTGCGCACCTTCCAGCAGCGCCCAGGGGCTGACCGGGGCGGTGATCAGTCGGACCTGATCGTTTTCATCTTCGGGTCCGTAATGGCCGGGGCGATGGCCTAACGAGGTCTCCGGGTGGGTTTTGATAAAGATACGCGCGTCCGGGTGGTTCAGCCGGGCGGCAACCAATATTTCGCGAAACGTGTTTGCAGACGCGCCCGCATGGGCGATCGAGGCATCTCCGCGCGTCTGGTCGATCACCAGCACATAGGGCGCGTCCGGTACGGGAAGGGCGGGATCGAAGGCGTTGTATTTCGACAGATGCGCTTGCTGAATCCGGTCCATCGCGTCGCGCGCCCGGCGCAGGGTGTCGCTGTGGTCCAGCGGGTCCGAGGCCAGGATATGTTCCAGCCGCGAGGGCTGCGCGCTGTCGAAATGCACGCCCATGTCGTCGATCAGAAGGCCCAATGGCGCCTCGCCCGAACGCCCCGTCAGGACCGAACGCAGAAACGCATCTTCGACCCGGATCAGCGGGGTGTCACGGCGGGCGGCCACCGCTTCGCCGCGCGGGGCGGTGGGGCTTTTGCCCCAGGTGCCGACACAGTCGCCATCGCCCGGCAGACCCAGCCGCACCTCCCACCCTGCCAGCGCCAGAATGCGGCGGATGCGCGGTTGGGTCAGGAAGCCGCCATTGTAAACATAAAGCCGCCGGGAAGGATGATCCCCGGCGGCTTCCTGGTGGTCTGAAGATCGGGCCATCATGCCCTCTGGTTCAACTGTCGGACAACGATTGGTTCAGCGACGAAATCGACCCGGCCGTGGCCAGCGACCCGGTCAGAGCGGACAAAAGCTTGGTCCACTGGACATAAGGCGCTTCGGTCACATAGATTGTGTCGCCATCGCGGATCACGAAATCACGCGCCTTGAACATGCCATTCGGCTCGGTCAGGTTCAGCACATAGACCATGCGCTGCGATCCGCGAATGTCGGACCGGCCAAGAACCTTATTGGCAATCTCGGCGGTTTCATCGCGCAGGATGAAGATCCCCTTGGGGTCGGCGGACGACCCCGACAGGCCACCAACCTGCGCCAGAGCCTCCATCGCCGACAGGTTTTGCGTCTCGAACCGGACACGGCTTTGGCCGCCGGTGGCGCCGATGGCGGTATAGGACCTTGTGTCCTCCTCGACCAGAATGCGGTCGCCGCCGCGCAGGGCGATGTTGGTTTCGGGATGTTCAAACAGGTCCTGGAACCAGACTTCGCCGGTCTGGTTGCCACGGTTGACCCGGATCTTGGCAATCTCGGGCGAAATGGCGATGCCACCGGCGCGCGCCAGCATGGCGTTCAGCGTCCGTGTTGGCCGCTCGATGGGATAGACGCCCTGACCGCCGACCGCGCCGGTGATCGTGACGGTGGACCCGTCACCGGCCAGACGCCGCACCAGCACCTGCGGATCCGGGGTCTGTTCGGCCAGTTTGCGGGTGATGATCCGGCGGATCGCCTCGGGCGAATTGCCTGCGGCCTTGATACGGCCTGCATAGGGAATGAAGATAAAGCCCGACCCATCCACTTGCACCTCTTCCAGCGAGGCAGGGGCGCCGGCGGTGGTCAGGATGCCGGTATCGACATTTTCCCAGATTGAGATGCCCAGCGTGTCACCTGGCTGAATGGTGTCTGACCCGACAAGCGGGGCATTGGCAAAGGCCTTGCTGAACCCCAGCGGCGGAGTGACGGCGGTGGCCCGGTTCACGTGATCGTTGACCAGAACGACAATGGAGTCATTCAGCGGCTGATCGGTCTTGGCAAGCAGTTCGGATTTGTTCGGGCCGCTGCGCGGCAATCCACATGCGCCAACGGACAGAACCAATGCACAAAGGGCCGCGGCGCGGACCCATTTCTTTCCGGTGACTGACACTCTGCGTGCTCCTTCTGGGCGTTGGCCGATAGGGATTTGGCGCGACCCTAGTCGGGCGCGCGTGTTTTATCCAGCGTTTCACCCGTGTCGCGCTATTTTACAACCCGCAACTGTTGCCTTGGTGCCGCTGTCCCACGCTCCAGCGCCTGATAGGGGTCATCTGCGGCCAGCATCATGTCCACCACTTGCCGCAAAAGCTGCCGTCGCCCCCGTGCTGCGTAGAAGCTGCCGGTGACCTGGCTTGTTTCCAGCAGATAGTGGCGATAGTCGCGATAGGCACGGCTATCGGGGCGGGTTGGCAGGGTAAAAAACTCTTCGACCGACTGGGTCGAGGTAAATTCGGGTTTGTCAAAGACCGCCGTGCCGAACACTCTTAGCGGCAACCCGCGCCACAGGACCTGCTGGGCAGCGGTGGAGTTCACGGTCATCGCGGATCGGGCGTGATCCAGAAGCCGGGCCAGCTTGCCACCGCGCACATAATGCACCCGGTCAGCGACGCCAAAGGTTTGCGCCAGCCGCCGGATTTCGCGACGCTGCGGCACGCGCCCGTCCTCCAGCGGGTGGGCTTTGAAAACAAGATGGTGATGGCGCGGCGCACCGGTGGCGAACCCTTTGATCACCACCTCAAGAAACTCAGTCATCGTATTGAAAGGGCTGTGATTTTGAAAGCTCGAGTCATGCTCAAGCTGAAGCAGCGCCAGATGATAGGGGAAGCCGCCATACTTGATCCGCATGGTCGCGGCAATGCGGTCAGCGGCGAGAAACGGCATCAACAGAAGCCGCTTCAGATAGAGGTTCAACTCGTGTCCCACACTCACCGCTCGGTGGGGCCGGAAGTGGGGGTAACGGCGGTTGGTGAACATCACGAACCAATGATACAGGGCACCATAGAAAACATGGTGATGCATGTCGCCCCAATGGGCGGGTGCCTCGGGGATATCAGGTTGGGCATGGGCAAGGGTATCACGCATCTGTGCGACGCTGGTTTGCATCAGACGTGAGTTGCCGTTCGACCCATCGCGTTCATAGGTCACCCAATAGGGGCGCAGATAGCCTTCTTCGAAGACGTGGATGCGCAACCCGCGCGCTTTGGCAATCCTGACCGCGTGTGCGTGGATTGGGCGGGTGTCGCCGTATAGCACGATATCGGAGATGGCGTGGTCATCCAGCAGATGTGAAAACCGGTCGGGCCAGTCCTGTTGCGGGGCGGTGAACGGGATATATGTCGACCGATCCCGCCAGAACACCTGATCGCCCATGTTGAAGCCTACGCGCCAGACCTTGGCACCTGCTGTCCGCAACATTCGTCCCAATTGCCAGAAGAACGGGCCGTGCGGGCCCTGTAGAAACAGGAAATGTCGTTCTTGGCCGGTGATCATCGTCTGCCTGTCCGTCTTTTGCCGTCGCCGCGTTGGGGGCGATGCGACCCTTCGTCCTTTTTGCCCCGGTCCGTTCACTATGGAAAGGGGAGCCTTTCCATTCTGTTACCCTCGCCTTTGGGCAAAAGTGTGGCCTGAAGCTGTACCGGATTGGGCAGTCAGGCGTCGTCACATCTTGGCAATACCTTTGTCGCGCGCTAGGGCTGAGGCACCACATCAGCGGGAGGAAACCAGCATGTTCACCGGGATCATCACGGATATCGGCCGGATTGAGGCGCTGAGCCAGTCGGGCGACATGCACGCGCGGATCAAGACGGGCTATGACACGGGCAGCATCGACATCGGCGCTTCGATCGCGTCCGATGGGGTGTGCCTGACCGTGGTGGCGTTGGGTGATGATTGGTATGACGTTGATATCTCGGCGGAAACCGTGTCAAAGACCAATCTTGGCGCGTGGAGGGTCGGCCACAAGGTCAACCTTGAACGGGCGTTGAAGGTCGGCGACGAGCTGGGCGGGCATATCGTGTCGGGTCATGTGGATGGCGTGGCTGAAATCATCGCGATGACGGATGAGGGCGACAGCACGCGCGTGCAGTTCCGCGCGCCCGCTGATCTGGCGCGGTTCATCGCTCCCAAGGGGTCTGTTGCACTGAACGGCACGTCGCTGACCGTGAACGAGGTGGAGGGCGACGTGTTCGGCGTCAACCTGATCTCGCACACGAAAGAGGTGACGAACTGGGGGCACGCGAAAGTGGGCGACCGCGTCAACCTGGAAATTGACACGCTGGCACGCTATGTGGCGCGGCTGGCAGAATACGGGTGAGCACCCCGGTTGGTTCCCTTTGACATATTCGGTTGCGGGCATATGATCGGCAAAATGCCTGATCCAAGACGGAGCCACCCATGACCCTGATCCGCCCGACCCGCCGTGACCTTCTGCGCTTGGCCGCCATCGCCCCCGCCTTCGCCATGCCCGCCACCGCGCGTGCTATGCTGGGCGCGCCCACCGCTGGCAACCCGGCGCATTTCAGCTTCACACTTGGCGAGGCGCGGCTGACCGTGGTGTCGGATGGCTATTTCTCGCTGCCCGGCAGCGGGCTTGCGGTGAACGCGCCCGAGGAAGAAAAGATTGCGTTTCTGAAAGATCACTACCTTGATCCTGAGCGCGGCTATTCCCACACCAACCACCTCTATATCGAGATCGGAGAGGCACGGGTTCTGATCGACGTGGGGTCGGGGACACGTTGGCTGGACACGACCGGGCGTCTGATGGGCAACCTTGAGGCTGCGGGAATCGACCCAATGGGCATCACCCATGTTGTGATCACCCACGCGCACCCAGATCACATCTGGGGCATTCGCGACGACTTCGACGAGCCCATTATCCCCGACGCCGAATACATCATCGGCGAGACCGAGCGCACCTATTGGCTGCAAGACGGTCTGGTCGATCAGGTCAGCGCCGAACGGCAGCAATTCGTGGTCGGCGCGGTCAATGCGATCAACGCGGAAGGTGTGGAATGGACGCTGGTGGGCGGCGGGGCCGAGGTCGTGCCGGGTGTGACCCTGCTGGACAGTCCCGGCCACACGCCGGGCCATTTGTCGGTTATGATCGACAGCGGCGGGCAACAACTGATCGCCACCGGTGACGCGCTCACCCATGCCTATACCAACTTTGCCCATCCTGACTGGTTCAACGACACTGATACGGATGGCGAAATGACCGTTGCCAGCCGCCGCAATATTCTGGACATGGCGGCATCCGACCGGATCGCGATGCTGGGCTATCACTTCCCCTTCCCCGGTGTGGGCCATGTGCGCCGCGTGGGCGAGGCGTTCGAGTTCGTGCCGGCGCTTTGGCAGTTTTAACACCCAAGGTTGATCTGTGGACAGCAATGCTTAGCTTCAATGGTGAGGCAAAGAGGGATTGCGTATGTACAATAACGGTTTAGGGTCGCCTGCCGATGACGACAGGGTCGCATTGCTGATTGATGGCGAAAACATCTCCAGCGCGCTGGCAGGGAAGATCATTGTCGAGGCGGGCAAGTTTGGTGAATTGCTGGTCAAGCGTGTCTATGGCAACGCCGCGCGCATTCGCGGCTGGGACGAAGCGCCGGGGATCAAGCTGGTGCATACCGGGCTGGGCAAGAACGCTGCCGACATCGCGCTGGCGCTGGATGCTGCCGAGTTGAGCTTTGAGGCAAAGGTGCGGACCATCGTCCTGGTCAGCTCGGACGGTGATTTCTCACACCTTGCGACGTTCCTGCGCGAACGCGGTCATGTGGTCGCCGGGATGGGCGAAGGGAAGGCGCCGGTGAATTATCGCAAATCGTGCTCCAGTTGGCTGACGCTCGACACCAATCCGAAGGACATGGATCAGAAAATCCTGGCCGAAATGCGCAAACAGAAAGACGGGCTTCTGATTGGCCGCGTCAGCCCCACCTTGCGTGCAGCTTTGGGTGTCACCCTGTCCGATCTGGAAGAGAAGACCTGGCGCAAGTATTTCGAAAAACGTCCCTACACGTTCAAGATCACCGGCGAGGCGCAGCAGACCCGGATTACGGCGCGTTAGCACCGCCCGGCGCCGCCTTTGCACTGGCAAACGCATCCCGCCTGCGCTAGTCACGGGCGCGAACCTGAGGGGAATGCGCCATGCCTGATCGCAGCACATATGAAACACCCGGCCCGGTCGAGGCCAGCCTGTCCGATACCATCGCCTCGGCCGAGGACATCATCGAGGAAGCCCGCGCGGGACGGATGTATATCCTCGTCGATCACGAAGACCGCGAGAATGAAGGCGATTTCGTCATTCCCGCCGATGCCTGCACCGCCGAGGCGATCAACTTCATGGCCACCCACGGGCGCGGGCTGATCTGCCTGCCGATGGAGGCCGCGCGGATCGAGGCGCTGGGCCTGCCGATGATGTCGATGCACAACTCCTCGCGCCATGAAACCGCGTTCACCACCTCGATCGAGGCGCGCGAGGGCGTCAGCACAGGGATTTCCGCCGCGGATCGCGCCCTGACCGTGGCGGTTGCCATCGACCCAGAGAACGGCCCCGCGGACATCGCCACCCCCGGCCACGTCTTCCCTCTGCGCGCCCGCAATGGCGGCGTGCTGGTGCGGGCAGGGCATACCGAGGCCGCCGTCGATATCTCGCGACTGGCTGGACGCACGCCTGCGGGCGTGATTTGCGAGATCATGAACGACGACGGCACCATGGCGCGGTTGCCGGAACTGGTCGAGATCGCCAAAAAGCACGGGTTGAAGATCGGCACAATTTCGGACCTGATCGCCTATCGCCGTCGCCACGACAATCTTGTCCGTGAAACCTCGCGCGAAAACGTCACCTCGCAATATGGTGGTGATTGGGAGATGCGGATATTCACAGACCTCACCCACGAGATCGAACATGTCGTCCTGATAAAGGGCGACATCACCACGTCTGAGCCGGTTCTGGTGCGCACCCATGCGCTGCAAGAAGCGCAGGACGTGCTGGGTCTTGGCCCACGCCCGGCCGACGAATTGCCCCGCGCCATGCAGATCATCGCGGATGAGGGCAGGGGAGTGGTCTGCCTGTTCCGTGAACCGCGCAAGACGCTGCACGCCAACGACGATGATGATGGGCCCCGCACCGTGCGCCAGATCGGGCTGGGCTCGCAGATCCTGTCCGCGCTTGGCCTGCACGATATGGTGCTTTTGACCGACAGCCCCGATACCCGCTATGTGGGGCTGGACGCCTATGGGCTGACCATCACCGGCACACGCCCCATTCAGAAGGATTGAGACATGGCCAAAGCCGAACAGCACTACGTGCTCGACCGCCCGACATTCGACAAGCCGGTGAAGCTGCTGATCGTGGTCGCGCCGTATTACAAGGACATCGCCGACGAACTGGTCGCCGGCGCGAAAGCCGAGATCGAGGCCGCTGACGGCACCTGGGATCTGGTCGAGGTGCCCGGCGCGTTGGAAGTGCCCACCGCGATCGCCATGGCAGACCGGCTGTCGAATTTCGACGGCTATGTGGCGCTGGGCTGCGTGATCCGGGGCGAGACGACGCATTATGAAACTGTCTGCAACGACAGCTCGCGCGCGATCCAGATGATGGGGCTGCAGGGGTTGTGCATCGGCAACGGCATCCTGACCGTCGAAAACCGCAAACAGGCCGAGGTGCGCGCAGACACGAAAGATCAAAATAAAGGCGGTGGGGCGGCGGCTGCGGCCTTGCATCTGGTCGCACTTTCGCGCAAATGGGCCGGCGCAAGCAAAGGTGTCGGGTTCAAGTCGATCTCGGATTCCATAAAACTTGCGGGCAAGACGAAGGATACCCCGACAGCATGACGCTTTCCGGCAACCAGCAACGAAAGATGAAATCCGCCGCCCGGCTGTTCGCCGTGCAGGCTTTGTTTCAGATGGAAGCCGCGGGGCAGACGGCGGACCGCGTGATGGTCGAGTTCGAGGACCACCGCTTTGGCGAGGTGTTCGATGCCTATACCATGGCGGAAGGTGACAGCCGCCTGTTTCGCAAGCTGGTCGAAGACGCGGTGAACCATCAGGCCAGGATCGACCAGATGACCGACCGGGCGCTGGTCGCCAAATGGCCCCTGGGGCGCATCGACCCGACCCTGCGCGCCCTGTTTCGCGCGGCAGGGGCCGAGCTGACCCAGGGCGACACGCCGCCCAAGGTGGTGATCACCGAATTTGTCGACATCACCAAGGCCTTCTTCCCTGAAAGCGACGAAGGCAAGTTCGCCAACGCGGTTCTGGATCACATGGCCCGCGAAGCGAAGCCCGAAGCGTTTTGAACGCTGCTGGCGATGGTTCTGTGCTCCATCGCGCCGAGGCAGCGCCTTGCCAGACCTGCGCACGCGCCCGCCAACCCGTGCCCTGCGACCGTCTGCCCCTTTAATTTCCGTCCGATTGCGCTAGATTGAAAGGGCAGCAGGAAAGGAAACGCCATGCCAAGACTCGTCCGCCTTTACATCAAGCAGGTGCTGATCGGATTTGGCTTGTCCGCTACCTTCGTCGCCCTGCTTCTTTACACCAATGTCGGGAACCTGTGGCACCTCGTGTCGACCTCGGATATCGGCTGGATCGCGGTCCTGATGCTGTTCATGTTCAACGGCATCGTGTTTGCCGGCGTCCAGTTCGCCATCGTCATCATGCGCATGGGGCAGGACGACACACCGAAAGGCGGCAAGCGCGAGCCGATCGCCACCACCATTCCGGTGCCGGTGGAAGCGACGTCGCGGAAATAGGTTTCTGGGCACGAAACCCCGGTGAAGCCATGATCTGGCTCATGGCAGCGGGGTGTGAGGTGGCTTAGTCTCCATGCATGGAGAGACAGTCCATGCAGAAGGAATACCAATGAAACCAATGATTCTGGGTGCCTTGATGGCCAGCCTGCCCGTCGCAACTGCGGCAGAAAATACTGGGGCGCGTGAAGAGGTGGTTCTCTGCCAAGGCGCAGACGACACCATCACGATCGCCCTGTGGACCCCGTCGCAGTTCAATGCGACGTTGCACTGCATAACGTCCGATCACCTGTCAGGAGGGTCACGCTGCGCGCCCAATGGCGGATGGGGGCTGTTGAATGATGCCGGGATGCCGGCGCTTGTTTCGGTCACCATGGATTGGAAAACCGCGCATGAGCATCAACTGGGCAAACTGACCGCGATTGCTGGCCCCAAGGCGGTGCGGTTCAATGCGCAACATGGCGTGGGCACGGGCAGCAATCTGAACTATGAATGGAAATTCACGCTCGACCGCCGCACGGGCGATGCAACCTGGTTCTCAAAGGCGGGTGAACGGGTGCCCTATCGATGCGAGTTGCAAGGTTGAGACCGGGGCAAGGGCCGTTCAACGTGCCGTCAGGCGCAGGAGCCGCCCGCCTTTTCTGTCCTCCAGGACCCAAAGCGCCCCGTCCGGGCCTTGTTCGACGTCGCGCAAGCGGCGGTCCCAGCTGAAGCGTTCGGCCTCGCGCGCTGTGTCGCCGTTGATCTTGACGCGGATCAGCGCGCGGCTGACAAGACCGCCGATCAAGGCATCCCCCCGCCAGTCAGGAAACATATCGCCGTCATAAATCGCCAGCCCGGACGGTGCGATACTGGGCACCCAGAAGGCGGCTGGCGCGGCAAACTCGGGGCGCGTGTCGTGGTCGGGGATCGCCTTTCCGCTGTAATTGTCGCCCATGGACACAACAGGCCAGCCATAGTTCCGGCCCTTCTTGATCAGGTTCAATTCATCGCCATGGCGCGGTCCCATCTCGTGGGTCCAAAGGCGGCCCTTCGCGTCAAAGGCAATGCCAAGAAGGTTGCGGTGGCCAAGGGTCCAGAAGCTCTTGGCCAGGTCGCCCTTGTTTTGAAACGGGTTGTTGCCCGGCACCGAGCCGTCATCGTTCAGGCGGATGATCTTGCCAAGCGCCATGTCCCAACGCTGCGCCGGGGTCTGCTCCTGCCGGTCGCCCGAGGTGATGAACAGCTTGCCCGCCTGCGCAGAGCCTTTCGGGCCAAAAGCGATCTTGTGGGAAAAATGGCCGGACCCCGGCCGATGGGGATGCTGGCTCCAGATCCGTTGCAGGTTGGTCAGGGCAGGGCGGTTTCCCCGGACAAGCGTGCCGCGCACCACAGCGGCCCCGCGTGTCGCCCCGCCATCCCGGCTTTCCACAAAGGACAGGTAGATCAGCCCGTTCTTGGCAAAATCGGGGTGGGGCACGACGTCACCCATCCCGCCCTGACCCCCGACGACAACGCGCGGCACGCCACTGACGGCGCGCCGTGTGCCATCGGTTGTCACCAGGAACAGCTTGCCTGGCCGGGTGGTGACCAGAAGCTCTGAGTTGCTGATAAAGTTCATCGCCCAGGGGCGATCGAACTGGGCAATCTTGGTCACGGTCAGTTTGCTGCCGGCGCTGCCTTCGGTGGTGAAGGCCATTGCGGTTGTTGCCAGGGCGATCAAGGCAGACAGGTTCTGGAACAGGGCAAGGGTCAGGCGTTTCATGGGACCTCCGGCGGGCGTGATTGCAGGTGTGCAGGCAGTCTAGGACAAACGGACATGATACCGCGAACACAACCATGTGAGCCGCCGGGTCGGAGTGGCAAACTGGGAAAGAAAGACGGGGAAAGGTGGCGGAACCGCACGCATCCGTCGGGGTCTGAATTCCCGAGGACCTGTATTTACAGGTGGGCGCCGGGTAACCGGACCAGGATCCGGACAGAGCCAGCTCCCTCGGAATTGCTTAAGGCCACTGGAATTGTACCCACGTGAGACGAGAAGGGCAGAAGCCGCCTCGACCTAGATAGGCGGCACGTAACGGCGTTACAAGGGGAGAGTTCGGAAGGATTGGTGAAGCGGTTGACAAAATGTTCATGAAATGTTCATGCTTGTCGCATGGAATTACCACATCAAACCCTGATGCCCGGCCAGGTGCTGGCGCGCGGTGTGTGCCGCCACATGCTGAGCCATGGGTTCGTCACTGTTGAAGAGCTGGTGCCGACGCGGGGGCTGCGGGTGGACGTGATGGCGCTTGGTCCCAAGGGCGAGATCTGGGTGATCGAATGCAAATCCTCGCGGATGGATTTTCTGTCGGATCAGAAATGGCAGGGTTATCTGGAGTGGTGTGACCGCTATTTCTGGGCGGTGGACGCCGATTTCCCAACCGAGCTTCTGCCCGAAGAGACCGGTCTGATCATCGCGGATGGGTATGATGCCGAGATCCTGCGCATGGGGCCGGAGGACAAGCTGCCGCCCGCCCGCCGCAAGGTGATGGTGCAGAAATTTGCCACCCATGCGGCGCGCCGACTGCAGGGGTTTCGCGACCCCGGTGTCGCGGCGCTTGTAAATATCTGATGTAACAGGGGCGTTGCCCCTGCGCGCGAAATCCTTCGGGATTTCACGCTACCCCAGGATATTTCTGGCCAGAAGAAGCCGGCTATTTCTTTTTTGGTTTGGCGCTGTCGGCCAGGGCGCGGGCCTGTTGGGCGGCGACGCGCAGTTCTTCGGCGATTTCTTCGGCCTCTTCCGGTTCGAAATCCATCGGCAGTTCGACCCCGCCGCCTTCGACGTAGAGCCGCACCATCCCAAGCGACGTTGGGCCGATCTGAAGGTTGGCGTCGATGTCGCTTTCGTCGTTGATGCCCATGTCTTCTCTCCTGAAAAACTCCCCTTGGGGTTAGAGGCGTTTCGTGCATTTTTCAAGCGGCGACCTCTTGCAATGCCCGCGCGTGACGGGTAAATGCGTCCTGCGTGCCGACATAGCTCAGTAGGTTAGAGCGCTTGATTGTGGATCAAGAGGTCCCCCGTTCGAGCCGGGGTGTCGGTACCATCCTTTCACGACAACCCGAAGCGTGTATCTGCTTGCCCGCGTCATTGGCGAAATGCCGTTGGAAGAGGCGCATCAAGGCGTCATAGGTCTTGCGCTTCGGTCCAGTCGTCGGGAAACCAGGCTTCGATCAGGCCGTCCGTATCGGCATTGAGAAGCGCCGCAACCAGGCGCAGAAAATCCGGATCTTCCACGTAACGTTGCCACCGTTTCGATTTGGAAATGGTGTCGACATCTTGTTGTCGATCAAACGAACTTCCGCCACCGGCAGTTGTCATGGCGCCCAGATCCAGTCTTTTTGGGTCAAGCCCAACGCTTTCCAGAATGTCTTTACGATAGGTTTGATCGGCGCCCCATTGATCATAGATTACCGGGTGCACATCATCTTCGGATGCCGTTTGCAGATAGGCTTGATAGGTGCCTGGCAGCCAGGCTTCCAGATGTTCAAGCGACTTTCTCAATCTTGGGGGTCTCGTGATTTCATTCCGCAGTTTCGTCAGACTGGAAGCGATCAGATTGAGCGGGCTTCTTATGATCAGAAAATCGGCTGTCGGCTGAGCATTGATGCCGCTTTCAGCGTGCAGCCGGGCCCGTTCTTCGGGTCGCGGTGACATGATCTCATAAGAAATGATCAGGTCCGTTGCGGAGGATCTCTTATCAAGCAGCCGGTGGAAATGATGGTTCTTTTCGCGATGGATATTGGCGCGATGTTTGCGCAGATGGCCGTTGTAGACGAAGTTGCAATACGAAAACCCCGTGAATGGATCGCCCTCGCGGCAATTGTTCAGGAAGATGGTTGTCTCGACATCGATGTTTCCCATGAACCATTCGATTATGGCGTGGTTGCCAGATCGCGGAATGCCGAAGAAACGCCAAACGCGCGGGTTTGTTGGAAGGCTTTCGGTGGTCATGGCGTGGATGTGGCGTCTTTCATGTCGGGTCTGCGCGCGAGCGGGCGCAGTCACTATCGTTGAATGAGCGCAGGAAAATCAACGCCTGACTGCATAAAGCCGAGACTTTACCTGATCTTGACACGCTTGGTCAGTTGGCCGTTGGTGCGGTCAAAGATCAGGATGTCGCCATCCGACACCACCGCGATCCAGTCCGGGCCGAAGGTCACGGCCTGAGCGGTTGCGCCATCGGGAAGGGTGATCTGGTCGGGCAGGGTGGGCAATGTGCTTCTGTCGGGCGCGCTTTGCGAGAACCGCATCACCACGACCGTGACCAGCACGACAAGCGCCACGATCGTCGTAATCGTCATTGCCGTGACCAGCGTCTTCAGGTATCGCACGGTGCCTGTGCCGATGCTGCCTTCAAGCGCTGCGTCCAGATCCTGTTCAGGAGTGTCGTTCATGTCGTCCTCGCACCGTATCGTTGAGGTGATCATCGCGGAGAACCCGCCCAAGCGTCTTGATAAGGCGATTGCGCGCGATGTGCCAGAGGCAGCGAACCTGTCGCGGTCGCGGCTGGCGCGCTTGATTGCCGACGGGGCCGTAAAGCGCGATGGCAGGGTGATGGACGACTCGCGCGCGAAGGTGGCCGAGGGCGATGTGTTCGAAATTCACGTGCCCGAGGCCGAGGAAAGCCATATCGGGCCGGAAGACATTCCACTTGAGATAGTTCATGAGGATGCCGATCTGATTGTGGTGAACAAACCGGCGGGCATGGTGGTTCACCCGGCACCGGGCACGCCGACGGGCACGTTGGTCAATGCGCTCTTGCACCATTTCGGGGGGGAATTGTCCGGTGTGGGCGGGGAAAAACGCCCGGGCATCGTGCATCGGATCGACAAGGATACTTCGGGTTTGTTGGTGGTGGCCAAGTCGGATGCGGCCCATCACGGGCTGGCCAAACAGTTCGAGGCGCACAGCGTCGAGCGCCGGTATCATGCCGTGACCCATGGCGCGCCTGACAAGGGCGACCCGCGTCTGGGCGGCATCAAGGGCACCAGTTTCGAGCCGGGCAACATCCTGAAAATCACCACGCAACTGGCGCGACACAAGACCGACCGGCAGAAACAGGCGGTGTTGTTCTCGGGTGGGCGCCACGCGGTGACGCGAGCCCGCACGGTCGAGGTGTTCGGCGACCCGGCGCAGGCGGCGCTGATCGAATGCTGGCTGGAAACCGGACGCACCCATCAGATCCGGGTTCATATGGCCCATGCCGGGCATGGGTTGATCGGCGATCCCACTTACGGCGGGCGGCGCAAACTGAATGCGAAGGTGATCGGCGCGGCGGCGGTCGAGGCGGCGCGCACCTTCCCACGCCAGGCGCTTCATGCCGCGACGCTGGGGTTCATCCATCCCGTCACCGGCGAAAACTTGCGCTTTGACGCACCGATCCCCGCAGATATGGTGGCCCTGATCGAAACGCTGCGGGCGGGTGCACAGACCCACTGACAGACGCGATGCAAGAGGCGAGCATGACCAACCTTTCCTGGGCATCCTGGGGTGCCATCTGGGCCGTTTTGCTGTTCGTGGTGGACCTTGCAACCATCGCGCGCGCGGTAACGCGAGAACATCGTTCGCCTGCGTCACGGCTGGCCTGGAGCGTGGTGATTATGACCTTGCCGCTGGTCGGTGTCATTGCGTATTTCTTTCTGGGTGATACCAGTGCGGATCGTAAATCTGACAAGAAACTCAAGGATTTACGGCATGAGCTTCCAAAGCGTCCACCAGAAGCGCTGCCGAATGCGGAAATTCCGCTGTTGTATCGACAGGCCTTTGCGCGCGCGGCGTCGGTGAACGGGTTTCAGCCGGTTTCGGGCAATCGGGCGCGGGTGACGACGGACAGCAACGAAAGCATGGACTGGCTGGTGGCCGATATTGAGGCCGCCACGGATCATGTGCATATCCTGTTCTATATCTGGCTGGCGGACGGCAATGGCACCCGCGTGGCCGAGGCGTTGATCCGCGCGGCGGGGCGTGGGGTCAAGGTGCGGGTGATCGTCGACGGGCTAGGATCGCGGCGGTTGTTGTCCGATCCGCTGTGGGCGCGGATGAAAGAGGGCGGCGTTGATACCGTGGTTGCCTTTGCCTTCCGGTTTCCGTTGATTTCGGCGTTTATCCGCAGGCTGGATATCCGCAACCACCGCAAGATCGTGGTGATCGATCATGCCACCACCTATGTGGGCAGCCAGAACTGCGCGGATGCGGCGTTTCGGGTGAAGGCCAAATACGCGCCCTGGGTCGATGTCATGTTGCGCGTGACTGGCCCGGTGGCGTGGCAGGCACAGCGGCTGTTCGTGTCGGACTGGATGGTGCATGGCGGTGACGACATTGCCCGTTATCTGGATCATGTGCCTGACGTGTCAGAGGATGGATTTCCGGCCGTCATGGCGGGAACGGGACCGACCGAAAGCGTTCAGGCGGTGCCTGACATGATGCAGATGTTGCTGGCCGCGGCCCAGCACGAGGTGATCATCACCACCCCCTATTACGTGCCGTCCGAGGCGCTGCACCAACAGATCTGCGCTGCCGCCCTGCGCGGGGTGCGGGTGCGGTTGAATGTGCCCGCCACAAATGACAGCCTGATCGTTGCCTTTGCCTCGCGTAGTTTCTATCGGTCGCTGCTGAAATCCGGGGTCGAGGTCCATGAATTTCAGCCCGGTCTGTTGCATGCCAAGATCCTGAGCGTCGATGGCACCGCCGCCCTTGTCGGGTCGCCGAACCTTGACCAGCGCAGCTTTGATTTGAACTATGAAAACAGTATGATGCTGGTCGATCCTGATGTGGTGTCCGAACTGTGCCAGAAGCAGGAAGCCTTCATCAATGTGTCCTTGCAGGTGCAGGCGGATACCGTTGTGAACTGGTCGGTGCCACGGCGCATCCTGATCAACAGCATCGGCATGTTGTCTCCGCTTCTTTGACGCGCCTGCAACTTACTGCACGAGGTTGTGAGGATTCATGTCATCCCCTTTCCTTTTTGCCGGCGGGGGATCATATCTGGATTAAGAAATATGTTGATAGCTCGCTTGATTTCGCGGGGTTCGGGCTTATCTTGATGTTAAGCCTCGCAACATTGCGGGAAAGTGAGGGAGAGTAGGTCTAAATGAGCAACTACAAAAACTTGCCGGCCCCGACGCCGGAAGGTGGCCTGAACCGCTATCTTCAGGAAATTCGGAAGTTTCCGATGCTCGAGCCGGAAGAAGAATACATGCTGGCCAAACGCTGGGTGGATCATCAGGATCGCGAAGCGGCGCACCAGATGGTCAATTCCCACCTGCGGCTGGCAGCCAAGATCGCCATGGGCTATCGCGGCTATGGTTTGCCGCAGGCCGAGGTGATTTCCGAGGCGAATGTCGGCCTGATGCAGGCGGTGAAACGCTTTGACCCGGAAAAAGGGTTCCGCCTGGCGACATATGCCATGTGGTGGATCCGTGCCTCGATCCAGGAATATATCCTGCGGTCGTGGTCTTTGGTAAAACTGGGCACGACTTCGGCGCAGAAGAAGCTGTTTTTTAACCTGCGCAAAGCCAAGGCGCGCATCGGTGCGCTGGAAGAGGGCGATCTGCGCCCGGAAAACGTGGCGCGGATTGCCAATGACCTGAATGTCACCGAAGACGAGGTGATCTCGATGAACCGGCGGCTGTCGGGCGGGGACGCATCGCTGAACGCCACCGTGTCTGCTGATGGCGAAGGGTCGATGCAGTGGCAGGATTGGCTGGAAGACGAAGACGCCGATCAGGCCAGCGACTATGCCGAACAGGATGAATTGCAGGTCCGGCGCGAATTGCTGGCGAAAGCCATGGACGTGCTGAACGAGCGCGAAAAAGACATCCTGACCCAGCGCCGTCTGCAGGACAAGGCGGTGACGCTGGAAGAATTGTCCGGCGTCTATGATGTCAGCCGCGAACGCATCCGCCAGATCGAAGTGCGGGCGTTCGAAAAGCTGCAAAAACGGATGCAGGAACTGGCAGCGGAAAAAGGATTGCTGGAAGAAGCCTGATCCGGCCCAGACTGCGCCCGTGCGGTGTTTGCCGCAATGTTTACCACCGGACCGACCCGCGATAAGCTGGGTCGGTCATCTTATTTTCAGGGCATCACGTCGCAAGGGCATCACATGAACAAGGTTCTGAACTGGGGCGTTCTGGGCGCATCGAATTTTGCACGAAAGCAGATGGCCCCGGCCCTTCATGCCGCGCGCGGGGCGCGACTGGTGGCACTTGCCACGTCGGATGCAGGGAAGGCGCGGGGGTTCACGGCGTTCTGCCCGGATCTCAGGGTCCATGACAGCTATCAGGCGTTGCTGGAGGACCCGGGTGTGGACGCTGTCTATATTCCCTTGCCGAACGCGTTGCATGTGGAATGGGCGCAGAACGCCGTGCGCGCGGGCAAGCATGTGCTGGTGGAAAAGCCCATTGCCATGACGGCCGCCGAAATCGACGATCTGATCGCGCTGCGGGACGACACCGGGCTGTTGATCGCCGAAGCCTATATGATCGTGCATCACCCGCAATGGATCCGCGCCCGCGAACTGGTGCAATCAGGCGCAATTGGCACTGTGGAACATGCCGAAGCGGTGTTTTGCTATGACAACCGTGCCGACCGGGCCAATGTACGCAACGACCCGGCTCTGGGCGGCGGTGGCATTCGCGATATCGGCGTTTATACCTATTCCTCGGTGCGCTTTGCGACCGGGGCCGAGCCGGTTGACCTGTCGGCGCGGATCAAGACGGAAAACGGCGTCGACACCTGGGCGCAGGTGGTCGGGCAGATGGACGGGCCATCGGGGCGGTTTACCTATTCGGCCATGACGTCGATGCGCCTGTCCCCCCGGCAAGAGGTCGTGATCCAGGGCGATCGCGGCCAGATGCGTCTGACCGCGCCATTCAATCCCGGCATCTTCGGCCCGGCGGAACTTGACCTGCGACGCCCTGACGGCACCCGCACCATTGAAACCTGGCCGCAGGACAACCAATATATTCTGCAGGTCGAAAACTTTGGACGCACGGTGCACGAGGGCGCGGATTACCCGTGCCCGTTGGAGTTTTCGCGCGGCACGCAGGCGATGATCGACCGCGTGTTCGATTTGGCTGTGGACATAGGCTGACGGAGGGTGACATGGCAGGCGGATGGGCACGCGACGGTGCGGTTCAGGACCAGATAGACGCCTCGATCCAGGATGAACTGGCCCGGATGAAAACCCGGTCAGGCCCGGTGGGCGACAGCCTGACCCATTGCGCGGAATGCGAGGAAGAAATCCCCGAAGCCCGTCGTCGCGCCATTCCCGGTGTGAAACTGTGCATCGACTGCATGCAGGAACGGGATGCGGCCTTCAAAGCGCGTCCAGGGTTCAACCGGCGCGGATCAAAAGACAGTCAATTGAAGTAAGAAAGAGGTGTTGGCAAGGGTGGCGGTTGGCCCAACTTGACTGATGCTGCGCGGTGCACGAATGGCAGATATCTCCGGAATATCCGTCAGAATGTGTGGCCGATTTTGGTTCAAGTCGGGCACGGTGCCTCCATTGGCAAGATTGGTCCCCATTCAGTCTCGCGCGGCTGGCCCCTGACGTGGAAACCTATCTTTTGGTAGACGGCGATAGCTCGGGCATTGTCTGGGTGAGGATCGACCGCAAGCACTGGGACGCCAATGGCAAACAGCTCTGTCATTCGCTTTTTGATGAACGCTGAACCGTGGCCACGTCCAAGAATAGCTGGTTCACCGATAAACTGGTCCATCCCTCGCGCACCATTCGGTAGTTGGCCGAAGTGGTGCCCTTCTTGGGCATGGACGTCATAGTCTTGGATCAGCGCAAAAGGCAATCTGTCCGCCTCTACCATCCGCATGGTGACGTATGACCGATCCAGCGTGTCTGTAGTATAGGGGGTGCTAGCGTCCCACCATTCGGCCACGTGCGGTTCCCGAAGCCACTTATTGAGCAGGTTGAGATCACTAACATTGACCGCTCGGAAACTATAAGTTGTCATGAAAGGATCATAGAATACTCCGGCCCATATGGTCGATAGAGTAACCTTTTCCGAGCAAGCAGACCTTCACGCCGCGGCTGTGAACGGCAGCAGAATCCGCAATCCCGCCATTCCAACCCCTTCAGGGGTGTTGACGCCCGCGCTCAGTCCTCCATCGTTTCCAATTCGTCGATGAACCCTTCGATCATCGACAGCCCCTTGGCCCAGAAATCCGGGTCCGAGGCATCCAGGCCGAACGGGGCCAGAAGCTCTTTGTGGTGTTTTGAGCCGCCGGCTTTCAGCATCTCGAAATACTTGTCCTGAAACGCCGCGTCGCCTTCTTCATAGGCCGCGTAAAGCGCGTTCACCAGACCGTCGCCAAAGGCATAGGCATAGACATAGAAGGGGGAATGGACGAAATGCGGGATATAGGCCCAGAAGGTTTCGTACCCGTCCATGAATTCGAATGCCGGGCCAAGGCTTTCGCCCTGAACGCTCATCCAGATGTCGTTGATCTGGTCGGGGGTCAGTTCACCTTCGGCGCGGGCGTCGTGCAGCTTGCATTCGAAATCATAGAACGCGATCTGACGCACGACCGTGTTGATCATGTCCTCGACCTTGCCGGCCAGAAGCACCTTCTTCTCGGCAGTGGTCTTGGCCTCGCTCAAGAGTTTGCGGAAGGTCAGCATTTCGCCGAACACGCTGGCGGTTTCGGCCAGCGTCAGGGGGGTCGATGACAGCATTTCACCCTGATCCGCGGCCAGCACCTGGTGGACGCCGTGGCCCAGCTCATGCGCCAGGGTCATCACATCGCGCGGTTTGCCCAGATAGTTCAGCATGACGTAGGGGTGCACGTTGGTGACGGTGGGGTGGGCGAATGCGCCGGGTGCCTTGCCGGGTTTCACGCCTGCGTCGATCCAGCCATCGGTGAAAAATGGCTTGGCGATCTCGGCCATGCGCGGGTCGAAATCAGCATAGGCGTCCATCACGATCTTTTCGGCATCCGGCCAATCGACCAGCTTGTCATCTTCCATCGGCAGCGGCGCGTTGCGGTCCCAGACCTGCATCACGTCCAGCCCCAGCCACTTGCGCTTCAGCTCGTAATAGCGGTGCGACAGGCGCGGATAGGCGGCGACCACGGCATTGCGCAGCGCCTCGACCACCTCGGGTTCGACATGGTTGGCAAGGTGGCGCCCGGTCTGCGGGGTGGGCATTTTGCGCCACGTATCCTCGATCTCTTTTTCCTTGGCGAGCGTGTTGTGAACGCGCGCGAACAGCTTGACGTTTTCGCCCAGCACGCGCGCGATTTCCTTCGCCGCTGCTTCGCGTGTGGCGCGGTCCTTGTCGGTCAACAGGGTGGTCGTGGCTTCCAGCCCGCGGTCCTCTCCGTTGACGGTGAACACAAGCCCCGCCACGGTTTCGTCAAAGAGCGTGTTCCAGGCAGATGCCCCGACCGCGGATTTGTCGTGCAGAAACTGCTCCAACTCGTCGGACAATTGATAGGGGCGCATGGCGCGCAGCCGGTCAAAGATCGGCTTGTAACGGGCCAGTGCCGCATTGTCTGCAAACCAGCCATCCAGAACCTCGTCCTCGATCCGGTTTACTTCCAAAGAGAAAAACACAAGCGGCGCGGTGAAGACGGTGATCTTTTCCTGACAGTTTTGCAAAAACTGCGCGCGGTCGGCATCGGTGGTTTTCTGGTAATACCGCAGTCCCGCAAATGACATGATGCGTCCTGCGATCAGGTCGATCTGTTCATAGGCCTCGATGCAGTCCAACATGCCAGCGGCGTCCAGCCCGGCCAGTTTGCCCTGATAGGTCGCGGCGAAATCGGCGCAGGCTTTCTCCAACCACTCCATGTCGCGCGCCAGTTCCGGGGCGTCCTGCGACGCGTAAAGGTCGCTCAGATCCCACTCGGGCAAGCCTTCAAGCGGGATATCACCGGATTGTGCATTGGCATCGCGGACGGGGAAGGGAAGGGTGGTAAGCATCGGACCTCCGGTTTTGTGTCTGGGTCAAGACATAGGACGCAGGCCGGGCAGTTGCAATCCGCCCCCGCCGGACGTGGCGTTTGCCGCGACAAAGGGCGCAAAATGGCCGATTTTCCCCGCCAAGGGGTTTTGACCCGGCCCTGCGGTCCCTTTATAGGAAGGAAGCACTTTTCAAAGGACGCGCGCGTGATCAGATTCATTCTTGGCATATTCGGTGCCGTCTTTACCGGCATCACGCTGGCTGTCTTCATGGCCGCACTGGTGATCGGTGGCGTTTTCTGGATGTATTCCAGAGACTTGCCCAGTCACGAACAGCTTGCCACCTACACGCCTGCCACCATTAGCCGGGTTTATTCCGGCGAAGGGCAGTTGATGGACGAATTTGCCCGCGAACGCCGCCTGTTTACCCCGGCGGACGAGATTCCGGCGCTGGTGAAACACGCCTTCATCTCGGCCGAGGACAAGAATTTCTATACCCATGCCGGGTTCGACCCCCGTGGGATCGCCGCCGCCGCCGTCGAAGCGGCGCGCGGGGGAAAGCTGCGCGGGGCGTCCACCATTCCGCAGCAGGTGGTGAAGAACTTCCTGCTCAGCTCCGAACGGTCGGCGGAACGCAAGATCAAGGAACTGATCCTGTCGGTGCGTCTGGAAAGCACATTGTCCAAGGATGAAATTCTGGCGCTGTATCTGAACGAGATCTTTCTGGGCCAGAACTCATACGGTGTGACGGCGGCGGCGCAGACCTATTTCAACAAGACGCTGGACGAGCTGGAGCCGCATGAGGCTGCAACGCTGGCCTCGATGCCGCAGGCGCCCAGCAACTTTCACCCGGTGCGCGCGAAAGAACGCCTAATGGCGCGGCGCAACTATGTTCTGCGCGAGATGTTCCAGAACGGCTATCTGGATCGCGCCACTTATGACGCCGAGGTCGCCAAGCCTCTGCGGTCGGTTCAGAACGGCGACTTCCCGGCCTTCCGCGAGGCGCTGCCGCCGCGCGATTACTTCACCGACGAGATTCGTCGCCAGCTCAGCCGCGATTTCGGGGAAGAGGAGTTCTTTACCGGCGGCATGAGCGTGCGGGCCACCGTGGACCCGGACTTGCAGCAAGTGGCCGCCAAAAGCCTGCGCATCGCGCTTGAGGATTACGACCGCAGCCGGGGCGTCTGGCGCCCGTCTGGCGTGACGTTGCCCGCCGAAGTGCTGGGCGACGAGGCGTCCTGGCGTGCAGCTCTGGCCGATACTCGGTTCCCGCGGGACATCGAAGGCTGGTCTCCCGCGGTGGTGCTTGAGGTCGGTAGCAGCGATGCGCGCATCGGCATCGAAGGCGTGGACGAGGACGAAGACGGCCACTGGATCCCGGCCAAGGATGTGACATGGGCGCGCCGTCGTAATGAAGACGGCAGCCTTGGCCGCCGCGCACAGGTTGCCGGTGATCTGCTGAAGGTCGGCGAGGTCGTGCATGTGCGCCAGATGACCAAGGACGACGACGGCAGCTTCATCCGCTGGACCTTGCGACAGGTGCCCGAGGTGCAGGGCGGCTTTATGGCGATGGACGTGAACACGGGGCGCGTGATCGCGATGCAGGGGGGCTTCAGCTACCAGCATTCGGTCTTCAACCGGGCGACGCAAGCGACACGCCAGCCGGGGTCAAGTTTCAAGCCCTTCGTCTATGCCGCCGCGCTGGACAGTGGCTTTTCGCCAGCCACCATTGTGATCGACGCCCCGATCGAGGTGGTCGCGGGGGGGCAGATCTGGCGGCCCAAGAACTACTCCAACCGTTTCTACGGCCCGACGCCCTTGCGTACCGGGATTGAACAGTCGCGCAACCTGATGACGGTGCGGCTGGCGCAGGAAATCGGCATGGATACCGTGGCGGGCTATGCCGAACGGTTCGGCGTCTATGACCGGATGAACCAGTTTCTGGCGAACTCGCTGGGGGCCGAAGAAACGACGCTTTTCCGCATGGTCGCGGCTTATGCGATGTTTGCCAATGGCGGCGAGCGGGTGGAACCTACGCTGGTGGACCGCGTGCAGGACCGCTGGGGCAAGACGATCTATCGCCATGACGATCGCCAATGCACCGATTGCAGCGACCCGACCCTTGCCGATGGGCAGGCGCCCGCGATTGTGTCGGACCGCGAACGGGTGATGAACGCGATCACCGCTTATCAGCTGACCTCGATGCTGCGGGGCGTGGTGGAACGTGGCACAGCGCGCAGTGTGGTCAACCTTCCGGTGCCGACGGCTGGCAAGACGGGCACGACCAATGACGAACGCGATGCGTGGTTCGTTGGCTTCACCTCGAACATCGTGGCGGGTTGCTATATCGGCTATGACCGTCCGCGCACCATGCCTGGCACGTCAGGCGGCGGTATGTGCGGCCCGGTGTTCCAACGCTTCATGCTTGAGGCAATCAAGGAATATGGCGGGGGTGAGTTCAAGGTGCCGCCGGGCGGGCATTTCATCAAGATCGACCGCTTCACCGGCGCGCGCCTGCCGCCGGATGCTTCGGGCGATCATGTTGTGGCCGAGTATTTCCGCGATGGTGAAGAGCCGCTGTTTGGCGTGATGTTCGACGGTGGCTTTGCGATGGGGGCCAACCTGCCCATGTTCGACCGTGGCGAAACCGACGATGGCGCCGCGAAGGTTCAGACCTCGACCGGCAAAACGGTCGTGGTGCCGGGCAAGGCCGATTTCGGGTCTCTGTCGTCGGGCGGGCTATATTAACAAGGGATTGTCGGGCGATGCGCCTGCGATGCCGTTCGCGACTATGGCCCCGCGTTGCGCAATCATCTGCACGGAGATGCATTTTGCCCATTGTCATTCCGACCCTTGACCACGTATGGTCCATTTACGGTGGATCGCGCCTTTGCGCCCGACCGCTGACGAGAGTTTCGTTGTTTTGCTGACCGAATGTTGGCCAAGGCCGCAGGCCGGGGCAAAACAAACCGAGAATGCTCTGGAACGCGCCCGAAAATGGGCTGGCTGCCAGAGCGCGAAATTGACGATCACGGAGGTAAGCGCCCGCAAGGCCGTTGTTCCGGGTCCGAAAATCCGCCCGACGTCTGACACCAGACCGGGCAAAAGAATGGGTCGCGCACGGGGTCTGGCCACTCCAGCCCACCGCAAGCGTGACCGGAGAAGAAACGCGATGATGCGCGAGAGGATCGAGCAAACACAGAAGGCGGGGCGCAAGCCCCTGACCTTGTTGTCGTATCCCACGCATCGCTTCGCCCTGACAAGTCACCCCCAAAACCGTGCGCTTCCGCCTGGAAGGGCGCGTGTACGGGGTGCGGAAAGAACATATGCCCAAGAAGATGCTTATCGACGCCACTCACGCGGAAGAAACCCGCGTTGTGGTGGTGGACGGAAACAAGGTCGAGGAATTTGACTTTGAATCAGAAAACAAACGCCAGCTAGCTGGCAATATCTATCTGGCCAAGGTGACGCGGGTCGAACCGTCGTTGCAGGCGGCCTTTGTGGATTATGGCGGCAACCGCCACGGCTTTTTGGCCTTTTCCGAAATCCACCCTGATTATTATCAGATCCCGGTCGCGGATCGCGAGGCGCTCTTGGAAGAAGAACGCGCCTATGCCGAAGCCATGGCCGAGGAAGAGGAAAAGCCCAAATCGCGCCGCCGCCGGTCGCGCGGCCGTTCACGCGCGAAGGCGGAAGAGGCCAAATCCGATGATGCCGTGGCCACCAAAGAGGTCGACTCCACCGGCTCCGGTATGGATGTCATTGACCTGGACAATGGTGAAGGCGACCCCGAAGAAGGCCGCTCGCCGATGGAACTGGTTGGCGACACCCCCGTCGAAGAACCCACCGATGGCTCGGATGACGATGCAGTCCTGACAGATGCGGCCAGCGACAGCCCTGAGGTCAAAGACCAGGCATCGGACACGTCGGACGACAGTGACGACAGCGACGACGATGACGACGATGATGACGACGACGCACCGCTGGATGCCTCGGAAAAGGATGACCAGATCGAAAGCGTCGCCGATGATGACGCCGTCGAAGACATCCGCCCGCGCCGCAAACCGCGCCCGAAACGCTACAAGATCCAGGAAGTGATCAAGGTGCGCCAGATCCTTCTGGTGCAGGTCGTGAAGGAAGAACGCGGCAACAAGGGCGCGGCGCTGACCACCTATCTGTCGCTGGCCGGGCGCTACTGCGTCTTGATGCCCAACACCGCGCGCGGCGGCGGGATCAGCCGCAAGATCACCAACGCCGCCGACCGCAAGAAGCTGAAGGAAATCGCCTCCGAGATCGACGTACCCAAGGGCGCGGGCCTGATCGTGCGTACGGCAGGGGCCAAGCGCACCAAGTCGGAAATCAAACGCGATTATGAGTATCTGCAACGGTTGTGGGAGCAAATCCGCGAACTGACGCTTGCGTCATCGGCACCGGCGAAGATTTACGAAGAAGGCAACCTGATCAAACGCTCGATCCGCGATCTGTATTCGCGCGAGATTGACGAGGTGTTCGTGGAGGGCGAGGCAGGCTATCGCACCGCCAAGGACTTCATGAAGATGATCATGCCGTCCCACGCCAAGAATGTGAAGCTGTATCAGGACCAGATGCCGCTGTTCGCGCGCTATCAGGTTGAAAGCTATCTGTCGGGGATGTTCAGCCCCACGGTGCAGTTGAAATCCGGTGGCTATATCGTCATTGGTGTGACCGAAGCTCTGGTGGCGATTGACGTGAACTCGGGCCGGGCAACGAAAGAAGGCTCGATCGAGGAAACGGCGCTGAAAACCAACCTTGAGGCCGCCGAGGAAGTCGCGCGCCAGTTGCGTCTGCGCGACCTGGCCGGTCTGATCGTGATCGACTTCATCGACATGGAAGAACGCCGCAACAACAACGCGGTTGAAAAGCGTCTGAAAGACAAGCTGAAAACCGACCGTGCACGAATCCAGGTGGGCCGTATCTCGGGCTTTGGTCTGGCGGAAATGTCGCGCCAGCGTCTGCGCCCCGGCATGATCGAGGCGACGACCCAGCCTTGCAACCATTGCCACGGTACGGGCCTGATCCGCTCGGATGACAACCTTGCCTTGTCGATCCTGCGCCAGTTGGAGGAGGAAGGCGTGCGCCGTCGCTCGCGCGAGGTTTTGGTGAAGGCTCCGGTCGGCATCGTGAACTTCCTGATGAACAACAAACGCGAGCATATTGCGCAAATTGAAGCGCGCTATGGCATGGCGGTGCGGATCGAAGCCGATCCGTTCCTGATCTCGCCCGATTACTCGATCGAGAAGTTCAAGACCGCCACCCGCGCCGTGCCGGACGCCTCGGCAACGGTGGTGTCTGTCGATGCCTCGCTGATGGAGGATATTGACGAGGTCGAAGACGCCGAAGTGATTTCGGAGGACACGAGCGACGACGAACAGAAGCCCAAGAAACGTCGCCGCCGCCGTCGCCGTCGTCGGTCGTCCAACGGGGATGACGCGCGGCAGGACAACCAGAACGGCGACGCGTCCGAAGACAATGACGCATCGGACGAGGTCAAGGAAACCGCGGCAACGGATGCCGAGGCCGAGACCCCCACCGAAGACAGCGACGACAAGCCCAAGCGCAAACGCGCCCCGCGTCGCCGGTCGAAGAAAGCCGAAGATGAAGCGGTCGGTGAAACAGTAGCTGCGGACGCTTCGACCGAGGATGCGCAAGCGACGGCTGAGGTTGAGGCGGAAGAAAAGCCGAAGCCCAAGCGCGCGCCCCGTAAACGGGCAGCGAAACCGAAGGCGGAAGAAGTGGCGACCGATGCCACGGCAGAAGTTGAAGTGGAAGAGGCACCGAAGAAACCCGCGCGCAAGTCACGGGCCAAGAAGCCCAAGGAGGACGCTCCCGCAGAGGTTGCGTCGGCTGAGAAGTCAGCGCCGGAAGCCGAAGAAAAGTCCAAGAAAGCACCACGCAAACGGGCGACCACGTCACGCAAGAACGAAGACGACGCGGCAGTTGACGCGACCACTGCCGAGAAAGCGCCGGAACCCGCAATGGCAAACGCCGCTCCGGCGACCCCTGCCGAGCCTGAGGTGAAAGCCGACGAGCCGCCCAAGCCCAAGCGCAAGGGCTGGTGGTCGCTGGGCAGCTAGGCAGCCATGCCGATAGACAGGGAAAGGCCGGGCAACTTGTCCGGCCTTTTCGTTTCCGTCATCCCTTGCGGATGAAGTAATGGGTGGCGTTGCCGTGTTCTTCCTGCCCGAGAAGGTCGTGCCCCTGTTCGGTGCAGAAATGCGGCACGTCGATCACCGCCGCCGGATCGGTGGCTTGCAGGCGCAAAACCTGCCCCGTTTCAAGCGATTTCAGACGCTTGCGGGCCTTCAGCACGGGCAGGGGGCACAGCAACCCCAGCGCATCAAGATCGTCGTCAAACTCCATATCTTCCCATAGGCCGTCGGGGTGGACCTGTCCATCGGGCAGGTGCACCAATTTGTCGCGCAGTTGTGACAAAGGGGCAGGTGACGACACGGTCTTCCCGCGCTATGTGAGGGTATGTTTGGATTTGACCTTATCGACGCCAGCCTGCTGCCGGCCTTGATCATCGCCTTCGTGGCCGGGATCCTGAGTTTCCTCAGCCCCTGCGTGCTGCCCATCGTGCCGCCCTATCTGGCCTATATGTCCGGCGTCAGCATGGGCGAGATGACCGAAGGTCGGCAAGCCGCCCGCAAGGCCACACTGGCCGCTTTGTTCTTCGTCATGGGCCTGTCGACGGTGTTTCTGTTTCTGGGCTTCGCGGCGTCGGCCTTCGGGGCGTTTTTCCTGCAAAACCAACAGCTTTTCGCCACGTTCGCCGGAATCGTCGTGATGGTGTTCGGGGCGCATTTTCTGGGCGTAATCAATATCCCCTTTCTCAATCGCGAAGCACGTATGGACGCGGGCGACCAGGGGGGAAGTGCGTTCGGAGCCTATCTGCTCGGGCTGGCCTTCGCCTTTGGCTGGACCCCCTGCATCGGGCCGCAATTGGGTGCGATCCTGTCGCTTGCCGCGTCGGAAGGATCGGTGGCGCGGGGCACCACGCTTCTGGCGATCTATGCTGCCGGGCTGGGCATTCCTTTTCTGCTGGTCGCGGCATTCTTCCCGCGCATGACCGGGATGATGAATTTCATGAAACGGCATATGGAGCGGATCGAGCGGATCATGGGGCTGCTTCTGTGGACCATCGGGTTGATGATGCTGACCGGGGGATTCTCGCGATTCTCCTATTGGCTGCTTGAGACATTCCCGGCACTTTCTGCACTTGGCTAAGCAGGAAGTCCACGCAAGGGCTTAATTTCGACTGCTTTTCCGGATAGCCTTGCGCCGAAACAGACAGGCCGGAACCATGCATGCCACCGACGACCGACCGCCCGGAAAACCCGCCCAGGTGCGGCGTCGCCAGGTGTTCTACATCCCCGGCTATGACCCGATTCACCCGCGTCGATATCGCGAGCTGTATCGCAAGGAGGGGGCGGCGCAGGCGGAGATTTCGGGCTATCAGATCGACCTGATCGGGCGGCAGCGTTCAGGCAGCTATGGATGGCAGGTGACGGGCCGGATCGACGGGATTGAAACCGAGGCGGAATTCGACGTGCTGGTCTGGGCCGATATCGTGCGTGACAGCATGAAGTTGAACATCGCACAGACCTATCTTCTGATGGCGCGCACGGCGTGGACCTATATCGCGACCGGTGCGCTGTGGCGCTTGATGCGGTTGCGCAAGGGGCCGGTGATTGCCGCGCTCTACCCGGTGGGCATGTTGATGCTGCAACTGGTTCTGGCCCTGCTTCTGGGCCATATTCTTGGCCATGTCGCCGCGTTTTTTGCAGGCCATGTCACGCTGAACACCGGTGCGATGGTCGCTGGTTACTGGATTGGGTTTGCCGTGACCGTCGCGGTTCTGCTGCGCTGGTTTCGCGCGGTGGATAACAAGCTATATGTTTACTACCTGATGCACGATTACGCCTATTCCGCGCGCTCGAAAGGGGCCAACCCGCCCGAGTTGGAGGCGCGGATGGCGCTGTTTGCCGACCAGATCGAACGGGCGCTGCACACGGATGTGGATGAGGTTCTGGTGGTGGGTCACAGTTCCGGCGCGCATCTGGCCGTATCCGTGCTGGCCGACCTGCTACGGGCGGGTCGGGTGCCGCAGGATGGTCCCGCGCTGGCGTTTCTGAGCCTTGGGCAAGTCATGCCGATGGTCAGCTTCCTGCCCGATGCGCACAGGCTCAGGCGCGACCTGCATGAGTTGAGCATGCAGACCCGTGTCGCATGGGTGGACGTGACCGCGCCGGGAGATGGCTGCGCCTTTGCGCTGTGTGATCCGGTGGCGGTGACAGGGGTGGCGCCCGATCAGGGCAAACGCTGGCCGCTGGTGGTTTCTGCAGCATTCACAAAAACGCTCAGCCCCGAACGCTGGAAGGTTCTGCGCTGGCGCTTTTTTCGGCTGCATTTTCAATATCTTTGCGCCTTTGATCGTCCCGGAGACTACGACTATTTTCAAATTACCGCTGGCCCAATGACCCTGGCAGACCGCTATCGCAACCGCCGCCCGTCGGCCAGCCGGATCGAGAACCCGGTGTCAAAATACACGAACATGGCGGCATGACGACGCCCTTGCCCCCCAAACCGCCCTCGCGTGCCGGGCGGGTGTCGCTTTGGCGTTACGCGAAACTGTTTCGCCGTGATATCCTGTCGGCCCAACCGGCGCGGCTCTATCGTGCCTGGATGGCCGAGTTTCGAACGCCGTTCTTCCGCAGTTTCCTGTGCAACGACCCGAGGTTGGTCGATCTGGTGCTGAAGAAACGCCCCGACGATTTCCCAAAATCCGACCGCATCCGCGAGGGGCTGGCGCCGCTGTTGGGCGAGTCCGTCTTCGTCACCAATGGCGAGGTCTGGAAGCGGCAGCGCCGCATTATCGACCCCGCGTTCGAGGGTGGGCGGTTGAAAGAGGTGTTCCCGGCCATGTGGGACGCTGCCGTGTCTGCCGTGGACCGCCTGCGCCCCGTGGCGGACGGCACCCCCGTCGAGATGGAAAGCCATGCCAGCCACGCCGCTGCTGACGTGATTTTCCGCACGCTGTTCTCGATCCCGATCGAACATGAGGTCGCGGGGCAGGTGTTCGAAAAATTCCGCGACCACCAGCGCGCGCAACCTGTGGTCAATCTTGGGGCGCTGTTGCCCCTGCCACGCTGGATGCCGCGATTTCATCGCGCAAGGGCCAAACAGACCGCGCGCCAGATCAGGGGTCTGATCCGGGACCTGACAGCCGCCCGCATGGCCGAGATCGCACAGGGCACCGCTCCCGACGATCTGGCCACCAAGATCATGACGACGACCCACCCCGAGTCCGGCGATCGGTTCGATACCGACGAAATGGTCGATCAGGTGGCGATTTTCTTTCTTGCGGGCCATGAAACCAGCGCTTCGGCTCTGGCGTGGGCGCTGTATCTGCTGGCGCTCTATCCCGACTGGCAGGACCGGGTCGCAGAAGAGGCGCAGGCATATATCGACCCCGACAAGATATATTTCTCGGTCATGTCCCGCCTGCGTCTGTCGCGCGACGTGTTTCGCGAGGCGTTGCGCCTTTATCCCCCGGTGCCGATGATGGTGCGCGAGGCAAGCTGCCCCGAACAGTTCCGGGGACGTGACGTGCCGAAGGGCAGCCAGATCGTGCTGAGCCCTTGGCATTTGCATCGGCATAAACGGCTGTGGGAGGATCCCGATGCCTTCGACCCCGCCCGGTTCCAGACGGCGAATGGAAAATCCTGCCTGCGCAACGCCTTCATTCCGTTTTCCAGCGGGCAAAGGGTGTGCCCCGGGGCAGGCTTTGCGATGATCGAAGGACCGTTGATCCTGTCGATGCTGGTGCGGGCCTATCGGTTTGAACTGGTTCACGACCGGCCCGCCATGCCGGTGGCGCATCTGACGGTGCGGGGCAGGGACGGGATCTGGCTGACCCTGACACCGCGTGAGTGAAACTCAGCCCTCGGACGGTCGTCTGTAGTGATCGAGCACATAAACGCGAATTGCGGATGCCAGCCCCCGGTCCACTCCGCGCGCCGCATCAACCTCGGCTGCCAGCGCGTTCAGGGGCAGGCCGCGTGCCTTCGCAATCTCGCGAAAGGCCTGCCAGAACTCCGGCTCCAGCGACACCGACGTGCGGTGCCCGTGCAGGGTCAGCGAGTGTTTTTCGGGGCGCGAACTCATGCTGTCTCCGGGTCTTGTTTGTGACAGTCCAACTGCCGCTGCATTCGGATCTCGTCCGCGCGTTCCGCTGCTTTCTGCGCCTTGCTGCGCCCGTGTTTGACAGCGTTTTCATCAGCGCGGGCCTTGGTCGCGGCCCGCGCTTTTTCTTTCCGAAACCGGTTCAGATTGACCGGTTCCGCCATCAGTCTTTCGGGCCGATCATCTGTTCGGGGCGCACCACCTCGTCAAAGGTTTTTTCGTCCACGAAACCAAGGGCAATCGCCTCTTCCTTCAGGGTAGTGCCGTTTTTGTGCGCCGTCTTGGCCACCTTGGTGGCGTTGTCATAGCCGATTGTGGGGGCCAGCGCCGTCACCAGCATCAGGCTTTCCTTCATCAGTTTCTCAATGCGCGGCTCGTTGGCCTGAATACCGTTCAGCATCCGTTCGGTGAAGCTGTCCGCCGCATCGCCCAGAAGCTGAATGGATTGCAGCAGGTTATAGCTCATCATCGGGTTATAGACGTTCAGTTCGAAATGCCCCTGCGAGCCTGCGAACTTGATCGCGGCATCGTTGCCCATCACATGCGCGGCCACTTGCGTCAGCGCCTCGGCCTGTGTCGGGTTCACCTTGCCTGGCATGATGGACGAGCCGGGTTCGTTTTCCGGCAGGATCAGTTCGCCCAGACCCGAGCGGGGGCCGGAGCCGAGGAACCGGATGTCATTGGCGATCTTGTAGCACGAACCCGCCACGGTCGCCAAAGCGCCCGACATGAATACCATCGCGTCATGGGCGGCCAGAGCCTCGAACTTGTTGGGGGCGGTGACGAAGGGCAGGCCGGTGATGCGGGCCATGTTGGCGGCGACTTCCTCGCCCCAGCCCTTGCGTGTGTTCAAACCGGTGCCAACAGCAGTGCCGCCCTGTGCCAGTTCGTAAATGCCGGGCAGAGCCAGTTTCACCCGTTCGATGCCCTGACGGATCATGTGGGCATAGCCCGAGAACTCCTGCCCAAGCGTCAGCGGGGTGGCGTCCTGCGTATGGGTGCGACCGATCTTGATGATGTCCTTGAACTCGTTTTCCTTGGCCTCAAGACCGGCCAGCAGTTTTTCCAGACCGGGCAGCAGCACGTCACGCACGCTCATAGCGGTGGCGATGTGCATCGCGGTCGGGAACGTGTCGTTCGAGGATTGGCCCATATTGCAGTGATCGTTTGGGTGCACCGGGTCTTTCGATCCGATCACGCCGCCCATGATTTCAATGGCGCGGTTGGCGATCACCTCGTTGGCGTTCATGTTCGATTGGGTGCCGGACCCGGTTTGCCACACGACCAGCGGGAAATTGTCGTCGAACTTGCCAGCCACGACTTCTGATGCGGCCTGAATGACGGCATCGGCAATCTTGCCATCCATCGCGCCCGCAGCTTTGTTGGCTTCTGCGCAGGCCTGTTTGATGACACCAAGGGCACGCACGATGGCGGTGGGCTGTTTTTCCCAACCAATCGGGAAGTTCATCAAAGAACGCTGCGTCTGTGCGCCCCAGTATTTGTCGGCAGGAACTTCAAGAGGGCCAAAGCTGTCGGATTCTGTGCGGGTCTGGGTCATGTCAGGGCGCCTTTATTTGCAAAACCGAGGTCGTTGTACACGACTGCACACCAAATTCAATGCTGGTAGCGCCCGAACCACGTGGTGTGGCAATGCTGTCTGGGGTCGGACCGTGTCGACAGGGGCAGGCGGGGCGGTCTGCTATTTGCGAAAGCTGTCCAGCCGAACGATCTCGGCCTCTTTGTGGGATGGGTCCTGGGCGTCAGCGTCCGTGTCGGGCGCATCGCGTTCCGGGTCGGTGACAGGCGCGGCCTCTTCCGCGATCGCGTCTTGATCCCCGGCAAGATGCAGGTCGGGGTGGTGGTCGTCCTGCATTTCGAACCGCAATCCGAATTCGACGGATGGATCAACGAAGGTGTTGATCGCATCGAACGGAATGAACAGTGTCTCGGGCGTGTCGCCAAAATTCAGCGTGACGGAAAACCCGTCCTCACTGACGGCCAGGTTTTCGAACCAGTGCTGCAAAACGATCGTCATGTCGTCGGGAAACCGATCATGCATCCAATTCGCAATCTCGACCCCGTCATGGCGGGTGTCGAAATTGATGAAGAAATGATGTTCACCGGGCAGGCCGGACGCCGCGACATCCCCCAAAACCTTGCGGATCAGGTCGCGCATGGCGTCATGCATCAGGTTTCCATAGTCGATGGTGTCGGACATGAGCGGTCTTTCTTCTGTCTGGGTCCAGAATACGGGATTCGGTGGCGATGAAAAGGCGCAAGATGATCACGCGGCCAGCACGAACAACCCCGCGCCAAGGGTGGCCATGATCGCCAGTGTCAGCGGCAGCGAGACGCGCAGGCCAAGCAACAGCAGAGCGGCGATACCCGCCAGGCCCAGGGCGGTCGCATTCAGGCTGCCCGGCTCTGGCATGGTGGGGGCGAACACATTGTTCGCGCGCGTCACCTGATCGAAAAGGACATGCAGGGCAAACCACAACGACAAGTTGGCGATGACCCCGACGACCGCAGCGGTGATGCCATCCAACGCCGCAGTCAGGCGGGGCCGGGTGGTCAGCCAATCCAGATGGGGGGCCGCGACGAAGATCCACAGGAAGCAGGGGATGAAGGTGACCCAAAGTGTCATCGCCGCCGCCAACAGCGCAAGGACCGGGCCGGACAGGCCATGACCGGCCATATAGCCCACGAACTCCGTCACTAGAATCAGCGGGCCGGGCGTGGTTTCGGCCAGCCCAAGCCCGTCCATCATCTGCGCGGGGCTCAGCCAGCCATGGGTGGTCACGGTCTCTTGCGCCATATAGGCCAGCACCGCGTAGGCACCGCCAAAGCTGACCACGGCGAGTTTCGAGAAGAACAGCCCGATAGCGGTCAGGCTGTCCGCGCCAAATCCGTGTGCCAGCAAAAGGGGGGCAAACCACAACGCCAGCCAGAGGGCTGCATGGTTCAGAGTGCGACCCAACGTTGTCGACTGTGCCAGTCCCGGCGCGAGGGGCGGTTGACCCGTAGATCCGCCCGCGAAACCCATCCCGATCGCGCCGGCAACCAGGATCACCAACGGAAACGGCGCGTCGAAGGCATAGAGCGCGATGAACGACGCCATCGCAATGGTCCCGTGTGTCCAGTGGCGCAGGGTTTTGCGGGCCAGTCTGAGCAGAGCTTGCAAGACCACGATCACCACCGTGGCCTTGACGCCCAGAAACAGGGCTTCGGCCAAGGGCAGTTGCCCCCAACGGGCATATGCCGCCGCCAAGACCAGCATGACCAACGCGCCCGGCAAGACGAACAGCAGCCCCGCGATCAACCCGCCCGGCACTCCGCGCAGCCGCCACCCGGCATAGGTGCACAACTGCATGGCCTCCGGGCCGGGCAGCAACATGCAGAAGGACAGGGCGTTCAGGAACTGCCGCTCGGTCAGCCACGGGCGGTCTTGCACAAGTTCGCGGTGCATCACCGCGATTTGCGCTGCCGGACCACCGAAGGACATCAATCCGATACGTGCAAAGATGCGGGTGAGTTCGGGCAGGCCGGGCGACATATACGGTTCGGGCGGAGGAGACACGGGTGGTGGAGGCGAGGGTGGAGGAGGGGACAAGGGCGGGCAAGGCGGCATGACCGGATAGGGCCCTGATCCGCACCCATTGGCAAGGAAAAACGGCCCGGCGCCATGCGCGACCAGAGGGGAACACCAAAGCAACGCAGCCCTGCATACCCAAGGCCTTGAAGGTGACCACCCGGCCAACATCCAAGCCCGGCGGCACCACCCGCGCAATTACCTGCCCAAGATACGGGCGCACAGGCCCGTCACCCTTCGCTGGGATAGGTTAGGCGCAGCGTCAGGCCGCGATCCCTTCGCCTGACAGGCACAGGGCCAGGCTGTCCGGCGGCAGATATCCCAACTGTTCGAAAAAGGTCAGAAAGTCGATTTGGTTATAGGCTTCGACAATCTTGCCATCCGACATACGCGCCATGATCTGGCCGGTGGTCTGCACAGGCTTCTGGTCCGCCAGCGTCACTGCAAGGACGGTGAAAGTCGCCCAGACCCAGTCGCCCAGTTCAACCTCGCGGTCAAAGCGGACTTCGTTGATTTCGACTTGTGCCAGAACGGCGGCACCCAGGGCATGAAAATCCTCGGGCCCGACACCAAAATCCATCACCCCCTGCGCTTCGAAGTCGGGGGCAAAGAAACGCCCGATTGCATCCAGATCCTGCTGTACCCAGACACGGTCATACCATTTTTTCAGAAGCTCCAGATGGGCCACGTGCTGTTCCTTCCAAGTTCATGTGTTTCGGTTCTTAGACCTCCGAATCTAGGCCAAAAGCATTAAGGAGGTGTAACCGGCAATCCGGGCAACCCGGTCAGGCTGGACATGGGGCAGGTTTGGTGCATGTCTGGGGTATCTGGGGGAAAGTGCAGGCTTCTGTTGCCAGGTGCCTGCGAACCCCGCCTTACGCTGCTAGGCCTAAGGACTTAGGTTTCGGCGACCCGAACTGCTTACGCAGCCAGAGCCATTGCCGGAGCTTTGTTGTCGTTTGCAACTAGCTTAAGTGAACCGATAACGGTGGTATCTCACCGAGACAAAGCAAACCCCTTTAGACGTCCGTCGATCCTGTTTCGCCCCCATGATCCCCAAACGAAGGATGATTGGTGGAGGCGCCGGGTACCGCCCCCGGGTCCGATCCGCTTATTACGAGCGCGTTTATGTCCATAGTCCCGAAGGACAGCTCATATGTAAGGGCTTGGGGCGCGGTTGAAAAGGGGTTGTATGCGCCCAGACCGCCCCCCATCTTGTCTGAAACCAAAGACAGGCAAGATTTTCATGGGTTTTTCAAATACGCTGATGGTCGCGGCCCTGCGCCGACTATCCACAAACTGGCGTCAGGCTCTGCGTCTGGCCGTCCTGCCACTCCTGATCTCGCTGATGGCGGAGTATCTGTTCTGGAGCGACATCGGAGCGGGGGGTGAAGGCCACACTGGCCTTGGTGGTACGTTCTTTTTTGCCATTGCGGGCGTGGTGGTGTTCATCGCGGTGTTTTCGCTGATGGCCATTGGCTGGCATCGCCTGGTGATCCTACATGAGGATCCGAGTTTTGCAGGTCTTTCGTCGGGCTCTGGGCGGTTGGTCAAATATGCTCTCGACTGGATCCTGCTTGGCCTGCTTGTCACTGTGATAAATATGGTTCTGCTGCTGCCTCTTATTCTGTGGAATGCGCAAGACACCATGCCGGTCGCGGATGCGCTCCGGCTGAGCGAAAGCCTGGTGATGATTGTTTCTCCCTATGTCATCGCCGGGGTGGTGGTGCTGCGGTTGGGACTGGGACTGGTCGCAACTGCTGTGGATGCACCACGGCTTACTTTCGCGAGCTCTTGGACGGTGTCTCGCCGCCATTCCAAAGATGTGCTGCTGTCGGCCATTCTGCTGGGTGCTGTTGCGCTGATCCTGTTCTTGCCGACCGAAGCCATGTTGTCGTCACGCGGGGCCGCTATCGCATATGGCGTCAATATGGTCCTTTTCGAAGGGGTGACGAGTATGCTGAACGCCCTTGGAACCGTGGTGCTGACCCTGATCGAGGTTGCGATGCTGACCGAGCTTTACGGGCGGATCACCGGTGGCAAAACGGGGCGGGGCGATCAAGCCTGAACAGAGGTCTGCGTGGCGCGTGACCGTCCAAGCTCTGCCGTATACTCCGCAAGCTCGGACAAGATGAGATCCGCCCGCGACCCATCCGCCCCCTCAATCGCATCCGCCAGCCGTGTATGCAGCGCCACGATCCGGTCCCGATCCCGCTGCGTGTAGGTGATCATGTTCATCAGGGGCTGCATGGCTTCAACGGCGCCCGCCAGTTGATAGGACAGCACCGGGTTGCCTGCCCCATCCACCAGTGCCCGGTGAAAGGCCACATCCGAGGCACAGAACGCCTCGTCCGTCAGGCCGGGCTGCGACTGGCGGTGGATCTCGGCGCGCATCGTGGCGAGGTGGTCGGGGGTGCGACGTCGGGCGGACAGGGGCGCGCAGGCCCGTTCCAGCGCATAGCGCGCCTCGCAGGCGGTTTCGAAATCGACGCTGTTCATCGACAAAAGCAGGGTCGAGGTGGTGATCTGCTGGCCATATGCCTCTTCAAACGACATTCGGTTCACGAAGGCCCCGCCAGACGCCCCGCGCTGGGTGCGAATGAGGTTCTGCGCGGCCAACCGCTTTAACGCTTCGCGCACGGTCGAACGCCCGACGCTGAATTTGTCGCACAGCTCGGCCTCGGACGGCAGGCGTTGATCGACAATCAAATCACCCTCGATGATAGCGTCACGAATGGCCTCGGCTATCTGCTTTGACAGGTCCTGATTGTCGTCCAGATCGGTTTTCACGCGGCGTCACTCCTTAATTGTCTGACAATTGCTTGCCCTGTGGCCAATTGTCAGACATTATCATTCCGACTCGCAAGATGGGGGAACCATGTCCGTTTCGTCAAGGATAAGAGCCATGCAGGCGCCGCATTGGCTGGCGCTGTTCGGGCTGATCCTTGTGGGCTGGGGGCTGCTCTATGCGATGGCCCTGCCACCCGACGCGTTGGAGCTGTCGCGCATCTATGGCGCCGACTTCTGGCGGTCACTTTGCATTGTGGCGCCGGATCAGGCCGGGTTTGCTGGTCTTTTTGCGATGTGGGCGGTGATGTCTGCCGCGATGATGGCCCCGACGGCCTTGCCCAGCTTCGCGACCTATGACGATCTGATCGCCTCAGGCGCAGGAACACGGCAGGGATTTGTGCAATTGGTCACAGGCTATCTGGCGGTCTGGCTGGGTTTTGCCGCCATTGCGGCGGTCGGGCAGTTGCTGCTGTTTCGCGCCGGGCTTCTGTCGCCACTTGGTCAAAGTATCTCGCCTTGGCTGACCGGCGCGCTGCTGATCGGGGCCGGGGCGTATCAGTTTACCGCCCTGAAGGACACCTGCCTGTCCAAATGCCGCCAGCCGATGACGTTCTTCATGCAGTATTGGCGTGCGACCCGTTGGAATGCCGCCGCGCTGGGCGTGCGCCTGGGGGCACTTTGTCTGGGCTGCTGCTGGGCGCTGATGCTGTTGGGCTTTGTGGGCGGTGTGATGAACCTGGCCTTCATGGGGCTGGCCACCCTGATCATGATTTTTGAAAAACTGCCCGATCTGGGCCGCCATCTGACCCGCCCCCTGGGCTGGGCGCTGATCGCGGGCGGGATCTGGGCCTTGTTCCCGGGAGGTTGAGATGGACGGAACGCAAGTTGGACAAGTGGAATGGACCATCAAGGGAGAGTTGATCCTGAACTGCAACTGCACGGTCTTCTGCCCCTGTGTGGTCAGCCTTGGCAAGCACCCGCCCACGGAAGGTCACTGCCAGACATGGGGCGGGGTGCGGATCGACAGTGGGCAATATGGAGACATCGACCTGTCTGGCCTGAACCTTGGCCTGATGATCGAGATCCCCGGTAATATGGGGCGCGGGAACTGGAAAGTGGCGCTGTTCGTCGATGAGCGCGCCAGTGATGACGCCTATGAGGCGTTGGTGACGATCTTTTCCGGGGCCGCCAAGGGCACCACGGGCCTGTTCCAGATGCTGGTGGGCGAGTTTCTGGGCGCCGAGCGCCAGCCCGTCACCTATGAGACCGAAGGCAAAACCCGCCACATCACCGTGGGGCGCAAGATTGCCGGGGTGGTGCATCCGGTGGACGGGGCCAACCCGGACGAGGATATCGTGATCCGGAACACGCAATACTGGATGGGGCCGGACATCACCGTCGCCACCGCCACCAAGGGCAAGCTGCGCGCGCATGGACGGGTGTGGGATTTCGACGGGCGATCCGCCGAGATTTGCCAGATCGACTGGAAAGGCCCGGGGCGCTGAACTCTGCTAAAGGAGAGAGATTATGTTCAAAGCACTGATGATGGAGCAGGACGAGGCGGGGCTGGCCCAAGCCTCTCTCAAAGAGATATCCGAGGATCAGTTGCCGGATGGCAATGTGACCGTCGCGGTCGAATATTCCACCGTGAACTACAAAGACGGATTGTGCCTGTCGCCCAAGGGCGGGGGGCTGGTGCGTAATTATCCCCATGTGCCGGGGATCGACTATGCAGGCACCGTGGAAACGTCCGACGATGACCGATACAAGCCCGGCGACAAGGTGGTTCTGACCGGCTGGCGCGTGGGCGAAGTGACCTGGGGCGGCTATGCCCAGAAGGCGCGCATTAACGCGGACAAGCTGGTGCCGCTGCCGGATGGTTTGACCACCCGGCAGGCGATGGCGGTCGGCACGGCGGGGTTCACCGCGATGCTCGCGGTGATGGCGCTGGAAGATCATGGGATGAAACCGGGGCAGGGGCCGGTGCTTGTCACCGGCGCGGCCGGGGGCGTGGGGTCGGTCGCCACCGCGATCCTTGCCAATCTTGGCTATGACGTGGCCGCCGTCACCGGGCGACCCGACCAGGCGGCGTATCTGAAGGGGCTCGGGGCGTCGTCCATCGTGCCGCGTGAAGAGCTGAACGAGACCACCAAGCGCCCGCTTGAGGCCGAGACCTGGGCGGGCTGTGTGGATGCCGTGGGCGGCGACATGCTGGCCCGCGTGCTGGGGCAGATGAAATATGGCGCCAGTGTCGCCGCTGTGGGGCTTGCAGGGGGGGCAGCCTTGCCCGCGACGGTCATTCCCTTCCTGCTGCGCGGGGTGAACCTTTTGGGGATCGACAGTGTCATGCAGCCCTATGACAACCGTCTGCGAGCGTGGCAGCGGATTGCCAGGGACCTGCCGATGGACAAACTTGAGGCCATGATAAGCCCCGCGACCTTGGAAGACCTTCCCGCTCTGGGTGCTGATATCCTGAAAGGGCAGGTCAAGGGGCGTGTTGTTGTGGACGTGAACGGCTGACCGTCCACGCCCCGGTATGAGGCGGTTCGTCGCGGCGCGAATTGACGCATTCCTTGTCTTGAATATATCGCGTAGCCCTTGCGGCGGGGCATGTCGCCCCGCCCGCTGACGCGTGGATGGCAATTCCTCTGCCGCGTGTGGGCTCACCCGTTATTCAAGGACAGATTACATGACCAAGTTTTCGCTCAAGACGACCCTGACCGCCGCCGCAATCGGGCTGGCCGCGCTGGCCGGCACCGCCCATGCGGATGACGACGATACCCTTGTTACCATCCTGACCGCGCCCGAAGCACAGACCCAGATGATGGCGATGGTGCTGACGATGAAATCCGCCGAACAAGGTGCTGCGCCGCATGTGATGTTGTGCGGACCCGCCGCCGATCTGGCGTTGAAAGACGCCCCCGAAAGCGCGACCGCCCCGCAAAAGCCGCTGGGCGTTGGACCGCAGCAGTTGATGCAGAAGATCATGGGGATGCCGGGCGCAAAGGTCGAGGTCTGCGCGATCTATCTGCCCAACAAAGGGGCTGAAAAAGACGTGCTGCTGGACGGCGTGACCGTTGCCGCGCCAGATGCGATGGCAGCCGCGATGCTGGACGCCGACACGCTGATGAGCCTTTAGGATATCGTCACACGGACATTGGGGCAGGGCATCACCTTGCCCCTCTGCGCCCAAGCGCCCCGGTGTCGTGCGAAGTCGCGACGCTTGACCCGTTCTCATATGGCAGATAGCCAGAAAGCGTCCGGGGCGACAGCGCGCCTGCACGCGCGCCCTGTTCCGTCAGGAACCCCACCAGAACAGAAGCGAAGGAGCCGCCATGAGCGAGTTGGACATCACATGGGTGCGCGCCCAGTTTCCGGCTTTCTCGGAGCCGACGCTGCAAGGGCAGGCGTTTTTTGAGAATGCTGGTGGGTCGTATGCCTGCAAACCGGTGATCGACCGGCTGACCCGGTATTACCATCAGCGCAAAGTGCAGCCCTACGGCCCCTATGATGCCTCGCGTCTGGCAGGGGACGAGATGGACGAGGCCCGGACAGGTCTGGCCGCGATGATGGGGGTCGAAACGGATGAGCTGAGCTTTGGCCCGTCGACCACGCAAAACACCTATGTGCTGGCGCAGGCGTTTCGCCGGTATCTGCCCGAAGGTGCGGCCATTGTCGTGACCAATCAGGATCATGAGGCGAACTCCGGTCCGTGGCGACGGCTTGCAGAGGACGGGTTCGAGGTACGAGAGTGGCAGATTGACCCCGACACGGGCCATCTGGACCCGGCGGCGCTGGACACGTTTCTGGGCGACGGAAAGGTCAAACTTGTCTGCTTCCCCCATTGCTCGAACGTGGTGGGCGAGGTCAATGACGTCACCGCCATCTGCGCCAAGGCGCGTGCAGCGGGGGCGTTCACCTGTGTCGATGGCGTCAGCTACGCCCCGCATGGGTTTGTGAATGTCGACGCGTTGGGCGCTGATATCTATCTGTTTTCCGCCTACAAGACCTATGGGCCGCATCAGGGGATCATGGTGATCCGCCGCGCGCTGGGCGCGGCTCTGCCCAATCAGGGGCATTTCTTCAACGGGGACGTGCTCTACAAGCGGTTCACCCCTGCCGGACCCGATCACGCGCAGATCGCGGCGTCTGCCGGGATGGCGGATTATTTCGATGCAATGGCGGCACATCACGGCATCACCGGCGATGTGTCGGCGCGGGCGGCCGGGGTGCACGACCTGATGCGCACGCATGAGGGGCGGCTGTTGCAGCCCTTGCTTGATTACCTGACCTCGAAAAACTCGGTGCGCTTGCTGGGGCCGACGCGGGCAGAAGGCCGCGCCCCGACGGTCGCGATCGCCACGCAAAGCCCGGCGGCAGGGTTGGCCGAACGCCTGGCGCCGCTGGGGATCTTGGCCGGGGGCGGCGACTTCTATGCCGTGCGGGCGCTGACGGCGTTGGGCATCGACCCGGCGCTGGGGGTGCTGAGGGTCAGCTTCACCCATTACACGTCTGAAAGCGAAGTGGCGAAATTGATGGATGCTCTCGATCATGTTCTTTGATCGTAATTAATATCAAGGGCTTGAACGGAAAGATTGATGTAATCGGCGGGCGCCCTTCATCCCCCGACACCGGTTTTTGCACTCGCAGCAGGCGTTGTTGCGACTGCAAAGCGACCATCTTGTCAGCCACGCCCCCTCCGTCCTAGCCTTGGGCAGGACGGATCGCGAACATTGGGGGGTGATATGATCCTGACCAGCACGGCGGGGCAAACGCATTTGCCACGCTATTTCAGCAATGTGTTCGAGATCGCATGCCGGATGAATCGCGGGCGGTTGGATTTCGTGATGCCGGACGGGCGCCGGTTTCGTGCCGAAGGGGCGCATCCGGGCTTTGTTGCCGAACTGTGTGTGCATGACCCGGATGTGTTCGCCCGCCTGATCCGCGAAGGCGATCTGGGCTTTTGCGATGCTTATATCGACGGTGGCTGGTCGACACCAGACTTGCAGGCGTTTCTGGACCTTTTACAGGACGACAATGACGTTCTGTATGACGGGTTTCCCGGCCAGATTTTCCTGCGCGCCTATGAACGTATGCGCCACCTGATGAAGTCCAACACCAAAAGCCGGGCGAAGAAGAACATCAGCTATCACTATGATCTGGGCAATGATTTCTATGCGCTTTGGCTGGATGACACGATGACCTATTCCTCTGCCTTGTTCCGCAGCGGGCAGGACAGTCTGGAGAAGGCACAGGAGCAGAAATACGCCTCGATGATTGATCAGATGGGGGTGGGGCCGGGCGATCATGTGCTGGAAATCGGCTGTGGCTGGGGCGGCTTTGCCGAACATGCGGCAAGGAAAGGTATCCGCGTTACGGGCCTGACCATCAGCCAGGAACAACATGACTTCGCGGTCGAGCGTATCCGCAAGGCGGGTCTGTCCGATCTGGTGACGATCAAGATGCAGGACTATCGTGACGAAAAAGGTCAGTATGACGGCATCGCGTCGATCGAGATGTTCGAGGCGGTGGGCGAGAAATACTGGCCGATCTATTTCGGCACCGTGCGCAAATGCCTGCGTCCCGGCGCGCAGGCCGTGTTACAGATCATCACGATCACCGAAAAACGGTTTGACGTCTATCGAAAGGGCGTTGATTTCATTCAGAAATACATATTTCCGGGCGGGATGCTGCCGTCCAAGACCGTGCTGCGCGCCGAGGTCGAGAAAGCCGGGCTTGCGTTTCGCAACCAGATCGCGTTCGGGGAAAGCTATTCGGCAACGCTCAGGCGGTGGCACGAGGTGTTCAACGCGAAATGGGGGCAGGTCGCGGCCCTTGGGTTTGATGACCGCTTCAAACGGATGTGGAACTTCTATCTGACCTCCTGCGCGGCGGCCTTTCATTCCGGCAATTGTGACGTGGTGCAGGTCACGCTGAAAAACCCCGAGTGACCCGGGGGTCACGGGCACTGGAGGACTGACAGGCGTCGTTCGCGTGTCACTGCGTATACGTTGCCGATAAATTTGCCTTAAAATGGCCATAACAACCTGTGAAAACATCGGCTGAACGGCCGATACTGCAGGAGGTCTTGATGCCCACAGCCGCGAAACTGGTTGCTGCCCTGATCCTGTCCGCGACAGGGTGGTTCTGTGCCGAACTGATCAAACCCCTGATGGAAGAAGGCCGCGATTTGTCGAAACTGTCGCCGATTTTTGCATTGGTGGGGTTGTTTGTCGGGTGGAAATTTCTTGGTCCGCGGGCGGATCAGCGTTTGGGCAGCGTGGGGGCCAACGCCTTCACCACCGCTTTGGTTCAGGCCGGCCTTACGTTCTTTATCTTTGCCTTTGCCATCATGATCCAGCAAAGTCTGCGCAAGGCCTATGACGGGCCGATCGAGGCATTGCAGGATATTTTCATGATCAGCGTGGATTTTTATCAGAAATACGCGACGGGAGAGGTCATGGTCGCGGTTCTGCTTGGTGGGGGGCTGGCGTCGTGGTGCGCCTTCAACGCTGCGCGCAAATGGGGCTAACCCTGTGACGACGATGTTTTTTTATGGCACGCTGTGCCATCTGCCGCTGCTTGACCTTGTGCTGGCCGGTGAACGCTATCGCACGCGCCCCGCGACTCTGTCCGGTCACCGCATCAGCTGGGTCAAGGACCAACCCTTTCCCACCATTCAGGAAGATGCGGACGCGACCGCCCACGGTCTGCTGGTCGAAGGGCTCAGCGACACCGCCCGCGCCCGGCTTGATTTCTATGAGGGCGGGTTTGATTACGCGCTGAAAGAGGTTGCGGTGAAGCCCGATGGCACAACCGATACCGTGACCGCCGAAGTCTATTTCCCAGCGCCCGGCCTGTGGACGTCCGGTGCGCCGTGGTCTTTGGACGATTGGGTCGCGCAGTGGGGCGAGATGACGTTGGAAGCGGCGGACGAGGTCATGTCCTATTTCGGCAAGGTCTCGGCGCAGGTGGTTGCCCAGCGGTTTCCGATGATCCGCACCCGTGCGGCCAGCCGTGTGCGGGCGCGTGCCAGCACCGCACCCACCACCCTGCGCGCGGATTTCGGGGCAGGGGATATCGACGTCCACGCCAGCGCGCGCCCCTATGCCGGGTTCTTCACGATGGAGGAACAGGACCTTGCCTTCCGCCGCTACTCTGGCGAGATGAGCGAGGTGGTCAACCGCGCGGCCTTTGTCGGAGGCGATGCGGTGATCGTCCTGCCCTATGACCCTGCGCGGGATCGGGTGATGCTGGTCGAACAGTTCCGCATGGGGCCGCATATGCGCGGCGATCCGCACCCCTGGACGCTGGAACCCATCGCGGGCCGCGTTGATGCGGGGGAAACACCGGAAGACACGGCGCACCGGGAAGCGCGCGAAGAAACCGGGCTGACGCTTGATCGTCTGATCGACCTGCCGCACCACTATCCCAGCCCCGGATCGAACACCGAGTATTTCTATACCTTCGTTGCCCTGTGCGATTTGCCAGACGACGTTGCGGGGGTCGGTGGCGCCGAAGCCGAGGCCGAAGATATTCGCAGCCATGTGATCCCCTTCGATCACTTGATGGCATTGGTGGCCAGCGGCGAAGCGGCCTGCGGTCCGTTGGTCCTCTGCGCGCTTTGGCTGTCACTGAACCGTGAGGCGGTTCGCAGGCGAAGCTGACCTGCGCCCCCTTGAACCCCAATCTGCCAACCCCTACAGATTGTAGGGAAACGCGACACATGGGGCAGAGAATGGATATCAAGCAGGACCTGGAAGCGACCGTCGGCAACACGCCGTTGATTCGTCTGAAAAAAGCGTCCGAGGAAACGGGCTGCGAGATTCTGGGCAAAGCCGAGTTCATGAACCCCGGTCAGTCGGTCAAGGACCGCGCGGCGCTTTATATCATCAAGGATGCGGTTGCGCGGGGCGAATTGAAGCCGGGCGGCACGATTGTCGAAGGCACGGCAGGCAACACAGGCATCGGCCTGGCGCTGGTCGGTGCCTCGATGGGGTTCAAGACAGTGATTGTCATTCCCGAAACCCAGTCCGAGGAAAAGAAGGATATGCTCAGGCTGGCTGGTGCCGAACTGGTGCAGGTGCCCGCCGCCCCCTATCGCAACCCGAACAACTTCGTGCATTACTCGCGTCGTCTTGCGGAAAAACTGGCCGCGACTGAACCCAATGGCGTGATCTGGGCCAATCAGTTCGACAATACCGCCAACCGCGACGCGCATATTGAAACGACCGGTCCCGAAATCTGGCAACAAACCGACGGCAAGGTGGACGGATTCGTCTGCGCGGTCGGATCAGGCGGCACGCTGGCGGGTGTCGGCATGGCCTTGCAGCCCAAAGGCGTCAAGATTGGCATCGCCGATCCGATGGGCGCGGGGCTTTACAGCTATTACACCACCGGTGAGATCGCGATGGAGGGCAGTTCGATCGCCGAGGGGATCGGGCAGGTGCGGATCACCAGGAACCTTGAAGGGTTCACCCCCGACATGGCCTGGCAGGTGCCCGACGAAGAGGCGCTGCCCATCGTCTTTGACCTGTTGCAGGACGAGGGGCTGTGCCTTGGCGGGTCATCCGGGATCAACGTGGCCGGCGCCATCCGCATGGCGAAAGAGATGGGGCCGGGGCATACGATTGTCACCATCCTGTGCGACTATGGCACCCGCTATCAGTCGAAACTGTTCAACCCCGATTTCCTGCGGGAAAAGGAACTGCCGGTGCCGGGTTGGCTGGATCGTGGCCCCGTGTTGCTGCCCGAGGTGTTTGAGGAGGTCGAATGACCCGCCTTCTGACGGCCGTATTGGCGGCCTTTCTGCTGATTGTCACCGCGTTTGGGGTGCTGGCTCAGGACGGGGCCGAGCCGGAGGCCGAGCGCCCCCCGGCCTATGTGGTTCGCGATGACGGATCCCCGGATTACGCAGCATGGGATCGAGTCGCGGACCGTGCCGAACAGGCCATCGAGCAAGACCGCGTCTCGGACAAGGTTCTGGATGATCTGCGGCAGGAACTGACCGACTGGCGCAACCTGTTCAGCGATGCGCAGAAGGAAAACTCGCTCCGCATCGACACGCTGAAGACGCAATTGTCGACCCTGGGACCGGAACCGGAAACCCCCGGATCGGAACCAGCGGTCCTGACCCAAAGACGCAGCGAGTTGACGACCAAGCTGAACGCCGCGCGCTTGCCGGTGCAGGAGGCGGAAGAAGCCCATTCGCGTGCGGATGTGCTGATCCGCGAGATTGATGCGCTGATGCGGTCGCGGCAGACCGATCAGATGCTGGCGCTGGGTCCAAGCCCGATCAATCCGGCGCTTTGGCCACAGGCATATAACGATCTGAAAACAACCCTTGGCCTTGCCGTCTCCGAGATACGCGAAAGCTGGGGCAGCGATGCGCAACGGCAGGACCTTCGGTCGGATCTGCCGCTGACCTTGCTGTTTCTGGTGATTGCCATCCTGCTTCTGGTGCGCAGTCGGGTCTGGATCATGCAGCTTGGCGACATGGCGCGCGCCCGGCGGCGTGGATCGGCGCGAGGTGTGATCGGCTTCATCGTCTCGATCGGTCAGGTGCTTGCGCCGATGGTCGGGATATTTGTCCTGATGGTGGCGCTGAACCTTGCGGGCGTTCTGGGCCTGCGTGGGCAGGTAATTGCGGATGTGCTGCCCTGGTTCGGGTTCAGCCTGTTCAGCAGCCTCTGGATCGGCACCCGCCTGTTTGCCACGGAAGGCGGCGGCGCACCTTTGATCGACATGCCGCGCGCCGCGCTGCGCACAGAGGCGCGTATCAACGTGGCACTTCTGGGGATGCTTCTGGGCTTCTGGCCCATCCTGACCAACCTCTCGGCGCAAGAAGGCTATTCCGCTGGCACGTTTTCGGTGCTGGCCTTCCCCGTCATCCTTGCCACCGGATACCTGCTGATGCGGATGGGCCGGACCCTGAACAATCACATCAAGCTGCAATCGGAAGGGGACAGCCGAACCTTCCGGGAGCGTGCGGTTCTGCTGATGGGACGCGCCTGTGCGCTGGTGGGGATCGTCACCCCGGTGCTGGCGGCCATCGGCTATACGACGCTGGCCACATCGCTGCTGTTTCCGATGGTTCTGACCATGGGCATGATTTCGGTGCTGGCATTGGTGCATGTGTTCCTGATCAGCCTCTATGGCACCGTGCGCAAGATCGACGAAACCGAGGCCGATCAGGCCCTTCTGCCGGTGCTGATGACTTCGGTGCTGGTGCTGTTGTCGCTGCCGATCCTGGCGCTGATCTGGGGGGTGCGGCCGACCGAGTTGTCAGAGCTCTGGGCCACCTTCCAGCAAGGGTTCCAACTGGGCGAGGCGCGGGTGACACCGCGCACGTTCATGGTCTTCGCACTGATATTCGGCATTGGTTATGTGGCCACGCGGGCAATGCAATCGGCCCTGCGCAGTTCGATCCTGCCGAAAACGCGGCTGGACAAGGGCGGACAAAACGCCATCGCGGTCGGCGTTGGGTATCTCGGGATTTTCCTGGCCGCGGTGATCGCCATCACCACTGCGGGCATCGACCTTAGCTCGATCGCGATCATCGCCGGTGCCCTGTCGGTCGGCATCGGGTTCGGCCTTCAGACCATCGTGTCCAACTTCGTGTCGGGCATCATCCTGCTGATCGAACGCCCGATCACGGAAGGTGACTGGATCGAGGTCGGCGGACAGATGGGCTATGTGCGCGACATTTCCGTGCGCGCGACCCGGATCGAAACCTTCGACCGGACCGACGTGATCCTGCCCAACAGTGACCTTGTGTCAGGGGTGGTGACGAACTTTACGCGCGGCAATTCGATCGGGCGGGTGATCATTCCGGTCGGTGTGGCTTATGGGTCCGACACGCGGCGCATCGAAGCAATTTTGCGCGAAATTGCCGAAAACCATCCGATGGTCACGGTGGACCCGCCCCCGTCCGTGGTGTTTCAGGGCTTTGGCGCCGACAGCCTGAATTTCGAAATCCGTGCGATCCTGAGCGATGTCAATTTCATGCTGAGCGTGAAGAGTGAGATCAACCACGAAATCGCCCACCGCTTCGTCGAAGAAGGGATCGAGATTCCGTTTGCACAACGCGACATCTGGCTGCGCAATCCCGAGACGCTGACCGGCGCCGCCCCGGCCAAACCGGCCGAGGCCAAGGACACGGAAGCCGCCCCCAGACCCGAGGCGGCAAAGCCCGCCGCATCCACCGAAATGCTGACCAGCGAAGACATGGATGATCTGTCCGGCGAGGACGGCGATGACTGAGGCCCTGTTTCGTCAGGACGCTTATCTGCGGCAGGCCCCGGCCCGTGTCGTTGCGCACGCGGCGCGCGGTGTGGTTCTGGACCGGTCGCTGTTCTATCCGAACGGCGGCGGGCAGCCGGGGGATCGCGGCAACCTGCGCTGGGAGGGCGGGGCGATGGAGGTGGTCGACACGTTGAAAGGTGACGGCGAAGACATTGCGCTTGTTCCGCAAGACGGTGCGGACCTGCCCCCTGTGGGCACGCAGGTCATGCAATCGCTCGACTGGGAACTGCGCCTGCGTCACATGCGGATGCACACGGCCTTGCATTTGCTGTCCGTGGTCATTCCCTTGCCCGTGACCGGTGGCCAGATCGGGGCCGAGAAATCGCGCCTGGATTTCGCGATGGAGACGCCCCCCGCCGACAAGCAGGTGCTGGAAGACGCGCTGAACGCGCTGATCGCCCGCGATCTTGAGGTCAGCGAGCGTTGGATCACCGAAGCCGAACTGGACGCTAATCCCGGTCTGGTGAAAACCATGTCCGTTCAACCTCCGAAAGGGGCAGGGCGGGTGCGTCTGGTGCGGATCGGCACGGCTGAGGAACAGACTGACCTGCAACCCTGCGGTGGCACCCATGTGCGCCGCACGTCCGAGATCGGGCCGGTGCGGTTCGGCAAGGTCGAAAAGAAAAGCCGTCTGAACCGGCGATTCAGCATCCACCTGGCGGACTGATCCGAGCCAAATCCGCCAACGCCTTCGCCATACAGCCCTGCCCGGGCCGTGGTACGACAATCCACGCGGAAAAACACAATGACCGCTTGAACCCGCTTGGGTTTTTGCTGTAGCAACGCCCTCGGACAGGTGGCCGAGTGGTCGAAGGCGCGCGCCTGGAAAGTGCGTAGGCGGGAAACCGTCTCGAGGGTTCGAATCCCTTCCTGTCCGCCACTTATTCTTATAAGATATTGATACTTATAGATTGTTTTGCTGAGCCTGAAGCGCATCCCCCAATATATCCCCCAACGGCAATTGTCATTTGATGTTAGGATTTTCCTCGGGCGGCTATCAAAGTTGAAGATCTAAACGGCAAGAAACCGTTTTGCTTCATCTAGGGAAGTCAATTGTGCTGGCGTTTCGAAATCTACAGGCACGGCCTGCCGTTGCGACCGTTCACTCGAAGGGTCAAGTGCCGATAAAAGGAAGGCCGAATCTCGAATTCGGCAACTAGTCAGATTTCGAGACCCGAACTAGAGATTAACCTTCCCCTAAAGGCAAACTATCAATATCACTAGAGAAAAATGATGTTATGAGGCGCGGATGGAACTGTCTGATCTTGAATTGTTCGCGAGTAAGTTGAGGGCGAAGTGCGCACTTCCCGGCGCTGCCTCGCCTGAAGATCAGTTGAAACCCGAGGTCGCCAAGCTTTTTGTTGATACTGGCGCGAAATATGGGCTGACCGTCGAGACTCGGACCGAAACGCACCTATCTGAACACAAGGTCCGCCCAGACATTGCGATCTATGTCGGCGGTCTGATTTGCGGCTATATCGAATTGAAAGCGCCTGGTCTCGGGGCCGACGCGCCAAAGCTGAAAGGCAAGCACAACAAAGAGCAATGGCAGAAACTGAAAGGGCTGCCGAATCTGATCTATACCGATGGCCGCGAATGGTCTCTTTACCGATCCGGCGAACGCCCAGACGGCCAGCCCATCGTCCGCCTACATGACGACCCAACCGAAAAGGGCACGGCAGCGGCAACCAAGGACGATGCCGAAGGGCTCGAACGCATATTCCGCGACTTTCTGGGATGGCAGCCAAATGTGCCGCATACCCCGTCCGGTCTTGCCAATTACCTCGCTCCACTGAGCCGCTTTCTGCGGTCTGAGGTCGAGAATGCACTCGGACAGAGAGGCTCCGCCGTTGGCCTACTTGCCAATGAATGGCGGCAGTTCTTCTTTCCTGATTCCGACGATGCCAAATTCGCGGACGCTTATGCCCAGACCGTGACTTACGCGATGATGTTGGCACGCCTGTCCGGCGCGAATAAGCTCGACCCGACAGATGCGGCCAAGACGCTCGACGCAAACAACGGCTTGCTGGCCCGGACCCTCGAACTGCTTGGGCAGCCCGATGCACGCAAGGAACTGGTTGTCGGTTTCGAGATGTTGCAGCGCTCGCTAGAAGCGCTAAACCCGCACGACTTCCTGAAATCGAAGCCCGATCTCTGGCTGTATTTCTATGAGGACTTCCTTGCCGCCTATGACCCGAAACTGCGCAAGGATTATGGCGTCTACTATACTCCGCGCGAAGTTGTGGAATTGCAGGTTCGGTTGGCCTCGGAGCTGCTGGAAAAGCGGTTCGGCAAGAAGCTGGGCTTTGCCGACGATGGCGTGGTGTTCCTCGACCCGGCGGTGGGCACCGGCACCTATCCCGTTGCGGCGGTGAAACACGGGCTGGAAAAGGTGCGCAAGCGGTCCGGCCCCGGCGCGGTGCCCGCCCGCGCGCGCCAAATGGCCGAGAATATGCACGGGTTCGAGGTGCTGGTTGGCCCCTACGCTGTTGCCCACCTGCGGCTGACACAGGCGCTGGAAGGCGCGATGAACGACGCCAAGGCGGCGGCGGGCGAACCCGAGGAAAAGCTGGACAAACGGCTGAACATCTACCTGGCCGACACGCTGGAAAGCCCGAATGCGGCACCACCCGGCGGACTGACGCTGACCTATCGCGCGTTGACCCAGGAACACGAGGCCGCGCGCAAGGTGAAGCAGGGCGGGGATGTTCTCGTGTGTCTGGGCAACCCGCCCTATGACAGAGAACGGCGCAACGAGGACGGGACTAAGGCGAACAAGGGCGGTTGGGTCCGGTTTGGCGACCAGATCGAAGGCGGCGCGAAACAAGAAGAACAGGGTGAACGCCCGATCTTTGAGGATTTCTTGAAGCCCGCCAGAGACGCGGGAAAGGGTTTGAACCTGCAAGTGATCTTTAACGATTATGTCTATTTCTGGCGCTGGGCGCTTTGGCGAATGTTTGAGACGCAGAAATGCGGCGGCATCATCAGCTTCATTACAGCGTCGAGCTATCTAGTCGGGCCGGGGTTTGTCGGCGTTCGGGAAATGATGCGCCGCAGCTTCGATGAACTGTGGATTCTCGACCTTGGCGGCGACAATCTCGGTGCGCGCAAGACGCCAAATGTATTCGCCATTCAGATCCCGGTTGCGATTGCGATGGGCGTTAGGGGAACCAAGCAGAACCCGGATAAACCTGCCAAGGTGCGATATGCCAAAATTGAAGCGGATAGCCGAGACGCGAAACTAGCCATTCTCGCTGGGAAGGCTGACCTGAGCAAATTCGATTGGCATGACTGCTCCGACGAATGGCAAGCCCCGTTTATGCCGCTCGGAAAAGGTGCATATTTCGATTGGCCGCGCACTATCGACCTTTTCCCCTACCACACAGCCGGAGCCGTCTTCTATCGAAGCTGGCCCATAGGCGAAACGGAATCCGTTCTTGGTGCGCGTTGGGAACGATTGCGCAACACGAAGGCGCAGGACCGAAAAGCCCTTTTTAAGGAATCGCGCGACAGAAAGATCGGCCACATCGTGACTCAACCCGATCTTTCCGGGCACGGCGAAATGCCCATCCGCGACCTGACACCAGCGACCCCGCAGCCCAATACGGTCCGCTACGGCTATCGCTCGTTTGACCGACACTTCGCGTTCTATGATTTCCGGGTGGGTGACTTTATTCGCCCATCCCTCGGTCGGCTCGATGGGGAGAAACAGACCTTCTTGGTTTGCCCCGATACCTTGATTTGCGGTCACGGCGCAATCTGCTCAGTCTCTGCGGATATTCCCGACCAACACTATTTCCGGGGCTCGTTCGGCGGCAAGGACGTGATCCCCCTCTACCGGGACGCCGCCGGAACCGAACCGAACGTGACCGCCGGTCTGCTCGATGCCCTTGGCGCGGAATACGGCACCACGCCGGATGCCGAAGACCTTGCGGCCTATGTCTATGCTCTGCTGGGCGGGCAATCCTATACCCGGCGTTTCTGGAATGAGCTTGAAACCCCCGGCCCGCGCGTCCCGCTGACCAAGGATGGCAAGACCTTTGCCGAGACCGCGAAACTAGGACGCAAGCTGATTTGGCTGCATACCTATGCCGAACGATTCCGGGACAAGGATCGCGGCGACGAGGTGCCGCAGGGCAAGGCCACGACGATCAAGGGCGTGTCCGCCGATCCGGCGCACTATCCGGTCAAATACGCCTATAACGAGGCCACACGCGAGATTGCTGTCGGTGGCGGGCGATTCGGCCCGGTATCGCCCGAGGTCTGGGAGTTCGAGGTATCGGGGCTGAAGGTCGTGCAGTCGTGGCTGGGCTACCGGATGAAGAAGCGGGCGGGCAAGAAATCCTCGCCCCTTGATGATATCCGCCCCGAACGCTGGACCGCGCGGATGAGTGATGAATTGCTGGAACTGCTCTGGGTGCTGGAAGCGACACTTGCCATGGAGCCGGAGCTTGAAATGGCGCTCGACAAGGTCGTGGCCGGTCCCTGCTTCGTTGCAGCCGATCTGCCGACGCCCACGCCCGGGGAACGTAAGGCCCCGGGCAAAGCTGTGGTGGCCGGGGACCAGTTGGATATGTTCGCCGAAGATGATGACGAGAGCGATTAGGATTTGACTGTCTTTGACGAGCAGATATTGTTGCAAAGTTCTGACATAAAGGATTGTCAGGTTCGGTGAACTAAGTCGTTTTCACGCAATCGTATTCGTTTCCCATGCCCCCCCTGACGAAACCGACAAAACCGACAGAACCCCGTTCTGGCGGGCATCGCGCCCGGTTTTGTCAGTTAAGTCAGTTCTGTCAGGGCGGGTGTTGATGCAACACGCCCGAACAGGGCTCAGCCGTTGAACACCGCCGGATTGACCAGGAAG